>JAPHTP010000023.1 GCA_026196875.1 Kangiellaceae bacterium
ATTGACCAATCTTCGACCGAGAGTTGGCGCTCTCAACTGAAGGTGGCCGCTAACTGAAAGGTTGGCGGTTTCTTAACTTAAACTCGTGTATTCCAAAGCGTCTAAAACATCTTAAAAACACCGCGAGTTTTTGGAAACTTTTCCGACCGCTAGCAAAGAAAATCTTAACATAATTAAAAAGGATTATGGAGGGATTTTTTCGGTTTTTAGTGGGTTAAATATTTGGCCGAACACCTCATGTTAGAATTCATTAAAATCTTGAACGAATAACATATTTCCAATATTTGTTAGTTTCGGCTTTCGGCCAATAGCGGACATTAAAATGTACTCTCCGAACAACATTCAGAAATTTCAAGCAATAACAGATATCGATTAGGTTTTAATCACTTCCCCTGCTAAAAGAATAGTTCAATTCAAAATAACAATAATTTGTCTTGTTCCAATTTATCTAGTTCTCCATCACCCATCAAAAAACTGTCCTATCCGATCAAATATAGGTATAAAAGCTGAGAATTCAGAAGAGTCTACTCCAACTAATTGCTTCCAAAAAGTAGATTTTTTCCCGCAGAACTTTTGTCTTTTTGCTGTCACGCCTGCAATGGATTCTTCCTTTAAACGATTTAGCTTAGTTAGCACTTGGTCATTAAACAGGAGTTCAACCTCTAAAGCAGAGAGTCCTCCCAAACTTTTACTGGCAAAAGTTGACCTATACTCCGGAACAGGTAAAACCATTGCATAAAAAGAATCAGATTGATTTCTTTTCCTGAACATACATTGGTCCTCACTTCCTTGTATTTCGCCCCACTTACTCGAATTTAGCCCTTTAAATTTATTATATGCGCTATCGAAGTCGAAAAGCCCCACGACTTTCCTTTCGCTCCACTCGTCAATTACTGCCGAATTCAAAAATTTATAGAGCTCATCAGCTCCATTTTTGGAGAAAATGAAAAACGGTGAGTTTTCTAAAAATATATTATCCAGATTTTCTTCGTTAAACTGAACACTATTTATTTTTAAATATGCAACCTTATAGATCTGCTCGATTTCATCTTCAACAAATAGTATCCAATTATTCGAGTTTGCAATTTTCTCTTCTAATTTTTGTTTTTCAGCTTCTAAAATTTCCACCGCACTTAAAAAGTCTTTTTCCTTGGCTTTTAACTCCTTTGAATATTTTGCTCTTATTAACGACGTACCCAAATCCTCTTCGATATCCGATACCGTACTCACAAAATCAAACGTGTTATTTTCAACATCAAAAAGTCTAATCGTAGAGAACTCATCGTACATTTCATTTTTGGTTTTCTTTACATGATATAGATTGGCCTTACGCTTTTCTTTATCTACTTTAGAGCCATCATATAACGATAGAAACTCTTCTGAATGAGTTGTTATAAAAATCTGTTTACTTTCCAAGAACTCAGACTTTAGGCGACTTGCCAGTATTTGTTGATTTTTGTACTCTGCAGAATTTTCAGGTTCTTCGAACCCCCAAATAAAATATCTTTTCTCATTTGATATGGAATCGAGAAAGCTTAGCATCTCAGGTATAAACCGAGCTTGTATGCCATCACCTCTAAGTTTCAAAGAGACATTTTTATCTCCTCCGGTACCAATGTCGAAACTCTCAAAAAAAGCAATTAGGTCTGAGCCTACTTTAAACTTCGAAGAGATAAATGTAACAGAACTAAAAAGCTCGTCCGAATAATTATTAATTTTTCCTTCAAGATCGCCTATAACTTTTTCTAGGCCAGCCATTTTATTTAATTCCTGCTCGATCTCTTCCGTCCTCTTGTCTCTCCATCGCTTGTTCGTCAAGTTATTGAGAAACTCCTTTTTCTCCGACCTATTATTCTTTGTTTTCTTCCATCTTCGAATTTTTCTCAACTCGATTTCAAGTGCTTCAATATGACGTTCTTCATTTCTCTTAATTTTTAAAAGTATCTTGCCGTATAAATGAGCAAAAAAACGTTCTTCTCTAATTGCGGGGACATATGAAAATGATATTGAAGAGATAAACCCCATCGCATATCGCCTATAACCTGTTTCTTTCCTGATAATTCTATCGTTATTTTTATACTTTTTTAAATTTTCGGATGACCTGGAGTCTATAACTATTTCTTCATCTTTCTCGGTGAAGAAATACTTGAAATTTCTGTATCCATTTCTATCATAAAATTTGCTGATGGAAAAACGTCTTTGATGAACTTCAAAATAGATTTTTATCTCGATTACTTTCTGTGTCTTGTCTCTCTTTAGAATGTTAAAATCATTGTTAAAGTCGAATCGGTGGGCTGCATCAATCTCGTCGTTAAAGAATAGGTTGATCGCTCTTAGTATATTTGACTTCCCCGAATCATTAGAGCCTGAAAATATGTTGAGATCGGTAACGCTTTTCACTTCAGCTCTATCTTCTTTTGTTGTTCCTAAAAAAGACCTAAAATTCTTAATCTCTATTCTTTTGATTATTCTCATTGATTTTTTGAACTCAACTTATTGCTGTTATTATCGAAATATTCAATACCGGCTTGAGCAATAAGGTTTAATATATGGCTTGCCGAGCGTAAAATATGATTATATGTGAATACTCTTATGGTTTTAGCTAAGCCTTCTTTTTCTCTTATTTTTTTTAGTTGGCTATCAGAAAGCTCGTAGCCGATGATTAGAATACAACTCGGATTTTCAAAATGTAAGTTCTTTTCATCCCGCAGATATCCGCGCTGGTTTATCACGAAACTTAAATACCTTTCAGCTTGATTCCAAGAATCATTAAAGCTAGAAGCGAAATTGTCATCGTTTTTAAAACACTTCAAAAAAGGCTGTTTAATTTCAACTATATCCCTAAAATTGTCGTGAGCTCTTACCACTGTAAAGTCGGGTATATTACTGTCATTAAGAGGGATATGTCGTTCAGCGACTCTATACTGAGAGCCGAAAATCCATGTGTGTTCTGAAAACAGATCTTGATACTTTGACTCTTCAGAAACATTGTTTTGCAAGTATTCATTGAGTAATTTGAATCCGCACTTCATTCTTTCGAATTCATTAATCCTTTCTTCTTGGCTCTCACCTAAAAACGGAAGATCCATAAGTAACAGAAACTGGACGGCTAAGATTTTTTTTACGTTTATATCATCTCTATTGAAATTTGGTTGTAGTGGCTCAAAATCATAGTATATAGATCGTTTCCAACCATTTGATAGAAGCACTATAAATCCAGCATCTTTTGGTATTTCGATTCCCAATTCAACAGACTCTACAGTGTTAATATCTCCTTTATAAATAGGCTCTCCTGCATTAACATCACGATTTACTCTAACTGCAGCCTGAATAGCTAACTCATTCACATAAGCGGTACAACATAAGTCTGAAGGTATTATTACTACCAAGTGATCTATTTCAGTAGGTTTCGGAAGCTCGGGAATATGAGAAAATATCATTTCATGCAGTCCTTCGAGTCGCTCTAAAAGATGAATCGCGTCCCGTGGATAAACAAGTTCTCTCGCAATTACAGGTACTTTATCTCCTGATACTCCGAAGCCTTCAGCAAATCCTGCAGGTGTTTGTGTTAGTTTAAAGTCTATAGGCATGCTGACTCTCTAGTTTGCAGTTTTATTCTAACTCTAAATTAAACTTGCATGTTGATGCTGAAATCATAACCATATTTCGGCTTGAAACTTTCTTGTTAATTGCTGAATAGTAAATATCAATTCCCTTAAGATCGGAATAGTTGGTTGATTGGAAGCCACAAAAATGTCCGCTTCAAGATAACTAGCGACAAAATCGTTATTCTGATTTAAAATAATAATATTCTTTATCGTCTTCATTAGCCAAACCATCTTGAACCAAATTTTCAAAAGCTAAATCGAAATACTCTTGCAGGGAAGGTTCATAATTTACGCCACTCAGAATAATTGGATATGAAATTACCAATTTATTGTTTCTTTTATCAAAAACATTGATTGTTCTTTCCATAAATACGCCCTAACCGTTATTTTGATTTCCTTTTAACTAAAATCATAGTGAGCCTAGAACCATTCAGATACTCTCTCCTTCAATTTGCACAATTGCTTTGGATGAGTAGTCGTTTGGTATTATGACGGTGACGTTTTTGCCACTATCAGTTTTCACTTTGATAGTGAGATTACTGGGCGGAGGCCTTAAATCATCACCCAAAACGGTTTCAACAAGAATGTTACATCCTTCTCCATTTTCAAGGAGTTGAAAGACTCCACCGTTGACTAATGACGCATAGATTTCGATATTACTCATACTTAGCAGTCCTGTTTTTTGTTATTTCGTTTCAATTCCATTGAAATCAAGGTAGAGCTTTCCCACCTCTTCTCCATTTGGAACCTTGACATCATGCCATCCGCTATCTAGCTCATCGTTATTCAATTTATCTGCCAAATTTCGTAACAAAAATATCAGACACCCTAATTTAATCCTCTTGCTCTTAAATTATCTATATAAATGCCTAAGGTTTGGTTCTGGGCATGTACGAAGCACATCATTATGAACTCTCTAGCAGCTTCATATTAAAATCATTTACCCACATGCTTAAATTCATTCAGCATTTTTAGCCCCATGTATATCGCTTCGTGAGCATGACTTTCCGATATTTTTTGTCCGTGAATAGCTGCATTACAGACTTTGAGGACGTAATCAAATGAACTATGTAACTCCTTGTAATTTGGGTTCTGGTTAACTAGTTCTCGAAACAACTGCCTAGCAGATAGGTACCTTGATTTCATCGTTAATGGATCAGCCGTTTGAGTTCGTTTGCCCAGAATTTCTCTAAGAATTCTTTCTAACTCCATTCGGAGTCTAGCTAGAGCGAAATTCACATCGTAGCCTGACTCGTTTAAATAAGCTTCAAGTTTATCTTCAATCCTTTCTGGAAAATCATCATCTTTCAAGGTTGAATTGAGTTTTTCCTTAGCTTCTAGAACTTGCTCCTTCCCCGGAAGATGGACGTTAACAGTCTGACTTACAGTGTTAGAAATTGCGGTGATCATATTACTATAGAGGCTCAGAAATTCTCTCGTCTCAGTCTTGAGCTCACCAACTTCTTCTTTAACTTTAGCCACTTCTCTTTCATAGGTAAGAAGCTTCCCAATGCTCATCTTCTTCGCGACAGGTAAAAGAAAGAAGAACGCCGAAAAAATCAACAACGTTATAGCAGAAGGGTTTAAATCTTTTTCTGGAGGAAAACCAATAGCGTAGAAAGCCAAAAAGATTAGAGTGCCGGCAATCAACCTGCATAAAAATGGAAATACATCAAATAGTAATATTGTTTTAAGGACTTCCAATGTTACTTCCTTGCTAGTAAATTTTAATACTCAAATTATGTAAGGGTAGTTATTCTCGAGAATTTCACAGCGGGCAGCCATAAAAACTAAATAAAACAAGAGGGTAGGCACATTATTTCAATAAACAAATCTTCCCACAACACGCCTTCCTTCTACTACCCGATTTTTTAAACGAAAATCTCACCCAACACAACGAAAAAGTCCGTTATCAATTAACAATGTCCGATAAGTTCATATTGCGATTCAACCTTACTCTTAAACTATAAAAATTAAGCCAAACCACTTTCTAGTGAATTCCTAAACAGCCCCAAATAATACTCACCTCAAGCAGGAAAACACAAATCTCAAACAGAGTTAACTTTAGTTTGGAGGTTCAAAATTTTTAGTTTATGGCTCAATTTTTTTAAAACGCTTGCAGATTGAACAGACCGTCTGATTTTAAGGAGATATAACGGGGCAAGTTACTTGATAGTAATTGGGGTCAGTGTAGATTAAGAAACAAGCCGTCACAAAAAATATACAATATTCTAAGAATTTCAGATATATGAACGCCTCCAGTTAGCGATAAAAAAGGGGCAGATTAATTGATTTCCTTTAGATGTATACGGAAATAAATCAGGCTCAGTTAACACTGAGCACCGAATATCAATAGGATCACCGATCTTGCTCTGATATCTTTAACCCAAGTTTATATTTAGTTCTGTATCGAACACAGCGCCTTTCCAGCATAAAGCATAGAATCAGAGTGTCTTTTTAATTTCATTCAAGACTCATCTCTTATTAAGCTGTACTTAGATTCTAATTCGTTCATAGTCTTTTCAAGAAACCCTGCGTTTTCCGATGTAGGTATTTTTATGCTAATACATAAACTCGCGAGATTTTCTCCATCTTCGAGGAATTCCAAATGAACAGAGTTTTCAGCGTCATCCTCAAACATTCCAGATTCGGATGTGAAGTTCATATAGTTCCACGATGCTTCATTCACCAATGGCATGAACGATGAATAGATGGATTCCACGATTTCTTTATTCTGAGGATAATCGCTCCATCCATTTTTTGGTGCTAGTCGAAAGTTTTTCATAATCCCTTATACAGATAACGCTCAATTCAAAAATTCAGATTGTAGTTTAACCCGAATATTTTGCAATTTCTTGTTAGGCATTTTTAAATCAAGTGAAAAGCTCAATTAATTCACCTTCTGCTTCATACTCACCAATACGAACAAAAACTATCACCCCTTGCTTAGTACATCGTTTGTCAGTCACTCTTGCAAAGAATGGTTCCTTCCAACACTCTTTTTGTTCATTCATTACGTGCATATTTCCAGAGAAATCTAACTGATTCAGTTTTCTTTTCTTGAAGGTCAGATCACCTGTTCCATCGTACCAAATTCCATTATCACGTAATTTCCCAAGCAGGGCTCCAGCAATATATTCAAAGGATGAATCTATAGAGTCATATAAATCTACTTCTGTCCCATTTAACAGTAGCTCAATATGTTCGATAAATTTTTCTACCGCAGCCAATCTCATTCTTATTTCGTGCCTAATGCCAAATTGAGACGCGCGATTTTTGCGTAGATTCCAATGTATTGTTAGGCTTTTTCAACAGCTTCTATCTCTACTTTTACTTGCTGAACCCCACAATCGATAACACCGTCTGCGAACTCTGTTTTTATTTCTAGACCCTTAGGTACTTTTATGTTGAGTAAAGAGCCAGACTTCCATTCAAACTTTGTCATTTCAATTGCGCCATTGTATTTCATCACATCTTTTATACACACTTTGTTCTCGAAGCTGAGAAGCACATATGTAGTTTTCTTTTCACCTGTTCCATACTCGCTCACTCCAACAACATGGCCACTCTCTGAAGTGTGATATTCTCTGGTATTAGCTGTGACAGCATTCAAACTGGCGGAGAAAAAAATTAGTAATAAATATTGTGCACTCTTCATGATGTTCATACGCCTAACGCCGGTAGCATTTGCCGGAGCATGTTGGCAGTTTTTTTGCTCCGCGAAAAAGATGACAGCTTGCGGAGGTCAAATGACTACCTTTGTTAAGTGCATTACCTCTCAAAACCCACCTCAACTTTTCTTTTATCTGGATCTACTACTATATAATACTCCGTTCCACTAGCGTCTATATAAGAAGACTCGGCGATTTCTTGCGCCCATTCTTCAATGTCTGTGAAGTTGGGGTCTTTTTTACAAAACCTGAAGCCCAGCCTGTTATTTGTAGCTTCTTCACCCTCTCTGCATGGATAGATTTCAAAAACCATACCGGATATTAAAGCCGAATAATGAACTGGGCCCTTTCCATGCTGTTCCTTTTGGAAAGCAAGGCACATCTGAGAATAGAACTGTAGACTCTCTTCAAGCTTTGTAGATCTTATTACTAACAAAGATATATTCACACCACTATTCCGATGAGCACTGACACTTAACGCTTAATTGAAACGCGCGTCTTTCGCGTCGTTTTTTCCAATATCTTGTTAGGCTCATTACTATCGACTGACTCAAATTGCATACTATCAATACTAAAGTTAGCCCCCCAATATTTTCCATCAGGTGCACAGCTTACAATAGGAAAAATGCCTTCCGGTCTTTTTAATTTCACTGGAGTTGGATAAACATTCACATAAACGAATTTTCGACCACTTTGCAAAAAACCAAAATACTGTCTATGAAATTTGGACTCAGGGGTCATTTTCAATTTTAGATTATTTTCTTTTATATACTTCTTCAGTTTTTTGTCAATTATTTGAACTTGCTTAACAGTCGGAGTCCATACAGCATTTGAAGTATATGAACTCCTAGCACATTGTGACAAAACTTTAACTCCAGAACTGTGAAGAATATAGATTCCAGCTTGTTTTAAAGGTTGCTCAGGCAAAATGTCTTTACAACACAATACCTGTGTAGAATAAAATGCAATTACTAAGATAAGTTGCTTCATTTTATATGCCTAATGCTCAGCTAATTTTGCGTGTGTTTTTGCGCTAAATTTCAGCGCCTTGTTAATGTATCTTTTAAAGTAAAGGTGCTAACAACGAAACCGCGACAAAGGAGGCTACTCTCGCGAAGATAACCATGAGAATAACGTCTTTGATGCTAGTTTCAGTAAATTTAACTAATAGTGCTAATAAAACTACGAACGATAACAATGTCCCAATATATGGCACAATCGACGCTGCTGACGCAGCAACTGCGGCGATACCTATTTCCTTGAATGAGCAAAATTCACCTGACCATCCAACACCTGTAAATACTTGCATACACTTCATACCAATCCATAAGAATGAAGTTGTAAAAATCAGATTAATTATAAATATTATGACGAGTTCTAACATTTAGCTTCCTTACATTAACGCCTCAAGCAGAATTGCGTATTTTGCATATGCTGCCTTGACTGGTTATATTTTTTATTGCTCATATACTTCCATGAACTCATTGAACTCCTCAAA
>JAPHTP010000110.1 GCA_026196875.1 Kangiellaceae bacterium
GCATTCGTCACGCCTCGTTTGACAGAATCTTGACCAAACAGTAGTAGTTGGCGAAAGATCAACACGCCCTAATAATTAGACTAATAGCCATAAGGCCGATGAACTTTCTATGACTGATAAAGATACTTTAGTTTTTGCTGACGAAGAAGACGGATTAAATGAAGTAAGCGTTCCACCCAAACACGCGAAACACTGGCATCTGTTGGTTGTAGATGACGAGCCAGAAGTCCATCAAGTAACTCGACTGGCTTTGAAAAGCTTTGAGTTTCAAGGCCAACTATTGACGATTGATTCAGCTTTTTCTGCTAAACACGCTAAGCAACTACTTGAAGAACATCAGTATGCAGTTATCTTACTCGATGTTGTTATGGAAACTGATCATGCAGGCTTGGAATTAGTTAAATGGATTAGAGATGTGCATCAAGACCAGCACGTGCGAATTATCCTACGCACCGGCCAACCTGGACAGGCACCAGAAAAGGACGTCATTAAAAACTACGATATTAATGACTACAAAGAAAAAACAGAATTAACAGCCAATAAGCTATTCACCTTAATGTATTCCAGCTTACGCTCCTACCGAGACATTATGTCAATCCATAAAAACAAGCTTGGCCTTGAAGGAATTATTAAAGGTACTGGAAAAATATTTGCCCAACACTCCATGCGAGAGTTAACTCAAGGCGCTTTAGAACAATTAACCGCCCTATTACAGGTTAGTGAAGGCGCTATTTATGGAGAACTTGAAGGCATCGCAGCTACTTTGGTTGGCGAAGATAATCATATATTGGCTGCGACCGGAAGGTTCAGCCCTTTTATTTCTTCTCACATCGAAGATGCAGTTAATAATGAAACTAGAGCAGAAATCATGGAGCAAATCCACTCCGGTAAAAATCATTTCGGCAATAACCACTTTGTAGGAGTTTATGATTCACATTTAAAACGACAGAACGTGCTCTACCTTGAAGGCTTACCCAAGTTATCCCAATTAGATAAGCACCTTTTGCAGATATTTTGTAATCATATTGGTATCGCGTTTGATAACATCAGTATGTTTGAGGAAATTGAAACAACCCAATCTGAAATTGTTTATCGCTTAAGTGAAGCAGTGGAAAGCCGTTCCAAAGAAACAAGTTTCCACGTTAAGAGAATGGCTGAAATATGCCGTGTTCTAGCAGAAAAACTCAATATGGAAGAGCGAGAACTTGAAGTTATCTACTATGCGGCGCCTCTGCATGATATTGGTAAAATCGCGATCCCAGACTCAATCTTAAATAAACCGGGTAAGCTAACTGATGAAGAATGGGAAATTATGAAAAATCACGCCCAAATTGGACGCGATATTTTAGGCAATTCCCAACTTGAAGTCCTCAATATAGGGGCTCAAATTGCAGGACAACATCATGAAAGATGGGATGGCCAAGGCTACCCTGAAGGCTTAAAAGGCGAGGAAATTTCTATTTTTGCTCGTATCGCTGCTTTGGCTGATGTATTTGACGCACTTTATAATAAGCGTTGCTATAAAGATGCTTGGCCTGTTGAAAAAATAGTTGATTTACTCAAACGAGAAAGTGGTAAACATTTTGATCCGCATTTGACTGAGCTATTACTTGGTAACCTTGATGAATTTATTGAAATTCAAAATAAATACCCTGATTAATCTGTCAGGTTAACACTGCCTTCTAAACATCCTTTGATTCGATTAGCCATTATCAATGACTTTTATTCTTAACCACGGCTTCCTGTTAGCTATTTATCTCCCTTTATTTTCTAAAATAAAGTCTCTGTAAATTCAATAAGTTAGTTCTCTCAACCAAAAAACAACTGGATCACTACTTAATTTAATGCTACTTATATAAGTAGCATTAATTTCCTAACGATCATTAATATAGAGTAATTAGTCGTTTTATGTCATCCGCAGCCATCACCCAGCTATTGCAAAACAACAGTATTTGGCAAGCCTCACAAAAAAGTGTGCGTCGCCCTGCCTTAAGTACCGGCTATGCTTCTTTGGATAAACAACTTCATTACAGAGGTTGGCCCAAAGGTGCAGTTACTGAATTGCTACTGCCCCGTAATGGTATCGGCGAAATTCGCCTGGTTTGCCCTCTACTTGCCAAATTAAGCTCACAAACAGGCTATATTTGCTGGATTAATCCACCTTTTCGCCCTTATGCTCCAGCACTTAGTCATCAGCAAATTGATCTAACTAAACTCATTATTATTCGTGCTAAATCCACTCAAGATACTATCTGGGCCGCACAACAAGCGATGGCATCGAAAGCTTGTTCAGCAGCTTTAATATGGCTACCTAAAAAAACATTAACCAATGAAATGCGCAAATTAACGTTGGCAGCTAAAAATGGAAATTGCTGGGGGTTCGTATTACGAGATCAGATTTTACAACAACAATCTTCAGCTGCAGCCTTGCGTATTGTGATGCAAAACAAGCAAGCGCAACAAAACCTGTCCATCATAAAACAACCAGGTGGTTGGAGCGGTCAACAAGTTAAGCTTAATTTATTTCCGGAGCGTGCTTATTGGAATGCTACACCAGTTAACCAATGGCCAGTTTATAACACAAGCAATCAACCAAAAGACAACCAACAATTATCACTCAAAGGCAACTCAAACAAACTCATTACTGAGCATAAGCCTCTAAGCTTTGCTAAAACAACACTTGTTGAAGCAGCATCGACACCCTCTCTACATTAATTTTGCTGGTGTGTTGCTATGTGGTTATCTATTCGTCTTCCCCAGTTGCCTCTTGAATCTGTACTTGTCAACGTAAACAACCAACAAAAAATAACTTATTCCGATAAAAGTATTCACTCAAATAAAACCACTCACTCAGGCAAAATAGCCAATTCAAATGAAAAGCTATCACCTGCTTGCGCAATAATAGAAGATAATTTGGTTTATTGTTTAAATCAGGAAGCTCATCAACGAGGGGTTAGAATTGGCCAAAACGTTACCAGCGCATTTGCTTTTTGTGATCACTTACAGTTAATTGAAAGAAATAAATATCAAGAAGCTCAGCAGTTACAAAACCTAGCTATTTTACTTTATCAAGTTTCATCTTCAATAAAAATTCAGCAACCTCAATGGCGTGAAAACTTATCTATTCAACAGGCTTTACTCTCCTTAGAAATTGGTCGGAGCTTACAACTTTATCGAGGAATTAATAATTTAATTGATGTTGTTAGTCTGTTATTGATTGAAGAGCCAGTCGAGTTCCAATTAGGCATTGGTCATAGCGAAAAGAGTGCGCGCTTATTATCACACTACCCTTTGGCAAGCTCACTGCAATCAATTCCTAGTATTGAAGCAAAAGAGTTAGATAATAATCCCCAAGCAAAAATCGACTTTGAACTAGTTAATAAGCAGCTAGAAAAAATACCCGTTGAGTTAATGGAGATCGATTATAAATCTATCGAAAAGATTCAGTCGGTTGGTTTCAAAACTATTGGAGAGCTAGCCCATCTCCCTGAGAGTGCAATCAGAAAACGTTTTGGGGTTGATACTTATCGCTATCTTATGCAACTTTTTGCCAAATTAGCAGATCCTGAGGACTACTTTGTGCCACCAGAAAGTTTTTACCAGAAAGTAGAATTTATTGACGTAGTTCATCATCGCCAGGGTCTGTTATTTCCAATCAAAAGACTAACTCAGCAGCTCTGCCAATTTTTGCGATTAAAGCAGAAAAGTTGCCAAAGTCTTTATTGGGAGTTATTTGACTCAGAAAAAAACACTATTGGTTTCGAAATACTTATTTCTGAAAGCCTAATAGACTCCAAAGTTTATATTGAACTAACTCAGCTAAACTTAGAACGCTATACCTTGCATGCCCCTATCGAAGCTATAGCTCTTACTGCAAATAAATTAAATGAGCTAACCAGTGAAAGCAAAAGTCTATTTGAAGATAGTGGAGACTTTAAACAAGATAATCATTTTATCCATAAAATCCGAGCCAAACTTGGCAATAACAGTTGTTATCAAATAGCTCAACGACAAGAACATGTTCCTGAACTTGCCTCAAGCTATTCAATGGAAATAAACGACTCTAGACTTGTTCAAGAAGCAAGTCATCATAAATATATTTCCTTATCGCTCGCCTTAGATATTAATCAACAAACCTCTCGGCCAGCTTGGCTATTTGAGAAGCCAAAACCAATTCAGTTTAACCAAAGAAAATTATTATGGAAAGGAGAACTACAAATCATTTCCAGCCAAGAAAAAATTACCAGTTATTGGTGGAAGAAAAATGTAGCTAGAGATTATTTTTTAGCCGAGCATCAAGATGGAACAATTTACTGGGTGTTTTTTGATCAAGAGAAAAGGCAATGGTTTTTACATGGGATTTATGGGTGATAGGAAATCCTAAATGCAATTCTACGAACTCAACACAACTACCAATTTCACTTTTTTAACTGGAGCCTCTCATCCTGAAGAGCTGGTTAGTCAAGCAATACAACTTGGCTATGCGGGCATTGCTATTACCGATGAATGCACTCTTGCCGGAATTGTCCGAGCCCATATAGCTGCCAAGAGATATAACGAGGAAGAAACTCCTGATAGGCCATTCGAAATTATTATCGGCTCTCGTTTTAAAGTCGACTGGCAATCTACAAAGGACATGGAAGTTATTCTGCTTTGTCCGTGTAAAGAAGCTTATGCCGAGCTTTCAACTCTAATCACCCTAGCCAGGCGCCGCTCTGAAAAAGGAAACTATCAAGTTAAAATAAGAGAGCTCTGTCAACTTATTAAATTTTGCTTGTGTATCTGGTTGCCTGTCCACGAAAATACTGAAAAAAACACACCATCGCTTAATTTCAAAACTAGTTTTGAACAACTGAAAGAACTAAAAAGTGCTTTTTATAAAAAGTTGTGGGTCGGATATCCACGACTTCTAAAAGCTTATGACTACCAACTTTATCTTGAATGTGTTGAATTAGCTCAACATCTTTCACTTCCCTTAGTTGCGCAAGGCCAAGTTTTAATGCATTGTAAAAAAAGAATAAAACTTCAACACTGCGTTACTGCAATAAAAAAAAATAAAACAGTACAAGCATTAGGAAAGCAATTAATCAGTAATGCCGAACAATATCTAAGACCATTAAAACAGTTAAAAGAGCTCTACCCTAAAAGCCTGCTGGCAGAAACTAATACGATAGCTAAGCTTTGCCACTTCTCATTAGAAGAATTGTGCTATCAATACCCCGATGAAGTACTCCCTCCCAACATATCTGCTTCTGAATATTTACGATACCTCTGCTTTGAAGGGGCAAAAAAACGCTGGTCAAAAGGAATCAAAAAAGAAACATTAAAACAATTAAACCATGAATTAGCTATCATAAAGAAGCTTCACTATGAACATTATTTTTTAACCGTCTATGACATTGTCAAATTCGCAAGAGAGCAAAAAATCCTCTGCCAAGGGCGAGGTTCTGCGGCTAACTCTCTGGCCTGTTATTGCTTGTTTATTACCGAAGTAAGCCCCGAGCAAAGCAGCCTGTTATTTGAGCGCTTCATATCACAAGAAAGAGATGAGCCGCCTGATATTGATGTAGACTTTGAGCATCAAAGACGTGAAGAAGTCATTCAATATATTTATAAAAAATATTCCAGAGAACATGCAGCATTGACTGCAACGGTTATTACCTACCGTTTAAAAAGTGCAATTCGAGATGTAGGGAAGGCGCTAGGAATTGAAAAATCGATACTTGAACACTTGAGTAAATCTCTTGCCTGGTGGGATAAATTTGATAATCTGAAAAACTACCTAAAGGAAATTAACCTCTCGATAGATAGCTTGCTGATCAAAACATTTTTCGAATTAGTCATTAGTATCTTGCGGTTCCCACGTCATTTATCACAACATGTTGGTGGTTTTATTATTACTCACCGCCCCATATCAACCTTAGTTCCCGTTGAAAACGCAAGCATGCCGGATAGAACGGTTATACAGTGGGATAAATATGACATTGAAGCACTTGGGTTACTAAAAGTTGATGTGCTTGGTTTGGGCATGCTAACCATGATTAGAAAATGTTTGGAGATTACCTCAACTTACTCTTCAGTTGCTCAGCTTTCAGATATAAAAAAAGAAGATAAATCAACTTACGATATGATCTGCAGGGGCGATACTATTGGTATTTTCCAGATTGAGTCTCGAGCGCAAATGAGTATGCTTCCTCGGCTTCGCCCTGAGAAATTTTATGATCTGGTCATACAAATTGCGATTGTTCGCCCCGGACCAATTCAGGGCAAAATGGTGCACCCCTTCTTAAAACGACGCAACGGAGAAGAGGAAACAGTTTATTATGATAATAAAATCGAAAAAGTGCTAAAGCGAACTTTAGGCGTTCCTATTTTCCAGGAACAAGTGATTCAACTTGCCATGGTTGCAGCAGGGTTTAGCGGCGGAGAAGCCGATCAACTCAGGCGAGCAATGGCCACCTGGGGACGCAACGGCGATCTTTATCAATTTAAAAAGAAATTAATCAATGGAATGCTCGCAAATGAGTATCCTCAGGAGTTTGCAGAACGACTTTTTGAACAAATGAAAGGTTTTGGTAGTTATGGCTTTCCTGAGTCACATTCAGCCAGCTTTGCAATTTTAGCTTACTTCTCTGCTTGGCTAAAACGACATCATGGTGCAGCTTTTTTTTGTGCTCTATTAAATAGTCAACCAATGGGGTTTTACTCCCCTTCCCAATTAGTTCAGGATGCTGTGCGCCATAAGTTAGAAATACTCCCTGTCGATATTGATTATAGTTTATGGGATTCGCATATTTTAGTCGATTCAAATAAAATCAATTGTATCAACAACATACCGTATCAAATTAGATTAGGTATGCATCTGGTAAAATGCTTTAATCAAAATGCTGCTGAAAGAATCATTCAACAGAGAAAACTGAAAGTTTTCAGAAGCATAAAAGATCTAGTTTATCGCACCAAACTCAACGCAATAGAAAAAGACGCCTTGGTACGAGCAAATGCATTCCCTAGATTAGCCCAAAACCGCTACCATGCCCAATGGCAATCGCTAGCAATCGAAGAGGAAAAGCCACTACTACATCAATTAGATACTAGTGAATACGCTTCCCCCTCTATCACTGAGCTTAACTTATCTACGCCAACAGTCGTTGAAGATATGGTAGCCGATTATAAAGCCACTGGATTAACTTTAAATAAACATCCTATGGCTATTATGCGCGATAATCATTGGGTTGAAACATGCAAACGTGCCGTTCAACTCAAACAAATGCGCCAGGGACAATTTGTAAAAATTGCCGGCGTGGTAACTTGTAAACAAAAGCCAGGGACCGCCTCAGGAGTTTTGTTTTTAACCTTGGAAGATGAGACAGGTAATATAAATGTTATCGTATGGCGGAATACGCTAGAAAAATTCAAAAAAGCAATTTTAACCAGCCGTCTTTTACTCATTAAAGGAGTAATCGAAAGAGAAAGAAAGGTAGTCCACGTGGTTGCCGGGCATATCAAAGATATTAGTGACAGGCTCCCAGCTTTTCGGCGGCACTCAAGAGACTTTCATTAAAAAGTGATGAGTACTCATATATAAGTTCTTGTAGGAGCGAATTTTTTACAGGGACGTAAGATATGCGGACCATGCAGGAGCAATATCCCGTTAGTCACAATTCTCAAAAAACTCATCATCGCTTAGCGGTTAAAACCGCTCCTACAAGAACACTATTCCTCCTTTAGTACTAATAACTATTTCGCACTGACAGCAACTTAAATAGTAACTTAAATAGCAACTCAATAAGTATGTTGCCCACCATTAATAGAAAGATTAGAGCCGGTAACATAACCTGCCTCATCTGCAACAAGAAAGGAAACCGCATATGCAATTTCTTCTGGCTCAGCAAAACGACCAACGGGAACTTCTTTTAGAATCTCCTGCTGAACATCTTCCGGGACCGCTTTTATCATTTTGGTTGCAACATATCCGGGAGAAATAGTATTAACAGTAATACCTTTACGTGCTAGCTCAAATGCCAAAGACTTAGTAAAACCATGCATACCAGCTTTCGCAGCTGCGTAGTTAGTCTGACCGAAACGTCCTCGCTGCCCATTAACCGAAGAAATATTGATTATCCTGCCAAATCCTTTCTCCACCATATCAGGTACAACTCTCTGAGTAATATTAAAAACTCCTGTCAGATTAGTATCAATAACTGACTGCCATTGTTCAGCGCTCATTTTTTTGAAGCTAGAGTCTGCAGCAATACCAGCATTATTAATCAATACTTCAATTAGTCCTTTCGTTTCTCTTATATCAAGATAACTGCGCAAGCAACACTCAGGGTCTTTTAAATCTGCATAACTAATATCAATTTCATATCCTGCGTCTAACTGATCTTGCTTCCATGCCTTGGCCTTATCGTGATTGTTGCCACTATAATAACCAGCAACAACACTAAATCCCTCCTCTGCCAACCTTCTACAAATAGCCGTACCAATGCCACCAGTACCACCGGTAACTAACGCAACTCGAGCTGTCATTTTTATCTCCTAATTGAATCAGCTTTATATAAAACTGCTCAAAAAATTTGAACAATCAGATCGAATATAAAAACATTTTATGGCAAAAAAATTTCAGAATTTCGAAAAGTTTGAGATAGGGTAAACAGGTCATAAAAGTGTATTTTTTAACCTGCTTTTTAGGTCTGGATTTTGCAGTTAGGAAACGACTATTTAAGCAGTAGTAAAATATCAGTCTGCTGTTGGTTAATCGCAACCTCTGGATAAAAACTCTTACGTTCAAATACCATCGGAAAATCAGCTAATTCAAAGTCATCATTGTTCAGACAGTACTGGTATAACTCTTCAACTTTTCTGCCAAGGCTTATCTCATCGCCCAAATGAGAATAAACAATGTAGCTTCCTTCTGGTAAGGTTACACAATAGTAGCCATTCTCTAACGGGATATTGCTACGATTAACTTCGGACGCTAAACCAAATTGAAAGTCAGTATCAGGGGTGGTTCTTGGATCGCAATAAACTAAGTTAAATGTTCTAAATCGGCTGGGATGCAGTCTATTTTTTTTACGCCACACGATGAACTCACTTATAGACTCGGGCAATAAACGCTGCGCCCCAACATGCCGATATTCAATTAAATTCACGGGCTCAACTTGCATTACTTTAAAATCAAATAATGTCTCTTCCATTTTATTCTCCTGTAATAAACTATTATTGAATTGTTGTATCCAGGTAGAATCGCTTAAGACAGAGATAGAATTCGGCTCATTCCTAAATTGGCGTGGTGAAATTCCAAAAGTCGATTTAAATCTTCGACTAAAAGCTTCGTGACTAGAGAATCCAGCCTCCAATGCTACATCTAGAACACTTAATTGCTTTCGAAATACCAATTGGTAACAGCTTCTATGCATTCTAGCATTAGTTACCAACTCGCCTAAGTTAATCCCAAAACGAGCATTAAACAAACGATGCAAATGATATCTAGAAACACCAGCCATTCTCGACACCGTATCAAGAGACAGGTCTTTATCAAGATTATCTAAGCAATAGTCTTTAATTTTATCTAGCCGATAGATTGACTTCATATGTAGTAGCGTAAACTCCTGGGCAGCAGCAGAATACAAATAGCCCTAAATAAAAACTTGATGATTATTGCTTTTTTGTGAATTTAAGAAAAGAAATTAACGAAATCAGCTGGTAAGCTTTAATTATCAAGACAAATCTTACTTATCAAGAATAGTTGAAAGCTCTGAAGAACATCTATCAACGAACTTGTTATATTGACCCAAAGTTAAAAACAATCGGTGAGTTTTAGGATCCGATTGGCGACCTTTATTGAGATTTTCACGTTGTTCATACCCACATCTGGTCAATTTCAGACTCGCTAAATCGATCTCAATAAAATACCTTGTGTCTTTTTCCTTATTCTTTTCTTTATTCTTTTCTTTATTTTCTGACTTAGACATTGGATCGACTCAGCATTTTATTTACATAGGCTCAATCTTACTCAACAAAGTTCATTCCTTCAATTTGATTCCAATACCCGTTACAGAATAGATAATCGTTTTTGAGACCTTTTAATTGATGGCAAACAGACTCATCGCTATCCCCTTTTATCTGGTCCGAAAATTGGTTTATCACATTTATTGTATCTTCATAGCCCACCGGAGAAATCCTTGCAACAGATACTTTTTTCTCGGCTAACTCACTTAATTGAGACAAAAGATTGGTAACTTTGGAAGACTGGGTCTGGATCCCATTTATTTGAGCAAAAGTATCCCCTTCTTGAGTTTTAACATGAATGCCCTGCTCATAGTCCAAGCACTTAAATTGGCAATCATCTTTAGCCAAACGATGGTGTCTGGCGGTAAAACAACGAGCCGAATAAGCTAAAGGCATCCTGCCAAACACTTGATATTCAATTTCTATTTCATCGGTACTTACATCACTTGTTAATGAATTTAAATCGTCTTTACCTAATTCTACAGGTACTACCCAGCGCTTCATTCCTAAATTTTTAAACCGATTAAAGCTCGTTAAGTTATACAGATTGACTGCGCTGCCAACAACAAAAGGTAATCTATTTTCACTCAAAAGATAAACCGCAGCCATATCATTGGCTTCAACTAAGAAATCTTGTTGGGAACAGATCTTGTTCATATATTTAAATTCAGAAGCTGCTTCAATTAAGGTCATAGTAGAAAGCACAACCTGCTTTCCCTTAGAAGACAAGTGTGAGGCAATGTCCAACCAATCTTCAAATTTCATTTCTCGCCTTTTAGAGCAGACAGTTTCCCCTAAATAAATGATATCTATATTGGTACTTGCTATATCATGGTAGAAATCAAAATATTTTTGTTTTTGCCAAAAGTATGGATTTGCTGCTAACGATAACTTCATTTTCTTAACTTGCGCCATACTATTGCCAGCTCCGTTCATAAGCGCCAATAGTAGTTTGCGCGCCTTCAGCAAACTCAGCAAGTTGCTCTATTTGCTTGGGATCGACTCTTTGCTGTCTTATAGCAACATCATCAATTGCCTTACGCCACTGTTTTGTTACCGAAGCAATGTAGGCGGGACTTCTTTGGCGACCTTCTACTTTAATGGCCGCAACACCGGCCTTTTTCAATTCAGGGAGAATACCCATGGTGTTTAAACTGGTAGGCTCTTCTAATGCGTGTTCTACCTTCCCTTCCACTTCAAATCGCCCTTTACAGAGGGTTGGATAACCGGCAGTTTCATCTTCCGTGAAGCGATCGATTAGCAAGTTATTTAGTCTTGATTCTAAAATACTTCCTTTATCTTCCCATTTAACGTAGGCAGCCGGTGAACACACGCCTTGAGTATTCGGTGACTCTCCTGTCATATAAGAAGACAAGTAACATCGTCCTTCGGCCATAATACACAAACTTCCAAAACCAAATACTTCAATTTCCAACGGAGCATTTTTAGCTAGATATTCAACTTGCCGTAAAGATAGTACCCTAGGTAACACAGCTCTTCTTATTTGAAACTCTCGATGATAAAACTTGAGTGCTCCCAGATTAGTTGCAGAAGCCTGCACAGAAAGATGTATAGGAAATTCGGAGTGTTTATTACGGATGTAGTCCATTACCCCGATGTCCGCAACGATTAGGGTATCAATACCCAACCCAATTGCGCTATCCACTGAATATGCCCAACGCTCCCATTTCGTCTGACGTGGGTAAGTATTAATAGCACAATAGACCTTACACTTATGCTGATGGGCATAATCAATTGCTTTCTTAATATCATCTTCAGAAAAGTTTAGGCCAGCAAAATGCCTTGCATTCGTTTCATTTTTGAGGCCTATGTAAACAGCGTTCGCGCCATTATCAACGGCCTTAATTAACGATTGATAATTCCCTGCCGGGCATACCAGCTCCACGGCTACTCCTCATGTTCGGAACGGTACAGTAGTTGTTGATTGAGGCCTGCACGCATAATCGCGTGAAAAATATTCGCTAGATCCACCGCTTGGTACTTGGTCGGATTGTTGGAAGTTTTCTCTTCTAAAATCCGTTTTTCTCTATTTCCGTCGTAAATAGGAAGTTGATTTTGACACTTAATTTCAGCGATCTCCTGAACACAAAGTGAGCGCTGCCTAAGTAATTCAATGAGTTGCTTGTCAATCTTATCTATATTACTTCGAATTTTATTGAGTTTCGCTATAGATTCAGAGTTTTGTTCAGCCATACTTAACCGTAATTTTAAAGAGGAGTTATTCTATGAGTTGAAGCTATACAAACTTTTGACTTGAGTCAATCTCATTCAAAATGCAGTGTGATTAGTTTGATATAATGGTCAAAAGATGAACAAGTTCAGATTGATAGTGATTTTAGAGGAACTAACTCGGCAGCCTTTATTTTCGAAATGTAAAAATCATGATTCAGATATATCTTTTAAACTTGATAGTAAATTCTGAATTAACTTAATATCGAATGAAGAAACCGCTTGTTCAAGCTTTTGAGCTATGTTTTCTAACGCTTGGTCACTTTCTAGTTTTGCTATCTCATCAAGCGTAACTGCAAACTCCCCTATTTCGCTAATGTTATTTGACTTAGTAAGCCTATTCAAAACATCAGAATATTCACTTCTTAATTTTAGCTTGGTGAGCTTTGCAACATGAGCAACTTCAGTCAATTCTATCTCATCTGGAGCAGATTTAATGTCTTGAAAAGGTAGGTGTTTCTTAAGCTCGCTGATTAAGTCTTTTCTAAGTACCGGTTTTCTTAAATAACCTAGGAAGTTTTCTCGCCGACGCTTTTCATAATCATCCCTCATTACGGATGCCGTCAGCGCGACAATTTTCATTTGCGGTTGTTCTTTCTTAATAATCTCAGAAGCTTGATATCCATCCATTTCAGGCATCCGAATATCCATGACTATTAAATCGGGAGAATTTTCTCTAGCTTTCTCAACCGCTTCTTTTCCATTACAAGCTTCCTCAATCTCAATGTTGAGTTCTCTAAATATTTCTTTAAGCAAATTTCTATTGTCACTTATATCGTCGACTATCAAGACTTTAGCTCCAAGAAAATCTGCTTTCTGTACTTCCGCCACAGTGTTAGATACTAAGTTTGAATCACTTATGCTCGCCACTTCTACATCGTCAAAAATTAAGGCAAATCGGCTTCCTTTTCCAACATCACTTTCAACCAGAATTTCTCCTCCCATAAGTTCTGTTAGTCTTCGGCTAATTGTTAAGCCTAAACCAGTCCCACCGAACTTCCTAACACTCTGACCTTCCTGTTGTTTAAAACTTTCAAAAATTGAATTGATTTCTGCTTTTGCAATTCCTATCCCGGAATCCTCTACTTCTATTCTTAATGCAATAGATTGACTACTCAATTCTTGGCTAGTAACTGCTGCTCGTAATACCACACCGCCCTTGTCAGTAAATTTAACCGCATTACCCACCAAATTAAATAAAACCTGCCTTATTCTTACTCCATCCAGTAATAACACGCCTGGAATATTCTCATCAACTTCTAACTTTAAATCTAAATCCTTTCCCTTAATTGTCATAGTGAATACATTGGCGATATCTTCCAGAATATCAACCAAATCAACTGGCTTTTTAACAATATTTAGCTTACCTGCTTCAATTTTTGATAAGTCAAGAATATCGTTAATCAGCATTAACAAATTATTTCCAGCAGAACGTATAGTTTTAACAAACCCACTTAGTTTATCGCCTTTGACTTGCTCTTGAAGTAGCTCGGTAAAACCAATAATCGCATTCATTGGAGTTCTGATCTCATGACTCATATTGGCTAAGAATTCAGACTTTGCCTTATTTGCAAGCTCTGCAGCTTCTTTGGCTTCTTGAAGCTCATACTCCATTTTAACTCTATCATCCATATCAACAATAATATTGAGCTCGGCTTCTTTCTGTCTGAAATTTACTGGTAATATCGATACCAGTCCTTTAAACGATTCACCATTGGCTCTGAAAATTGTCGATATATTTTCGCTCGATGACTCCTTAACTAAACCGTGGGCCAAGTGATTATTCTTGTTTCTGTCTGATTGCTCATAAAACTGCAAAGTATTGACACTTTCTATATTTTCGCTATCAATCTGGAGTGCATATAAGGCCGAGGGATTTGCCATTAGCAAGCTATTATCAAGTGGATCGGAAACGAAAATGGCGATCGGAATTCTATCGATTAATGTAGATAAGTTCTGCTCACTTTGTCTAAGCGACTCCTGAATTCTAGAGCGAAGATCTACCTCTGCTTTTAATTTTCTATTTGAATAGAGGATTAATGCCAAGATCAATAGCGAAGCAATACTGACAATTATCAACATACGATAATCTGTTTTAACCAGAAATCCTTTCTTACCCCATTTTGATATGTATGCCTGCTTTTCTCGTGTGCTTACATTTGCTAGCACTTTATTAATAATCGAAACAAACTGTTTATTTTTGTCAGTTAATACGAAAGTCAAAGATGTAGTAAACTCTGTTCTTCCAACCACCTTTAGATTATCGTAGCCATTTACATTTATTTGGTAATTGGCTAAGGGAAGTAAGCAAATAACGATATCTGTTTCGCCATTCGACAACTTACGAAGACCATCATTAGTGGTAGTTACTAAGTCGAATTCTTTATTAGGGTAAAGTCGTTGTAATTCGATACTGGCTTGATAATCTCTTAATAAAGTAATTCTCTTATCTATTACCTGTGAAATATCATCCACATAACCTTCTATGTCTTTGGCAACCATAACAAAAGGAGTGCTTAAATATTTATTACTTCTTACAACAGGAAAGTCATACCTAAAAGTTGAAGATGCGGAAGAGAAGTCGATCTTTTCTTCTTGCAATAATTCGATAGTTTCATCCCACGAAGAAGTGTTTACTACTTCTACCTTAATACTCAACATCTCTTCTATCATCTCGACAAATTCGGAAACAATTCCGATGTAATTTCCTTTACTGTCGACACCTTCAAATGGAAGCCAGTCGGGGTCACCGGCGAAAACAAGCTTATTATTCCTACCGAGCCATCTAACTTCATCAACAGTCAGCTTTATTTGCTTACTGATTAATTCACTCGGCAATATATTCCACTTTTTTAGTAGCGCTTCTTTTTCCACATTGGTTACAGAAGCAATACCAAGATTTATAATTCCCAATAATTGAGGGATTTCTTTACGCACTGCAATGTGGATTGGATTTACAGCATCACCTTCAAGCCCTTTAAATGCGACAATATCTGTGATTTGTTGTCGCATCAGGATGTAGCTGATCACTTCATAAGAGTCGAATAGAAGATCCGCCTTTCTACTATTAACCAGGTCGACTCCCTCTTGAATTCTCTTAACATAGATTATCTCTAAGTTTGGATAGAGTTCCCTGATTTTCTCCGCCAAGCCATAACCCTCAGTTAATACTAGAGTTAACCCGCCAAAGTCCGTGTAATCAGTTAGTTCTAGGCTCTTGTGGTAAAAAAAACGATTCTGTGAGCGATAATAAGGAAGGGAAAAGTCGAGTTTTTTCTCTCTTTCTTTGTTGCGGTAAGCAGCAATTAAAATATCATTTTTCTGATCATAGACACTTTGCAGGGTTTCCTCCCAAAGTTTAGGCGTAAACTCAAACTTGAGCCCTGTTTTTCCCCCCACAAGTTCAATAAAATCTTTTGAAAACCCTTCATAATTATTATTTTCATCTACAAATTCGAAAGGTTCCCAATCGGAATCACTTGCAACTTTAACTATCGGATTTTTGTTTACCCACTCTATTTGTTGCTGATTCAATGCTACTTGTAACAAAGTCGCTTCAAAAACGAAATCTCTATCTATCTTTGCCGAATCGGACAGTCCCATTCGGACATAGTCTTCCGCAACTTTTTTAAGCCGGTCAAAATCAATTGAACCGAGCTGAACAAAATCGGCAATTATATAATCTCTAGTTGCATTAGCTTCGAACTTTAGATGCTCGTACGAGAGATTAGGCGTATATTTGGCTCTAATAATCTCTATTAGTTCATCTGGATTTTTTAATGCGTAATCCCAGCCTTTTAGGACCGCACGCTTTACTTTCTCCACCCTTAGCGGATTTTTCTCAACCTCATGTTTTGTTGTAAACAAGTTATCGCCATAAAAATCCACGCCATAGTTTTGCGGATTAATTATATTGAACTCAACTCCCATTTGTTTAAACATGAAAGGTTGTGAAGTAGCATAAACTGAATAAACGTCAACCTCTCCATCTAAAAATTTCCCGCGCGTATTTTGATCAAATTTAACAACGTTAATTCCGTCAGTGCCGCCCAAGGTTTTTAGTAAGAGAGAGTTAAGTGAAGCGTCTCCACGATTGTCAGTGTTAAATGCAACCGTTTTACCTATCATTTCAAAAGGACTAATAATACCCGAGGATTTATGGGATACGAAAACTAAAGGTGAACGTTGAAAAATCTGAGCCACCAAAACAACGGGATAACCGCTGGTATGATAGTTAAGCAAAGATATATCGGATACACCATACTCCGCATTCCCGTTGAGCACAGAGTCCATGTAATTCTTCCCAGGCTGCTTTTCGAGCAGCCTGACTTTAAGCCCTTCCTGTTCAAAAAATCCCTTTTCAATCGCTGCATAATAACCAGCGAATTGAAAGCTATGCATCCACTTAAATTGAATATTAATAGTTTCAAGAGAGTCATCTTGCTCAGCCCTCAAACTAGGGGACAAGATTAAAAAAAGAGCCAATGATATAGAAACTAATTGCTTCATTTTAGATCTAAGCAATTTTAGCTATTTCAATAAATTCAGGTAGGTGATCAGTGAATATTTCTACAAGGACGGGATCGAATTGAGTCTCAGAATGTTGTTTTACATATTCAACAGCTTCATCGATTCCCCACGCTTCCTTGTAGCGCCTTTTATGGGTAAGTGCATCGAAAACATCAGCTAACGCCACTATGCGTCCGTAGATATGAATGTCGTTACCTTTAAGGCCTTTAGGGTAACCAGAACCATCCCATTTTTCGTGATGCTGAGTGGCAATTATTGACGCTGCTCGCAATAATTTTCGATGAGAATATTTGAGAAACTCCTCCGCTTTCTCGGCATGTGTTTTCATTATTGCAAATTCAGCTTCGGTCAGTTTACCGGGTTTATGGAGGATCTCCTTTGGTATTGCGATTTTGCCTATGTCGTGCATTGGAGCGGCGTAGTAAACGATCATTTCATCTTCTTCACTCAATGACTCACTATAATGGGCCAACAACTTAGAGTGTTCCGCCACTCGCCGGATATGCTGCCCTGTTTCATCAGAAGTACTTTCCATCATTTCCATTAACGCATAGATCATTTCCTTCTGATTTTCTTCTAACTCTTGTTTTAGCCGTTGACTCTGAAGTTTTGTTTTAACTTCCAGTTGTTCATTAGCCTGCCTTAAGAGCTCTCTCGAGTGATAGAGGTCAACATGAGTTCTAACTCGGGCTAACAACTCTCCAGGTTGGAAAGGTTTGATTACATAATCGACTGCGCCTAACTCAAACGCTTTTTCAAGAGAATCAATATCAGATTTTGCAGTAAGAAAGATAATGGGAGTTTCTCTATTTTTCTTCTTTTCTTTAATTTGTTTGCATACTTCGAAACCATCTAGCATTGGCATCATTACATCTAACAAAATCAGGTCAAATTTTTCATCTTCAATCAAATTAAGCGCTTTGATCCCATCAGTCGCAAATGAAAATTGATAATTTTCTTCTCGGAGAATATTCATGGCTAGTTGAATATTATCTGTGACATCATCAACAATGAGGATCTTGATGTCCTGCGGTACGGTCAACATGGCTACTATCAACTCCTGAACTAGGATCTTTAAAAAGATAAAGACTCGCGCGATATTAATCTTAAGCCTAGTCTATGCGGCGAATTTTTCTAGTCTATTTGGCTCAACTATTGATAGTTCCTCACAATAAATCAAACTTAATTTCCAAACGAAAAAAAACCAGCCGAAGCTGGTTTTTTTAACATATTCAAAAAGTTACCAACCGGTAATCTCTTTTAGCCCATCGCCGATATCAGCTAATGAGCGTACGGTTTTCACTCCAGCATCTTCAAGTGCTGCAAATTTCTCGTCAGCAGTACCTTTACCACCAGAAATAATTGCACCAGCATGGCCCATACGTTTACCAGGAGGAGCTGTTACACCAGCAATGTAAGAAACCACTGGCTTAGTCACATTTGCTTTAATATAAGCAGCAGCTTCTTCTTCAGCAGTTCCACCAATTTCACCAATCATAACGATCGCTTCGGTTGCTGGGTCTTTTTCGAACATTTCTAGGACATCAATGAAGTTTGTACCTGGGATAGGGTCGCCACCAATACCGACACAAGTAGATTGGCCAAAACCAGCATCAGTTGTTTGCTTAACCGCTTCATAAGTCAAGGTACCGGAGCGAGACACGATACCAACTCTACCCGGCTTGTGGATGTGACCTGGCATAATACCAATTTTACATTCACCAGGAGTAATTACCCCTGGGCAGTTAGGCCCGATTAAACGCACACCTAACTCATCACATCTAACTTTTGCGTCAAGCATATCCAATGTTGGGATACCTTCAGTAATACAAACGATTAACTTGATACCGGCATTGGCCGCTTCAAGAATAGAATCCTTACAAAAAGGTGCTGGCACATAAATTACAGAAGCTTCTGCGCCTGTTTCTTCAACTGCTTCAGCAACAGTATTGAAAACAGGAAGGCCTAAATGCGTTTGACCGCCTTTACCAGGTGTCACACCGCCAACCATTTTTGTTCCGTACTCAATCGCCTGCTCTGAGTGAAAAGTTCCTTGTGAACCAGTAAATCCCTGGCAAATAACTTTTGTATTCTTATCGATTAAAACGCTCATTTATTTGCCCTCCGCTGCTGCAACAACATTCTCTGCTGCGTCTCTAAGGCTATTAGCAGCGATAATGTTTAAACCACTTTCAGCAAGTACTTTTTGGCCTAGCTCTGCGTTGTTACCTTCAAGTCGAACAACTACAGGGACTTCTACACCAACTTCTTCAACCGCACCGATGATACCTTCTGCAATAAGGTCACATCGAACGATACCACCGAAGATATTCACTAATACGGCTTTTACATTGTCGTCAGTTAAGATAATTTTGAAAGCTTCAACAACGCGCTCTTTAGTTGCACCACCGCCAACATCCAGGAAATTTGCTGGGCTACCGCCGTGAAGATTCACGATATCCATTGTTCCCATAGCCAGGCCTGCACCGTTAACCATACAGCCAATGCTTCCATCTAACGCTACATAGTTTAAGTCAAAAGAAGCGGCATGTGCTTCACGCTCATCTTCTTGACTTGGATCGTGCATCTCACGAAGTTGTGGATGGCGATAAACGGCATTTCCGTCAATGTTGATTTTTGCATCTAGACAATGCAAATCACCATCTTCCTTGATAACCAATGGATTGATTTCAAGTAAAGCTAAGTCTAAGTCGTGGAACAATTTTGATAGTTGTAAAAAGATGTGCGTGAATTGCTTCACGTTCTTACCTTCCAAGCCCATCTTGAATGCTAGCTCACGGCCCTGATAAGGTTGCGCGCCAACTAGTGGGTCGATAATCGCTTTATGGATTTTCTCTGGCGTTTCTTCAGCAACTTTCTCGATTTCGACTCCACCTTCAGTTGAAGCCATAAAAACTACGCGACGAGTTGAACGATCTACAACTGCGCCTAAGTAAAGCTCTTGTGCAATGTCAGTGCACTCTTCGATGAGAATTTTTGAAACAGGTTGGCCATTTTCATCCGTTTGGTAGGTTACTAAGTTTTTACCTAGCCATTGCTTGGCAAACTCTTTAACTTCTTCTTTGGTGTCAACAAGTTTTACACCGCCTGCTTTACCGCGGCCACCTGCGTGAACCTGCGCCTTAACTACCCATTTATCTACGCCAAGTTGCCCTGCAGCTTCGAATGCCGCTTTGGGGGAATCCACAGCGATACCGCTCGATACTGGCAGGCCGTATTCTTTGAATAATAGCTTACCCTGATACTCGTGTAAGTTCATGATTTACTTTCCACTTTTGGTTGAAATTAAAGAGTTTATCTAAGACGTTTATCGAGTTAATCAAACGCCTTAAAAATTTGCGCGTATTATAGTGATTTCACTCGCAAAAGACTACCCGCAGAGATCAATGTTTAGGGTATAAGTTATACCAAAATCTAATTAATTCGGACTTTTAGGCAAGTAAAAACAAAAACAGCCTTTAACCTAAGTTAAAAGCTGCCTTAATAATTTCTATCATTGTAGTAGAAATTAAGCGTTTCTACCTAAAAATCAAGCTATTACTCGACCAATTTAAACGCCTTGTTGTAATAGCATTGAACGAATATGGCCTATCGCCTGAGTAGGATTCAATCCTTTTGGACAAACATCAACACAATTCATAATTCCGCGACAACGAAACACGCTGTATGCATCGTCTAAATCCGCCAAACGAGATTGAGTTTCGGTATCACGGCTATCGATCAAGAATCGGTATGCCTGCAATAGACCTGATGGGCCAACGAACTTGTCTGGATTCCACCAAAATGAAGGACACGATGTGCTACAACACGCACAAAGAATACATTCGTATAATCCATCAAGCTTAGCTCGGTCTTTTGGAGATTGAAGATGTTCACGCGCTGGTGGCTCATCATTATTAATTAGGTAAGGCCGAACTTTCTCGTACTGACGGTAGAACTGGGCCATATCGACGACTAAGTCACGAATTACTGGCAATCCGGGTAACGGGCGAATAACGACTTTACTTCCCTTTAAATCGCTTAAAGGAGTAATACAGGCTAAGCCGTTCTTACCATTCATGTTAACACCGTCTGAGCCACACACACCTTCACGGCAACTACGGCGGAAAGATAAAGTTGGGTCTTGATCTTTTAATGCCAACAAGGCGTCAAGAACCATCATATCTGAGCCTTCTTCTATTTCTAGCTCATAGTCCTGCATGCGAGGTTTTTTATCAGTATCAGGATTGTAACGATAAATCGAAAATTTCATTTTCATCTGAATACTTCCCCTAGTATGTTCTTGCTTTCGGTGGGAAAGCATCTACTGTTACCGGACTCATGTTAACTGGACGCTTGTCCATCTCATTTGTCTCGGGATAGTAAAGAGTGTGAGTCAACCAATTCTCGTCATCACGTTCTGTGAAGTCTTCACGGCTGTGAGCGCCGCGACTTTCCTCTCGGAAATTTGCAGCTTTGGCCGTTGCACGAGCAGTAGCCATCAAGTTATCTAACTCTAAACATTCAACACGCATAGTGTTAAAAGCTTTAGACTTGTCAGATAGCCCGGCAGTCTTAAGCCTTTCAGCTATTTTCTCAAGCTCAACCATACCTTTAGCCATCAGCTCGCCGGTACGGAATACCCCAAAGTGATTTTGCATGACCTGTTGCATTTCTTTCCGGATTTGAACAGGATCTTCACCGCCTTCGCTGCTCTCCCATCGGTTATAACGAGCAAGAGTAGCATCAACATTGTCGTCGGTAAATTCGCCTTGCGGCATACCTTCGGCAAGCGCTGTTTCCAAGAACATTCCTGCAGCACGCCCAAACACTACTAGGTCAAGTAATGAATTACCACCAAGACGATTTGCACCATGTACGGATACACAAGCAATTTCACCTACAGCATAAAGACCATCAACAACATATTCTTCTTTGCCAGGTTGTTTACCAATAACTTGGCCATACTTATTAGTTGGAATACCACCCATCATGTAGTGGCAAGTCGGAACAACCGGAATTGGGACTTCGACAGGATCTGCGTGTGCGAACGTACGAGAAAGTTCACAAATACCTGGTAATTTAGTCTCAAGAGTTTCAGCGCCAAGATGATCGAGCTTCAACATTACATGATCACCATTTGGACCACATCCACGTCCTTCTAAGATTTCTTTAGTCATAGAGCGCGCAACAACATCACGACTTGCCAGATCTTTTGCGTTAGGAGCATACCGCTCCATAAAGCGTTCACCGTCTTTATTGATTAGGTATCCACCTTCACCGCGACAACCTTCAGTAACAAGTACACCCGCGCCCGCAATACCTGTAGGATGGAATTGCCACATTTCGATATCTTGGACAGGGATACCGGCTCTCAATGCCATTCCAACACCATCACCAGTATTGATTAATGCATTAGTAGTTGATTGGAAGATTCGTCCTGCGCCACCTGTAGCAAATACAGTTGCGCGTGATTTGAACAATGCAGTTTCACCAGTCTCAATTGACATCGCAAAAACACCGCAGCATTGGCCTTCATCGTTCATTAATAAATCGATTGCATACCACTCATTAAAGAACTGAGTATTGGCTGCCAAGTTTTGCTGGTACAAAGTATGCAAAAGTGCATGACCAGTCCGATCTGCTGCAGCTGCAGTACGCGCAGCTTGCTCGCCACCAAATTCTTTAGATTGGCCACCAAAAGGACGCTGATATATTTTGCCATTCTCTAATCGAGAGAAAGGAAGGCCCATGTGGTCTAGTTCTAAAATCGCATCAGGACCATTTTGGCACATATATTCGATCGCATCTTGGTCGCCAATGTAATCCGAGCCCTTGACGGTATCGAACATATGCCAGCGCCAATCGTCATCGTGCGAATTACCCAGTGCTACGGTAATACCACCCTGCGCTGATACAGTATGTGATCGGGTCGGAAAAACTTTTGAAATTAATGCTACTTTTTGACCCGACTGTGCTAACTGCAACGACGCACGCATTCCTGCGCCACCACCGCCGACGATTACCGCGTCAAACGTATAAACTGGAACACCCATCTATACACTCCAAAGAATCTGAGCGCCCCAGATAAGGCACGCCAAACAAAATAAAATAACAAAAACCTGGAAAACCATGCGTAAACCAGTTGGTTTGATGTAGTCAGTAGAGACAATCCACATCCCGATCCAGGCGTGAAAGCAAATAGAAGCAATTGCTAATAAAGAAAAGATTTTGAACCATACTTGTCCAAATAAACTTCTCCACACGTTATACTCAATCGCATCCGCGCTAAACAAAAAACCGGTTAGATAAATGACATACGCCGCTAAAACAACAGCCGTAACTCGCTGAATAATCCAGTCATGTAACCCGCTTCTACCTAAACTTGTTGCTGAAGTTACCATATCCAGACTCCTAATAAAGCAGCACTAACTACGCCTAAGACGATTACGCTATAAGCACCAAATCTTCCACCTTCAAGCGTTTCGCCTATTCCTGCGTCCATCATTAAATGACGGAGCCCGGCAATAATGTGATAAGCCAACATGGATAATATCGCCCAGCTAATAAACTTGACTATACCGCCAGACATAACAGACTTTACCTCAGCAAATCCTGCGGGAGTTAAGCTTAATTGAAGAGCCCACAAACACAGTGGAATTGAAAGAAACAAGAGCACGCCGGTAATTCGGTGAAGTATCGACGAAATCGAAGTCACTGGAAACTTGATCGTTGCCAGATTCAGATTTACAGGTCTATTTTTGTTCACGATATCTATGTCTTCTCGATTGTGAAAGAGGAAATGATGGTTTCTTATTTTAAGCAGATTCAATAACTTCTGCTAAACTTTTAATTATAAGGAGCCCTATACCTTGGTATAATCTTGCGCCCCTTTTCGGGAGCGAATTATATAAGTCTAAGCCACTGAATACAATTGATTCTCCGTATTAAGTGATGTAAATCAAAATTGACTATTTAATAATCGGTTTAGACTATTATCTATATGATTGTAATTGACAAAATTCTTTCTCGCATTATAGTAGCGCGCTCAAACAAAAATAATTAATTTATCTCGAAATTGCGACTATTTGTACTTAAGTCGCCATAAAATACAGGCAATTTGTAAATACAGGAGCTAACAATATGACGGATAAATCCGCCAAACTCACCTTACCTGGCGGCGAAGAACTCGAACTCGCCATGTACTCCCCCAGTGAAGGTAACGATGTTATCGACGTTTCAAGCCTTGTAAAAAGCGGAGTTTTCACCTACGACCCGGGTTTCATGTCTACCGCTTCCTGTGAATCGGAGATCACTTACATCGATGGTGGTAAAGGTGTTTTATTGTATCGCGGCTACCCAATCGACCAGCTAGCCGAAAAATGCGACTTCATGGAAGTTTCTTACCTATTGTTAAACGGAAATCTTCCGAATGAAGAGGAAAAAGCGGACTTTATTGACCGAGTCAACAATCACACCATGGTACATGAACAATTAGCCATGTTTTTCCGAGGATTCAGAAGAGACGCGCACCCAATGGCCATTATGGTTGGGGTTGTCGGCGCACTTTCAGCGTTTTATCACGACTCTTTAGATATCAATGATCCGGTGCACAGAGAAAAGAGTGCTTTCCGCTTGATCGCAAAAGTTCCTACAATCGCTGCTATGTGTTATCGCTATTCAAATGGACATCCTTTCGTATATCCACGCAACGAGATGTCTTATGCTGAAAACTTCTTAAATCAGATGTTCAGCATGCCGTCTCACGACGAGAAGCCAGATCCTGTATTAGTAAAAGCAATGGACCGTATTTTTACGCTTCATGCTGACCATGAGCAAAATTGCTCCACTTCCACAGTCCGTTTAGCCGGTTCGTCTGGTGCTAATCCATTTGCATGCATTGCGGCGGGTATCGCATCTTTATGGGGACCTGCACATGGCGGTGCAAATGAAGCCTGCTTAAATATGCTGAATGAAATTGGCGATGTAAGTAGAATTCCGGAATTTATAGCACGTGCCAAAGATAAGAGTGATCCATTCCGCTTGATGGGATTCGGCCACCGCGTTTATAAGAACTTTGACCCACGAGCTAAAGTAATGCGCGAAAGTGCTCACGAAGTGCTGGCAGCAACTGGTAAACAAGATGATCCGATCCTTAAAGTGGCTATGGAGCTGGAAAAGATCGCCTTAGAAGACCCCTATTTCATTGAGAAAAAGCTATATCCTAATGTTGATTTCTATTCTGGGATCATTCTTCAAGCCATTGGTATTCCTACCAACATGTTTACAGTAATTTTTGCGTTAGCAAGAACCGTTGGCTGGGTATCTCAATGGTCAGAAATGATCGCTGAACCCACTCAGAAGATTGGCCGCCCTCGCCAGTTGTATACTGGGGCATCACAAAGAGACGTTAAACCAATAGAACAGCGATAGTATACAGCCCTGTTTTGCTATCATACTCTCAAGAAAAAAGGCTCCAATTGGAGCCTTTTTTTAAAACCAAGTTTATTATTTTTCTAACTTAATTTAGCACTTAAAGGTCATCAAAATTCAGAGAAACCTGGACTACTTTGCGCATAAATTCTCGCTCTTTTCTAAACTGCGCACGAATATCTTCAAGCTCTTTTTCTAGATGGTGTACTCTGACTTCCAGCGCAGAAGCGTCAGAAGGTAGTGCCGCATCACGGGTAATAGAGGGTATTTTTGCTTTCGACGCGGCCTCTTTACCTGCATCGTTCTCTTCCGTAATTTCCGCAGTAACTATCTTAACGATTTCCCCATCTATGCGCGATTTTTCTTCCAAAAAGCCATAAAGTAGCAACCTGTCACAGGTAGTATTAATCTTTCTTGGAACACCTTCAGAAAAATCATAAATTAATTGAAACGACTCAGCAGTGAAACTAGGAGAATCTTTCCAGTCAACTTTTCTTAAGCGATGCTCTATATAGGCCTGGGTTTCTTCCACATCCAGGTGCGCGAGATGATACGAAGCTGTCACTCTCTGTCGAACTTGTTCAAGTGCAGGATCCCTTAAGTGTTCGCGAAATTCAGACTGACCTAACAGGAAAATCTGCAGAAGGGTTCTGCCATCGTAATAAAGATTTGACAACATGCGCAATTCTTCAAGTGTTTCAAAGGGCAAGTTCTGCGCTTCGTCAACGACCAGCATGCAACGCTTGCCTTCGCGGCTTCTGGCAATAAAAAAGTTTTCTAAATTTTTAAGTAGAGAAGACTTTTCGTTATCTTTATGTGCCAAGCCGAAAGTTGCGGCCACCATTCTTAATATATCTGTTGAATCCAGCTGTGTATTAACGAGTTCAGCCGCAACAACATCATCTTTACCTTCCAATGAACCAAATAAAGTGCGTACCAAAGTACTTTTACCGGTACCGACGTCCCCAGTTACGACAATAAACCCCTCTCCTTGGGAAAGGCCATACTTTAAATAGGCTAACGCCCTTTTATGAGTACTACTTCCAAAGAAGAAATAGGGATCTGGAGCTAACTGGAAGGGTTTGCCCGATAATTTATAGTAAGACTCGTACATTGTATTCCCTTGTTCTTATCTCGATGGGAGGCTTTCTTACCTAGCCCCTTTTTGCCATAAAATAACCTGTGCCGTTTGAGCCAATATCGTCAAATCAAGAAACACACTATAGTTTTTTATGTAATATAGATCATACTGCAATTTTTCTTTCGCGTCTTTTTCATCATCACCATAAGGATAGCAAACTTGAGCCCAACCAGTTATTCCTGGCTTTACTCGATGACGCATTCGGTAATAGCTGATATTGTCAGCTAATTTTTCTACAAATTCGGGTCTTTCTGGTCTAGGGCCGACAAAACTCATATCTCCCTTTAAAACATTCCACAATTGGGGCAATTCATCAAGCCGGGTCTTACGCATCACCTTCCCAACCTTTGTTACTCGGGTATCATCTTTGCTAGCCCACTGAGCCCCTTGTTTTTCAGCATTAACGACCATACTCCTGAATTTATAAATAGTAAAACTCTGTTCGTCTTGCCCGACCCTGATTTGACTATAAAATACGGGCTCATCCCAACCGCTTTCACGCTTTATGAGTAAAATTAATACAGGGTAAACAGGTGCAGTAATAAGCATCATAAAGATACTTAATAAGATATCCACAACGCGCTTAACTACTATCCGCGCATAATCCTGATTGAAACCCTCGATAAAAATAAATCGATTTGGATGGAGCGTATCAATCTGCAGGCGACCCGAGCGCTTCTCAAAAAAATCACTTATTTCAGTAACCTGGATTCCTTTCATCTTGCAATTAATTATTTCATCCACCGGATAATTTTTGCGCTGCTCGTCCACGGCAACAATCAGCTCGTCAATACCATAGTCATTGACTAACTTTTCGAGCGATAATTCTGAACGAATGATTTTCTCTTCTGGCACCTCATCTTTATCTCCCCTTAAGTGAAGATATCCAACTAAGGTCATTCCGCGCCAGTCACTTCTTCTTTTAAGTAACTCTAGCTGCGTTGCCATTTTGCCCGTGCCAATGACCATAACTCTGGAATTCATCAGACGAGTATCTACTAGTGAACGATAAATATATCTGGATATGATAATCGCAAAAAAGGCAAAGCTTAATGAAAGGGCAAAAACGCCTCTTCCAACAAACCAGGAAGGATTAATATAATAGAAACTGAATAAAGCGAATACCGCAAGAATAACCGCAATTAACAACTTGATTACGGTTTGGCTGAAGTCTTCTCTCATACTTCGACTGTATAAGCCTACAGCCACCATTGAAAGGAAAACAGTTGTCCCAAAGACAACGGCTTTAGTGTGGAGTAATTGTGCAAACTCGTCACTTAGTCCTTCGGTAAATCGAACACTAACCCCGGCGTAGAATGCCCCTATGACAACTACAAACTCCAACCCCGCGAGAATGGTTAAGCTTCTTGGAACATAATGACCAAAAATTCGACTCATTTAAGCTTCCTTGTAAATTCCCTATAACCTTTTATTCATTAATCTACTTAGGCTTTTCAAATGAAGAACACCCTTCAACCAGCCTAGACCGTCAAAATACCGCTTTTATTAACGCAGCCTTGAAACAGAGGCCGAATTATAATCGAGATACCAACAAATTTCATGTTAAAAATAAGTTAAAAAACAAAAGTTTAACAAATTTGCGACCAAATACTGAAAAAACAAAAGAATCTGATCCGAGTTGTATCAATTAGCTATTGGTTGGTAGATTTTGCAGGTGATACAATTAAGAAATTACTAATATAATAAGGACTCACACTAATGTGCGCGATGCAAAAAAATTCCAGGCCATGTTATTACGGGGAATACTTAGAGCTAGATAAGTTTCTTGACTCTCAGCACCCCGTGAGCGGCGAATATCAAGATGAAGAAGCGCATGATGAACTTCTCTTTATTATCGTTCATCAAGCCTACGAACTATGGTTCAAACAAATCCTACACGAATTAAACTGGATTCATGGTACGTTCAATGCGCCTACCTTGGATTCTAATCAGTACGGAAGGATCGTACAAAGATTGGATAGAGTTATTCAAATCCAGAAGTTGTTAAACCAACAGATCGGAATTTTGGAAACCATGACCCCTCTGGACTTTCTTGATTTTCGTGATTATTTAGTGCCAGCGAGCGGATTTCAGAGCATTCAATTTAAAGAAATTGAAATCTTGCTCGGGCTAAAAATGAAATATCGAATTGGGTTTGACATTAAGTCTTTTTACAACCGCCTAAATGACAAAGACCGAGAACACCTGATGGAAATGGAATCTCAACCAAGTTTATTTGATCAATTAGAAGCTTGGCTCGAGAGAATGCCTTTCCTTGAAAAAGAGAATTTCTCTTTTGTAGAGGCATACAAAACGGCAGTTGACTCCATGCTAAGCAATGACCTTGAAATCATTCAGAAAGTTGATTATTTATCGGATGGCGATAGAGACTTCCAAATTAAGGATTTAGAGAAGACTCGTCAGCAATTTGATGCACTGTTCGATAAAGATACTTTTGACAAACTAACAGAGGAAGGACATTTCAGAATGTCTCAACGAGCAATGCTAGGGGCAGTATTTATTCACCTATACCGTGATGAACCCGCTTTCCAGCAACCCTACCAGTTGTTAGCCAAGTTAGTCGACATTGACGAAGAGTTCACCCAATGGCGCTATCGCCACACAATAATGGTACATAGAATGCTTGGCGCTAAAATCGGAACTGGCGGAAGCTCCGGGCATGACTACTTGAGACAAACAACGCAGAACAATCGTTTCTTCAAGGACTTGTTTAATATGTCAACCTTCTTAATTCCTCGTTCGGCACTTCCAGTGTTACCAGAGGAAATAGTCAAATCAATGGGGCTTCGCTCAGAATAACCTTTAGTCTATCCTATTACTAACTGATTGGCCGAAACTAAGCCTTCGGCCAATCAGTTCTTTCTAACAGGGTCTTAACTAGTAGTTGTAGTCCTTCTCCATCAGCGTCATCAAAACGCTTTAAGCTGGGGCTATCGATGTCCAGTACGCCTACTGTTTTATCGTCAATAATGATTGGGCAAACGACTTCAGATCGAGATCTTGCATCGCAAGCGATGTGTCCACTGAATTGATCAACATCTTCCACGACAAGCGTCCGCTTTTCTTTTGCTGCGGTTCCACACACTCCTTTACCAAACGGAATATCGACGCAAGCGACATTTCCTTGAAATGGTCCTAACTTTAATTGTTCAGGTTTATCCGTTAAATAGAAGCCAACCCAATTAATATCTTCTAGACTCATATTCAAAAATGCACTGAATTGACTCAGATTAGTGATCCAGTTGCTCTGTCCTTCTAACAAAGCGATTAATTGGTTGTTCAGTGATTGGTAAAAATCTGCTCTATTCATGCTCTCTAAAATTGATTGTGACAAGTGATTTAGACAGGAGCTTACTGCAATTAAGAACAGAATAAAAATCACAAATCACCATCGATAGTCTTTTTTACTATCAGGCATAGCCCTTATTTATAAATTCTAGTAATTCTGTCCAGAATTCCGCTGGAAGTCCTTGCCATTCAAGGTTAAGATTGCCGACCCAGATTTTAAAATACTGATTAAAACACTAAAAAAGAGGCTTGGAGTAAGCAAAATGAGCAAACACTGGTCAATTTCAGACCTTCTTGATGGCAAGGCATCTGCAGATACCGAAGTTACCGTAAAAGGTTGGGTTAGAACCCAGAGACCTTCGAAAGCGGGCTTTTCGTTTATAAATTTACACGATGGCTCTTGCTTTAATCCTATTCAAGTTATTGCTCCAGCTGAATTAGATAATTATGACTCTGATGTACTTAAAGCAACTACAGGTGCGTCATTGGTCGTAACCGGTCGGTTAGTAGCAAGTCAAGGCAAAGGGCAGTCTTTTGAAATCCAGGCAACGTCAATAGAAGTCTTGGGATTAGTAGACGATCCGGCTAGTTACCCTATTCAACCCAAACCACATACGATGGAATTTCTACGTACAGTGGCGCACTTGCGACCACGTACAAATGCGATTGGTGCGGTTACGCGGGTAAGAAACTGCCTAGCGCAAGCCATCCATCGTTTTATGCACGAAAAGCAATTTAACTGGATCCACACTCCGATTATTACCGCCAGTGACTGTGAAGGCGCCGGCGAAATGTTCAGAGTGAGTACGCTTGATCAAACTAACTTGCCGTTGACTGACAAGGGTGAAGTTGACTACAACCAAGATTTCTTTGGCAAAGAAGCATTCTTAACCGTTTCCGGACAACTCAACGTTGAAACCTACTGCATGGCGATGTCGAAAGTTTATACTTTTGGCCCTACTTTCCGCGCGGAAAACTCAAATACAAGTCGCCATTTAGCTGAGTTTTGGATGGTAGAACCGGAAATAGCATTTGCGGACTTACAAGACAATGCGGACTTGGCCGAAGAAATGTTGCAATACATCTGTAAAGCTGTTTTAGATGAGCGTGCGGATGATTTAGCTTTCTTCAATCAGAGAATTGATAAAACTGTTATCGAGCGCTTGGAGGCGATTGTTAACAACCAATTCGAACGCATGGATTACACCGATGCAATCAAAGTTCTTCAAACCAGTGGTAAGAAATTTGAGTACCCTGTTGAATGGGGAGTCGACTTGCAGTCCGAACACGAACGCTATTTGGCGGAAGAAAAAATTGGTCGTCCAGTAATACTGATGAACTATCCAAAAGATATCAAAGCCTTCTACATGCGTTTAAATGACGACGAAAAAACCGTTGCCGCTATGGATGTACTTGCCCCTGGTATAGGCGAGATGATTGGTGGAAGCCAACGTGAAGAACGCCTGGACGTACTGGATAGAAGAATCGATGAGATGGACCTACCAAAAGAGCATTATTGGTGGTATCGCGATTTACGCCGTTACGGCACAGTCCCGCATGCGGGTTTTGGATTAGGGTTTGAGCGAATGGTTGCTTACACGACCGGTATGCAAAATATTCGTGACGTTATTCCTTTCCCAAGAGCACCGGGTAGTGCAGAGTTCTAATTAACTCGCCATTTATCTTTATGCTTAGCCCGGTTTGTTTACTCAAACCGGGTAACAAAATCAGAAATAGAAAAAGGTTTAACTTTTCTCTTATCCCCTTCTTCAGTTCCTAGATAAACAAAGCCCGCAATTATTTCATCTTCTTCGAAATCTAATAACTTCATTAAGTGATCATTAAACGCAATATCGCCAGTTCGCCACATAGCCCCTACGCCTTGAAAATGAGCTGCCATCAATAGATTTTGGACGCTGGCACCTGCCGAAAGTATCTGTTCTATGTGTGGAACTTTAGGATGCTCCTGCAAAACAACAGAAGCAACAATTAGCATTGGAGCTCTGAGCGGCTTTGACCTGATTTTCTCAATCTTTTCAGGCGACAATTCTTGCCCCGATAGTTGAGTCGCTCTAACAAATTTGTCGCCCAAGTCCTCTAGTGCTTGTTTTTCAAAAATACGATAGCGCCAAGGACGCAGCATGGCATGATCAGGAGCCCGAAGAGCCGCCTGAAACATCACATCCAGTTGCTCTGATGTTGGCCCAGGTGATTTTAATTTATTATGAGATTTTCTAGATAAAAGGAGATCAATAGGTTGCATGTAAACTCAAATATTTTTAGATAAAGTCAAATGCTAACAATTATTTTTTAACCACTCAACAAATTCCGAAAAAGGCATAGGTCTTGCTCTGAAATACCCTTGCATCAGGTCACAACCTTGGCCTGCTAACCAATCTTGTTGTGACTGTGTTTCAACCCCCTCAGCCAGTACTTCAAGATTCAATGAGTGACCTAAGTTGATTATGGCTTTTGCAATTGAGCGACTATCCTCATCAACTTCAATATCAGCAACAAAACTACGGTCAATCTTAATTTTATTAATTGGGAATCTCTTCAAGTAGTTTAATGAGGAATAACCAGTTCCAAAATCATCAATAGAAAGTTTAAAGCCAGCCTCTTTAAAGCTGTGCATAATACTAATGACCCTATCGATATCTTCCATTACAGCACTCTCTGTAATTTCACACTCTATTCGTTGCGGAGAAATCATTTTATGTTTTACGATAGCACTCATACTTTCAAAAACATTCTCTCTTTTAAACTGGGCAGGCGAAATATTCACCGCAACAACCAGATCTTCAAACCCTTCGTTATCAAGATGGTTTATTTTTTCACAGACATCAGAAACCAACCAATGACCTATTTCATTAATCGAATTCGACTGCTCAGCTATCGGAATAAACTCCGCAGGTGAAATCATCCCCTTATCAGGATGTTTCCATCTAAGTAAAGCTTCGGCTCCAATCACCTTATCTGTATGTAAATGAACCAATGGCTGAAAATAAATTTCAAATTGTTCTTCTACTAAAGCAACACCTATATCTTCTAGGATTTGCTTGCGTCTTTGAATTTCGTGATCCATTGCGTCAACAAAGAAACGGATCGAGTTCCTTCCCTCTTCTTTAGCTTGATACATTGCCATATCCGCATTTCTTAATAAGTTTTCACTAGTCTGCGAGTCGTCAGGATAAATTGTTACACCTATACTGCAGCCAACCTGGAAAGAGTTATCATCAATGTTAGTCGTTTGCGCTATAGCAGATCGAATCTTGGATGCAAACAGCATTGCACTTTCAGGCTTGGTAAAATTGGTCTGGATAACACCAAACTCGTCACCTCCCAAACGAGAAACGGTATCCGATTCCCTTTTCTCGCTTATAATCCGTTTAGCAACGGCCTGTAGAAGTTTGTCTCCTACACCATGTCCTAAGGTATCATTAATTATCTTAAAGTTGTCCAGATCAATTATCATAACTGCGACTAAAGTGTTGCTTCGTTTCGCCTGTTCAAGCGCAGTACTCAATCTATCGTTGAACAAACTTCGATTAGGAAGACCGGTAAGCGGATCGTGTAACGCCTGGTGTCTTAATTTATATTCAGCTTCAATCCGCGTAGTGATATCACGCATAAACATGGAGAAGAACCTTCCTTTCTCGGTTTGCCAAGAAGTCGCTGAAAACTCCGCAGTAAAAATGGTTCCATCTGATTTTAATACCTGAAGCTGCTGCATCGAAATATCCAAGGAGTCACATTTGTGCTCCATGTAATCTATAACTTGAGTCAGCTTTTTTTGAACTTCGCCTGGCATTAATAAACGTGAAAATTTTCTATTAATAATGTCTGGTCTTTTGTATCCAAAGGTAACAGTAGCAGCAGGATTCCAATCGACAATTTTTCCATGATCGTCAACAGAAATAATTGCATCCGGTGCGGTTTTTGCTATTGCCTTAAATCTATTTTCAGATACCCTACGCAATTTGTCCGAACGCTCATGCTTTTCCATTGCTATCGCCATCTTGCGATTGCTATCCAGGAGTAATTTGGTTTTCTGGTTTATCTTACCGGCAACTTGGCCAAATTCATTGTTAAGCGACTCATCGAGCGGTCGTTCAGAGTCGGACGCAAGCTGCCCTACTAACTTCTTAAATGGTTTTACAATTGTAATGCCCACCTGCCAATAACCTAAAATAAAAGCCAGTATTACCACCCCTAATGAATAGCCAATTATAGGTTGTAGTATATTGTCTACTTTTTGTTGAAATGAACTTTCCGGTGTGACTAGCACGAGCTTCCAAAATAATTCAGGGAAAAGAATTGTATGAACAATAACACCTTCATTAAGCTGCTGGTCAAATGGTAAATTGTAAGGTTTAAAACCATCTTCAAATATTTTATTTTCAGTCTCGTTTTTAATTAGTAATGCAGCGGATAATAACGCTTGCTGCTCTCCTATTTGATAGCTATTGAACGAAAACGACTCAGCTAAAGCCAGAAGTTTTTCATTGTCTTTTTTGCTAACTTCTTTTATCAACCGCTTGTTGACTGACTCTAGTTGTTGGGCTATTGATGAAAAGCTTGGGTGTAGTTCAGCAAAACTATTTACGGATAACAGCTCTTGTGATTGAGCGCCCGTTAGATCAATTTCTTTTTTGGTGACTTCGAGCAAGTCAGGAAATGAAATAAAACGATTATTACGGTCAACGATGAAAGCGTATCCTTTAAATAGTCTGCTCGTTGTATTAACTATCCCTGTTAGTTCACTTAGCTTAACGTCTATTGTTGCAACACCGGCAAACTCTAATGCTTTATTTTTCACTGGAATTGAGCAAGTAATCATCGCTTCAAGAGAAAATGGATCTTGATATGACTCGGACCAATAGCAGTTTTTACCAGGTTTTTGTTTTACCGGTACATACCATTCTTCGTTGTGATAACCATTACCTTCTAATGAATTATATTGATCCATGTAATGTAATTTACCGCTCTGGTTTTTTGCCCAGAAAAAACTCCGACGCTTCTTGGTTGGATCAAACTGATACTCTTCCGGCCAGATGCCTCCTCCAGCAACTAAAGGCGCGATATTTGAGTTTTCAATAATGTCAGGTATGGTTAATTTAAATAGAGATTCCTGTTTAGGTAGTGATTCTGAGACACTGGCAATTGCTTTAGTTAATGACTCTGTCGAGTTCGTTATTTTTTCGACATCTTTGACCAGTGACAGAGCTATTTGATTTATAGATTTTTCTTCAGCCGCAACAAGATAATCTTTGACCACCAAGATAATAATCGCATTTATACCGCTGATCGCTAATATTAAAATTAAAATAGCACGTATAGACAACTGATATTGAAGACTGTTAAACCAGCGAACTTTTTTATCCGATGATTTTGACTGAGTGGAATTTTCTTTTTTGTTATCGGTTGAATCTGTGTCCATTGTTCAAAACTTAAATCCCTAATAAATAATGCGGACTTACTGTTCAGCTTTTGGTTACATAGTTCGAACCCTAAGCTAATATCTAAGATAGTCAAATGACGACTAAATAGCAAAGTTCTACGCGGGCTATCCTACTGTTTATAAAACAGAAATTGCTGAAGTGCTAGGGAAATTTTAACAAGATTTCGAAATTTAAGACATAAAAAAACCCGGTTAAAAACCGGGTTTTCAATTTGGCGTCCCCTAGGGGGTTCGAACCCCTGTTACCGCCGTGAAAGGGCGGGGTCCTAGGCCA
>JAPHTP010000077.1 GCA_026196875.1 Kangiellaceae bacterium
AAAGCAAAGGCGCGAAGTATGTTCGAGGAAAAAGCATCGCCAGACAACTTTACGGATAATATTAAATATTCTACTTAGTCTAATCTCCTGGGTTTAGCTTTGCTAAGATCTACGATTAAGCGTTGGTTTATTCGATGTGAGAGAATAATTATTGCCTTCCTCGTCTAGTCTCGGAATTTTTTTTATTCAAATCAATTTCTGCAGAAAACTACTTCTAACTTCTAACTCAATAAAGTAGTCTTTGTATTATTAATAAGATGGGTGTCCTTTTCCTTTTTTAAGATGGGTGTCCTTTTCCTTTCGTTAAATAAAACTGTTCTTAAGGGAACACAGAAGGAAGATTTCTTTAAAATTAGAAGTGATCCGATAAGGTGCTGTGAATAAACACTCTGAATTGTTACTCATAGCAGGAAATGTCTACAGAGGGCAACGCTATTGACAGTTGATAGAGAAATTGAAAACAAGATCTCATGGCCTTGCGAACTAAACAAAGGCTTTAAATCTTTGCTTATATCGAAGGCGGAATATTTTATCGCTAAAAATGAGTCTGACGTTTCAGGACGACCAGATAAGGGGATCTTACATGTGCTCTCAGGAATTCTTACACCCTGCATGCTCACTAACGGTGTACGAACCGTAACCGGCGTCGTCATTGGGAAAGGAGGCTGGCTAGGAAATTCTAGTTTGAATAATTTTCCTCACCCAGTACTGCAAATGGAAGTAGTGGAGCCCGCTGAGATTTTATTTTTTCCTTCTGAGGCTTGTTTACAAATAATGACAGGAAATATCGAAATTTATAAGTGGCTTTGGTATGTGAATACCGATATTTCATCAAAATGGTTACAAGCGCAAGTAGTTTCGGGTGAAAGTATTATGATACGACTGGTATACATTTTGATGGATATCGCGGTTTATCAAGGTTCTAAGCGAGGGCTGATCTTTCCTATAAAGGTCTCTCAATTTCAATTAAGTACGATGACAGGAATATCTCGATCGAGGATTAATGAAGTCTTAAAAGAACTTGAGAGAAATGGTGAAATTTCGATTAATCGTGCAACAATCACTATAATTAGCTTAGAAAAACTAGGACAAAGATTAAGTAATGTTGACCTAATGTTTCGAGATCCCAGGCTGCAACTTAATCAGTAGAGTTTTTTTATTTGTAGTATTTGTTCTTTCAGAGACACTAATAAATAGAGGTGTTATTTATACTTCAACTATCTATCCGATATTTACCGTTTTCATGAAAGAAAGTTCAACTAATCATAATATATCTGAGTTTTTGTATATTAAAGAAACAATCGAAGAGATATTGCCTGCTATTCGGCTATCAATTCTTCAACGAGATCATAGAGAATTGAAGACTTTGTGGGATACTTATAAAGAATCTTTGCATATTTTAGCAACAAATGGGCTAGACAGCCTCGTATTTGATATTGAAAAAGCAATTCAAAGCGAGAACTTTAACTTAGTAGATGACAAAATACTTAGGTTTTGTAATGCTGTTGATGAATCATTAGTAGTGAAAGATTTTGATGACAAGAGTAAAAACTAGAGTTTTTGCGACACCTTGTCTACATCTTAAAGGCCTAGTGATACGTTGTTATTAAATAATAAGCTCATTACTGTATTCATTCTTCTTTACTTCATCAGAGAGTTTACTTTAAAAGGATAAAGCATATTTAATAACAAATGAATTAGTTATATCTACGAAAAAAGCCGCAACTAATGGCAGAATGATAAAAGCCAACGGAGCAGGGCCATGGGCTTTAGTTACTGCTGTCATGTTTGCGATCGCCGTCGGTGTTGCACCTAGTGCAAATCCGCCGAAGCCAGCGCTAAGTACGGCGGCTTGATAATTCTTACCCATTAGAGGGAATAGAATAAAAAAGATAAATAATACTGCGGCAATAGTTTGTAAAGCTAGAATAATGAGTAAAGAGCCAGCTAAACCTGCAATTGTCCAAAGTTGCATGCTCATCAGTGACATAGTTAAGAATAATCCAAGCGAAAAATCAGAAACAACTGCTAGAGCTTTAGTTCGAGCTGGCCATCGTAGCTTAGGAAAAAGTGAAGGAAGAGTATTTGACAAGATAATCCCGGTGAGTAAACAAGCGACAAACAAAGGCAACTTGATACCTAAGCTGATAAAGCCTTGGTTAACAAACCAACCAGCTATAATAGTTAGGTGTATTGTTAATAAAACAGACATCAAATTCATATGATTGATTGATTCAGTTTGCTCTTTTTCGAAAGGCATTCCCATTACAGGTGTAACGTTTTTATCACCTTTAAGTTGAAATTTATTGATTAATGTATGGGCAATTGGACCGCCTATTAAACTTGCTAAAATTAATCCGATAGTTGCACTGGCTACACCAATTTCAAGCGCATTTTCTATACCAAGCGCAGCTACTTCAGGTGCCCACGCGATAGTGGTTCCATGGCCACCAATGAGTGAGGTGGAACCCGCTAAAACGCCAATTGCATTAGGTGCTCCAACAATATTAGCGCCTGCAATTCCGACAATGTTTTGGACGACTATGTAGCCTAATGTTAGGAAAAGCATGATGACCAAAGGTTTGCCGCCCTTTATCAAGTCTGAGATTTTTGCATTGAGTCCTATGCCAGTAAAAAAATAAACTAATAAGGTGTCTCGAATATCGAGTTTAAATGAAACTTCTGTATTGAAGAAAAAGTACAAGGTAAATAAAAATATAGCGGCAATTAATCCGCCGGTTACTGGCTCAGGAATATTATAATTTCTTAAAAAATGAATCTTTCGGTTAACATTAACACCGATAAAGTACACCAGAATGCTAATCGTAAATGTTAAGAAGTTACCTGCTTCAAATAGATTCATGTATATGTATGCCTTTATTATTAATTTTAATTTTCAGTTGAACTTGATTCTTGTGCGGTGCGCAATCTTGACGCAAATTCAATAAGAAATGCAGTATTCAGTCCAAATATAATTAAGCCGTCGACCGCGGCCAGGCTTCCTAATAATCGCCATGATTCATTTAAAGTTATATCACCGTATCCGAGAGTTGTAAAAGTCACTGTGGAAAAATATAAAGCGGCTTCTAATGAATCAAATAATTCCACATACATGAATGTTCCTGCCCATAACCATGCACAAATACTAATTCCAAATACTAGCCACAGGACAATACCTACAATAGCGATAATGTTTTTTATCAAAAACGGCGGTTGAGCCAACCACTTCCCAAACTTAGGGAGTAAAGTTATCGCAATACTAATAATGATGACTTGTATAACTATTGTCGAAATTATTAAAAGTGTTCCGATTAATATTTGATTAAACAAAATGTCACCTAAAAATAATAAAGTCTTCTTAAAACTCTGTATGCTTATCAGATCTGTATTAGACTTAAATACGTATATAACTCAATTAAGATCAGAATTAGTAGGAATATAGTAGAAGTAGAATATATCTTATTAAAATAACCTATACCAAAAAGAAATAGGAGCCTAGAACATGCATCACCGGAAGATTGTTTTATTGTGCGGCGCAGCGTTAGCAACATTCTTATTAACTTCATGTAAAGAGAAAGTAGAAGAGGATAGCTCTCCTGTCATTAGGCCTGTAAAAATAATCTCAATTAAAGATGCTAGCGAAACTCAAGTGAATCAATTCCCAGCGGTAATAGGCGCCAGTCGACTTTCTGAGTTAAGTATTAATGTTGGCGGAAAGTTACAGCAGTTACCGATTAACGAGGCGCAAATCCTAGAGCAAGGCCAATTGATAGCCCAATTAGATCAAAGGGATTTTTTATCTACTGTAAGTTCCGCGAAAGCTCAATATACTAACGCTAAAGAAGAATATGAGAGAGCAGTCAGATTAGCTAAAGAAGACGCCATTGCTAAAAACGTATTAGAACAAAGGAAAACTCAACTAGATGTGAGTCGAGCCCAACTCGATAGCGCTGAAAAAGCTTTGTCAGACTCGACGCTTAAAGCACCTTTTAAAGGAGTCGTCGCTCAAAAACTAGTTAAGAACCTGCAAACAGTATCAGCAGGGCAAGTGGTCATAAAACTAATGAGTGGTGAATCTTTTGAAGCATCCGTAGACTTACCAGCGAGCTTTCTAGCGACTATACCGAAACAAGAAAGTGATAGTAATCAACGCCAAGCATTTGTCATATTAGATTCTGCACCTTCGCAGTTAATACAAGCGGAATTTAAAGAAGCATCTTTATTAGCTGATGCTAGCTCTCAAACCTATAAGATTACTTTTACATTCGAACCGCCAGCTGAAAAATTGGTACTACCAGGTATGAATGCGACTGTTGAGATACGAGTGAACCAGGATAATGCTTCTATGCGGACTACTGCACCACTTGATGCAATATTGAATGACGGTACCAATAATTTTGTGTGGCTAATTAATGAAAAAGATATGACGGTCAGTAAACAAAAAGTGACTGTCGAAGAGGGAGTCGGTCAGAACATTGTGATTACTCATGGCTTAAGCGCTAACCAAAAAATTGTCGGTGCAGGGGCCGCCTATTTATCTGAAGGTATGAAAATTAGAGAGTGGAATTAAAGTGCTTCCATTAACCCCGGTTTTCATTAATTAATCGCTTTCAGGTAATCAACTATGAATATTGCTGAGTTTACAATAAAAAATAAAGTTCTAAGTATCATTGTTATATTGTTAACCATGTTTGGTGGTTGGGGGGCATATGAGAGTATGGCCAGATTTGAAGATCCCGAATTTACCATACGTCAAGCACAGGTGATCACGAGCTATCCAGGCGCGAGCCCACAAGAAGTTGCGCTTGAAATCACTGAACCATTGGAAAAAGCCATCCAACAAATGGCTGAAGTCGATACCATCGAATCTGTATCAACTGATGGCAAATCTCAAATTACGGTTGAGATGAAGTATGATGCTTCTCCGTCTAAATCTGACTTACAACTGCTCTGGACTAAGCTTCGTAACAAAGTCAGTGATGCAGCGTTAAGACTGCCACCAGGTGCCGGAACGCCATACGTCGCAGACGATTTTGGCGATGTTTTTGGATTACTCTATTTTGTTACCGGCAAAGGATATTCTCCATCCGAATTAAAAACCTACGCTAAGACATTGCAAAGTTCGATATTGCAAGTAGAAGGTGTCGCTAGAGTCACCATCGAAGGTTTAAGAAGTGAAGCGATTTATGTGGAAATATCACGACAGGAAATAGCTGCTTATGGTCTTTCTATTTCTAAAATTTATGACATTCTGTCTCAGCAAAATGCAGTTGTTTCATCTGGTGATGTAAAAATTGGTGAGCGTAGGGTGGTTATTCATCCGTCAGGGGGTATTGATTCGGTTGATGCGATTAATAACCTTTTAGTTTCCTACGATGACAAAGGCAAGTTAATTTACCTTAAGGATGTTGCGAGGGTTTGGCGCGGATTTAAAGAGCCAGCTGAAAAACTCTATCGATTTAACGGCGAGCCAGCAGTTGCTATTGGGATTTCAGGCGTCTTAGGTGGCAACATTGTTAAAATCGGCTACGCAGTTGATGAAAAAATAAAACAAACACTCAATTTGCGTCCGTTAGGTATTGAGCTTCACGAGTTTTATCATCAAGCAAAAATTGTTGATGCCTCTGTTCAAAACTTTGTCGTGAATGTTATCGCTGCACTCGTTATCGTGATTGTTACCTTACTCATTTTCATGGGATTCAAGTCCGCCATCGTCATTGGAAGCGTTCTATTGCTAACAATTTTTGCGACTTTGGCAACCATGCAACTCGTTGACATACCGATGCATCGCATCTCATTAGGTGCCTTGATCATTGCATTAGGCATGATGGTTGATAATGCCATTGTTGTAACGGAAGGCATATTAGTTGGTGTGCAAAAAGGTGCAAAAAAACTAGACATTGCGAATCAAATTGTTAAACGTGCAATTTGGCCTTTATTAGGTGGAACTTTAGTTGGCATTATTGCCTTTGCACCGATTGGTTTCGCACCAGGATCAACCGCTGAATACACCGGACACTTATTTTGGGTGATTTTAATTTCGCTGATGTATAGCTGGGTTTTTGCCGTTTCTCTAACCCCTTTATTTTGTTACTGGCTTTTCAAGGAGTCAGTAGCCGAGAGTAAAGGTGAAGAAACTGAAAGTAAAATGCTGTCAGGCTATAAAGGTGTTTTAACATCATTACTGCATCAAAGACTGTTAGTAGTGATGAGTGTAGTCGGCATTTTTGTCGCATCTATATGGGGATTCCAGTTCGTGAAGTCTGGTTTTTTCCCGGCTTCAACAACGCCATTATTTGTTGTTGATTATTGGCTGCCGCAAGGCACAGATATCTCTAAAACACAAGAAGATATGCAACAACTGGAAGAGTATGTTAGCAAACTCGACGGCGTCGAAAGTGTTCAGACCTCGCTTGGCGGTGGAGCTCCTCGGTTTATGCTGGTGTATGCCCCAGAGTCTGCAAATTCGGCCTATGGTCAACTATTAGTGAGAACCAGTGATTACAATTTAATTAATGGTTTAATGCCAAAAATACAATCTCACATAGAGGAATCTTTTCCGCAAGCTCAAGCTAAAGTTTGGCGATTTGTATTGGGGCCAGGTGGTGGTTCAAAAATAGAGGCGGAATTTACAGGCCCAGATCCTAAGGTTTTACGCCAACTCGCCGAAAAAGCAAAAGCCATAATGGTTGCTGATGGTAGGGCGCTTTCTATTAAAGATGATTGGCGTCAACCGGTGAGCGTTATTGAACCAATCTATGTTGAATCCGCTGGTCAAAGAGTCGGAGTGTCACGAGAAGATTTGGCGCTTGCATTACAAACAAACTTTTCTGGTCGTAATGTTGGTGCTTACCGAGAAAAAGATGAATTAATTCCTATTGTTTCGAGAGCACCTGAACATGAAAGAGTTGATGTCGGAAATATTCAGAATATTCAGGTATTAAGTTCTTCAACGGGTTTGGCCGTTCCAATTGGTCAGGTCACGAGTGGATTTAGAACAATCTGGCGTGATGGCACTGTAAAACGAGAAAATCGCTTCTGGAAAATTAAAGCACAGAGCGATCCATATCCAACTGAATTAGCATCAGATCTGTTTACCAGAGTGAGGCCTCAAATTGAAGCAATTCCTCTACCGAGTGGATATGAGCTTGAATGGGGCGGAGAATATGGTAATTCCAAAGAGTCGAATGATAATTTAGCTTCTACAATTCCATTGGGATTTTTGGCTATGGTTTTGATCGTTTTTATATTGTTTGGAACCGTAAGGCAGCCAGTCGTTATTTGGCTTGTTGTGCCTCTAGCATTAATCGGTGTTGTAGTCGGATTATTAACTACCGAAACCCCAATGGAATTTATGGCTATTTTAGGATTGCTTTCTTTATCAGGATTATTAATTAAAAATGCGATAGTGTTGGTCGATCAAACTGATTTAGAAATAAGTGAGGGTAAGCCGCGATTTGACGCCGTTGTAGAAGCTGCGGCGAGTCGTGTTCGTCCAGTAATGATGGGCGCGCTGACAACTGTATTAGGTGTTATACCTTTATTTTTTGATGCATTCTTTAAGTCAATGTCTGTCGTCTTAGTCTTTGGCTTAACCTTCGCTACTTTGCTTACTCTAATTATTGTACCGGTTCTTTATGCGATTTTCTTTAATATTAAACCTAGTGAATCAAAGGCGTAGTACTTATGTTTACTCGAAACAAAACTATCAATAAAGTCATTGCGTTTTCACTCGTAATTCTTATCACTAGCTGCGCAAGTACTAGCAATCGCTCAACACAAAAAATAAAAGACAATTTGAAAGAAGAAGTCGCTTTCACGCCTCAAAGTTGGGCTAATAGCGTTGATAAATCAGTTATTAGTGATGCCAAAAATGTTGGCTGGATGTATTCTTTTAAAGATGACAGGTTGGTAGCACTTATTTTTAAAGCGACAGCAAACAACCAGGAATTAAAAGCCGCTGCGTTAAATGTTGAGCGGGCCGTGGCGCTAGCAAAGCAGGCTGGAGCTCAGTTGAAGCCCCAGGTAAACTTATCATATTCTGCTGCTCGATCGGGAATAGCTGCGAATAGTACATCGAATTCTTCCAATCAATCACTCGCCTTGCAGGCTTCGTGGGAAATTGATCTATGGGGGCGAATATCTGCAGGCCAACAAGCCGCAGTCGCGAGCGCGCGGGCTGCAGAAGCCGATTTTAGATTCGCACAACATTCTCTTGCCGCAGCTACTGCAAAAACCTACTTCATGGCAATAGAAGCCAAAATACAATCTCAAATTTTAAAAGATATTTTGGAATCTTTAAAAGAAACGAATCGAATTGTTGAGGTTCAATATAAAAATGGGTTAGCAACAGCACAGGATGTTGCATTAGCCAAATCAGATCTCGCGACAACTCAGGAGCAATTAGTTCAAATAGAGTCATCTGAAAAAGAAGCTTTAAGAGCGTTAGAGGTGTTAATGGGGGTATATCCGGAAGGTAAGCTAGAGATAAGATCTAACTTGCCAGTGTTGCCGGGATTGCCACCACCAGGAGTGCCTTCGCAAGTTTTAGAAAGACGGCCTGACCTGATTGCAAGCGAACGACGAGTCGCTGCGGCATTCAATGTAGAAGATCAAGCAAAAGCGGCAACGTTACCGCAACTGAGTTTAACCGCAAGTATTTCAGGTGCTTCTAATGCCCTGTCAAATATTACTGACACTGAAAACGTCGCGTGGCAACTCGCTAATAATTTATTAGCACCGTTATTTGATGGCGGTATGCGAGAGGCGCAATTAGAAGTTTCGACTGTGGAAAGAAAGCAAGCAATAGCCGCGTATGTGCAAAGTGCCCTGAACGCTTTTAATGAAGTTGAAACCAATCTTGAACTTGCGACGTCGTTAAACAAGCGTAATCAATTATTAACTGAAGCCTACAATCAAGCAGAAAAAGCACACAAAATAGCCGAGCTAAGATATAAAGAAGGTGAGATTGCTTTGGTTGATCTTCTCGCGATACAACAGAGAGTACTTTCTTCGCGTAGTGGTCTAGAGTCTGTTCGACGACTTGGTTTAGAGCAGCGTGTTAATTTGTATTTAGCCCTTGGAGGCGATTGGAAATAATGATTGGATTTGTTTTAAAAGGTATATCAACTCTATGACATCACCTATTTCAAAGTACTCACTGGTCGCTCTAATCTTATCAATGTTATCTGTTTATTCTGTAAGAGCCAATGCTGAATTAGATTGGGCGGCAGTGACGCTGGACAATGACATTTTTGTAGGCAATGACAATGGTTATACTAACGGTTTATATGTCTCGTTTTTTGATTTAGCTAATCAAGATGGAGATCTGATCGACAACGATTTTTGGGTAGCACCACTGCTGTGGACTTTACCTGACGTAAATTGGGGAGGAAGCGCCAATGCGTATATGGTTGGCCAAACCATGTCTACACCCAGTGATATTACAATTATTGTACCAGATGATAATGAATTACCCTATGCAGCGATGTTGGCGTTAACAAATTCTTATCTTGTTGCAACCTCAGAGTTTGCCGATAGAATTAGCACCACTGTGGGGATTGTGGGTCCGTCTGCATTAGGAGAAGAAACTCAAAAAGCAGTTCACGAATTGATAGGTGCTGACGAACCACTTGGCTGGGATACGCAATTGGAAGATGAAATCGTTTTTCAGTTTACGCGGGCAAGGGCTTGGAGAAACTGGGTATCTGAGTCAGGCAACGCAGACTTTCTAACCACTGTCGACTTTAAAGTAGGAACCGTACAAAGTGCACTCAGTTCGGGCATGACTTTACGTTACGGTAGAGAATTAACCAGTTCATTTCCATCAACTTTGTTTAGCGGTTCTAGAACAACAAACCCAGCAGCAGTCAACGAAGGATGGAATATATATGTAAGCCTTGAGGCTGGGTATGTTTTTAATCAAATATTTACCGATGGTAATACTTATACCGATAGCCGTTCGATTGACTATGATAAAGAGTTTATTGGCATTTCTGCAGGTTTTGCTTATGCGTGGGAAAATTGGACGGTGACTTTTGCGATGAATGATGCCAATTTGATTCAAGGTGACGATGTTGAGGAAGCGTTGGAAGATTTGACCCAATATGGAAGCTTGACCGTAGCCTGGCGTTTATAATTTAGGAGCAATAATAAATGTTTAAATTTACACAAATAGTTTTAGTTGTTTCGCTGGTTGGATTGTCTTTTTTTAGTTCGTTAGGTTCTGCAAAGTCTAAAGATAAAGAATTTAATGAAGTTCGACAACAAATGGAAATTAATCGTAAGAAGTTAATCAAGAAAGAAATAACTTTAGATGAGTCGCAAACTAAAACATTTTGGGGATTGTATAAAGAGTATCGAAAAGCGATGACAAAAGTTGATGACGACGCGCTAATTGTGACAGAGCGCTATGCAAAGTTACATAATAGTAATACCGTTACCAACGAGAAGGCCGCATCTTTAATGAATCAATATTTAGAGTTGGAAGAGCGTAGACTAAAGGTGAAAAAGAACTTTATCAAAAAGTTTAGCAAAGCTCTTCCGGCTAAGACAGTTTGGCGTTTTTTTCATTTAGAAGAAAATATTAACACGCAAATAAAGAACGCTTATATCGATCAGATCCCCCTAGTTGAATAGTCTCTGTATAGCGTAAAGTCAAAGTTTATTGGCGTAATAGTCTTGCTATATTGTTGCTCAAATAGCTATGCATTTATTTAAAATTATTATCGTTTCACTACAGTTAGTTATTTTGTTTGGTTGTTCTAGTTTGCCAGACAATAGCAATAATATTAAAAGTTACGCAATATCTGACACATTAAATACGACATTAGGTAAGCATAACGAAAAATTATTTATCGGTCTGGATACGAACACTAGTGCATTAACATTGTTAGAGGATGGGGAAGATGCGTTAGTTGCTCGAATTGCACTCGCAAGAGCCGCTGAGAAATCACTCGATTTACAATACTATCATTATCACAAGGATTTAACGGGTCAACTATTAATTTATGAACTTTGGCAAGCAGCCAATCGAGGGGTTAGGGTCCGTTTACTGCTTGATGATATGGGCGTGGAAACGACCGATGATAATCTAGCTGCGCTCGCTAATCACCCCAATTTCAGTATTCGTATTTTTAATCCGTTTTCGCGCGGAAAATTACGCAGTCTTCAGTACTTGAGCGACTTTAGTCGAGTGACGAGAAGAATGCACAATAAGGCTTTTATCGCCGATAATCAAACGGCGATTTTAGGCGGAAGAAACATAGGGGATGAATATTTTGGGGCACATCCATATTCAATTTTTGGCGATTTAGACATTATCATTTCTGGAAATAAACCGGTGAGAAATGTTTCAAAGGCTTTCGATGATTACTGGAATAGTGTGTATGTTTATCCTGCTGAAATATTAGCTTCAAAGAGCCCAAAGATCTCTATAACGAAAGTCTCTGAGAATTTAGATCGATTGCATCATAATTTGGCGGTTCATAAGTTTTCTAAAGGTCTAGCTAATACTGAGTTGGCAAAAAGCATTACAAATCATCGTGTAACACCAATTTTTGGCAATGTTTCGGTAATTTACGATAGTCCCGTTAAAATTAAGGCCTCAGGTAAAATAACTGATGCGCATTTGATTTCCAAATTAATACCCGTATTTGAGAAAATTAATAAGGAGTTAATAGTTGTTTCTCCGTATTTTGTGCCAGGAAAAAAGGGGATGGACTTTTTTAGGCTCTTAAGACGAAAAAACGTGCAAGTGACAATACTCACCAATTCATTGGCGTCTCAAGATGTCCCTATCGTATTTTCAGCGTATTCCAAATATCGTAAAGAATTGTTAGCAATCGGAGTAAACATCTATGAATTAGATCCAACTACTTTAGGTTCTATTGATAATAAAAAACGCCGTTCAATGACTTCGAGACGCAAGAAAGTCGGTCTTCACGCAAAATTTTTACTCGTTGACAAAAAACAAACCTTTATCGGTTCTATGAATTTTGATCCGCGCTCAATTTATAAAAATACTGAAGTGGGGGTATTAATTGATTCTACAGTGTTGACTACCCAATTACGCAATGATTTTATAAAAAATATTGATGCTGTAGCCTATGAGCTAAAACTCCAAAATGATGAAATTAGTTGGCATTTAACTAAGCAAGAAAAACAAATTAGTTACTATACAGAACCTCATACATCTTGGTGGGACCGATTCATCTCTTGCTTTATGGGCATTTTACCCATTGAGTCACAATTATAAGCATGAATATTACTCCCAACCCTCGACGCCCTTCATATCAGGTAAATGGTGGGCGATACCTTTATGACAGTCA
>JAPHTP010000015.1 GCA_026196875.1 Kangiellaceae bacterium
ACCGTCCAAATTCAACTTGGTCGGTATCCAGCTTCGCAAAACACTTTCTGGGATGTTTGTGATAAGAAATATTATCCCCGAATTACCCGCAGCAGGTTTTGACTTCCAAGAGGGTGATCTGGTTTCCTCAATCGATGGTATATCTTCATCAAACCTAACTTTAGCCAATTGGATTTCTCGCTCTGCTGAGAATCGGAGCATCAATGTGTGCCGAGTAAGAAATACTCAGACTAGCTGTTATGATATCAAGCCAAAGTTATGGTATAAAAAAAATACAGATACCTGAGGGGTTAACTATACTCAAGTATCTGCAGCCAAGTTAGGTGTGGCTTGTAAATGCTGGATAAAGATAGGCTAGGATTAGAGAGTCATAAGAAAGTCATACGGAAACCTCAAAACTCATCAAACGCTTAGTTGGAAATCCGAGGAGGAGGCTCAGCTGTAACTGTTGAAACCGGTACAGCGCGACTCTCTGAGTTTTTTGGACTAGCTTTGCCTTTAAAAAATTCTTTAGCAATCGCCAAGTCACTAAAAATACTGAGTACTATCGGTACTAAAATTAATGTAATCATGGTCGCAAAAATTTCGCCAAAGGCCAAAGACACTGCTGCAGGCTTAAGATATTGAGCTTGTTCAGAAGTTTCGCTAAGCAACGGCATCAGCCCTGCAACGGTGGTAACCGTTGTTAAAAAAATTGCTCTAAAACGACTTGAGCCAGCTTCAACCAAGGCTTCATGCTGAGCCATGCCCTCCGTGCGCATCTGGTTGTATTTGGTGAGCATGACTAAACTGTCGTTGACTACAATCCCTGCTAGCGCGAGCATGCCGAAAAAAGAAAGAATGCTGAGCGGGAGATCCATAATCAGATGCCCCACTGCAGCACCGGCAAAGCCAAAAGGGATAACACTCATTATCACAAAGGGTTGTGAATAACTTTTTAACGGCACAGCAAGTAATGCATAAATTAAGAGCATTGTTAGAATCAGTGCTTTAATTAATCCGCTACGGATTTCGCCTTCTTCTTCTAGTTCACCTGCTGGGGCCAATTCAAATCCGGAGAATTGCTGATCGATTTCAGTTAATGTGGTTTCTTGCAGCCAACTAAATATTTCTCCAGGAGTAATTTGAGACTTGTCGAGATTTGCATAAATAATTGCAGAACGTTTTGCATTACGCCGCCATAAAACTGAAGGCGCGTATTTAGATTCGAAATCGGCAACTGCAATTAACGGAACCCATTTACCGTCGTCTGTTTGTACTCGGCTTTTCCTTAATTTGTCCAGTGAGCTCCGTTGTTCATCGTCGAAACGTACCATAACTTTTACTTCTTCGCTACCGCGTTGGATTCTTTGGATTTCTAATCCGCCATACCCATTACCGATTTGACGAGCAATGCTTTCGTTAGTCAAGCCAAGATTTCTTGCTTCAGGCTTGAGGCGAACGTGAATTTCAGCTTCACCACCTTTGAGGTCACTGCGCACGTCAAAAACACCGGGTAATTGTTTAAGCGAATCAAGTATTTTGTCGACGCCCTTGTCCAGTTCATCGCCATAAGGAGAAGAGGCTCTCAGGGCGAAACCTCCTCCGGTGGCTTCCGAACCTGAAAAGTTAATTTCTTCAACACCCTCCAATGCACCAGTTTGTTTTCGCCATCGATTAACAATATCTAATGTACCAGATCCGCGTAACTTCTCAGGAACGAGTTCTGCGTATAACTCCATGCTGGTTGTGCCATCAATCGCGGTCATAATGCGAGCGATTGGAGGTGATTCCAATTCAAACTCCTGCATTAACTGATGATTAACTTTGTTGGCCGCCTGTTCGATTTTTTGAGCGTTTTTTACGGTTAGGGTATATGGGCTTTGTGGGTCCATTTGCATATTAACGGTGATTAAGCTACCTGGTATATCCGGAAAAAATACGGTTTTGATTTTACCATTAAAAATCATGGTAATCGTCGTCATTGCGATAGTGATGAAAACGACCAAAGTTGCGTAGCGATGCTTAAGTAAGATAGAGAGAAGTGGTTTATATAATTTAATATTAACGAATTCTAGACCTGCGCCAAAAAAGCGTTGAATACTGTTCCAAATACGATTAAGTCGCTTGTCCTGGGAGCCTTGTTGAATAGAAGTCTGAGCCAGGTGAGCAGGCAAAATCAACTTGCTTTCTACAAGTGAAAAAAGTAGCGCAATGATCACAACGCCTGCAAAGCTGGCGAGAACTTTTCCCAGCGCATTTTCTATTAAAAGCATTGGATAGAAAGCAGCGATTGTCGTTAAGATCCCAAAAACCGTCGCTGTGGAAACTTTTGCTACGCCTACTTGAGTTCCTTTAACCGGATCCTTTATTTTTTCCCTTTCGCTAAAGACGCTTTCACCGACAACCACGGCGTCATCTACCAATATTCCTAACACGATAATCATGCCGAAAGTTGTAATATCGTTAAGTGAATAGTCAACAGCGTTTATCCCCATCACTGCCAAGGTGCCTGCAATCGCAATTGGAATTCCTGCAGCCACCCAAAAGGCGAGCTTTATATTAAGAAAAACGGCGAGTAGCACAAAAACGATCATTAGTCCCTGAATTGCGTTCGACTGAAGCAGTTCTAACCTTTCGGAAATATAAGTGCTTTGATTGGCCCAGATATCGATTTCTATACCTTTGGGGAGTTTTTTTCTAAGTTGTTCTATGGTTTTGTTTGCGACATCACTGACCGTTAACAAGTTGCCTTTTCCGTCTATGATAATTTCCATTCCTATGGAAGGTTTGCCTTGGTATTTTACTTGTCCGTCAACGAGTTCGAGTGAGTCTTTAACTTCCGCAATATCTTTCAAATAAAGTTGAGTTCCATCTGGACGAGTAATAATGGGAATTTCTGCAAAATCTTGCCAGCGAAAACCTTGCTTATCAGCGCGAAGTCGAATATTGCCGCTGTGAGTTTTTAACTGGCCGCTACGATAAAGGAGTGAGTTTTCTGAAATCTTTTGGGCAATATATTCTTGGGATAGACCATAGCGTTCCAGCTGTTCTGGGTTAACATTGATGCTAATCTCGTAATCTCTATCTCCCCATTGGCGCAGCTTAGCTATTTCGGGTTGAGAGAGAAGCTCGTTCTTGACTCGCCGACTAACTTTTTGCAAAACATCTGCGTCCACGTCGCCAAAAACTTGTACTATCAATGCCGGAAATTTAAATTCGTCACGGGCTATAATGGGACGTTCTGCGTTGCGCGGTAAGTTATAAATCGCGTCTACTCGAGTTTTTATATCTTCGACAAAACGGTCAAAATCGTAACCAGGTTCTTTTTGAACTTGAATAAATCCATAGGAGTCGCCGGAAAAACTGGTGGTACGCTTGGTTCCCGGTAAGCCTTCAAGTGACTTCTCAATTTTTTGCGAAACCGAAAGGTCCATTTGTTCAGGGCTTGCTCCTGGGTAAGCTACCGAAATAGTCACCGAGTCAGGGGCAATTTTCGGAAAACCTTCGATGCGAATACTTGAGAACGATAGATACCCGGCAACAAGTATTAATAGCATCATCAAGTTGGCGGCAACAGGGTTTTTGGTAAACCAATTTGATAAATAGTGCATATTCTTCTTCCCCCTGGGGCTAAATACTTTCAGGAGTTGTCGCTGCTCCGGGCAAGAAACTTTCTTGAGGCGTGACGACTACTTGCCAATAAAGTGATGTGTCTGACTTATTGTTGCGGTTATTATTTTCAATCAGTGAAGCAACCTCTGGAAGACGAATGTAACTCCAATTGTCTTCACTAAACATAACCTGAGCACGCCATCTTTGTAGTTGGTTATTCTTATCAATTAACCAGATAAAACCTTCACGAGTTAATGCGCTTTGTGGAACTCTTAGCAAATCTTGGAATTGACGACCCTGAATAGTCGCGCGAACCATATTGCCGACAATCAGACCGGGGGTATTATCAACGACAAGGAAAAGTGTTCTTTGGCGTGTGTCCTGGTCGATGAAGCCTGCAGCTCTATCCAACCTGGCTTGCCACTTAGTATCTCTATCTATCTCACTGACCGTTGCCGTTTGTTGCTGCCACTTATCGCCAAGCAGTTGCCACTGATGACCGTTGAGTTTTACTGGAATTTCAAAAAGTGAGTTACTGATCAACGTAAATAATGGCGCTCCAACCTCCACCGTTTCACTCGGATTGATCGTTCTCGAAATCACAACACCATCGAAAGGTGCTTTTATTTTCGTTTGTTGGAGGTCAAAATTGGCGTCTTTTACCGCCAGCTGTGCTGCTTCGACTTCGAGTTTCGCAGCCGCTAGCTGGGGCTCATGAAATGCAAGTGGCGATTCAGGTTTACCTGGTAATCCCGAACGTTGCCAATTCCGTTTTGCCTGATTTGATTCGCGTTGCGCGACTAGTAAAGAAATTTTTGCCGCTGCGAGTCGGTTATTAGCCTCTGCAAGTTGGGCAAGATAACGAGTGTCATCGATTGTCGCTAGTAACTCATCTTCCTTTACTATTTTTCCTGCGAGCGCATTTTTTGATACAAAGGTTGCTTTGCCTCGCACAAACGCGCGAACTTCTGATTGCCAGCGTGGTTTAATTTCACCCAGTGCTGTTATCATCGCGCGATGCTTTTTCGCAGCAACCAACACCACGGATACCGGTGTTGGATCTGCATCTTTTTCAGATATGGAAAGTTGTTGCTGTGGTTCGTATGGAAGACTAAAAAATATAACGACGAATACTAAAAATGCGAGAATAAAGCTAAACCATTGCTTCTTTCTGAACGCGTTTTTAGACGTTTGGCTTACCAGCGAATCCTGCGATACTTGAGTCGCTTTTTGCGGTGGAGAAATGGCTTGGTTCATGATTCTTCAATTCCTAGGCCTAGGGCTAAAGCTAATAAAATTCGGTTGTCCATTTGGGCGGCATTGGCCTGTATTAAACGTGCTTCACTATTAATGGCTTGCTGTCTGACAAATACCAGGTCGAGAATATTGATACTGCCGTCTCGGTATTTTTGCTTACTAATTTCGAGAACTTGTTGTGACTGAAATTTTGCCTCTCGCAACTGTTTGATTTGTCGATTGAGTGCCTGTTCGGTGGAAAGCGAGTTTTCTACTTCAGTAATTGCATTAAGTACCGATTTTTTGTATTGCCACCAGTGTGCTTGCGCATTGTGTTTGTCTATTTCAGCTGCGGCCTTTAATCGTCCCCCGTAAAATAGAGGCTGTGTAATTGCCCCAACGAATGACCATAAATTAGGGCTATTTGAAAGTGCTTCAGATTTTTCCGCGCTTCTAAACAAATTACCACTGAGATTGATATTAGGGAGTAGAGCTTTGTAAGATGCCCGAGTTTGATAGTCGAGGCTTTCTAGTTTAAGAAACATGGTCTTAATGTCTGGACGACGAGCTAATACATCAGCAGGTATGGAGTGTGGCGGCTGGGCAATTTGAGCTAGCTGATTGGGAATGAATATTTGATCAAGCTGAGATTTTCCTATAAGTAATGCCAATTGATTTTGCCGGAGTGTTAACTGGGCTTCTAATGAAGCAATATCAGCGCTCGAGTTAGAAATATTTACTTTGGTTTGAGCAAGCTCTTCGATTGCAACTGCGCCGGATTGCAACTTATCCTTTTGAACAGAGATTAAAGTGACTAATTGAGCATGATTCTCTTTTTCAAGGTGTAACAACCGGTTGGTTGTAGCAAGTTGATTCCAGTGGCGTATTAGCGTGGCCACAAGTTGATTTTTAAGCTGCTTGAACTCGAATTCTGTTGCTCGGTATTCGGCGAGCGCCGCATCAGAGCGGTTAGCGAGGCGTCCCCACAAATCTATTTCCCAGTTAACGCCCAGGCCAAATTGATATGACTGGCTTATTCCAAGAATGCTTTTGTCTCGACTTTTGTTTAGATTTAGATCCAGTTGGGGAAGTCGACTACCGATGCTCTGCTGATAAATGAGGCCGGCAGTTTTTAATTGGTGTTCAAAACTGCGAATATCCGGATTTTGGCGCAAGCTTTTTTCAATGAGTGTATTTAACTGTTCGTTTTCGAATAGAGTTTTCAAGCTTTTCGAAAACTGCTCATATGCTTCGGTCGATTGAGTGACTTGCACATTCCACTGTTTGGGTAGTACAGGTAATTCTCTTTCGAGAGGCGTCGGAGCTACCGCACAACTACTTAGTACGCAAGTTAAACTCACTGCTAGGATGCCTCGGCTGAGAACTGAAAGCTGCTTGCAAAGGAGATTTTCAAAAAGGGTTTTAAGCACTATATCAGTCCATACGAATTAAATTAATTTGAATGCGGTTTTCTGACGCGTTAACTTTTACTCGCATGTCGCTGAAACTTGGATCTTCTAGAAGGCGTGTATGGTTGCCTGAAAAACCAAATGCTTCTTGCGGAATACCACGCCAATTTTCGTCGAGTTCTCGATTATTGTTTTCATCGTGATAAACTACTATGGCATATTCACCCGCAGGGAGCTGTGGAATAAGAAAACGGTTTTTACCCAACTGGGCTGCTTTTCTAATGACCAGGTATTCAGTGGCATCACCAGAGAATTGTGTTTCACTATTCATCACGATAATCTCGAGTGCCCCGGTGGTGTTGGGTACACCGGTGATTTCGATTTTTAGATCTATAAGTTTGTTACTGGTGCTGGCCAAACTATTGGTTGACAGGATAACTAAACAACTTAGGATAATTAACGCTTTGAATATATGGTTCATAATAGTCAGTTCCAAATAAGGAGCATCTATTATCTATTTTGCGGTATTTAAAGTCTGTCTGAAGAGTGTCAGAGAAATGTCAGCGATTGTCAGCAGGGTTGTGCTGAAGAAACCCCGTTAACAATTGTTTTAAATAGGAAATATAAAGCTAAAGCGGGCACCGCCAAGCGGGCTGGTATCAATGGTCACTTTTCCTTTGTGTTTAGCGACAATTCGTTCGACAATTGCCAAGCCCAGGCCGTAACCACCACTTTCTTTACTGCGGCTTTGATCAAGTCGTTTGAAAGGAATAAAGATGTCCTCTCTCTGTTCAAGCGGTATTCCTGGACCGTCATCATCAATATGGATAGTTAGATTGTCAGGTGATTGCTCGATAACTATTTCAATTTTGCTGTTAGCATATTTTTGTGCGTTTCTTAGAATATTAAGCAGTGCTCTTTGAAAATCTCTTTTAAAAATAGGGTGGCTGACTTTGAGTGAGGGCTTGACGGTGATATTAATGTCATCTCTAAGTTTTTCAATCTGGCGAACTGCTTTTGATAACTCCGGTTCCAATTCAGCAGGCTCTGCGGTTTCGAAATCTGCAGATCGCTTCATGCGTGCATAGGTTAACAATTCATCGATCAACTTTTCCATGGATTCAATATCTTGATCCATCTCTTCAATATGTTCTCTAAGTGCTTTGACATTATCAATATTACGAGTCATATCGAGGGCAAAACGTAAATTAGCCATAGGGGTTCTTAACTCGTGAGATACAGCACCAGTCATTACTTCTTGCTCTTTGATAAGTTGAGTAATTTCCTGTGACATACGGTTGAAAGCTTTTGCTAAATGATCGAGAGGGTAAGGCGCATTTTCATCCGCTCTGGATTTAAAATCGCCTTCTCCAAATTGCTTGCTGACCTTAGCTAAGTTAAAAACATGACGAGCAATCGGACGCGCCAACGCATATACCGCAGCGGCAATTGCCAACATAAGCGCAATTAAATACCAGAGAACAATCCAATTGTATTCTTCATAAGAAATGTCTTTGTCGGTGTAACTAATAACCTGCTGGGTGGCAGGTAATCGATAATAGACAAAAACTTCGTCTTCAATAAAGCCTGTTTCGACAATGATCGAATTGCCGTTTGATTCCAGTTGCTGTCGGTTGGCCAAAGGAAGCGAGTCTAGCTCAATAGTCTCTATATAGTAGTCATATTTTTTTTGAATTCTTGCAAGTATTTGAGGCCACTCTTCTTCATCGGATCCTGAAAGCTCCTTTGCAACATGATCGTGTAGCGCTCGAGTATTCGCCAAGTATTCTTGTGCCAGAGATTTTTGATAGCGTTGATCCAGCAAAATGCCGGCGACGAGAAGTGAAAGAATAATGGCTGCGGTGACGCCCAAGTAAAATCGTATAAACAACCTTTTCATAAATATTCTAACCTCTAAAACTAGCTAGGTTTCTTATCGCTTAAAAATAGATAGCCTTTGCCTCTCACCGATTTAATATATCTATGCGGAGGGCGAGTATCATCGAGTTTTTTTCGCAAGGTTGAAATTCTCATATCAATACTACGGTCCGAACCATCGTATTCAAAACCTCTTACAGTCTTAAACAGAAACTCGCGACTAATTAATTGGCCAGCACTAGAAATTAGGACATTAAGTACGTCAAATTCGGCGTCGCTTAAATCCAGAGGTTGTTGTGCCCAGGTTACAAGGCGATTGCCTTTATCGAGCACAATATCTTGTACTTGAATAATGTTTTCCGAAGAGTCGGTATTTTTCCCGGTGCGTCTAAGCAACGCATTAATTCTGGCGAGCAAAACGTGTGGTCTTAGTGGTTTAGCAACAAAGTCGTCGACTCCAAAATTAAGCGCAGAAATTTCAGTTAGCTCGTCGTCATTGGCGGTGATCATAATTATTGGCTTGTCGTATTGGGGACGAATTCTTTGACAAACTTCCAGGCCATCCATTCCCGGCAGCATCATATCCAAAATAATGAGTTCTGGCGGGTCTTGTTCAACCGCGATGAGCGCTAAGTCACCCCGATCAACAGACTTGATTTGGAAGCCTTCGCTACTCAGAAACGTTGTAATAAGCTGAGATAGTCTAGGGTCGTCTTCAACCAGAAGTATTTTGGTATGCTGCATATTTTTATTTATTCATCGCCTGTTTTCGAGAGCGCGCCTGGTTTTGTATAAATCCTATATTAACGGGCTGAAGGGAGGAGTTCAATTATGCTGAAGCTTGCTGAATATTTTATTCAAACTAGAATGGCAACAATAGCCAATACAAAACTGGCCTGTCAGCGATTAGAATATCAATTTTTCAACTTAATGCCGATCTATGGGGTGAATATTATTCCTTCCAGAACTCGTCTTCAGATTGCTCTATTACATCTTCATTTTCCCAATCATAAACTTTGGGGATTGGTTTCGGATCCTGATTTCTAAATAGTAAAGCACATGCTGCACCACCTATGGCACCAAAAAAATGTGACTCAAATGAAATCTTAGGATCCCAAGGCAAAATACCAAGCATTATTCCGCCATACATTAAAACTGCAATAAACATGAGTGCAATGGATACTTTATCTCTTCTGAAAATTGATGCGGCAAAGATAAAGTAAAAAAGTCCAGATACCAAACCACTGGCGCCTAAATGATAACTAGGTCGCCCAAACAGCCATACGCCGATCCCAGAAGTAATCCAAATGATCGCAATTGTCTTCCATTTAGAAATCGGGTAACCGTAAGTGACTAATCCTCCAAGTAGAAGTAGCGGTAAGCTGTTGGCGATTAGGTGATCGTAGTCAGAGTGAAGTAGCGGCGCGAAAATAACTCCTATCAATCCCGATAATTCTCCGGGACGAACTGCTAGGAAAGAGAACTGGAGACTAAACAATTCTTCAACTGATTTAACCACCCACAGAAATAGCACGAAATAAATGATGTACCAGAAATGGTTTGACTTTTGTTTAGATTCGCTCATCCAGGATATATTGGGATTAAAATTGCAAAAACAACGCTACATATACATTGTTTGAGTTGTTGTCGAGATGAAAATGCAATGTTACAAATTTTCCAACGGTTATTTCTTGTACAATGGCAAACATCACTGAGATAATAGTTGTTTACTGACTAATTTGAGCATCTGGGCATTAGCATGAATTATCAGATCTCCTGGAATCCACAGGGCACTTTAATTATATTTACCGGCGATATCGATATTAACGATATCGAGACGCTTAAAGACGAACTTCATGGAGATACTCGATTCTACGAGCGAGCTTATTCCATTGTTGACTTTCGGCTTTGTGATGGCTCAAAAATCCAAACTAAAGATTTAGTCTTTACCATCGGCCGAACAATAGGCGCTTCGATAACGCTTAAATCCTTTAAAATTGCACTGGTAGCCAGCAAAGCTCATTCTCGCAAGTTATGTCAAAACTTTATTGATGAAAACAAAAGGGCAAAGTCTCCCTGGTCGTTCTGTCTGTTTAACTCGATTGAAGAAGCTAAGCAATGGTGTGAAGTAACTAGTGATAAATATATGTGAAAGTTGTCTCGTTATCGCAAATTATTTATATAAGTAAACATCAGCTAACTTACCTGATCGGCGATCTAAAATTTTAAAAAAAATAGATTCAAATTAAAAAGTGAGCGGCTCTAATGTCAGGAATGAAGATAAGGGCTTGCGAGCCGCCTGAATTGTTTTGGCTACATGTCGCCGGATTGCGATGTTTCAACCTGTAAGTTTAATTTAGCAAATACATCGCAAGACCTAAATACGTATGAACACTTATTAGATGTCGGAATTTTATTACCAGTTTGGCGAACTTGTTGTTTGAACAAGTTAGTTTAATTGAGATTGGAGTTACAAGGAGTTCAGAAAAACTGAATGCTAATGATAGCCTGCCAGATGAGTTTCCACTTGTGTTCTGACTACTTTCAGCGTACAGTGAGCGGTAAACTGCTGACAGAATTCCTTCCTGCTAATTTTTCAATGAATTGCCGCTGCTGATGGTCCTCTTTTGGCGATTTCGCTGTTTCTAATTTTAGGATTTCACCAGGTTAAGGTATCATTTATGAAAAAACTCTTTATTGGTAATTTGCCGTCTTCTGCAAATGAGTCGAGTATAATAGAGTTGTTTGCGCCTTTTGGTACTGTTCGAACAATTAAGCTCGCTACCGATATTTTCAGTGGCCAGTGCAAAGGTTTTGGATTTGTCGAAATGGAAGGGCATGAAGCAAGAGCTGCCATTGCCGGGCTAAATGGAAGAGAGTTTGAAGGCAAAAATATCAAAATCAATTTTGAGAAACCAAAAGGGAAAAGGCGAGGGCGATAGTTAAGCACCCGAGAGAAATCTATGGAATATTTTACTTTATTACTACCTTCGGAAACTAAGGGCGACCAAGTCATTACTTTTCAAGCGAAGGATATGTTAGCGGCTCTTGAACAGGTTGCGAGTCAGTATCCTAATGTGACCTACCGATTGTTTAGAGGCAAGGAAGTACCAAAAAAGCAGCCCGAGAATGTGAAGGTTCCTCCAACTAAAGTAAAATAATAGCTAAATTGCATATTATCGAGCTACCAATTCACTTTAGATAAGGTTATAATTTGGTCAGCTTGAACGACCGGCTGACTCAGAGTTTTATCATTTCGAAACCATTTTGGTATTTTCGTCCTGTTTTTAATCTATTTCGACCACTTTCTTGCTCTATCTCTAGCTTAGTTTGATCTGAGTTAGTTTTTGTTTCATATTTTTAAAAAGGTAAATAATTATGTCTAATCGGACAACTGGCACCGTTAAGTGGTTTAACGAAACTAAAGGATTTGGATTCATTGAACAGCAAGATGGACCGGATGTATTCGCACACTACAGCAGTATTTCTGGCGGCGGCTTCAAGAAACTAGAAGAAGGCCAACAAGTAGAATTTACCGTAGGTAAAGGTCAGAAAGGACCACAAGCTGAAGATATCGTAGTTATCTAGCTACAAAAAAAAGCGGAGAATCCTCCGCTTTTTTTTGCCCGAACCAAGCAACTAATCATCTATTGTCGATAATCCAATCTCTGCCAGTAACTCAGTATTTACCGATAACCTTAACTCCACCAGAAACTTTACTCGCGTCAATATAGCCAATTAAATTTGGATCGCTAGAAATTAGATTCAACACTTCAGCATCGCTAGTTACCTCTTTAGGTGGTGAGCCTTTACCCGTAAATACAATCTTCGACCAATACGCTCTAATTTGGCTGGAAGATTTTCCGATGACTTTCTGATTAAATTCTTTGGTGACAGATTGAGCATCTTTTTGATTAATTGGAACGGCTTTTTTCCCACCAGGAAATGACTTATCTTTGCCTAAAAATATTCTGGATACTTTATCTGGTGTTAGAGATATATCGTTACTGGGATGAACAATAATTGCGACCTCTGCGAAACACAGCTGCGGCACGACTAGCAATGCCAAAAGGCTGAATAATTCTTTCCTAAATTGCATCATTGCCTCCTCTCCGGCTTAAAAGACAAAGTCAAGTGCTAGGGTTAACACCATCACGTCGCCATCACCATCATCGTCCGCATGGTAAACTGGGTTTGGAATATTGGGGCCACCGTCAACAGGTATGAATCCTTCATCATTCATGCTGCTCAGGTCGGCTTTTAGTGCAACGCCATCGCCAATATCGTATCTAAATCCAATGCCAGTTGTGTCGTGTTTTTCAAATGGTAAATCGAGGTCAAACTGAGACCAGAAAAAATAATATTGCCATGCGTCTTTTTGATAAACAACTGACGCAAAGTAAGATTTATAAAAAGGATCATACTCATTATATTCGGTCATCAAACTTATGCCATTTTCAAAAGAGTATTGAAAGAAATAGTCGATAAATTCAATGTCGTATTCGACGGTCGCTGCGAAAGGGTCGAATAGTAGTGCTTGCTGCTCTATCATGTCAGCTTGAGTAAACGTGGTACGAAAGATAAAGTTTTGATAACTTAAGTCAAAAACAACACCGATAATATCCTCAAATTCACGGTCAATGTTGCTGGTGAAACTCTCGAAAAGATAGCTCATTAATTCATCAGAGGGATTATCCTCTTTTCCCAGGTAAATGCTTAATCCCATGTCGGTCGAACCGGTGGAAAAGTTCCAATTAGATTTAATGCCATTGAAGTTGGTGACATCTAGAGAATAGGTATCCGCTGGGATCCTCACCCACGGAAAAGCAAATCCAACGTCCATAAAATCGGAATAGTAATAGACCGGCATACGCATTCGGCCGGCTTGAATGTTGGCGTCGCTGGAATATTGATAAGTCACATAGAGCCATTCAACTTCGATATCGAAATCGTTGTTAGCTCGGGTCATTAGTTGAACTGTCCCTGATATTTCGTCATTAAATACTGCAGTTCCTTGCAGGCCGAGACGTGTCTCTTGGCCGAAATCGTAATCGTCTTCATACACACCTAAGTTGGGGTATTCAGCAATATAACCATCACCGTCAATCACGGAACCAAATGCCAGTGTACCGAAACCCGAAAGGTTCAGCTCGGCCGAAAATACGTTAAAAGAAGCAAGTGAAATAAGAAGTGGGGCGGCAAATCGAACTGTCTTCATACCTGAAACCTTATCGTTGGTAAATTCCTATCTATCGATCTAAATGTTGCGACAGTTTAGTAATAGTATAGGGGAGATCGGTTTGAAAGGATTTGGCCACTTTAGTGTTAGAACATCTTAGAAAACCAGAGTATAGTACTGTAGGTTATAACTAATATATCTTCGCGTAAGGACATCTTCAAATAGGGAAGTTTAAACGGTATTTGAGTAGCCTACTGACACTAGGCTGTCAGTTTTAATGGATTAGTATTATTCCTGGGTCAGTTGACTAAGAGCACCATATCCTAGCTAAATTTACCGTATGGAGAAATACGATGGACGAGACATCAAGAGTAAAAATTAACCAGTTACTAGAAGATATTCAGTATCAATCCCCACAAAAGTATGAGTTATTTCAGTTTCTAAGAAACTTGATAAAATCGCAAAACTCAGACTTGAGTGAACAAGTGAAATATGGCGGACTTGTATTTAGTTGCGGTGGAGTTTTAAGATGCGGCGTGTTTGTATATAAAAACCACCTTTCACTTGAATTCGGCGCTGGTGCAGAGTTTCCAGATCCTGACAAATTACTGGAAGGAAAAGGTAAGTTTCGAAGACATTTAAAGCTAACAGAGATAGTCGATGTTGAAGGCAAGAAAGTGGAATATTTTGTCAAGCTTGCTACTCGCTGATTCTAAGAATTCACAAAGACAGACAAATTAGTTAGTCTGCGAACTTTTAGTTAGAGAGCCCTTAATCGGAAATATACATACTCAATAGCCTATTATCAGAGAATCGGAAATTGAAAACAAAAGTTAGATACCTGTTAGTTCTTATTGGGATGACGAGTAGTCTTATATCCAGTCTTTGTGATGCCGCCGGTATAGAGATCAAAAACGGCCAGAATTTACCCCAATACATATTGAATGAACTATCTTCTATCGGCTTCGATGCCGGTGAAACTTCTATCGCCATTTCTAGTAAAGAAAGGACTGTCGAAAGGCAAGTTCAAGTTATGCTGGATTATTATATCTATTGTACTAAGGGAAGGTTAGCTAACCGAAAAAATGATTGTGGAATTGGGCTCGCCAAGCAGGTTTACCATAGAGATTGCCATGGAGGATTTGATAGTTTTAGTGCAACTGTCTCCAGAGACGAAAATGTAAGAAACATGACCCTGGCTTTAACAAAGTCACTCAAAAAACTAGGTGAGTCTCGGACTTGTATGAACCATGTCGTTATTCCTGGAATTAAGACTAGATACGTTGCCGTCGACATTAAACCTTCATCGATAGACAACCACAAAAAGTTCTATCAAGCGGTGACTGCTAACCCCAATGTAAAGCGATTTTATTACCCCTATATAAAGGGAATTCCAGCAAGCCCAGTCAAAGATTCAGCCTTTCATATTGAGTTTTTCCGCGGTTTTGACAAGGCAAACTAGCCCAGATTCTTTATTTAGTCGGGGCTCGTCTTAAGATTAAAGTTGCTATTGACGAACTGATAATTGGTCGTTAATATATGCGTTCTGCTCAGTTCCCCGAAAGCTTTTTTGCCTGAACCACTGAGTCTCTTGTTTAAACACTGAGGAGGCTCAAATGAACAGCACATCAATCCCTTTCACTAAATCTATTCAATTATTAGACTTCTATTTGGCACTGGAAGCGCACGACTGGACTTATGTCTATAGCTCCGATCGAAATGCCTATTTATCTGGTCAAGTTGAGGCCATTCGCTTGGCCGAAATAGCTGAAGCTTGTCCGCTGGCTAAGGCTCTTTACATTCAATTTCGTCTTTATGTATTTGAAGGTAGGGCGAAACCGGCTAAGCCGCTGGTATTTAATGTATTAACAAATAATAGACGACGAGACTTTCTGGAGCGCTTGAACAGTAGCTTGGATAGACTGTATGCAAACTCTGAGATTTCAGTCAGAAATATTGCTAACATGCTTGCCATGAGCGAAAGGCAGCTGTTTAGGAAAACCAAAGCCAATTTAAATGTTACCCCGACTGAGTATTTAAAGTTGTTTCGCTTAGAGAAAGCAAAAAGCATGCTAGACAATAATAAAAGTTCAACTGAAGCCACCTATTCTTCAGGTTTTTCTTCACAAAGCTATTTCTGTAAGTGCTTTAAGAGCCAGTTCGGTGTTTCTCCTTCCGAATATAAAAAACTTAGGCAGCGCGCCCACTAATTATTTTAGATAGCCAGGATTGACGGCAGAGTGCTTGCGCATCAAAGTGCCTACTCTGCCGGAATTTTCCATAAGATGTAGATCCTTAATTTGTGAATCAATCACAGCGAGTAAATCGCTTTTGTGTTAAGTTGCAAATGCAGTAATTAACTATTGCCCTATTCAGGAGGAGAGCATGAACTTGCGTAGCATATTCGTTTCACTCGCTGTGGTGTTGGTCTTTTCTGCTTGTGGTGGTTCAGATACTCAACAAGAAGTTACTGACCCGCAAGACCCGACTCGCTCTTTTAAAATGGGCTTTACCCCATGGTTATACGAAGCCTCCAGTGAAGCTCAAAATGTAACCTATTCCAGATTAGCCCAGCATGGAGATGTGATAAAGCATCATTTGATGAGTGGTATTCCCTGGCAAGAAGCATTGGATGGCAGCGACTATCACGCCAATGTTGAAGCGGAGATAAACGGACGGTTATCACGCACGCCGAATAATATGGATGTTTTCTTGGCGATAGACTCGCTTAATACCGAGCGGGATGATTTAGCGCCTTACTGGGGAGAGACGCCCAATATGCCAATGCCGGGAGAATGGGCCAATCGCAGTTGGAGTTCGCCGCAAGTTATTTCTGCTTATGTGAACTATTCTCTTGATATGATTAACCGTTTTCAACCGACTCATTTTGAATATGGCACCGAAATCAGCGAGTTGATTCTAAATGATCCCGCTGGGTACGCTGAATATATAATTTTTGCTACGAGTGTTTATACCGCGATTAAAGCGATTCACCCAGATCTAAATCTAGTTACCTCTATCGCGATAAAATCGCCAGGAACGAGTGAAATGGATTTAATTAATGCTGCCATTGGAGAGGTTTTAGAATTTACAGATGTTGTGGGTATTAGTGCCTACCCTTACGTCTTTTTTAACCACGAGGGCAAGGGAGACCCAGCCAATTTGCCGACCAATTGGCTTACTCAAGTTAATCAGGTGGTGGCGGAAAAGCCTTTGCTGATTTCTGAAACCGGATGGATAGGTGAAAACTTAACTATTGAAGAATTCTCCGTAGCTATTCAGAGCGATCCAGACAAGCAGTCAGCTTATGTGCAAAGAGTTCTCGAGTCCGCCCAGGCCTTAGATGCTCAAATGGTTATCTGGTGGACTGTTAGTGATTTTGACATACTGTGGCAGGATACTTTAGCTCAAGATCCAACAGCTAAGATTTGGAAAGATATCGGACTTTACAACGAGGGTCAGCAGGCTCGAGTTGGTCTTGGGGTTTGGGATAATTGGTTCTCTTATTTATATCAGGAGTAAGGGCATAAGCACGACTACCTGATTGGCAGATAACCAATTTAGAGGTTGGTCGCCGAAGTTAAAAATGCCTCGTTAATAAACAGTCAAACACCGTGGCTGAAAGTAGCGTAGATGAGAGAAATTTTGCCAAACTGTTTAGGTATCTTTGTTTACCAATTCCGAAAGTCGGCTTTCTACTCCTGTTGAATTGTAAGCGGAAACGGCAAAGTAATAAGTTGTACCAGTCCTTAGCTCCTCGAAAACATGAGTCAAGTTATTTGGATCTTCAATCGTAATTAACTGGTCTAAGTCATCAGCGTTTTCACCATAATAAATTTTGTATCCGGCGAGATCGTCCAACTCAGAGTCATCGGTATAGGCGGTTGGTGCTGCCCAAGAAAGGGTTGCTGTGCCGTGAGTTGCAGACACTAAAATATCGATTTGTGTTTGCGTAGTTGTGCCCTCGGAGTCAGTGATTTCAGCAGTAATAGTGTGGGTTGATGCGCTTAAAGACACATTGATGGATGCGCCATTGCCAATTTCGCCTTCTATATCCGAATACCAAATGACGTTTTGACTAATATCTCCATCTTCTGAATCGGTCGCTGAAGCCGTGAAAGTGATTACGTCTGAGTCATAAAAACTGTTACCACCGACCGGTGCCGTTATTGAAATTTCCGGTGCGATGTTAATAGTTTCATTTACTGAAACAATAATGATTTCGGAAACTTCTTCACCTTCAGAGTCCGTGATAGTCGCAGTAATTGTATGGCTTCCAACACTTAAAACTGTGCTAAAGCTTGAACCTGTTCCAAGCGCGCCATCAAGATTAGAAGACCACTCGATATTTGTGCTTAGATCACCGTCTTCATTGTCATCTGCAGTTGCAGTAAAAGTAATACTTTGGCCATCAGAAAAACTACTACCGCCAACCGGCGCAGTGATTGATATTTGCGGTACAGTGTTAGCTGCTTCATTGACTGAAACTGAAATGCTTTGAGAAGTTTCTTCACCGCCAGAATCTGTAACAGTAGCGGTAATTGTATGGCTTCCAGCACTCAAAACCGCTGTGAGTTCTGCGCCTGTTCCCAGTGCGCCGTCAAGATTGGAAGACCACTGGACGTTTTGGCTTAAGTTGCCATCCTCATTATCATCCGCAGTTGCGGTAAAAGCGATTTCCTGCCCATCAGAAAAATTAGCACCCGAAGAAGGGGACGTGATGTCTAAGTTTGGCGCGCTATTAGCTACCGGCCCCGGATTTGTTTGGCCTCCCTGGGAAACTTGAGTGGTTACGGTAGAATCCGAACCTCCGCCTCCACAGGCTGAAATAAATAACTGTGATGCTGCGAGCATAACGCCAGCTATGCTTGAACGACTCCAGGTCTGCTGGTTGAGTGCTTTTCTAAGTTGTTTTTGGTTGATATAACCGAGTTGAATGAGCGACTCACCAAGCCGCTGACTCGTTTGGCGCTGTAATAGTAATGCTTGTTCCAACTGCTCAGAGCTGAGCCAACCTTTGTTGATCAGCACATTACCGATGCGGGAATTTTCCTTATTTTCCACAATATTCACTATCTAACCTCCCGAACAACAAGCTCTGCAGCTGTTGCAAGTGATATCTTGAGAGCCAAGCCTAAGTATAGAACAGCGAAAATTCGATTTTTACATTATTCAAAAACTATTAAAGGGATAAACATAAATATTCTAAGTTTTCTGGTGCTTATAAAAAATGGCCATTTATTATTAGCTGGAACCGGGTGTATTGGACGTGTTGAAGAAGAGAGAATGTTTTTTGAATGCTAGCGTAAAAATGTTTTTGTGGATTAGATGCTTAAACGACTATACCGTCGGTTTATCTAATACCCTATTTCATTCAGTTTCAGGGCAATTTCTAGAGCATTTTTCGCTGAGTCAAATTATCAATCAGCACCAATCAAATGTTCCGATTAGTGCCGAACAGAGTAATTATTGTTAATAGACAAATGTATAAGTTTTAACTTCTAAGGTTTTTTACTTGCTCTAAGCGTCGTTTTAAAAATCTCTGCCATCCAGGGCTGAGACTTGAAGAGAGCTCAACCGCTTTTTCGTGTGCTTTTATCGATTCATCATATCTATTCATAGACTTATAGACTTCGCCTAAGCCACTAAAAGCGGCTGCTGATTTTGGATGAGCTTTAACTATGTCTTTATATAGCGCGAGAGCTTTTTGTGGTTGTTTATCGTCTAACAAAACATCCGCAATATCTCTCAAGGCCTCTTCTGGGATTGCTTTGTCGGTATTATAGATTTCGCCCCTTAGCTTGAAATATTGCTTAAGCTGATTCATTCCACCAAACTTTTCGAATTCAGCATGGCTGGTAAAGCGAGGAGATTGGTAGTCACTAAACACAAAAGTTAATCCTTCAAACATGGTTAAATACGGGGTGGTCATGTGGGTTTGTTTTTTCATTAAACGATAGGACCAACGCAACTTTTTTAGCGGCTTTTCTTTTAAAAGTGAAATAAACTCATTAAACGCGTCGGTTGTTCTGGCACCTTCTTCAGCTTTGCCTGCCAAGCTAAAATAAAATGATTTATTGAGTAAGTTTTTATTTTCGGCCAACTTCGTAAACGCTTTGTAAACGGCTTTATCTCCATTTTGCAAAACAGGGCTAGCGGCGATGTATTTTTCAAACAGGTTTGGGTGCGTGGCTAAAGTTCGAGAAGTAAAGTAGCCTGCCATCGAATGCCCGAAAAGGGTATTTATGCCGCTAGTTCGATACTGCTTGTTGATGTATCCAAAAACTTCGGTTTCAATAAACTGAATGAACTTTTCCCTTTCCCTGCCTAAATCTCTTCCTCGTGTGCCCGGATTATTAGGCAAACCAACAACAATCATCTCCGGGATACGTTCTTGCTCGGCGAGCAGCGTGGCTGCAGTCACTGCATGTTGGAAATGGCGATCACCGTCGAGGAGATACAGAACAGGGTAGGTATCTTTTGATTCATGATAATTTGCCGGTAAGTGGATCCATAGATTTCTTTTCTCTTGCAATAAATTAGAGTCAAATGAAACGCGTATTCCATTTTCTTTAGATACAGATTCACTTTGAATGTTTGAACCTTGGGCTAACTGGCTGAAATTCAGTATAAGAATTAGTAACAGGCTGGATATTTTCACTTTGATACTTCCTAAGTGTTATAAAGACCTGTTGGTTATACCTTTATCTATAAGAGTTTCAATTCTAGTGAGATGAGTAGCGACCTTTTTGCGGTAAGTTTTCTATATTGCATGCTTAAACAATATTTAAAAAAATAAACTCAATGTGTCCAAACATACAGCTTCAGTGTGTCTAGTATGTATCGGAAGCATATTCCGGTAGTATAAACTTTAATTATTGAACAAGGAGTTAATATGTCACAACAAAAATATCTTTGCATTCAACGCAGTCAGGGAGGCCAATGTGAGCCTCCTTCGCCGGCGCAGATGGAGCAGATGTTTGCTAAATTTAATGCCTGGAAAGAAAAGTTCAAAGATAATATTCTCGATATGGGAGGCAAGTTAGAACCATCCGGCGCGGTAGTAAAATCGGATAGTGTGATTGACGGGCCTTTTGTTGAGGTGAAAGAAATTATTGGTGGGTACATGTTAATCCAGGCTAATAATATCGAGCAAGCGATGCAAGTGGTAAAAGAAAGCCCCGGAGTCGCTATGCCCGGCTCCAGTGTTGAAATTAGACCTATTGCTATGCCGTGAGTGGTAAAACTCTACCAGACCACTTCTTTCGCCGGGAGTATGGCAAATTAATTGCTGTACTCTCCCGTCGTTTCGGCGGTTATCAAATTGAAGCCATAGAGGATGCGGTTCAAAATGCTTTGGTCAAGTCCATCGAGCAATGGACTTATCAGGAGTTACCGGAGAATCCTTCTGCCTGGCTGTTTACCGTCGCAAAAAACAATCTACTCAATGAGCTTCGTAACCAATCCAGTCGAACAGCCTTAATTGAACAACATTCTTTAGAAATAAATCAAGGGTCAGAGTTAAATCAAAATTTGGAGCCTTCATATTTTCTTTCTCAAGAAATTAATGATGATCTACTAAATTTGCTCTTTGTTGGTTGTGATAAGAGTCTGCCGCTCGAGTCACAGATTGTATTTACCTTAAGGATTTTATGTGGCTTTAGTATTGATGAAATTGCAGAACGGCTTTTTATTTCGAAACAGAATACTTACAAACGTTTACAGCGTGCCAAGAATAAATTACGCAATACGATTTCGGCCAATATTGAATTAAGTTTTGAAGAAAAAACAGAGCGATTATCAACTGTGGTCAAAGTACTTTATTTAATGTTTACCGAAGGGTATTTCTCTTCGCATGCTGACTTTACTATTCGCCAAGAATTATGTGAGGAGGCATTACGTCTAGGCGAGATTTTGGCGAACAATAAACTTGGTCAGAAGCCTGAACCTTATGCTTTGTTAGCACTTATAAATCTGCATTTTGCGCGCTTACCTGCAAGGCAAGATCATGGTGGTGGGTTGTTATTACTTGAGGAACAAGATCGCACTAAGTGGAGAGCTGAATTCGTTCAAACAGGACTTTTCTGGCTGAGTAAATCAGCAACAGGCGAAAAATTTACGCGTTACCATGCTGAAGCGGGGATTGCTGCTGAGTATTGTTTAGCCTCATCATATTCAACAATTCGTTGGGATAAAGTGGTGGAAAACTACCAGCTGTTGGAACGTTTCAACCCGTCACCGTTACATTTCCTTAACCGCATCATTGCAACTGCTGAGTGGAAGGGGGCAAAACATGCGCTAGCTATTTTAGAAGAGTTTGAGGCGCCGACTTGGTTAAAATCTACATACATGTGGAAAGCGGTGTTAGCCGATTTATATCTCCGTTCAGAACAGATAGCCGGCCAGCATATTCAAGCCGCCATCGAGGCTGCGCCATCTGAGCGAATTAGGGCGTTGCTAAAGAAAAGGCTGAAAGTCGATAATGAATGATTTTTAAAGAAGAACCGATTTAACCTCCAACGATGGAAATCGGAGGCGAAGGATCTTGCTGATATGGCTTGATACAATTTCTGCCGCTACGTTTGGCTAGGTACAATGCTTGGTCTGCTTTTCTAATGGCTTCTTTTACTGTGTCTTGCTCTAGATTTATTTGGTATAGGCCAAAGCTGCATGTAATTTTAGCAATCTGATTTAAATAGCGAATTTCATGTTGCTCAACGGATTGTCGAATCTTTTCGATTTTCTCCATTGACTTAGCTAAATCAGAATGAACCAGAACTAGCACGAACTCTTCGCCGCCCAGTCTTGCAAGCAGGTCTTCAGTACGGGTTAAATTACCCAGAATGTTCGCGAATTGGACTAGCGCCTCATCACCCATTTGATGACCAAACTTATCGTTAACTTGCTTAAAGTAGTCGATGTCTGCCAGTACCAAAGTCAAATCTCTGTTCTCTCTCTTAGCTTGTGCCTTGGCCCTTCTAACTGCCTCATCAAATCCCCGTCGGTTCATCGCACCTGTTAGTTGATCTGTAATCGCAAGGCGTTGCATTTTATGGGACAAGTCATCGGCCAGAATAAAAATGCTGAATAATCCGATACCTGCGTAAGCAGGAGGTGCAGCAACGAAATTGATTTGTTGATAATAAGAGAGGTAAATTTCATCTTGCTCCGCACCTTGCATCAGCGCCGCGCTCCCCGATAGTAATTGCACCAAAGCGTAAATAACGAATACATAGATCGCCCCTATTTCAGCAGCGCGCAAGCGGTGATTTGAGCGTGCGATAACGATAGCGCAAGCACTTAAAACAATGACTGCAGAAAAGGGAGTAAAAGCCATGCGTAAACCCATATGGTGATCAACGATGGTAAACCAAATAATGAGCAGTTCGATAAAAACTAAATAACCGATTAACCAAGCTGGAAAGGCTGGGAGGCGGGCTCTCTGTCGAAATCCGGCGAGTGCTAATCCCTGTTGCAATAACGATGTTGCATTGACAAGGATCCAATAAATATCCCTATTTGGAAATAGCTCTCGACCTACGTTGAAGATCGAATTTATAATGGCGATAAGAAAGACAATTGACCAGGTCAAGGCGTGCGGACTGTCTTCCATTGTTTTCCAGGCGATAAAGAATATAACGGATAACATAATGCTGAAAAACAGCATAGTAACAAAGATGTAATCTGAACCGCTCACAGCTTCCTAACACCATACTCGCACCATTAAAAATATAGCATATATAGATATCCGAAATGTGCTAAACATAAATTGGTCTAAAAACTCGCTTATCTATAGCAGTAGTTAGGAGTGGAGAATTTAAATGGCTTATTTTAGGGGGGAGTTTGAGCAATTAGCAGCTAAAATATGGCAAGCTAATAGCAGAAAAACTTGGCTGAACCACTCTGGAATCAGCCAGTAAAAATAGAGAATTCGAGTTATTTAAGCTAACCTAAGTTAATCTACCACTACCGGATCGGGTAAATATCTGGACGGGCCCCATAGCTCTATTTTTATATCGTAAACAACTCGCCTCATATCTCGCAGCAGTTCTCTCCATTCGTCAGACTTTGCGAAATTAGCAAAGTGAGTTGCTTCGTTCCAGTAAACGGATGCCTTAATTTGAGGATCGCCCATAAGGTTTTCAAATGCTCGAAATTCCTTGATTTTTTTATCCTTAACTAATGTTGATATTAAGCGTTGGACAGTTTCCCAATATTCTTCTTCACTTACTCCCGGTCGGATACTGTAAGAAATTTGAGATTCAACCATAATACTAGCTCCAATGTTGATTTTATTGTTGGTTACATATTAACCGAAATAAGTGCAAATAACGGTCCGACCTTCACAATCTAATTTGACCCTTTTAATATAGAAGACTCGTTTGTAGAGCTATTGTTCAAAATAGGCTCAGTTTATGACAATTAATAAGTATTTGCTTAGTGGTTTATTAGCTATTTGCGTCGGCATAGGATTTGTTCTTGGAAGTTTTAACTCTGCTGAGATCAAAAAACAGAACAAGGATGAACTAAGTGTTTCTGAGAATACTGTTTCTAGAGAAGACATAGCAGCTAAAGCACTGAATAAACCTGAACAAGATTTAGTTAAAACCACTCGTTTAATTAAACACAATCAAAAAAGCCCTGCGATTGATATGAACGGACTTAATGAGCTTAAAGTTGAAAATCAAAGCCTAAAAAATAAGATTGCTGAGTTAGAGGCTCAACTATCTACTAAAAGCGAAAAAACAGATATCGCGCCTGGCTACCAGCAACAGGCATTATCGTCAGAACAGCTGGGCGAGCAGGCATTGAAACATGTAGAGATGTTAATGAGAAAACGGGTCATGGAAATCTCAGGAGAACAGTTGGAAGATTTTGAACAAAGATTTGCCCAGACTGATAGCAGTAGTGATTGGAGCAGAGATTATCAGGTTAAACTCGAGAGTTTTATCCAAAAGAATAATGAAAAAGGGACTCACTATATTCAAGATTTAAGATGTAAATCTAAACTATGCCGACTAGAGATAGGAAGCGATGATCACTCGGCTTGGAATAGTCTGGTTGGAGAAATGATTAATCAAAATTGGTATTCCTCTTTAATGTTACAAAAGCCCCAGGTTACTGAATCTGGGACATTGTTGTACTTCTTGCCGGAGAGGCGTTGAGAACTAGACTCTGCAGTTATCAATTCTTGAAACCTTTGGGCTTGTTAGCTAGGAACAAATCATTTGACGGTATTGAAAGTAAAACCGCTTTAAAGTCACCATTAGAATTATGATAAGTAATGTCGCCAAACTCACAAGAGAAAATGCTTCTGCAGAATAGAACAAGTACATAACGGTTACTGCTAAAACCAGATTCATTGAGACTGTTAGTATTGCGATCAATTTACTGGATTTCTGGTTTTGCAACATACTAAAAAACAAAAAATAACCCAGTTTAAAAATGAAAAAAGCGATGCTAAAAAACACAAAGTACGCTTCTAGTTGATTTATCGATAGAATAATCAAAGCAAAAATTGAGTAAGATAACAAAGTCTCGAACAATATTTTTCTGCCAGCTACTAAATAGACCTTCTTGATAAAGGTATTTTTTCCGTTAACGCGCAGCCGTAACCATAAAAACCGAATCATCTGATTAAATTCACCGGTTGTTCCTGAGTCATATACTCCCAATATGGCAATTAATATAATCGCGATTGAGGGAACTGAATATGGAATATCTCTTGCTGCTTCATCTATGTTAATAAAGGAGCCGAATAAGATATCAAAGTAGGAAACGTCTTTTATATAACCTGCGATCAATATGCATAGAAGAAAGTAATGGAGCGCCCGAGTACTGTGGAATCGATAGTTCCAAAGAGAAATAGATGGCTTGGCGAGCGAAGCACCTACCTTCTGCAAGATCCAGAAGTAACATGATAAGTCGAACCTTCGACAAAACAAAGTGAGCTTGCTTTTTACAATAAAAGGATCGAAAGGTGCTTTCTCTGAGGTTATTTTACTGTCTGTTTTGGCAAAGAAAGATGGACTTAGTTTGAGAATAATCCAGCAAAAGCAGCCGACAAAAAACAAAATAAAAAACGCTGCGACATATTCCACTGGAGCAGGTAAATAGGCAAGCGCAACATAATCTTCATTTTTCAAGCCTTTTGCCACTTCATAGACGATATTTCCGCTGGTCACCATCGCTAATACACTTGCAATTACCTGATTTACAATAGTTGTTACCATTAAAAAGCAGCAGACAAAAGTCAAACCGAGCATGTGACTGAATGGCATTTCCCCAAACATAACTAACAAGGCGAGGGGAGTTACAAAAACAAATCCAAAGTAAACGAGTGTGACCCTTAGCAATCGATACCGAAATTGTGGTAATACTTGATTGTAGCGATAGCTGATCATTTGTTTCAATCTTTCGGCATAGGATAAGAATAAAACTGAATATCCTACGCCCAAAAATATGGAAAAAGTAAGGCTTAAACCTTGGTGGTTTTGATTACCACTCCCTTTGATTGCAAAAAGAATTTCCAGAGCCAGGCCTATCAGTACTATCAATCCAGAAAAAAGACTGATGATCCAACCCGTAGTCATCGTTGTCTTAAATAGTTTCCATTCCATCATTAGGCGTGTACCTCGATAAAGATATCTTCGAGACTCAATTGCTCGGTTTCAATCGTTGCTTGATAAGTTGTTTTAATAGCATCCAGATTAATTCGAGCAATGTCTTCTACCAATAACATAGTGTGCCCGCCAATTCGCTGTCTCTTTCGTATTCCTGGCACGTGGAAATCTTCAGGAAGCGGGCGTTCACTCTTGACATAGATTTTTATAAATTTCTCTTTCAACTCATCGATTCCACCTTGATAATAATTTTTTCCCTCTTTTAGGATCAAAACATCCGCAGCTACTCGTTCCAGATCAGAAGTAATGTGAGTTGAAAACAGTATGGTATTTCCTTTATCGATATTTATATCGATCAGTTGGCGAATAAATTGACGGCGAGAAGATGGATCCAAACTTGCTACCGGTTCGTCAAGAATTAAGAGTTCAGGTGAATGGCCAAGTGCCAAAATGATAGCTAGTTTTTGCTTTTGACCAACAGAAAGTTTCTCTATGATTTGATTGTTATCAAGCTGCCACTGCTTTTTTAGTTGGGAAACTAATTTTTCATCCCAATGCTGATAAAATGACCGGGTGTAATCAATAATCTGATTAATTTTCATCCATGGAAGAAGTTCTGCTTCCTGAGGGACGTAACCAATTTTGTGTTTTGTGTTAGCTGATAAGTCTGGACTTGTATCGCCAAATATTTTGCAATAGCCGAAGTTCGTATCTTCGAAACCTAACATCGCCTGAATTAATGTTGTTTTGCCTGCGCCGTTGTTTCCAAGGAGCCCAACAACACTACCCGGCGTTATTGTGAAATCAACGCCTTTCAATACTTCGACTGAACCATATTTTTTATTTAGCTGAGATACTTCTATAACTGGGTTCATTGGTGTAAATCCTTTGTCTTATTTGTTCCGTAATGACTTTCTAACTTCTTCGATGACCAATTCGCAGTCGATATCGAGTTGCTTGGCATCGCTTACTAGTTTTGAGATGGCAGGTTCAAGCAAGCTTATTCTTTGTTCAACGGGCAGCTGCTCCGGTTGTTGATTGGAAACAATCATTCCTATACCTCTTTTGCGTTCTAATAGTCCTTCGGCTTCCAACATGCTATAGGCTTTTGATATGGTCATGGGGTTAACTTCCAATTGTACTGCTAGCTGTCGAATAGAAGGGAGCTGGTCACCTCCAAGCAGGTTTTTACTTGCCACCATTCGCCTGATTTGCTCGATTAGCTGGCGATAAATAGGTACTCCGGAAGAAGGTGAAATGATTATAGGGATCAATTCAATTACCTATTAATTAGAGAGTGAAAAGACACTGGTTAAAACGATCTTTCCTGCGTCCGCCATGTGGGTGACAAACTGCTGCGCCGGTGAGCTGGGGGATGATTGTGCTACTTGATTTTGGACGAGCATCAAACCAATGCTTTGAATACTAATAAGCCCCAGAGCGATGACTATGCCAATTCCACAAATACTAGAGCGTATGCGCTTAATCGCTTTTGCGGCGTGTTCCTGAGTTGTGTTTTTTAATATCTGCATAATTTAAATCCCTTTTACTGACTAGGTGTATTAATTCTATAATGCACCTAGTGATACACTCAATCGATAAGATGTAAATGGATGTAACAATCTCAAAGAACAAAAGGTAAACACGCCCTAGTATATTTGGGTGGTCAATTTCACTTTTGCTTGGCGAATTTACCCACCGGATGAAAGCTTTGGTAACAGCAATTACTAGTGTTAATCACCTATGTTGCTGATTTAAAAGATAAATTGTGAATCGGTCCGTAAATTGCTTTAAATAAACCATCTGAAGCAAAGGAGGTCTGTATGGATTTTTTTGAGGCAATATTTACCATGGTAGCTGTGTTTATCTGTTTTGTGATTTGGCTGTTGCCTATTCTATTAATTGCGGTTTCAAGCCGAACACATGGAAAAGAAAAAGCTGCCTGGATCTTAGCGGTAATATTTATCAGCTGGTTTGCATGGGTGTTCTATTTGTTATTAGCTCCGCTACGACCACGGGACGAACACCGAAGTTATCGCCATTACAGGAACTATCGACATTATCGTTAAATTTTAGATTTCTCCCGCCGATTGTTGATTAAAATCAAAATGGTACTAGCGTCTTACTTTATAATGCACTAATGGCGCTAGCATCCATTTTCTTATCGCTGAAAATTGTAATAGCAACAAAACGCAAAAATTATTTTTGTTTCTGCTTACAAACCGGGAATTTTTCACATAATTAAAATTATATATGGCCATATAATGGGGCTTGTTTAAGTAAGGAGTAGAAGCCTTGCTTGTTGGAGACAAAGTAAGTTTTAAGATAAACAATAATTAGTGACAAAATTAACGACTAAAGTACCTAACTCAGAGCCGCAGAAGGACAGTGTTTTTGACGATAATATCAAAGCGCTGGTAACACCTTTCTATCTGTCTGCCAGAAAAAATCCCCAGTCGTTACTTAAGTTAATCAGCAAAGTTGAGCTGATGTTAAGCGAGGATTCTAAAGGAACCTTGCTTAAGCAGTTGGCATTTCATGCATCCCCTCGAGAATTAGAGTCATTTGATTCAGATTTAGCCAATTACAATGTTATTTTTGAAATTCTTGACCGAAGCTTTGGCTATCTCACATATGAACACTTAGATAAAACGCTGGCCCGCTTGCTAGAGAGATTTGGCAAGTGTTGTCTAAAACTTGCGCTAGTTGATGTTTCTTTTATACACGATAAGTTCCATATCGTGCGTCAGTATTTAAACTTGATGGTAGCAGACGCGATTACGCTGAATGAAAACCAGTCAATTCTCCGGCTACTGAAAGAGAACCTAACTGTCACTATTAATAAATGGGCGGAAATTAGGAGTAAGCAGGAAACACAAATTTTGATTGAGCTGCAGTTAGGTGCATATCAGACAAGAATTACTGAGCTCAATCGCCGTGCCCAGATTTTTGAACGCAGAACTTTGGAGAGCGAGCAAGGACACGCAAAAAATTGGGCGGCCAAATTTTGGGCGAAAAGAAAAATGGCTGCGCTTATTGAGAATCAAGTTCTGCCGGATTTTATCCATGAGCTATTACTCGACTCGTGGTTACACCTGGTCTATATTGAAAAGCTCAAATCTCCGGACTGCGATGATTTAAAGAGTGTCAGAATTGCCAAGTGTTTGATTACCAGCATAAGCCATGATCATTTTTCTTCCCATTTGGATAAATTGTCGGCGTTACAGTCATTAGTTTTAATTAAGATCCGCAATGGTCTTGAAAACTCACCTCTCTCGGGTAATGAAGCAAGCCGGTATATTGAGCTTATTCAAGATTTACACCGTGAAGTTTTGTTCCCTGTATATAAAAATAGCCAAGTAAAATCAATTGACTCCAATCAGAATGGACACGGTAAATCTGAAGAAAAAATCATTCGGTTAGCACCGTTTGATGATGCTCAATATAAAGATGTTACCGAAATGAGCCAAAAGAAGGTTCGAAACTTTACCTCAACAGAACTTGAGCTGTGGGGTGTTTCGTTATGGAAAGACAAATCAGAATTCAATTCTCAAGCTCCACTGGTAGAAGACCTTTCACAACACAAGAGCTTACAAGCAGTAGTGCCTGGTAGTTGGTTTCGCTTTAAGGCAACCGGAACTTGGCAGAAAATTAAGTTTTGTGGCAGGATTGAGGCTAACTCAACTTTGTTATTTGTAAATCTCGGCGGCGTAAAAGCGGAGTGTTTTTCCGAAAGCAAAGCCATTAAGTTAATCGAGAGCGGGGAATTAATTGCGCTGGAAGAATCAAGGTTGGTCGAGACTAGTTTTAGTCACGCCTTCGACTATGTTCACCAGATCCAAAAGCTCAAGTTAGAGCGAGAAAACCTTGAACGTGAAATACAGCTCAAAAAACAGCAAGAGCGCGAGAATGAAAAGAAAGCGAAACAAGAGTTCCTAACTGAAAATCGTCAAGCATTGATCGAAGCAAAGCGAGCCCTCAACAATTTAGCTATTGGTGCTTGGGTCGAATTTATTGAGCCCGAACAAACCAAGAAGTGCCGCGTTGCCGCCAGATTCAGTACAAAGAATGAGATGGTATTGGTTGACAGAAATGGATTTAAATACAAACAGACTACAGTTGACCGTCTGGCAATCATGGTAGTCAAAGAAAAGCTAAAACTTTCTTTAGATAACGACTTATTTAGTGTTACTTTAAGATAGTCTCAACCACTGATTTACTGAAAAAATCATAAGCGCTAGTTTTTCATGTACCCAATTAAAACCGTTGTTAGCTGGTCTTCTGGCAAAGACTCTACACTTTCCCTGTTAAGGTTGTTGGATGATCCCAGATATTCTGTAGTTGGCTTATTTACTACTCATGTCGAGAAGAATGTCCCATTTCAGCACGCGCCGCTACATTTCGTTAAAAAGCAAGCTTCACTGATGAAGTTACCATTAGTGACTATCGAGCTTCCTGAAGTATTTCCAGCTAACGATATTTATCAAAGTTGCGTCATTAATGGATTAAAAAGTAGCCAGCTCGAATTTGACGCCGTGGCGTTTGGGGACATGTTTTGTAACGGTATCGCTGAATATCGGCAAAGTTACATTCGGCCGGCTGGATGGCAATGCGTATTCCCCCTGTTAGGTGAGGGATCAGCATGTCTCGCAAGAGAAATTATTGACAGAAAGATCAGAACTTTTATATCTACCGTAGATACTAGTCAGTTAAGTACTAACTTCGTCGGTCATGAATATAATTTGAGTTTGTTGAAAGGTTTACCGGCAAATGTCGACCCCTGCGGTGAAGATGGAGAATTTCACACGCTAGTTTATGATGCACCATGTTTTTCTCGCCCCATCGGAATCAATAAATCTACAGTTATTCGCGATGATAGGTTCCACATTCAAAGCTTCTCTTACTCTTAAATCCAACTTGTTAACATTGTCTAACAATCAACCTGGTTGAATTTAGCTTGCTCAGTGGAATCCAGTTTCAAATCGCGATATAAAGAACCACCCGTGCTCCATATCAATCTATCATAGGCAAAAAAATGAAAAAAATATTGTCCTCCCAAACAGGCAAGGGACTATCGGCTGCACTCATTGGTGCTGCTTTATTGTCAGGTCCCGTTCAGGCAAGCGAGTCAACAAGGTTGTTGCGATTTGCTGATATCCATAAAGATAAAGTGACATTTGTATACTCCGGCGACATTTACCTTGCAGATATTAATAGCGGTGAGTCGACTCAACTGACTTCGCATGAAGGGATGGAAACATTCCCTAAATTTTCTCGCAAGGGCGATAAAATTGCATTTGCAGCTGAATTTAACGGCAGCCGCCAAGTTTATACTATGAATCTAGACGGTAGTGACATCCGTCAGATCACCTACTACAACGATGTTGGTCCTATGCCACCACGTGGTGGTTATGATTACCGGGTAATGGACTGGTCTGCGGATGATAAACACGTGCTAGTTCGAGGTAATCGTTTGCCTTGGGGCGTGCGCATGGGGCGCCCTTATTTGGTGCCTATCGATGGTGGCTTAGCGGAGCCTTTGGCAGTACCTGAAACTGGCGGCGGCATGTTGTCCCCCGATGGTAAAAAATATTTATATACGCCTATCGACAGGGAGTTTCGAACCTGGAAGCGTTATCGCGGAGGACGGGCACAGGATGTTTGGATCTATGACTTAGAAAAACACACCAGTGAGCAGTTAACCACACATCGAGCGACGGATAATCAACCGGTTTGGGTGGGGAATAAGATTTATTTCTTAAGCGATAGAGAGTACACACTTAATTTATTTGAATATCAAAAAGGCGAAGCGCCCAAAAAACTAACCCAACATAAAGACCATGATGCTCTATGGGCCTCGGCCGGACCTGAAGCGTTGGTGTATGAGCAAGATGGATTTTTATGGCGCTTTGACCCAGCTTCCAATCAATCAAAAAAACTTGATATTAGAGTTAAAGGTAACGCTAAATATTTGATGCCACAGTTTAAAAATGTAAGTGCTCAAATCGAGTCCATGGACATTTCCAAAGATGGAAAAAGGGCTGTTTTCGGAGCTCGTGGTGAGTTGTTTACCGTGCCAGCTAAAGACGGCGAAATTCGGAATATATCTAATACGCCAAGCGCTAGAGAAATATCAGTCAGTTGGTCTCCAGATGGAAAAAATGTTGCTTACTTGAGTGATAAAAGTGGCGAATATGAGATCTACATGCGTGCGCAAAATGGTAAAGGCAAAGAGCAGCGTTTAACCACCGACGGTTCTATTTGGCGGTTTGGTCCGGTGTGGTCACCTGACAGTAAGAAACTCGCATTTAGCGATAAAAATCAAACCCTGTGGAGCTTGGATGTCAAAAGTAAAAAGCTGACTAAGTTAGATCGTTCAGATACCAATGATATTCAGGATTATTCGTGGTCGCCTGATAGTCAATGGGTTGCGTATTCCAAAGTGGAAGACAACGGGTACGGTTCCATCTGGGCAGCCAATTTAAAAAGTGGTAAAGCGCGTCGCTTAACCTCCGCGAACACCAGCGATCAAGAACCCGTATTTGGCGCAAAAGGTAATTACCTTTTCTTTTTGTCTAACCGAGATTACAACTTGTCATTCAGTAGTTACGAATTTAACTACCTTTACCACCAAGCGACCCGAGTCTATGCTGCTCAATTAAACAATAATGCGCCAGCTTTGTATCCTCACAAAAGTGATGAAGTCGCATTATCTAAAGCAAGTAAAGATAAAAAAGACGATGAAAAAACTGAAAAACTCAAGGTTAATATCGATTTTGCCGGGTTTGATTCGCGTGTTATTGCGTTACCTGGCGATGCGGGGAACTACAACAATCTTCAAGCGAACGGCAAACAAGTTTTTGTGATGCGCAATCAAAATAACCGCAATAGTCTACAAGTCATTGATTTACAAAAGAGCGAATCGCCAAAAACAGTAGTTGATAACGTCAGAAGTTATTTGCTCGCAGACGACGGTAAAAAACTGCTGGTTCGTCGTGGTAATGATTTCGCTATTGTCGATGCCAAGCCAGATCAAAAGTTTGACAAGGCTAAGCTAAACCTGAGCAATTTAACTTTAAAGATTGAGCCAAAAGTTGAATGGCAACAAATGTACGTTGATGGCTGGCGAATTCTCCGTGATTGGTTCTATGACCCGAATACTCACGGAAATGACTGGCAGCAAGTACGCAACAAATACCAATCATGGGCAGACGCCGCTACTCACCGAACCGACTTAGATTATGTGTTTGGCGAAATTGCAGGTGAGCTTAATGCCGGTCACGTTTATGTTAATGCCGGTGATCAACCTCGCGTAGAAAGGCGAAATCACGGTCTGCTGGGCGCTGAGTTTTCGCAAGACAAATCAGGCTATTTTAAAATTGAGAAAATTTTCGCCGGTGAAAACTGGCACGAAACATTTCGTTCGCCGCTTACTCAACCTGGCGTGAAAGTAGAAGTGGGTGACTTTGTATTAGCGGTAAATGGAAAGTCGACTAAAGAGGTTAACAACATCTATCAGCTACTTGAAGATAGTCAAAACCGTACCATCACTCTGACTCTTAATTCGCGTGCTCGAAGTAAAGGTAGTTGGACTGCAGAAGTTAAACCTATCGCTCGTGAACATAACTTGCGTTACTTAGATTGGGTCAATCAAAGGGCGGCAATGGTAGAAAAACTTTCAGGCGGGCGAATTGGCTACTTGCACTTACCGAATACGGCAACTGACGGAAACCGAGAATTGTTTAAAAGGTTCTTACCGCAGGTTACTAAAGATGCACTTATTATAGATGATCGTTATAACGGTGGCGGTTTTATTCCTGACCGAATGATCGAATTGCTTTCGCGTAAAACTCTTAATTATTGGAAGTTCCGTGGGCTAAAACCAAATGCTACGCCGCTTATTGCTCATGATGGACCAAAAGCCATGTTGATTAATGGATACTCTAGTTCGGGTGGTGACGCATTACCTTATTACTTCCGTAAGCTAGGCTTGGGGAAACTCATTGGTACCCGCACCTGGGGTGGTTTAATTGGTATTAGTGGCAATCCAGGACTAGCGGATGGCGGTTTACTATTGGCGGCAACATTCAGAACCATGGATACCGAGGGTAACTGGGTTGTTGAGAATGTCGGAGTATCACCGGATATTGAAGTGTTGGACCGTCCTGAACTAGTTTATGCAGGCAAAGATCCTTCGCTGGAAAGAGCGGTTAAAGAGCTGTTAGTAGAACTTGAAGCCAACCCTCGCAAATCTATCAAGGCGCCTCAACCACCGACTGATTTTAGATAGATGTAGTCAGTTTGAATTAAAAAGCCCGGCTAATAAGTCGGTGAGTCGGGCAAAATTACTCCTGGTGATCCCCACCAAGAGTGTATCCGCTAATTCGACCTCATTCACGAATCCTGATATCATTTGGTTAAAAAATAATCGTACGAGATATCAAGAGGAGGGGTCTTGTTGTCCGGTCGCTATTTTGGCCAGTTTATTGCCATAGTCTGTTACTTTGCCTGTCATTCTGTAGCTGCAATGAATAAGCAGTTGGAGCGTCTGATCTTGGATGGTAGCCGCTCTAATCCGGCTATGGTCGTGGACAAACTTAAGCAGGCCACTCGCGAAGACTTTCAAGCCCTTACTTCCGAAGCTTTGATCAAAGCTAGTCATGCGGCGGCTTCAAAAATCGATATCGGATTGACCATTCAATTAACTGAAATCCTGTTAGCGCGAGCCAACCAGCAAAATAGCGCCTACCTTTCTGGCAACGCTTATTATAATCGCGGCGCAGTTTATGCGTACGCGGGGCACCATGATCAAGCTTTAGATGCATTTCTTTTAGCCCTGCCTCAATTCGAGTCGAGCGGCGATGTTACCCAAATCGCTCGAATAAAAGGGGCGTTAGCGTTGATGTACGTTGAAATCGGTGAATATGAATTGGCCAAGCCCTATTTTAAAGAATCAATTGATTCTCACCGCACCCAAAATAAACTCGCCAACTTAGCGATGGCGTTGCAGAACCGAGGTTTTTTGAAAATTAAGTTAAGACAGTTTGATTCTGCGGAAAAAGATCTGCAAGAAGCTCTGTCAATTTCTCAGAAAGAAGCTCTTGCAACAAACTATCCGATTATTTATAAAAACCTGGGAATTGTTGCTGCGGAGCTCGGCAAAACAGAAATAGCATTCGGTTATTTTCACAATGCAATTGAGCAGTCGGAAAAGCTAAATTTGAAGCACTATCAAAGTGAAATCGAATATGAGTTTGCCCGTGTTCAAATGCGTCTGAAAGACCTTGAACAAGCAAGAGTACATATTAACCATTCCATAGAAATCGGCCAAGAGTATCGTTTACTTAAGCAGCTAAGGGCCAGTCAATTGTTGCTAGCAGAATTGGAAGTCGAATTTGGCAATTACAAAGAAGCCTACTTGGCCAAGGAAAAAGCGCTTCAGCTTGCTGAGCAAATGGGGGATTCTAAAATTGCCGAAAATTTATCTCGCTTAGATAGATATACAACCACTATCAAAGAGCAAACTAAAAGAGAGCTTTTGGAAAAGGAAAATAAAATCGCCAATTTGGCAGCTGAGAGAGAACAACTATTGCGTAACTTTTCGATTTCAGTAGCCGTCATCGCAATTATGGCGGCAATCTATTTTGTACGTCGTTTCACTCATACCAACCGTCAGGCTGTTCATTTTGAGCAGCAAAGTAAAATTGATTCGCTTACCGGAGTTTGGAATCGCAGAGCGGGTGAAGCACAATTAGCAAGATTGTGTAAACGAGACATGGGCGGCGTAAAAGTTTTTTCTATTGCCATGTTAGACATCGACCATTTTAAAAGGGTTAACGATCAATTTGGTCATGATGTTGGCGACAAGGTGATCATTTCTGTTTGCAACATCATTCAAGAAAGCTTGCGTCCGACCGACATGTTGTGTCGTTGGGGCGGTGAAGAGTTCATATTAATTTTGGAGAGCTTTGACTCTTCTAAAGCTTTTGATATTTGCGAACGTATCCGCCAAAATATTTCGGGGACTAATATTGCGCCGATTGGTAAGATGACCGTTAGTATCGGTATTTCTATGTTTCAGGATGATGAACTGTTTGAGTTGATCAAACGTGGCGATCAAGCACTTTATCACGCCAAGCATTTGGGCCGTAATCGAGTCATAGTAAAAAATAAAGCTAGCTATCGTGGTGGAAGCAATGACAATTCAGAAGACTTGGCCATTTTGGACTAAAAGATTAACTTTTTCGTTTTAGCCGTATTAAAATTCAAACCTATATCTTTTTCTTCTAATTTAGTAAGCGCTAAATATCTAAAGTAATATTATAACGCTAGTCAAATAATTGATATCTCAACATATCTCAGTTTTAGTTTAATAAAACTGTGCTAAAGCAGTCATATTTCACTTAATTAATCGGTAATAATTCCTGTCTAATTCAGTAACGCGGTCCCAGAATTATCAATATAAAAAACAGTTTTAAATAATAAATCTAAAAGGGGTATTTATTTGGAGGAGCGATGACAAATGAATTTAATAAAAATAGTTTCTATACCATCGGCGAATTCTTATTTGACTTAGATACCGGAATTTTAAGTAAAGGTGAAGATGAACAAGTACTACCTCGATTAACTAAAGAGGTCTTGTCGTGTTTAATTTTGAAAGCACCTGAAGTGGTATCTCAGGATGAGCTGATTGCCGACGTTTGGAAAGGGCAAGTCGTTACTGATGAAAACTTACAACAACGTATCACGCTAGTTCGTAAAGCTTTAGGTGATTCAGGCAAAAATCCTCGCTTTATAGAAACTGTTCGCGGAGTAGGATACCAAGTTGTCGCCGAGGTGGAGAAGGTCATCGACCCAATGACTTCTCGAGCAAATACGACCAATAATACCTCTGATGTTGTTGGACAGAACAAAAAACGAGCCAGTAACTTAGCCACATTTATTTCTAGCCACTTACAAAAACTGAATACTCGATTTGTAAAACTTACGTCGTTTATCTTTGTTGCTTCAATCGCTATCAGTATTTTGGTTGACGGCGAAGTGACTCATGCGGTTACAGAAGTCAATCATGAAGTCTATCCCAATAATGTCTTTGATTTCGAGCACGAACACCACTCGAGTAACCATATTGCGCTTAAGTTCTATGTCCGTGGCAAGATGTACTATAAACGGTATAGAAAAGAAGATAACCATCTGGCCATTCAACTGTTTGAAAAGTCGATACAGGTAGAAGAGGAGTGTGCATTACCCTATGCCGGTTTGGCTAACGCTCTTTTACAGGGCGTTTATCAATACGATTTTCCTTATGAAGAATTGGAAAGAGCTCTGTCGATCATCGAAATGGGTATGAATTTAGATCCTGAGCTTGCGGAACTTCATAAAGCACAAGGCCTTGCATTCGCCTTAAAAGGGCACTACCGAGAGTCAATAGATGCTTATCACCAAGCAGTGCAGTTGGATCCCAAGTTTCTAAGCGCCATCACTAATTTAGCTTTTACTTATCGAGAAGTGGGTAAGTTAAACAAAGCGCTCGAGTGGCATAAAATTGCAATAAGCTTAAATCCCACCGGAGCTGGTGGCTATCAGCATCTGGCGCAAACATATGCTGCCTTAAACATGACTGACGAAAGCGAGTATTGGTTTAGTAAAACCATGGAATTGCGTCCAGATTATTCTCTCGGGAGACTGTTTTATGCGCGCTTTCTTATTGGCGCCGGAGAATATCAGAGAGCAATCTCTCAAAGCCAAGAAATACTCAAACTAGCGCCCAACTATATTCGGGCCAACAATATCATTGGCGATGCATACTATTTTTCAGGTCTTCACCAAGAGGCGATTAGCTTTTACCAAGTTGCGAAAAATTCGGTTGGACGAACCAGAGATTATGCCAATTATCGCTTGGGATTAGTCCATGCGCAGTTGGGCGAATTCCAGCTTTCATCGCAAAGTCTCAAAGACTCACTGAATAAATTATTGCAACGAGTTGATCGTGGAGACCAAGATCCTGACACTATGATGAGGATCGCCACGATTTATGCGGTACAAGAAGACAATAAACTCGCCACTCAATGGTTACGCATTGCACTCGAAGCTGGGTATGTAAAATATCACTTGGCGATGCGAGAGCCTGCTTTCCAGTTGCTTGCTTCCACCCCAGAGTTTCAAGCTGTTTTAACTGAAATGAAATTCAAACTTGCCGATATTCGTCAAAACTCTCCAATTTTCAGGTAATTTTCAGCCAATTTTCAGGTTTTTCAGACTTCTCAGTGATATCCCTAATAGCACTCGACGCATTGCTATATTCCTGCACAACAAAATCAAGAATTAAAATGCCTCTAAATATTTGCTTCTGAGATTTCCGTCAAAAAGTCTAAGAATGAAAAGTTTGTGAGTCGAGATGTAATCAAGATCTGAAAGTTCCATTGTGACTTTTCCAGAAAGTGATACCGACAAGCTGACTACTCGCGCAGCAATCAAATCAATCGGCTGAGTAGCTCGTAATCTGCTCTACCGGCTGTTTTTAAAAATAAAGGTGAATGCATGATAAATAAAAAAACAATTCTGATGGGAACTGGTTTTATTGGTTTAGCGGCGATGGGAACATTCTTCCTAATTGAATCTAGTCAATCAGAACGAGAGGCTTCGAAAGCTGATGGAATGCGAGTCGCTGCACAGGCAGTAGCGCCAGCCAATATCTCTCTTTCAGAAGAGTCGACTAAGGTTGCGAGGAGACAGGTTGCGGAAACGGCTACTCAATCTGAAGCTGATTTTAACGGGCAAATCTGGCGCAATTCTGAAGAGGCAAAAGCAGTGCTTGAACAATCTGGCATGCTGCCAGGTGATCTGAAAGGTGAATATTACTTAGAGCTCGATGTTTCCAGTCTAGCAGGTTTAAATTTCGGTGATACTTTCCAGATGCACATCCCACACATGCACGCAAGCTTGACTGCCGAAGTCGATAGGCTAACCGCTCACCCAAATGGTGATAGAACGATTGAAGCAAACTTTCACGGGATGGACAGACGCAACAGTGCCGTAATCACTTTGGGGCCGGACGTAGTTTATGCCAGGTTCAGTACCCCAGAAGGAGCATTTACCCTTGAAGCTTTAGGTAACTACGCTTGGATAGCTTCACGTGGCGATATGGTTGCTAGTCACTTTCCTCACAATGACTCAGTATCCACCAGCGCTTCTGATGTGGCTGAACCTAGAAAAGATTTGGAGCTGGATGGTGAGATCTCACCAATTGGATCCAATTAATAAAAAGTAAAAAACTAAACTCTCAAAAAAACAACAGGAGACAAGCAATGAAAAAAACACTGGTCGCGGCGATGCTGGGGGTTATGTCTTTGTCGGTGAAAGCTGAAACAATTGACATAATGATGCTATACACAGGCCCTGCTGCTCAAAAGACAGGTAACATTGAAACAAAGATCAACAACTATATTTCTTATGCAAATCGAGTTTATCAAAATAACTATATTGACGTTACTTTGAGAAACGTTGCATGGGGGAAAATCACCGATTCTGATCTACAACCAACGTCAGCTGATCTTGGTTCGATCACAAACTCCAGCAGCATCCAAGGCTATCGAAATACTTACAAAGCAGATATGGTGGCACTGATCGGAACTCGAGAAGAAGTAGTTCAAAACGGGCAGCTATATTACACCTGTGGAATTGCATATCTAGGCTGGGTTGGTAACTATGGAACTTCATGGTCTAACGATCACGCTTATAGTATTTCAGCTGTCGATTGTGGCGAGTCTACCTTTGTTCATGAGCTTGGGCACAATATGGGACTAGCGCATTCCCGCGCACAAGGAGATACTACCGGTGGTGCTTTTACATACGGTATGGGTCATGGAGTCAACAATAGCTTTGCAACAATTATGGCGTACCCACATGTTTTCGGATCGCAAACTACTCACCTAGATTATTTTTCTGACTCAGACTGGTATCAATGTTTAGGGCAGGCTTGTGGTCAAACAAATGTTTCAGAAGCTTATCACGCTCTATCTAATCCATTTAGTGGCGGCAAAAGTGTAGTGGAACTTATTGCAGGTTATCGCTAATAAACTAAGTGAACAATAAAGATTGGGTATTCATTTAGTTTTTCGGAGCAGAGCGTCCTATCTGCTCCTTTTTATTTTTCTAGTAGCACCTCTCCGAATTTGTACTCTTTTGTAACTTCTGTGTTTTGGTTTTGTATCATTTATATTGAATTGTGATTATTACACTTGCCCGCGATAGGCAAGAAATACTAGGGTGTGAAAAACTGACCTAATAAATCATTTTGTCGCCAGACACGTTACTCTTTATAGTCGTTGTTTGTCGGTTTTAATGATTAAAATTTTGTGGAGCAACCTAATGAAAAAGTCGCTTGTCGCGTTTTCCTTTTTTCTTTGTGCTGGAAGCTTAAACCTCGAAGCGGAACCGGTAAAAAATTTAGACATCGAAACTGACAAAGAAGTCTGGATTTCAATAGGACAAGATGCCACCAACTTGCTCGACCAAAGACGACCTGAACTTGTTCGCATTCCGGAAACACAAAGAGCGCTGTTAAAACAAAACAAAGTTGCAGTTGTCAGTATTAAAGAGTCGCAGCTCCATGTGTTAAGCGAGTTTATGCACGAAAACTTTAGACGTTGTGGTGGCTATTTCCACCATAACTCATATGAACAAGCTATTTCCTTTGTTAACAAGTCGGCTGAATTAAAGACCAAGTCAGTGATTAACTACACCATCGATAACGGTGAAGTTGTGAATTCGTTACTCGCCAAAATTGTACCGTCAAATATGACTTCAACGGTCACCAGTATGGGGAACTACAATAATCGTTTTTATACACAACAATCTGGTGTAGACGCTGCTAATTGGCTCAAGGAACAATGGCAAAGTATGAGTAATAGTAGAGCTGATATCAGTGTTGAACTATACAACCATAGTAACTGGAGTCAGCCGTCGGTCATTGCAACCATAACTGGCTCAACTAATAGCGATGAATTTGTTGTGATTGGTGGACATCTTGATTCAATCAACGGCATGGGCGGTGCAACTGCCAGAGCCCCTGGATATGATGATAACGCTTCAGGAATTGCCGTTATTACTGAAACACTAAATGCTATTGTCGCTAGTGATTTTCGACCTGCGCGTACTTTGTTACTGATGGGATATGCAGCCGAAGAAGTTGGGTTGCGTGGTTCGGCGGAAATAGCACAAGCTTATAAAAGCCAAGGAAAAAATGTCGTGGGCGTGGCTCAGTTTGATATGACTGGCTTTCATGGGACTTCAGACAAAAATATCGTGTTTATGAACGACTATACCAATGAAGCACAGAATCAGTTTATGGCACAATTAATTGATACTTATTTACCTGGGGTGACATACGCATATGACCCATGTGGTTATGCCTGTTCAGATCACGCTTCCTGGCACAGCCAAGGGTTCGCTGCGTCGTTCCCGTTTGAGTCTTATTCGCGTGACTATAATTCGAGAATTCATACCACTGGCGACGATACTTTCGACGTTAATCACGCGACAAACTTTTTAAAACTATCAGTTGCCTATGCTGGAGAACTTGCCAAAGGCAGCATTGGTGAACCTGCCGCTTCTGCGGGTCAAGTTGGTTTAGTTTCGACTTCTGTCGAAGTGGAGGAAGGTAATTCTGTTAGTGTGGAAATTAGTCGTTCTGGAGGTAGCGCCTCTGCCGTCGCGATTGACTACGCCACGCAAGATGATTCCGCAATCGCTGGTACTCACTATACCGCGACTTCCGGCACTGTGAATTGGGCGGACGGTGAGTTGGGTACTAAAACAGTAGTAATCTCAACCTCTGAAACTGATTCAGATAAGCTTTTCAGATTAAACCTAACAAATCCTCAAGGTGGTGCGGCAATAGGGAGCAATCAAAGTATAAATATCACGATTAAAAACAAAGCAACCACTAATCCTCCGCCGGCTTCACAATCGAGCAGTGGTGGCGGTGCCGCTTGGAGTATTTCGCTTTTTTGCATTGCACTATTAATAAGACGAATAAGTTTAAAGTGAGCTCAATACAATCGGCTGGATAAGGTTTATTTCCGGCTTTAAGAAAGTTCAACCTAAGCTCGGCTAGCCAAGCCGGGCTTTTCTTTGTATCAAAACAAAGTCTTCAATTTTTTCCCAATTTTTGGATCAACAATGCGTATTAGCGCTTGTCACCTCAATCTAATGACTTTTGTAACTTGGACAAGTCAGGCTTTCCGGTTAACATGATTGAAAAAACAACTGCTTATTATGCGAGCACAACTAATAAATTCTGCTATTTGGATCTTATGGACGATCGTGTGAAAGATAAAAGTGAGCTCTTAAACCAGTTAAAGATTGATCGTGATGCACAACCTCAAAACTCTGGGCTTTCCATTGGAGTTGTGATTGTTATTGCATTAGCCTGCGGGTTACTCGGTTTTTGGCTGGCACAATTTTTTGGCTCTAGTCAAGAGTCAAAGACAATCAACAATCCCGGTCCTGACGTAGTGGCAGAATTCAAAATACTAGAAAGGAGCAACGAACAATCACATAGTGAACAGACTGCAACTCCTGATACGCTGACCAAGCAAGTGACCACTCAACCTTCACCATCCGAATCAATATTAAATGCGTCGGGTTATATTACACCTAGAAGAATGGCCACAGTGTCAGCCGAAGTGATGGGATTGATTACTCAAGTCAATGTTGAAGAAGGGATGCAAGTAAAGCAGGGAGACGTTTTAGCAAAGCTAGATGATGCAGTCGCTCGGGTTAATCTGGAACTATCTCAGGCTCAGCTCGAAACTTTAATAGCTAGGCGCGATAGTGCCAAGGCTGCGCTTACAGAAAGTGAACAAAATTACCAGCGAATTCACAACAATGACTTCTCAAGTGATGCCGATAGAACGCGCTCTGTTTCTCAGTTAGCTCAATCAAAGGCTGCATTGGCGAGTTCGGTAGCGGAAATAAAAGTTGCTAGCTTAGATATTCAGAGGCAACAAGAACGCCTGGCTGATTACGTAATACGTGCCCCTTTCGCTGGCGTGGTTACGGTTAAGAACGCTCAACCAGGAGAAATTGTGTCGCCGTCTTCAGCTGGCGGTGGCTTTACCCGTACCGGCATTTGCACCATTGTGGATATGGATTCTTTAGAGATTGAAGTGGATGTAAATGAGTCATACATCGGCCGAGTGTTCGAAGGGCAAAATGTGGAAGCACAATTGGATGCCTATCCAGATTGGGATATTCCTGCTCAAGTAATTGCCATAATTCCAACCGCTGATCGCGCCAAAGCGACAGTGAGAGTTCGAATAAAAATTAACATTAAAGATACCAAGATCTTGCCCGAAATGGGAGTTAAGGTCGCTTTTTTGGGATCTTGATTATTGATTAAATGAGGTTAGAGGAAACGTTATGAGTGATGAAATGCTATTTAGTCTTAACAATATCACCAAGAGCTTCGTTAAGGGAAGAGAAAATATCAGCGTGTTCGACAACCTTAACATGACAATTAATAAAGGTGATTTCCTGGCGATTATGGGGCCCTCAGGGTCGGGTAAAACGACCTTACTTAATATGCTAGGAGGCGTTGACCAACCGACTTCAGGTGAGATTACTTTTGATGGAGGTCGAGTAGATACATTATCCGAGAGTCAATTGGCCGGATGGCGCGCGAATAACATCGGCTTTATCTTTCAATTTTATAATCTAATGCCAATGTTAAACGCTGCTCGTAATGTCGAATTACCATTGTTGTTGACCCACCTTAACAAAACCCAAAGACAAAAAAGTGTCGAAACGGCGCTCGAGTTGGTGGGGCTTGCTGATCGCGCTAAACATATGCCAAGCGAACTTTCTGGCGGGCAGCAGCAGAGAGTTGCTATTGCGAGGGCTGTCGTTTCCGATCCTAAATTACTATTATGTGATGAGCCAACAGGAGATCTAGATCGCCAAACAGCGGATGAAATCTTGGAAATGTTGCAATTGTTAAACCGAGAATTCGGCAAGACCATCATTATGGTGACTCATGATCCGTCAGCCGCTAAATTTGCTCAGCGAACATTACACCTGGATAAAGGTGAGTTCGTTGAAAAGGACTTAGTCGCATGAACGATCTATATTTAATTTTTAAAAATTTGACGAGAAAAAAACTGCGCTTTTTTCTGACTTGCTTTGCCATCTTTATTGCATTCTTACTCTTTGGCGCAGTGATGGCACTCAAAGGAGCACTAGACTCGGGCATCGAAATGTCAGCTGACAATCGTTTGGTCACAGTCCACAAAACCAATTTCACCCAACCGCTGCCTTACGCCTACGTTAACAAAGTGAAAAATATTGAAGGTGTGAAGGATGTTACTCATGCCAACTGGTTTGGCGGCTACCAAGGCGATCCGACAAGAAATCAGATCATTACTTTTGCGGTTGACCCTGAAAGTTACTTGGATGTTTACAGTGAATTATCTACCGAGCCACAACACAAACAAAACTGGTTAAAGAACCGAGCTGGTGCGCTAGTCGGTGAACGACTCGCTCAAGCGAATAACTGGAAAGTTGGTGATCAAATTCCTATCTCTTCAAATATTTTTTCACATAAAGATGGTGGACAAACCTGGGAATTTATCATTGAAGGGATCTTTAGCGCCGAAGATAAGCAAACTGATACGAACTATATGATCTTTCACTATAAGTATTTTATGGAGACCCAAAGCTGGGGAGGTGATTATGTCGGTTGGTTGGTCTTAACGACAACCGATGCTGGGTTTAACGAAGCGGTTGCTAAGAGGATCGATGAGGGATTTACAAACTCGCAAGCGGAAACAGACACGAGTACTGAAAAAGCATTTAACAAAGCCTTTATTGAGCAAATGGGCAACATTGGATTGATCATCTTTAGTGTTATCTTTATGGCATTCTTTACTATTCTGGTATTAGTCGGCAATACCATGGTGTTAGCCATTAGAGAGCGAACTGGAGAAATCGCGGTATTGAAAACGTTAGGTTTTCCCTCTCTTCGGATTTTCAAGATGGTTATTATGGAGTCGCTATTTTTATCCTTCGCGGGTGGTTTGTTAGGGATCGCCGCTGCATATTTAGCTGTTGCAGGGTTGTCAGAAATGTTAGCCCGTTTCCTACCTAATCTCATTTTAGGCGCAGAAATTATAATCCAAGCGTTAATCTATATGACTTTACTTGGGTTGGTAACCGGCATTATTCCGGCAATCAATGCATTGCGGTTAAATATTATTACTGGGTTCAGTAGGGGATAATTATGGGACAAATAATTTCTCAAAGTTTTGCTGTGATTGCGATGAACTTGCGAAGTATTCCACGCCGCATCTGGATGTCATTGGCAATGGTCTTTGCAAGTGCTGTTGTTGTTGCGATCTTGTTAGCGTTTTTGGCAATGGTCAAGGGGTTTGAAACAACTTTAAGTAGTGCTGGTTCAAATGATGTAGCCATTTTTATGCGAGGGGGGTCAGGAGCTGAGCTAAACAGCACGGTAACTCGTGAGCAGGTCAATCTGCTTGAAGTTGCGCCAGCGCTCTTTAAAATTGATGATAAACCGGTCTTGTCGGCAGAGTTATATGTCATTGTTGATGGTATTAAAAAAACGACTCAAACAGAAGCTAACATTCCTTTACGGGGGTTGGATATTGATGGCACCAAACTGCGTTCAGGTTTTCAATTAATTGAAGGCCGGATGTTTGAGCCTGGTACCAATGAACTCATTGTAGGTGCGGGAATATTGCGAGAGTTCGATGGTTTTGATTTGAACCAAGAAGTCAGATTTGGCAAGTACTCTTGGAAAGTTGTTGGCGTGTTTTCTACCGGTGGAAATGTATTTGAAAGTGAACTGTGGTCGGATGCGAAAGTTATTCAAAGCCTCTACAATCGTGGAAGTTCTTTTCAGTCTGTGCGTGCCAAGATGGACTCTCCTGCGTCATTAACCGAGTTGCAAACTTATATTGAAAATGAGCCGAGACTTAACCTCGATGTTAAAGCCGAGAGCGCCTATTTTGCTGAGCAAGGAAGTAGTCTTAGCTATATGGCGATTTTTGGACGGGTGATCAGCATGATTATGGCGTTAGGTGCGATTGCTGGTGCATTGAACACCATGTATACCTCTGTAGCCGATCGCTCGAGAGAAATTGCAACTCTCAGAGCGATAGGATTTAGTAACATTTCCGCATTTATTGGGACCATAATTGAGGCGCTTGTTTTAGCAGCATTGGGGGGAGTTATCGGCGCATTGGCGGCTTATCTATTGTTTGATGGACTCCACGCGTCAACTTTAGGCGGGAGTTTTACACAAGTCGTATTCAGCTTCAGGCTATCCACCGAATTGTTTATACAAGGTCTAAATATGGCCTTAATGATAGGCTTGATTAGTGGATTCTTTCCTGCATGGCGAGCAGCGAAAATGCCGGTTATGGTGGCGTTTCAAAACGGACATTAATTTGTTCGCTATTATCTGATCGAGGCGTAGGCATCAACGAGCTGAAACTGCGCCTACGCTCATTTCTGCAATCCTCAAAAAATTCCCTTCGATCAGACCAAATGAGCCTTTTCTGCGACCAATTGAGCCGCTGAATAATTTTGTTACTTTTTAACTTTCTCAGAAACATCAATCTAGAGGTTAATTGTTCGATCATGTTCCAAAATTAAGCACTTAGCTTATTTTGGAGTTTTGTTTGCATGAATTTCACCCGCTCGTCGATAAAAAATCCCGCGGCGATTCTGGTGGTCAGTCTATTAGTCTTGGTATTCGGACTGCTTGCTGTACTTAAACTACCGATCCAATTAACGCCGGATATCCAACAACCGCAAATCAATATTGGCACCGGATGGCGGGCAGCTGCGCCTGAGGAGCTAGAATCAGTCATCATTGAGCCACTAGAGAATGTGGTGAAAAACACACCAGGTGTTATCGATGTAACCACTAACGTCCAGCGTGGCTTCGGCAATATAACGCTGACATTCGAAGTTGGTGCAGATATGCAGCAAGCTATGCTGGATGTGATCAACAATTTAAACCAGGCACCACCTTTACCTTTGGATGCTAACGAACCCGTTGTGTCTGCTTCCGGTACCGGTCCATCAGCGCCTAATGCGGCTTCTCTATTGATCCGTCCCGTCGAAGGAAGTGAAATTAATGATATTACTGTTTTTCAATCTTTGATCGATAACGTGATCGAGCCCCGGTTTGCCCGCATTCCTGGTGTCGGATCTGTAAACCTAAACTCGGAACGTCCAAAGGAACTAAGAATTACTTTTGATCCCTACAAGGCTGCTTCTTTAGGTCTACAAGTTGGACAAATTGCTTCAACCATCTCTAGGGCCAGTGACGTTTCAGGTGGGTTTGCTGAAGTGGGACGCCGTAACTACACGGTGAGATTTGCTGGACAATATGACGTGGCCAATATTGATTCGATGATAATTGGGTTTAACGACAACCGACCAATCTATTTAAGTGATGTAGCGACGGTTGAGCAAAGACTACAAGATCGGTTTGCATTTACTTTACGCAATGGGGCGCCCGGTTATTACATAACGATTCAAAGAACCAATGGCAGCAATACGGTCGAAGTACTCGACGAAATTAACCAAGCGATAGCTGAGCTTAATCAAGGCCCATTGGCGGAAGTAGGACTGGCAATTGATCTCAGTTTTGACGCGTCAGTACATATTCGCAACGCACTAAACTTGGTTAAATCTAATCTTGGATTGGGTGTAATGTTAGCTCTTGGGATCTTGTGGTTATTCTTGCGAGGTATTCGGCCGACGCTAATTATAGCGACCACCATTCCAATATCTTTGGCCGTGGCGTTTCTTGCGCTTAGTATATTTGACCGAAGTCTTAATGTGATTTCCTTGGCCGGGCTGGCATTTTCAGTAGGCTTAGTTTTAGACGCTGCGATCATCGTGCAAGAAAATATTGTACGTTTGCGTGGCGAAGGATTCGACGACAAAAAAGCAGTGTTAAAAGGCACGCTCCAAGTCACTGGAGCCTTGCTCGCTTCAACCGCGACGAGTATTGCTATCTTTCTTCCGATCCTATTTATGCAAGGGATCGAAGGGCAGCTCTTTTCCGATCTGGCATTAACATTATCTGTAGCGGTAGTTGCATCACTTATTACCGCGATCACCTTGATGCCAGTGATCAGCAGGTTCTGGCTAAAAGATTTATCGACCGAAGATCCATTCGCACGCAAATGGGACAAGCTAACCAACTTGGTAATGAAACTCACCAACTCAAACTTCAAAAGGGGAGTGTGGATCACGAGTTTGCTGGGTGGCTCATTGCTGGTTACTGTGACATTGATGCCGCGAACTGACTTTATGCCGCGCGCGCCTATTGACGGTTTTTTCTATTCGCTGATTATGCCTCCGGGTGGCAATCTGCAGTTTATTGAGGAAGAGTTGGCTTCTCGTGTTCGTAGTCGGCTTGCCCCTTATTATTCTGGTGAAAAAGAACCGCGCATCAAGAGTTACAACTTCTATTCATTTGGACCCGGTTCCTCCGGCGGATTTATCTACTCTGACGATCCCCGACGAGTTGAAGAACTGATGCAAGTGATACGCACTGAAGTGTTGCATGATTTACCCGACACTCAAGTGTTTTTATTTCGCGGTTCTATGATTAACGTCAGCGGCGGCGGCAATGGCCGCTCGATCAGCCTTGAACTCCAGGGACCCAATATTGAACTATTAATGGACGCTGCGCGCACCGGGTTAGCGACCATCAATCAGGAGCTACCTGGCACGGGTGCAAGACCAGTTCCGGGTCTTTCTCTCGCTGAGCCTGAATTAAGGTTGATCCCAAATGACCATCGAATTACCCAAGCTGGGTTAGATCGCCAGGCGGTAGCCAATTCTGTCAGAGCTTTTACCGGCGGCTTGTTCGTGAGCGAGTACTTTGATGGCAACGATCGCATGAATGTCATATTAAGAGGCACCCAGTGGTCAACTCCGGACGAACTTGCGGAGTTACCCATTCATACGCCTCTTGCGGGTATTCAAACGATCGGAGAGCTGACAGAAATCCAACGAACAGTCGGACCAACTCAACTGCGCAGGGTCGATGGGAAAAGAACGGTTAGCTTAATTATTTCTCCGCCTCCGACAATGTCGCTTGAGGAGGCAATCAGTGTCATCAATCAAAATATTGTTCCAAAAATACAAGCAGAACTGCCTGCGAACGCCAGCATACAGTTAAGTGGTAATGCCAATCGCATGGAAGGCGCGATCAGGGATATGGCGACCAATTTTATGCTGGCGCTACTCATTTTATTTTTACTTATGACCGCATTGTTTAAATCTGCTCGCGACAGCTTTTTAGTATTGACGGTGATGCCAATGGCGGTTGCAGGCGGCGTTATTGGTTTGAGCCTATTAAATCTTGTGACTTTCCAATCTCTGGACCTGTTAACCATGATTGGATTTATTATTTTACTCGGCTTAGTAGTTAATAACGCCATCTTGCTTGTCGATCAAACTCGGATAGCCGAGCGCGAGGGAGCCTCCAGGCAGGATGCGGTTAAGCAAGCTGTAAGAATAAGAGCAAGGCCGGTTTATATGAGTACTTTGACGAGTATTTTCGGTATGCTGCCTCTAATGTTGATCCCTGGTGTAGGTTCAGAAATCTATCGTGGGTTGGCGACTGTAATTGTTGGAGGAATGGCTATTAGCGCCATTTTCACTTTAGTGTTAATGCCAAGCCTGTTGCAATTGGAACTGCCAATATTTGTGAAGCGATTTTTAAAGATCAAGGCCCAATCAGATGCTATCGACTCAAATAAAGAAGTCGTAACTACCCCAAATTAATCAGGTGTGAAAATGAAAAGTTTAACTAAACAACACAACAACTATCTAAAGCAATTATGTCTTTTATTTGCTTTGACCACCTTGGGGAACAATCAACTTTTAGCGGCTGAAACTCCGCCGAGCCCGGTGAGTGTGGAGAGAGTCAAAGTCATCGAGTCGCAACCAACAGCAACCGTTCTTGGAACTATTTACAGCCGCAACCAAGTTCCACTGACTGCAGGCGTTACTGGCAAGTTGGAATGGGTTGCTGAACCCGGCACCTATTTAAAGCAAGGTGATCTAGTTGCGCAAATTGAATTGCTGCCTCTTCAATTAAGACAGGCGGAACAAATCGCTCAGCTTAAACGCGCTAAAATTAATTTGACCTATCTTGAAAGGGAGCTTCAAAGACAAAAAGAGCTGCGCAAGAAGAATAGTGCCTCGCAGTATCAGCTTGATCAAACTCAATCGCAATTTGAACTAGCTCAATCAGATTTGGAAATCGCGGAATTGCAGTTAAAACAGATTAATGATCAGCTAGCGAGAGCGACTATACGTTCGCCATTTGATGGTGTCGTGACAGAAAGATTACGTCGTGCCGGTTATGACGTTAGTCGCAGTGACGTATTGGTACAATTGCTTGACACCGAAAATCTGGAAGTGCGACTTTTCGTTCCGGTCAAGTACTTGGCATTTACCAAACCAGGTAGTGAAGTAACTCTTTCCAGCCGCAGCGAAGGCGGTGAAAAACTCTCATTGGCGGCGACTGCTTCAACTATAATTCCCGCCGCAGATCCCCGCTCACAAACATTTGAAATGCGCGTGAATGTGCCCGAAGCAGGTAAAAAGCTATGGGCGGCGGGACAGCTAATCAAGGTTAGCTTACCTATTGCGTCTTCACGCTCTGCATTGACGGTTCATCGTGACGCACTAATTCTACGCCGGGATGGGACTTACGTTGTTAAAATAGATGAACAAAATAAGGCTCACCGACTGAAAGTTAAAGTTGGTAAAGGGAATGGTGATTGGGTGATGGTTGAAGGCCAGCTAAAACAAGGTGACCAAGTTGCTACGCGAGGAGCCGAACGTTTAAGGGAAGGCCAGACCGTTGTGGTTCAATCGAGCGGCGCTTAACTCAACATGCCATGGTGAGATGAAAACTGGGCTCCAAGCTTAGAGTTTAAAAGTCGTGGTATTTGTCTCTCTGAGGTTTAACTTGCTAGCCGAAATTGGCGAGTTGGCAGCCAGTTTAGTTGAAGGCAATGCAGATACCAAAATAACCGTTTGCCCCTCGTTTGCACCCTAATGGATTAAGTGATTGGAGAGAAAGTCATTTAGGAAAGCGTAATTCCATCTCTATTAGTCATATATTTGTCATGAAGGCTTGGTATAAGTGCTAGACTTAGGGATGGGTGTGCAAACTATCCAATGAATAGCCTGTAATTCCAAGATTTAATTTAACCTAAAGCTCTGATCCTCATGGCAAAACAAAATCTAAAGTCGTCAGAAAAAAATGTACCTGAGATTTCTGGTGACGGTGCTGACAAGACAGTTGAAATTGATAATAGTCACTTTATTAATCGCGAAATTTCCCAGTTGTTGTTTAATGCTAGAGTACTTGAACAGTCTTTAGATAAGCGCCATCCTTTATTAGAAAGATTAAAATTCCTGTTAATTTTTAGTAGCAATTTGGACGAGTTTTTCGAGGTCCGTGTCGCTAAGCTTAAACTTCAAGTCCGCTATGGGCGGGAAGTCTTTGGGCCTGATGGATTACCGCCTAAAACAGTTTTAAAGCGATTGGCAGAGCGTTGCCATAACCTTATTCAAAAACAATATCAGATATTAAATGATGTGCTTCTGCCTGAGCTATCGAATGAAGGAGTTAAATTCTTAAGGAGAGAAGACTGGACTGAGGAAAACCGTATTTGGATAAAAGAATACTTTGATAAAGAAGTTGCCCCAATTATTAGTCCGATTGCACTTGATCCCGCTCATCCATTTCCCTTGCTTGTCAACAAGAGCCTGAATTTTATTGTTACCTTAAAAGGTAAGGATGCATTTGGCCGGGAGTCAAGACTGGCAATCGTGCCGGCTCCACGATCACTGCCACGTTTAATTAAACTACCTAAAAAATCTGAAGCCGGTGAAGACGAGTTTATTTTCCTGTCGGCAATCATCCATGAATACATAGATGACTTTTTTCACGGTATGAAAGCCACTGGTTGTTATCAGTTTAGGGTTACACGTAACTCCGATTTGGAAGTAGACGATAAAGAAGTGGAGGATATCGCCGCGGAAGTTAAGGGGAAGTTGTTTAACCGCCGTTATGGCCATGCGGTAAGGATTGAAGTGGTTGATAATTGCCCCGACTCAATTGTTGAATTCTTACTGGAGAAGTTTGAATTAACAGAGCGAGATCTCTATCGCTGTGATGGACCTGTTAACTTACAGCGCTTATTTACGGTTTTTTCGATGCTAGATAAACCTACATTGGAGTATCCAGAATTTTCCCCTGAGCTACCTGCTGACTTAGCACCGGAAAAAAATTTATTCGACTCAATTAAATCAAAAGACTATTTGTTGCTACATCCTTATTCGTCTTTCAATCCGGTGTTGGATTTATTAAGGCAAGCTGCGAGTGACCCTGAAGTTATGTCAATTAAGCAGACACTCTACCGCGTGGGACATAATTCGGAAATCGTTAATATTCTTGACCAAGCAGCGCGCAACGGTAAAGAAGTAACCGTAGTAATTGAGTTAAAAGCGAGGTTTGATGAGAAGGAAAATTTGGCTCTTGCGAGTAGATTGCAACAAGCCGGTGCAGTAGTTTGTTATGGCGTTGTTGGTTATAAAACGCATGCGAAAATGATGATGATTTTGCGTAGGGAGGGAGGTAGTTTTGCAAGATATGTTCATTTAGGTACAGGTAACTATCACGCGAGAAATGCCAAGATTTACACTGATTATAGTTTGTTTACCGGCGATAAAGAACTGTGTGAAGACGTCCATAAAATATTTCAGCAATTGACAGGGATGGGGAAAACCTTGCCAATGAAGCATATATTTAATGCACCTTTTACCTTGCAAAAAAAAATAAGCAAGCTAATTGAAAATGAGACCAAGGCGGCGAAACAAGGAGAACTTGCCCGAATTATAATTAAGGCAAATGGACTAACCGACAAGCAAATAATTGAAAAGCTTTATGAAGCGTCCCAAGCCGGAGTTCAGGTCGATTTGATCATTCGCGGGATGTGTTCTTTAAGACCCGGTGTGCAAGGGGTATCAGAAAACATTCGCGTAAAATCTATAATAGGTCGGTTCCTTGAGCATAACCGAGCGTTCTATTTCCAAAATGCAACTAACCAGGTCTATTGTAGTAGTGCCGATTTAATGAAACGTAATCTTCATAGGCGAATTGAAACCTGCTTTCCTATTCTTTCCAATAAGCTAAAGAATAGAGTATTAAAAGATTTAGAATTATTTATGGCAGATGAAGGTCAGTCTTGGGTATTAGATGTAAACGGTGACTATCGCCTGATTAGTGACAAACCAAATCAGAAATTAGTTCAACAAATTCTATTAGATGCGCACTGTGATACCGCGGCTACCGAAGAGGTATCGCCGCTTTAGTCATCTTTTATATTTAGAGTAAGCTCGATGCCTGCCTTCTCCCAGTAGGCAGATTCCAGATGAAGCGCTTGGCGGATCAATGAGTGTTTTTGAATCCAGTTTCCGTCCAAAATGATCGCAAACTTATCCTGTTTTATTGAAAGCGCTATGTGACCGCTACGGTTATTCTTTCCATTTTGACCAATAATGCTAGTTAGACGCAGAATAAGAATCGTCGTCAAAAAAGCACGCTTTTGATTTTTATCAAAAAGTGTTTCATCAAATATTTCCAAACATAATTTGCGCCTGTGATTTTTGACGATAGCAGAAAGAATTTTTCTTTCCTTGATTGTAAATCCACTGAGTTCGCTATGCTCGATTAAATAGGCACTATGCTTATGGTATTGGCTATGACTAATTGACAATCCAATCCGACAACATTGAGCTGCCCAGTCGAGAAAGTGAAGGTGTTCAGGAGAAAGTATGCTGTCTCGTCCTTGTTCAATATTGGATGCGAGTTTACGGCAGATTTTCCGGTAAAGTTTACTCTTTACTTCGGATACATGATAGCGATGACTCAGCGCTTGAATACTCCGCTGGCGGATATCCTCAGCTTTTAATCTACCAATTAAATCATAAAGAATTCCTTCTCTTAAGCCGCCACGAGAAATGTGTAGATGTTTAATTCCCAATGCTTGAAAGATTGCTGTGCAGATTGCGACTCCGGGTACAATCGTTTTTTCTCTGAGAGGTTTTAGACCGCTAATTTCGATATCACTAAATTTCTCGAAATCAAGCAGCATCATCTTTAGTTTTTTTAATCCTGCTAAAGTTATCCCTTCATCGCTTAGTTGGTTTTCAATAAGAATTCTTTCAATAGCCTTAAAAGTTCCTGCTGAACCGACGGCATTTTCCCAAGATTTATTTGGAAAATCCTTCTTTATATTAGCTAGCTCCAGCTTTGCTGCTTTTACCGCCCGTTGAAAATTTTGCCCGCTAATTACTTCATCAGGGAAATAGCGTCTAAAGGCAACGCATCCCATGCGTAAACTTTCCGCATTTTTTAGTCTAAAGTTTTTGCCGATAATAAATTCTGTGGATCCGCCACCAATGTCGGTAACCAGGTTTTTAGTATGTTGAGCGATGCTGCTCCAAGAATGATTGACGCCTAGATAGATAAGGCGGGCTTCTTCTATACCGGATACGATATCAATCGATATGTCACCTAATCGTTTCTCGAGTTGTGCAACGTATCCGTCGGCATTTTTGGCCGCACGAAGTGTGTTAGTTCCAACGATACGCACGTTCTGTTTGGGGATACTTGCGATCCTTTGGGCAAATCGGTCAATACATTCAATACCTCTTTGCATTGCATCGGGATGGATACCATCCATTTTGGATAAACCTTCGGCCAACATAACTTTTTCAGATATCGAGTCGAGTATTTTAATCTCATTGTGCTCAAGTGCAGCGGTCAGCATATGAAAGCTATTTGAGCCCAAGTCAATGGTGGCGTAGAGTTCTTGCATCGAGTTTATAAATTGTTGCTTTGAATTATTTAGTCGGTCGATAGATGGAGTATTGTCAATAATTACCGACTAGGCAAGCCAGAATCGCCAGTATATATAAAATAGGCTAAATAAAGTCATTAAAATCAGGCAAATATAAGCGTACCACTTAAAAAGTCCATTTGGTCGGTGGGACTGTTGCACATGTGGCGAGTTTATCACTTGCAAATTTAGCCAGGCGAAAACTGGAGCGCTTACAAAAGAAATAGTGGTGACCAAATCGATTAAAGATTTAATTTGGTGAGTAAATTGGGCAATGATTAACCAGCTGATAATAGATAAAAGCACTAAAGTAATGACGTAGGCCTTTTTCTCGTTTGATTGCTTGTTAGTAAGTTGATTCACTGCATTAGACCAAACCTGCGGAAATCCATCAGAAACGGCAAAAGTCGTTGAAAAGAGTGCGATGAAGCAAATTAATGCGATTAAACCAAAACTCCAATCACCTAGTGCATCGGTATAAACGCCTACAAGTTGCCCTGCGAATTTGCCCGCAGCCTGAGAAAAACTAAAATCATGACCAAACAAAATGATCACTCCCAGCCACAAAAAAACAACGGCTAAAATAAAACTAGTCACATAGCCGATACGAAAATCTAATAATGCTGAGCGAATTCTTTCTTCTTTTGATGATATATTTTTCAGGCGTTTAATTGACCACATGGAGTGCCAAACCGAAACTTCAATTGAGGTCGGCATCCATCCGATAAGAGCGACAATAAAAGCTATCGCCATTGGCGTGCTTAAATCGGGCACTTGCTGCAACTCAGACTGGCCAATTCCGTACTTATTTAAGGCAACGCAAAGGGTGGTGATACTCAATATCGCGAGCACCATAACCATCCATTTGAGACTTTCGCTTAACCATTTAAACTTTCCTAAAATTAAAACGAGTGCGACAGTGATTAATATGAGAGCCGACCAAACTGCTAAATTGAGGCCGGTACCAAATAAATTTATTGCGAGTGCTGCAGTAACAATAGTTACAGCAGCTTGCACAAAGAACATAGTAAAAAATGTTAGCGCGAGGAAACCGTAAAATGCCCAGTTCCCCAGTCTTTTATATCCGTCCAATAAGCTCTCGCCAGTACTCGCGGCATACTGCGGGCCAATTTGAAAGAACGGATATTTAATTGCATGAGCGAGTAAGATTATTCCCAAAAGACTAAAGCCATATTCTGCGCCTGCGCGAGTCGACTGTACTATGTGTGATACACCTATACTTGTAGCTGCCCAAATAATTCCCGGCCCAACAAGTTTGTATATTGAATTAAGTTTTCCCATATGAATTAATGACGGTTCCAGTTTAATATTTGCCTTTTCCAGCAAGGTCTATTTGTTTGAAATGTTGTTGGGCTTCTTCAATGAAGGTTTTGACATTAATTGAGAGCTCGCACCGATGTGGATAGAGCGCGTAGATCCCTAAAGAATTGATACTAAATAGTGGGAGTAACTCTACCAGTTGCTTATTTTCTACGTACTCTCTAACAGAGTAGTAAGGCGCTTGTATTATTCCTTGTGAATTGGCAGCTGCTTCATTTAACAACCGCCCGTTATTTGATTGGTATGCCCAAGGAAATTTGCTCTTTTTTATCTCCTTTTTAACCTTAAAAATCCACTGATCGCTTCTAACGCTATGGCTAAAAAATAAGAGTTGATGATTATGCAAGTCATCGAGTGAGTGTGGCGTTCCATTGAGTGATAAGTATTCGGGGCTAGCCCATAGAGCCAGGCGCGTTTTTGAGATTGAACGTGCAATATAGCTGGAGTCGGGAAGTTCAGGCGCAATCCGAAAAACAAGATCGACATTTTCATCTAACAAGTCAATCGGAGAGTTGGTCAACTGAATATCTAGTCGCACTTCAGGATACTTTGCTCGGTATATTTGCATGAGTGGCGCAAAATACTGACCCCCAAATTCGACGCTGGTAGAAATGACTAATTTTCCTTTAGGTTGCTCATTGTACTCGACCATGGACTGATCAAGTAAGTTTAGCTTTTTGAGTAACGGCTTAACCTGAGAATAGTATTTTTGTCCGGCCTCAGTAATTGTTACTTTGCGGGTATTTCGCATTAGTAACAGGCAACCCAATTCACTTTCAAGATTTTTCACATATCGACCAACCATGGTCGCTGAAATGTTCAACTGCCTTGCTGCAGAGGCAAAATTTTTTTTATCGCAAACGAGGCAAAATGCCTCTAGTGCGTGAAGCTTATTCATAGCGAACGGTATCCAGTTATTTAACCCTTTATTTTTATTGAAAAAAATTGTTGATAGCGAAAGTTGATATGATATCCGATTAAGTCTCTCTTATTGGTTTATACACTATAAACTATATGTGCATTCATTGTTGGTGTTTTTAGTTGCAAAATAGATCTTTTAGATACCTTTGGAGAAGCTAAGTGAAATCAATGCGAGTATTGGCATTATGCCTGATTTTGCAAACATCAATCGCCGTAGCGAGTCAGAAGTCAAATACCCAAGTCACCAAAATTCTTCTCAAAAATGCCAATATCGTCGATGTTGTTAACTTAACGATCCGCAAGGAGCAATCGGTTCTTATAGAACAAAACAAAATCGTTAGAGTAGCCCCCTCAAAGAAGTTGTCTAAATCTAAAAACGCAGTTGTAATTGACCTCAAGAATAAATATATCGTTCCAGGACTGATTGACGCACATGTGCATCATGCCACCGATCCGGATGGTTGGGATCAACTAAACGAAACTAAAAAGCGCCTCAGCGGGCTTATCAAGGGTGGTGTGACTAGTGTCCGTGATATGGGAGGGGATGCGCGTGCGCTTGCTTACCTAAAGCGACAGGCAGAGGTGGGAACCATTTTATCCCCTGATATCTTCTTTTCAGTCATTATCGGTGGCGAGAGTTTCTTTTCGGATCCCCGAACCGTGTCATCGGCCAAAGGGCGTAAACCAGGTGATACAGCTTGGATGAGAGCGGTTGACTTAGAAAGTGATTTTGACTCGATCATGTTACAAGCAAAAGGTATAGGTGCCACCGGTATCAAGATATACGCAGATGTTGAAGCAGACCTTGTTTCGTCACTTGCACAACATGCTAATCAACACGACTTGAAAGTTTGGTCGCACGCTTATATCGGTCCTTCGAAACCATCGCAAACTGTTCAAGCAGGGGTTGAAACTATTTCTCATGCCACCGATCTGTCCGCAGAACTAGTGAAAGATTTTAAACATTGGCGCCGAAATAGCGGCAAGTTTGACCAACAAACTCTTTCAAAATTACTTGACGCTAATAACTATCAGCAGTTGCTTTCATTGATGAAAGAGAAGGGGACTATCTTAGATGCGACCATGACTGTTTTTGAGCAACGAGCCGAAGCCAATGAGAAGTCCGCGTTAATGCACAAACTTAGCGTAGAAATGACAAGGCTAGCATTTGAAAGTGGAATTACCATTGCTGCCGGCACCGATGCATTTTCCGATTTAACCAAGAACGAATTACCTAAAATTCATCGTGAGCTAGCATTGTTTGTTAGCGAAGTCGGCATGTCTCCTATTCAAGCGATTCAAACCGCAACTTTAAACTCAGCCAAAGTTATTGGAATTGACCAGATAGTTGGTTCTATAGAAAAAGGTAAAACCGCTAACCTGCTTATTGTGAACTCAGATCCTTCTGAAAATATCGGAAACTTATCCGATATTGCTCATGTTATTAAAAACGGTAAATTCATCGGTCTCGGCAACGATCCTAGATTACCTTTTGTAAACTCGAGAGAGACCGGAAATTTGATATTTCTCTCTGGACAAATTGGCAATTTACCCTCAACGATGTCGCTTGCCGGCAAAAGTATTGAAGTCCAGATGAAGCAAGCTATGGATAACATCGGCGCAGAGCTAGCCACTTATAACTTGGATTATTCGAATTTGGTTAAGTGTACTTTGATGCTTGCGGATATTGATGAGTGGCAAAAGGCGAATGGAGTATATAAAAAGTACTTCAGAAAAAAGCTGCCTGCCAGGAGTGCATTCGCAACGAGTGGTCTGGCACTAGATGCCAAAGTTGAAGTTGAATGCATAGCGGAAAAGTAATCCTATAATTGAAAGCAGTTCTAAGACGTCTGAATAGATGAGAGGCCTAAATTGATAAATCGCAGACAATTAATCGGTAATGCCTTTAGCGGACTTACGCTGGTCCCCTTTATTGGCGCATCCAGTTCGGTAGTCGCCTTTGCTAAAAGTGGCAAAGATCTTCAGACATGGGCGAACTACGATAAGTCAGTGGTGATCGATGGCCTAAGTGGTGCTTTCGATTTAACCGAGGGTAAGATCTCTAAGAAAGCACTTTCTATTTTCAAACGCTCTGGCATATCAGCACTTAATATGACGGTTCCTTATCCGGGAGACGGCTATCTAAGGACTTTGAAAAAGGTAGATAAAACATTAGAGACTATTGAGAGCAATCAAACACATTTAACCCTGATCAAATTGGCCAAAGATATTCTATCGGCCAAGCTGCAGAATAAACTCGGTATCATCATGGGGTTTCAGTCGACCGAGATGTTCAGTGAATCGCTTAAAGAAATCGCATTTTTTGCCAGTAAAGGTGTCAAGATTATGCAGCTCTCTTACAATGGTGCGTCGCAATTTGGCAGTGGCGGCCTGGTCAAAACTGATAGTGGGGTTAGCGATTTAGGCAAAAAAGCTATCCGTGAAATGGAAAAAAATAAAGTTCTGGTCGATCTATCTCATTCGGGCAAAAAGACTGTCGCTTCGGCAATTTCTTTTTCCAAAAGGCCGCTGGTTATATCTCACACTGGTTGCAACGCTATTTATCAACACCCTCGGAATAATGATGATAAAGAACTGAAAGCTGTTGCCGAGTCAGGAGGCTTGGCAGGGATTTACCTAATGCCCTTTCTCGAAGGGGGCACTCACGAGATTAAAGCCGAAATGGTGATAAAGCACATTATGCATGCCCTAAAAGTTTGTGGAGAGGAACATGTAGCGATTGGCAGTGATCAGGAGGTAATTCCGGTTAACGATACACCTCAATATCGCGAAATGATCCGTAAGGAAGTTGAACGAAGAATTGCTGCGGGGATCTCCGCACCTGGAGAAACACCTAACAGACCTCCTTTTATTGCTGAGTTGAATAGTGAACGAAGAATGGAACAAATAGCCTTTAGGCTGCAGCAGAAAGGTCTCAGTGATAGAGTTATAGAAAAAATTCTCGGTGAGAATTGGTTGCGTGTATTTGGCGAAGTGTGGGGATAAAGCAATGCGATATTTTATAAGCTTAGTTGTGGCGTTATTTTCTTCGATGGTTCACTCAACCGAAAAGCTACAAGCGTATACAGATATTCCGCAGGGTTGGCGCACAGAAATCATTTCGTTTCCCCTGAGCTTTGCTCCAGAAATATCGATTAATGGCATTGAAGAATTAGTATTTTCTCCAGGTATGTACAAGAAAGGTGAGCAAGACTTTTTTAGTTATGCCTTTGTTTGGATCGATAATGACAATAGCATAAAACCGGAGTTTAGAAGTGAGCTCATAAAGCAGTATTTAATTGCATACTACGAAGGACTACATAAAGCGGTTGCGGAAACCGAGCATGCTGAAGTTGTTGTCTCTTTGAGTGAGTTTGGGGAGGCTGAAATGAGTGGCGAAATAAATTGGATTGAACCATTCGTCACTAAGTCTGATCAGCTGATTAATTTTAAAGTCAATTTTGTAAAGTGCAACGATGAAAAAGCTTCCCGGTGGTATTTTATTGCTTCACCACAAGTAAACAAGCATCCAATTTGGAAATCACTAGAGAGTTTGAAAAAGACAAAGTGCTGAGTTAGTTTTAAAGGTATCTGTCTACAAAAAAGGTAGCATTTAAGCTACCTTTTTAGCATTAGCATTAGCATTAGCATTAGCATTAGCATTCGTCTTGACTATTGATTGATTTGGTAGACCGCAACGGTTCCGCTAATTTCGTTGCCTACAATTACCAATGAATGCCCTGTTGGACTATCCATTGCTTCAACAAATGCCATTCCTTCCGGTGCTAGATCACCATTGGCAATATTATCGAAATCACGATTATTGGTATAACCGATAAATTGCACGCCGTACGGGTCAGTTACGTCATACATTGCAATTCCACCCATTCTTTCCATTCCTATGAATGCAAATGTTCGTTCGCCAATCTGACCGATAGTTAATGCTTCAGGTTCTGGCCCTTTAGCATCAGAACGAGTATCAGCGTCGTTTTCATCTTCGTCGTTATTAAAGTCTACGCCATATAAACCGGCGGTGATTTTTTCAAAGTCGGAGCCACTGTCGTATACAAGTTTTCCATTTTCGTCCCAAATCGAGAATGAGCGAGCACCGAAGGCATATAACTTTTCATATTCATTGCTATTGTTTAAACCTAAGTAAGGAACCACTTTTAAGCGGCCAAGAGCGTCATCTGTTTGCAAGGTTGCAGCATCAGGAAAAGCTGTTGCGTCTAAAGTAAGGTCTTCAACCCTTTCATCAACATCGTGAAATCCATCGCCTGCGTCTCCTTCATTTGCGGTGACTAAATAGGTTTTTCCATTGACTTCATAACTCACGATAGTATCCGGCTGATAGAGGCCAAAGACATTTTCATAGGTGCGAATGTTTACGTTGTTATCTTTGTCACTTGCGTCTAGTGCATTGCTCGCTTTGGAATGATCTTTTACACCCAGGCTTTTGACGCTTTCGATCGATTTGCTTGCCAAGTCAACTATCGCCAGCGCATTCATTTCTTGAAGGGTAATGTAAGCTTTAGTTGAATCAGGTGAAACTGTTACATATTCCGGCTCTACTGCGTGGGCAAAATCAAGCGCGTCAGGATTTTGATTGAGTCCTTCCTCAGATAGATTATTAAAGGAATCAAATGTAAGCGTTGTTGCAGTTGTTTCTGCAACCCCGGAGTTTACATCGATAATGGATATTGAACCTTTTACGTCGGTTGCTGCTTCATCGCCGGCCTGACCTTCATCTGCGGTAATGATCTTACTACCATCAGGCGTGAAAGTTACGTTGTCGGGTAAAATACCAACGCGAGTAGCTACGTATGCGTTCACATCAAATGTACCATCGTTGTCCAGTTGATAAAAAAGTACAACGCCCGCTTCCGTATTGTCATTCTCATGGGCGATCGCCACGGCAAGCTTATTCCCATGAATGCTAATACTGTTAATGTCAGAAACAGTTACTGAATTAGAATCGACAGTTACATTGGCTGGAATATCATAATTTAATCCGGTTAGATTCGTCGTGGTTAGTGGAGCGTTAAGCGCTTCGCCAGAAAGATCCTCAATTGAGGCAACCTCAATTCGATTGCCCAAGTCACCATTAATTGTAAAAATTGATTGCGAGTTTGCATGGTATTGGACAATTTCTGCTGCCCCTTCACCATCACTACTTGCCTGATATCGAGCAATTAGTGTCATTTCCGGCTTCTGTGCAATAGACGATGCCGAATTGGTAAAAGAATTCCCTATTTTAAGAACATTGATTTCAGTTTCTTCACCTTCAATGCCAAAGTCGTTGTCGTTAATCAGCATTACATGCTGGCTGTCTAGCCAAGCAATTCCTTCAATTTTCTTAGCAAGCTCAGGTGCGTCAACCAAACTGTTAAAAACCAGCGCTTTATTGACTGGTGATGCGTTTACTGCGTCAAGATTAAAATGGTCTTCGAGAGATTTGTTTTCACCTGTTTCGTTAGCGGTCGCGCCAACGCTACTCAGATCAGAATTAAGAATATTATCCCCTGTGGCTAAGTTGATTCGATACAGTTTAGTCGTCTTACTAATTCTTTCTAGTATGATTAAATCGTCTTCGCCAACGGCAACCATTTCGGATACCTTGACATCTTTTTGCTTTTTATTGTTATCTCCATTGATGCTGTTACTAAATGTTTCTGGCATATCAATTTGATAGACATATTCACCTACAGCCTGACCAAGTTCTCCGCTAGATAATGTGTACTTCATTATTCGTACATGACGAGAGCCGGTATAGTCAGGATTTTGCAAAGGGCTCTGCATTATAAAATAGAGGTAGTCTTCACTCGGTGATACTGCGATCGATTCAATACCGCGGTTGAGTTTTCGTTTATGGTAAATCGCCGGCAAGTTTCCGCTTATTGGATACTGTGCTTCCGCGAGTTGTGATTCAACACCCGCCGGAACCACTCGGTCTAAAATTCGTCCGTCAGCGGCAATGTGTAAAATTGAAACTCCGTATTCTTCGGCTATCCAAAAAGTCCCATCGCTGAGTTTTACAATAGCTTCCGGGTCAAGCCCTTCTGGATCAAAATCTAGCAATGAACCGTCAGCGGCAAAGGCATTTTCGGTATTTGAAGTGCTATCAGCAAATGTCAATGGGTTCGAAATCCCGCTGATTGGATTGCCTTCGGAGTCTTTCAAGGTAATGACCTGGGTTAATTCAGCTTTTCTCTGTCCAATTGTGTTCTCAACCAATTGCCACTGGTAAATACTTGGTGAAAAGTTAGTAGTAGGAAATATCTTTCCATCGGATGTTTCACCATTTTGTTTACAAAAGTCGGCGAGTCCTAATAGTTCTTCAGCATCACCGCATTTTATGTTCGGACCTCGGTCACTAATGGTGTAAAAAGTATTTACGGGATCATTCGGGTGGTGATAAGCGCCTGAGCCAAATCCAATTGAAAGATCTAATTCATTACCTGTTCGGCCTCCCTCACTAAAGCTGGCAGTTGCTAACTGTGAGTCATGCTCTGCAATTTCGAAGGCAGTTTTAAAGTTGGTAAGAGAAATTAAAGAAGTTGGAATAGCAGGAGTGCACACAAATTCAGTCTGGGATATCTCTGACGCCGCTAGTTGACCATCGGAGTTGCCATCCAAACCGCTGTCGATTTTAATTCCGCCGTTAAAGCATTCTACGTGGCCGGATTCTAATGCCGTTTGTACGATGAGCGAGTTCAGGCCATTGGCGCCATTAATGCCGTCAGAACCGTCTTCGATACATCCCGATAATAAACAAGTGACTGATAATGCCACCGCTGAAATTCTAAAACTCATTTTAATTTTCTCCGGATAATTATTATTTCAGCGCGAAATATTAAAGCCGGTTTGTTTCTTTATTGTTGCAGAAATATTTAACCTTCATGACGTTTTCATATGCTTTGCTTGAGATATTGTCATATACAAAGTGTTCTTAAAATTCTCCGTCATTTTTGTTTCAATAAGTCGTCACGTTTATTTCATATCTCGAGACCAAAGTAGCGGCGTCAACAAAGGCACATTTAAGTGCCAGTTTCTAATTGTGTCTTACGGAGAGATTAATGAAATCCAAACTGTTTTTAGTGGCAGCAACGGCCTTGATGGTCGGCAATGCTGTTGCGTCACCGAGTGACTTATTTATATCTGAATATATTGAGGGAAGTAGTAACAATAAAGCGCTTGAAATAGCGAACTTAACTGGCTCCTCGATAGATCTGGATGGTTATCAAATCAAGATGTACTTCAACGGCAACACTAGTGCAAGTTTAACAATTAGTCTTACTGGGAGTGTCGCTGCCGGAGATGTTCATGTATTGGCGCATTCAAGCGCAGCAGCCGAAATTTTAAATGAAGCAGATCAAACTCAGGGTTCAGGCTGGTTCAATGGCGATGACGCAATTGAATTGGTCAGAGATGGAACGCTGGTTGATAGTATCGGTCAAGTCGGTTTCGATCCAGGCAGCGAGTGGGGAAGTGGTGAGCAAAGTACCAAAGACAATACTTTACGTAGAGTAAGTAGTCTTGAAAATGGAGATTCAAATTCGGCTGATTTATTTGACCCTGCAGAAGATTGGGATGGATTTTCCAAGGATGCTTTTGATGGCTTGGGAACTTATGAGAGTGGTGATGATAGCGGCGGATCTGCGTTCGTCTGTGGAGAAGAAGCCACTTTAATCAGCGCGATTCAAGGTAATGGCTCCAGCACGCCCATCAATGGACAAGCCGTTGAAGTGGAGGCTATCGTTGTTGGTGATTTTCAAGGCGCCGATCACTTGAGAGGTTTTTTTCTACAAGAGGAGCTAACAGACTTTGATTCAGATCCACAAACATCAGAAGGTATTTTCGTTTATGACAATACCTTTGGTGTAGATGTGAAGGTGGGCGATCGAGTTCGCGTTGCCGGTAAGGCAGGTGAATATAGTGGAATGACCCAAGTGACTAGTGTTTCTAATCTATTGGTTTGCGATTCTAACAATGGATACTCCACTATCGAAGTCTCACTTCCATTCAGCCAAGCAGATGAACCGGAGTTCATTGAAGGTATGAGTATTCAAATCAATCAGACTTTGACTGTTTCCGAAAACTATAATCTTGGGCGTTACGGAGAGCTTGTGTTATCAAATGGGCGTTTGATGAATCCGACTAACGTTGTTTCTCCGGGAACTGAAGCAAACGCGATGCAGCAACAAAATGATTTGAACCGGATTACATTGGATGATGGAAGTACGCGTCAAAATCCAGGGGTGATTAAGTTTCCACAACCAGAATTAAGCGCGTTTAATACGGTGCGCGGCGGAGATTCCGTTTCAAACCTGGTTGGTGTGATGCATCAGGCATTTGGTGCATACCGAATTCAGGCAACTCAAAACCCAGATTTTGCTATTTCCAATCCAAGAAGCCAATATCCACAGCTCGAACAAGCACCATTGAAAGTAGCCAGTTTCAACGTGCTTAACTATTTTAATGGCGACGGCGAAGGCGGCGGCTATCCAACCCCTCGTGGCGCAGATAACGCTGAAGAATTTGAACGTCAACGGACCAAAATAATCTCTGCCGTTGCAGCTATGGAAGCTGATGTAATCGGTCTAATGGAAATTGAAAATGATGGCTATCTGGAATTGAGTGCAATTGCCGATCTGGTTAACGGCGTTAATCAAAGTACCGGCAAAATCTATGACTATGTGCGTCCTACTACAACAAATGGTTTATTAGGCAGCGATGCAATTGCGGTGGGTATTATTTTTGATACTGCAAAAGTCGAACAGGCCGGCGTTGCGGCAACTTTGGATTCAGGGGCTTTTGAGGATAAGAATCGTCAACCGCTGGCTCAATCTTTCCGTGAACTGGATTCAAATGGTAAATTTACGGTGGTTGTTAATCACTTTAAATCAAAGGGGAGTTGCCCTTCTGATATAAGTGATATCAACGCTGATCAAGGTGATGGCCAAGGCTGCTGGAATGCTATGCGCAGTTTGGCGGCACAACAAATCGTAGCTTGGCTAGCCTCTAGCCCAACAGGTGTTGAAGATTCGGATAACCTGATTATTGGTGATTTAAACGCATATGCCATGGAAGATCCTGTAGCCAGTATTGAACAGTCTGGATACGAAAATCTGATCAAGAAATTCGAAGGAAATGCAGGTTATTCTTACGTTTTTTATGGCCAAGCTGGCGCATTGGACCATGCACTTTCAAGCCCCAGCCTAACATCTCAAGTGGTTGATACAACCGAATGGCATATCAATACTGATGAGCCAAAGGTGCTTGATTATAATGTGGAATATAAATCAACTTCGCAAGTGACCGGCCTTTATAGCGCAGACCATTTTCGTGCTTCGGATCACGATCCTGTAATTGTGGCTTTAAATCTTAAACCCGGGACTGATGTTAATAATGATGGGCGCCTGAATGTTAGAGATATCATTGCGGTTATTCGTCATTTTAGAAAAAATGCATCTGGTAAGAATCGTAAATATGATTTAAACCAAGATGAAAAAATTAACTTCCGCGATTTAATTGAAGTACTCCGCGCAATCCACAAAGCACGAAGGTCGAGATAGTTCGAATTTGGATTAAACCAATTCGATTCTCTTCTCTTTATGGCAGGCAACCTTCGGGTTGCCTCTTTGTTTGCTGCAAATGCCCGGTATTTGATTTAGTATTAGTTAAACAATTCAAAATAAAGACGGCCTTATGAATCTCAGAAAATATTTTGCTACATGCTTAGTGTTTATTAGTTTGTTCATCAGTAGTATGGTTGCTGCAAACCAATACACCTTGGAAACGGTGATTACCGATATCGATATTCCATGGGGGATGGCGCAATTGCCCGACGGCAATTTTTTAGTGACTGATAGAGACGGAACCTTATATCACGCCAATCCAAAAACTAAAAAAAATATAAAAATTACGGGACTGCCAAAAGTAAATGCCCGCGGCCAGGGCGGCTTGCTCGATATTGAACTGCATCCAGAATACAAAAAGAATGGTTGGGTTTATTTATCCTTATCCAGTCCTGAAGGCTCTGGACGAGGCGATAACACGGCAATTTACAGAGGGAAGATCAAAAATTTTCAGTTAGTAGATTCTCAGCTGATTTACAAGGCAACGCCTAATTCTACCCGGCGCCATCACTACGGTAGTAGGATAGAGTTTGATAAAGAAGGCTATCTATTTTTTACCATCGGCGACCGCGGAGATAGAGACACTAACCCGCAAGACCTGAGCTTAGATGCTGGCAAAGTTTATCGACTGCACGATGATGGGCGTATTCCAAAAGATAACCCATTCGTGAATCGGAAAGGTGCTAAACAGGCAATCTACTCATATGGCCATCGCAACCCTCAAGGGATGGAAATGAATCCCGCAACAGGGCAAATCTGGACCCATGAACACGGTCCTAAAGGTGGCGATGAGATTAATATCATTCAGCCCGGAAAAAATTATGGTTGGCCGGTGATTAGTTATGGCGTGAACTACAGTGGCACTAAGTTTACCGACTTGACTCACAAAGAAGGAATGGAACAGCCAATAACCTATTGGGTCCCCTCAATAGCACCTTCGGGAATGACGTTTGTGACTAGCGATAAATATCCACAATGGAAGGGGCACTTACTTGTTGGATCTTTAAAGTTTGGCTACGTTGAATTATGTCAGCTTGATGGAAACAAAGTGGTTGGTAAACAAAAATTGTTCGAGGGCGTTGGACGAACAAGGGACGTTAAACAAATGCCAGACGGATTTATTTACATTGCGACGGAAAATGACAAGATAGTAAAAGTAGTACCGACTAAGTAAATGTATGACTTTAAATCGACTTGTCTAAGTTGATAATAGGAGGTTCTTCGAACTCTTCCTTATTTAAAGGGTGTCCCACCAGAGTTAATTGATAAGCTGGTAAATGCGAGTTTTCGTTATATGCCAGCTCTGCCACCTCGGCGTATCGATCAACCACCACCTTCAATTCTTCTACCATTTTTTCATAAAGCGGCTGTGGGATGGTAAAAGGTTTTACCATCAAAAAGTGTTGTTTGTCTCTTTCTGGACTCAACACTTTTTCACATGTCAGTTGTATAAATCGATTAATCTGTTTTTTAATGTACAAACTATCTGCGGGAAATCCTAACGGAGGCTTGACTAGAAATCGAAACCGATTTTCGGAAAAAAGTTTGATTAAGCCTATGTTTTCTAGCGACGTTAGGTAACGGTATGTAGATACAGGGGACAGCTGGTTTTCTTCGGCGATTTGTTGTGGAGACTTTTGGTAGAAAAATAGTTCAACGAAGTAGCTTTGCAAATGGGGGGCGTCGGCGAAGGCCTTGTCTTGAGCGGGCGTGAAATAATGGTGTTTTTGCGGTGATGTTTCGGATTGGGCAAGTAAGCTGGAAAGCGCTACACCGGCTATTTCCGATAGTTGCAAGAGTCTGGCAAGACCAATACTCGGGTTATTGAGGCTGCGTTTTATAGTGATTTCAGAGGTATCAAGCATTGCTGCGACCTGCGTATAAGTGATCCCTTTTTTCTTTAAGGCCTGCTTTATATTTTCAAGGCAGCGTAGAATTAACTGTTCGTTCAATTTACTCATAAGTACCAGGTATTGGCTGTTGGGTATCAGTATTTGGTTTTTTGGTATCGCTTTATGATACCTGACTCATTGAAGTCTTCAAGCTGTTGTTTGTTGAGCAGATTTAGGTCAATTTAGAGATCTCTTAATAAATCGGGATGGCAGTCATTTGAACAAGTCGGAAATTACAAATCAGACTAAACCGCAGGAAACACGAATCAATAACTCTCCTTGGGGGTGGCTTTACGCGATCTTCTCCGCGTTAGCCTGCTTTATGCTCATTGAAAAAGGCACTCAGTTAATTTTCGAATATCACCTGCCGGCTATTATTAAGATCAGCGTTTATTTGCTGTTTTATTGGTTTTTTTGGCGCTACATTTTTAATCGTCCAAATGCAGCCCAGACAAAGAGTTCGGAAAAACATCCTGCGTATGAGTGGCCTGTCTCTGGTCCGATAAAGGCCTTGGGACATAGCGGTATGCTTTTTACATTTTTACCCACACTACTGCTGTCAAACTTCAATCCCTTTCAAGTTGTCCAGCAGTTCAAAATGCTGTTCGGTCAAGCCAAGGCTGCCAAACGATTGGCGCAATTTGATGGAGAGTTAGAAAACTATCAGACTAAAGTGCAGTATCGGCTGCCTTTAAATGGTGAATGGCTTGTTTATAACGGAGGGCTTTCTCAAGAGGCGTCACATTCTTGGGAAGTTCTTAATCAACGCTATGCTTACGATTTTGTTAAAGCAGACGAAGATTATTCTCGACACCAAAACAAGGGGAATCGTTTGACTGATTATTACTGTTACGAACAAGAAATTGTTGCGGCTGCAGACGGCGAAGTTGTAGCAACTATGGATGGTATAAACCCTGCGCCTTTGGTGGGTTATGGTGTCGCCGATTTTCTTTGTCGCCACTTTGCAGGAAATCATATTGTTGTTAAACATGCTGAAGGAGAGTATGGCTTTTACGCACATTTGATAAGAGGCAGTCTTAAGCACAAAGAGGGGGATAAGGTAAAAAGGGGGGAAGTTATTGGTTTATGTGGCCATACTGGGCATTCAAGTGAACCTCATTTGCATTTCCATTTACAAGATAAAGCCGATTTGTTTAAAGCGGTTGGTTTACCTATTCGTTTTCACAATATTGCAATCGAAAATCAAAAGGTAGCGTCTCCAGCGGAAATAACCAGAGGAAGCAGAGTCGCCAATCTCAGTGAATAATTTATATCAAATATTTTGATGTTGAATTTTACATTTTAAATTATCGAAAATTAGATCTTAAATTTTATTTCCGGTACATTGTCTGATTCAGGCCGAATTGAAGTTATGGCCAAATTGAAGTTATCCTTGGCGAAAAATAACAATTATTGTGGAGATCGATAAAATGAATAAAGGTCGAATTTTGTGGGTAACGCTTCCGATTATTACAAGTTTAATGATCGGGTGCAGCGACTCTAAGGAGTCGTCAAAGTCTACTGAGCAACAACCAACAACTATTAAAGAAGCGCCTAAATCAAGTAAACCTGCCGTTGCGCAAGTTAAAACCTATTCTGCTGCAGACTTTTTTAAGACGACAACGGTGTTTGGTTCATCAATCAATCACGATGCTTCGGCAGTTCTTGTCAGCAGTGATGAATCAGGAGTATTCAACGCCTATCGCTATCCTTTAGATGGCTCAAAACCCGAACAATTAACTAAGTCTGATACGGATACTATTTTCGGTGTGAGTTGGTTTCCTAATGATAACCGTATCATTTATACCGCTGACCAAGGAGGAAACGAGCTAAATCATGTGTATGTCCGAGAGCTCGATGGTTCTATTAAGGATCTAACTCCTGGAGAAGAATTGAGAGCCATATTCCAAGGTTGGACCGATGATAACCAATGGTTCTTCGTAACTACTAATGAAAGAGATCCGAAAGGTTTCGATTTGTATCGTTACTCTGCAAAAGATTATCAAAGAGAGCTGGTTTATCAAAACAACGACAATTGGGGGATTGGTGCTATCAGCCCTGACGGTAACTGGTTAACCCTCAATCACACTATTAGTAACGCTGATAACAATCTGTATTTAGTCGACTTATCCAGCAAGGATAAGAAACCAAAACTAATTACGCCTCACGATGGCTCTATCAGTTACCAAAGTTACACCTTCACGCCTGATAGTTCGCAGTTGATTTATGCAACTAACGAACACGGCGAATACAACCAAGCTTGGAGCATGAATTTAAGCGATGGCAAGAAGTCGGTGTTCTATCAAGCCAATTGGGATGTTTCTTTTGTGTATTTTTCTAGGAATGGAAAATATCGCGTAGTAGGTGTCAATGATGATGCGCAAACTAAATTAGATATTGCGGAAGTTGCTAACGGCAATAGCATTACCCTACCAGAGTTGCCACAGGGTGATCTGCGAGGTGTTAATTTCTCGGCTGATAGCTCTAAGATGGTCTTTTACATTAACTCAGATACTTCGCCTTCCAATTTATTCACTTTTAAAATAGGTGACACAGAGGCTAAGCGACTAACTCAAACGTTGAATCCAGAAATGGATGAAGCAGATCTAGTCAATAGTGAAGTTAAACGCTTTAAGAGCTTTGACGATTTAGTTGTTCCTGGACTTTTGTATAAACCTAAAGGCGCATCTGCGGAAAAGAAAGTGCCGGCAATGGTTTGGGTTCATGGTGGACCTGGCGGCCAGTCGCGTAAAGGTTATCGAGCGGCAATCCAGCATTTAGTTAATCATGGTTATGCTATTTTCGCTGTTAACAACAGAGGCTCATCCGGTTATGGGAAAACATTTTTTCATCTGGATGACAAAAAACATGGCGAAGATGATTTGCAGGATATTGTTTATGGCAAAAAATATTTGCAAACACTCGACTGGGTAGACTCTGAAAATATTGGCATCATGGGTGGTAGCTATGGCGGTTACATGACAATGGCTGGCATGACCTTTACCGATGAGTTCAAAGTTGGTATCAATATTTTTGGTGTGACCAATTGGCAGAGAACGTTAACCAGTATTCCGCCTTGGTGGGAGAGCTTTAAGAAGTACTTGTATGACGAAATGGGTGATCCTGCCACAGACGGTGATCGCCATAGGAAAATTTCTCCATTGTTTCATGCAGAAAAAATTAAGAATCCGGTGTTAATTGTTCAAGGTGCTAATGACCCTCGAGTACTGCAGGTTGAAAGCGATGAAATGGTGGCTGCAATTCGTAAGAACAATGTGCCAGTTGAATACGTGCTATTTGAAGATGAAGGGCATGGTTTTCGTAAGAAAGTGAATCGGATTACGGCTTCAGATGCTTACCTAAAATTCTTAAAACAGTACTTAAAATAGAAAATGTGATTACGACAAAAAAACGGGCGCTCGAGCCCGTTTTTTTATCCCGCTTGTTGAGCTGGTCCTTCCTCTTGATCATCGTCTGCTGGAATTTCCATAGGTTCTAATGATAATCCGGATGAAGGCTCACTTGGTTGAGGTTTTTCCGGTTGAGTAGATGTTGGCCTGGAGGGATTTTCAGGCGCTGTCGGTGTTACCTTGCTGGATTGAGGGCCCGCAGATTTATGCGGCTGATTTGATGTTTTCTTCTTTTTCATGTCCTCTTTAGCAGACAAGCGGATTTTCAGGGCTAGATTATTCTTGGAGTCTGCATTTTTGAGTGCTTCTTCTTCGGAAATTTTTCCTGCTACAAAAAGTTTATATAGCGCAGTATCAAAAGTTTGCATGCCTTGATTTTCCGATTTAGTCATTACCTCTTTGACCTCATCTACTTGTCCTTTTTTAATCAAGTCGCAAACCCTTGGGGTGCCAAGCAAGATTTCTATTGCAGCACAGCGTTTGCCATCAACTGTGGGGATCAAACGCTGCGATACAAAAGCCTGCAGGTTCAACGATAAATCAAGAAACAGTTGTTTATGCCTCTCTTCGGGGAAGAAGTTTACAACTCTATCTAACGCCTGGTTAGCATTGTTTGCGTGTAGCGTTGAAATGCACAGGTGGCCGGTCTCAGCGAATGCTAAGGCATGTTCCATCGTTTCCGCATCTCGAATTTCGCCGATTAAGATGACGTCAGGTGCCTGGCGTAAGGTATTTTTTAATGCGTCCTCATAGCTGTCAGTATCGACCCCAACTTCGCGTTGATTGATAATTGATTTTTTATGTCGATGCACGAATTCAACGGGATCTTCGATGGTAATAATATGACCCGAGGAATTAGAATTTCGATAGTCAATTAAAGCGGCAAGCGATGTCGACTTACCTGAGCCTGTTCCGCCAACAAACAAGACTAACCCCCGCTTTTGCATGATCAGCTTTGGAAGAATGTCGGGAAGGTCCAAATCTCGCCAATTAGGAATATCGACCTTGATAGAGCGGATCACCATAGAAACTTGGTTGCGTTGCTGAAAAATATTGACTCGGAATCGACCCACGCCCGGCTCGGAAATCGCTAAGTTCATTTCTGGCTTGGTTTCAAATTCTGCGATTTGCTCCTGGTTCATCAAAGCGTAAGCCATCTCTTTGATTTCGCCGGGTTGCATGATTTTTTTTTCCAGAGCTAGTAAGCGCCCATGAAATTTTGCGCTAGGAGGGGCTCCGGTGGAGAGAAATAGGTCGGAACCATCCTTTTCCGCTAAAATTCTCAAATAATCAACGAGTTCCATATCAATTGACCACTTTTCGATAAGAGATAATCTCAAAGTATAGTCAAAAAATATCCCTCGGAGATGAAATAAATTTAGTTATTTACTGACATATAGAAATTGGGGGAGTTGGGTTCATGAATCAACCCCGGCTGCCAATTCATGGAAGTCATTTGATATTCTTCGATATAGCCCAACATACTAAACCTTGCCACGCGAGCAAGGTTTGTTTGGCATTTTTTGAGGCTAGGCTATTTGAAACGGGCCTATTTGGGTAGTGCGATTTTGGCTTCTTTGTTGCGTTTAAAAAGGGTCACGATATGACCGACCCTTTGTATAAATGTCGCGCCTGTCCTTTGGCAGATCTGATTAATCATCTGCTCCCTATCTTCTCGCTCATCAGCGCGAATTTTTACTTTTATCAGTTCGTGGTGGTTGATAGCGTTGCTTATTTCGTCGGTTACAGACGAGGTTAGGCCTTTATCGCCGACAATCACTATCGGTTTTAGCTCGTGTGCCAGACCTTTCAGATGTTTAATTTGTTTGTTGTTTAAAGCGCTCATAGCAGAAAAATTAAAAGAATTAATGGGGCAAGCTTAACATTTTTTCCAGATCTTTGAGATAATAATCAGCTTTCCTTGTAATATTTTCCTTCTGTAAGAATCTAAGTTTTTACTAGACTCTTACAGAAGACGGTAAATCAACCTAATTAAACTGATAAGTAACTAATGGCAAAGAGTAAAAGTAGTAAGGGCTGGTTAAAAGAGCACTTTGACGATCATTATGTGAAACGTTCTCAAGAAGAAGGCGTTCGCTCGCGAGCGGTTTACAAGCTTGAAGAGCTGGATCAAAAGGATAAATTGCTTAAAAATGGGATTACTATGGTGGATTTAGGGGCGGCACCTGGCGGATGGTCAGAATATGCGGCAAAAAGAGTCGGCCCTAAAGGAAAAATCATAGCGACCGATATCTTACCTATGGACTATTTAGATGGAGTCCAATTTATCCAAGGAGATTTTCGTGAAGATGCGGTACTGGAAGAGCTCCTAGTTGCTATGGATAATCAGCGGGCAGACCTTGTAATTTCGGATATGGCCCCCAATATAAGTGGTGTTGATGCTATTGATCAGCCGGCATCCATGTATTTAGTAGAATTGGCACTCGATTTAGCACGCCAAATTCTTAAACCTGGTGGTCGATTTGTGGTCAAAGTATTCCAGGGAGAAGGTTTTGACCAGTATAAAAAGGACGTGGCGACAAGCTTTAAAGTAGTAAAAGTGCGTAAACCTAAAGCGTCCAGGCCCCGTTCAAGAGAAGTTTACGTTTATGGAGAAGGGTTTAGCGGGTAAATAGCCTATTTTCCGGAATTCTTATCCAAAACATTGAGATACAATTAATAGTTTGTATTTATTTTGATTATTTGGCTTAACGGCCGATAATAAAGGGAATTATTTAGAAAATTTAGCGTTGAAAGACATTTTCGCGCTTATCGATTCGCGTTTTTAGATTGAGGATACGCATTTTGAATGATATGACCAAGAATATATTGCTCTGGTTGGTAATTGGACTAGTGCTTGTTTCTGTTTTCAAGAACTTTGAAAGCGCCCAGATGCAATCCAGCGAAGTCGAATTTTCAGCTTTAATGAAAGATATTGACCGAGGAAGAATAGATTCGGTTACAGTTGCCGGCTATAACATTAAAGCCACTACTTCGTCCGGGGAGAATATCACTTCCAAAATTCCTCCTGGTTCGCATGAATTATTAGCCAAAAAAGCGCTAGAGAAGAACATTAAATACATCGGAGAGGAAGCTGAAAGCCAAAGTACCCTGCTGACCATATTTATCTCTTGGTTCCCAATGTTGCTTCTTATTGGGGTTTGGATTTTCTTTATGCGACAAATGCAAGGTGGCGGTAAAGGTGGCGCAATGAGCTTCGGTAAGAGTAAAGCTAAATTGCTAAGTGAAGACCAAATTAAAACCACATTTGCAGATGTTGCTGGTTGCGAAGAAGCTAAAGAAGAAGTTTCTGAATTAGTTGAATTCTTGCGTGAGCCAAGTAAATTCCAGAAGCTTGGCGGTAAAATTCCCCGCGGCGTATTAATGGTCGGTCCTCCAGGAACGGGTAAAACCCTTTTAGCAAAAGCTATCTCCGGTGAGGCGAAAGTACCGTTTTTCACAATCTCCGGTTCTGACTTTGTTGAAATGTTTGTTGGCGTAGGTGCTTCACGTGTTCGTGATATGTTTGCAGAAGCCAAAAAGCAAGCGCCTTGTATTATCTTCATTGACGAAATTGACGCGGTTGGCCGTCATCGTGGCGCTGGTTTAGGTGGCGGACACGACGAGCGCGAACAAACGTTAAACCAGTTGTTGGTAGAAATGGACGGATTTGATGGTGGCGAAGGCGTTATCGTTATTGCCGCAACTAACCGTCCTGATGTTCTTGATCCTGCATTGTTGAGACCTGGCCGTTTTGACCGACAAGTTACTGTTGGATTGCCTGATATCAAAGGGCGTGAACAAATTCTGAAGGTCCATATGCGCAAAGTGCCTTTGGCGGATAACGTTAATGCGAATGCAATTGCACGTGGTACTCCCGGTTTTTCGGGGGCAGACTTGGCTAATTTGGTAAATGAAGCTGCTTTATTTGCCGCAAAGGCGAATAGTCGAACAGTTAACCAAGAGTATTTTGAGAAAGCTAAAGACAAAATTCTAATGGGAACCGAACGTCGTTCAATGGTGATGGACGAGGAAGAAAAACTAAATACAGCTTGGCACGAAGCAGGTCACGCGATTGTTGGTCGTCTGGTTCCAAGTCACGACCCGGTATATAAAGTATCGATTATTCCTCGTGGTAGGGCGCTTGGTGTGACTATGTATTTGCCAGAAAAAGATCGGTTTAGTCATAGTAAGGAATATTTAGAAAGTAATCTATCGTCTTTATATGGTGGTCGTATTGCCGAAGAAATGCTTAATGGTCCTGACAAAGTCACCACCGGCGCAGCGAATGATATTCAAAGAGCAACCGATATTGCTCGTAATATGATTACGCAATGGGGCTTTAGTGAAAAGCTCGGGCCATTAACTTACGCTGAAGATGAAGGTGAAGTGTTCCTGGGTCGCTCTGTTACCCAAACGAAACACGTTTCGGATGACACCGCTAAAATTATTGACCAAGAAATTAAAGATTTAATTGCTAAGAACTATCAACGCGCCGAACGTTTATTAAATGAAAATCGTGATAAATTGGAAGCGATGGCTGATGCATTAATGAAATATGAAACTATTGATGCAAAACAAATTGAGGACATTATGACTGGCAAACCTCCGCGACCACCAGAAGATTGGAGCGACGATGACACTCCGACAGCATCCAGTCCAACTTCTTCCGGTAAGTCGGAAGAAAAACAGGGAACAATCGGCGGACCGGCTGAACAATCATAATTTAGCGTTATATTCCGCTTTAACAGGCATCTAAGGGGTAAAATTCTTAGGTGCCTTTTTAATTAGGTGTCCAGTCTAGTTAGATATCCGCTCTAATTAGATATACGGAAATTAGGGATCTTGTTGATGAAATTAGCAGATGTCAGACGAGAATATTTGAAGAAAGGCTTACGCCGTGGCGAGTTGGATGAAAATCCGACTATACAGTTAGAAAAGTGGATTGCTGAGGCTAACGAACTAGAACTCACCGACAATACCGCAATGACTTTGGCCACTGTTGACTCAGAGGGACAACCCAGTCAACGCGTGGTGCTGTTAAAGCAGTTAGATCAAGATGGCTTGGTGTTTTATACCAATTTAAATAGCAATAAGGCACAAGACATAAACGCCAATAAAAAAGTAAGTGCTAACTTTGCTTGGTTGCCTCTAGAGCGCCAAGTAAAAATTAAGGGAATTGCAAGTCGAATTAGTAACACCGAGACACTAAAATACTTCTTATCTCGTCCTAGAAATAGTCAAATTGCCGCTTGGGCTTCCAATCAAAGTCAGCCTATCAGCTCTCGCCAGTTTTTGATGAACGCATTTGAGCAAGTGAAAAATAAATTTGCTGAAGGTGAAGTCCCTTTGCCTGACTTTTGGGGAGGGTACCGAATTAAGCCTACCAGTTTTGAATTCTGGCAAGGTGGCGGTGCGCGCCTTCACGATAGGTTTGAATATACTCCTTCACAGTTTGGATGGGACATTAAAAGGTTAGCGCCTTGACTCTTTCCCCCAGTAAGGCTACTAGTTGAAAAGATAAATTAGGTCTGAAATCATTCGGATCTAATTTCAAAGTCCTGGCCAGTTTGCGGGAATAAAACCATTTCGGCGGTATTTTTTACTTTGAATTAATGATGAACGCATTAAATTGACATTCCCTCCATGCTGCAATGCATGTCATATTTATAATTTGAGATGTAATATTTTCGTCATAAAAATTCACTCTTTACCTCTACTTTTTCTCTAACCAATTGATATACAAGCGATCTTGCTAATAATGCCAAATATGACAGTTTTATTACAGGCATTTCGCTTTCTGGACTAATTCTTAGTGAGCACTTAAAATTCGCGGCTCAAATATGACAAAAAGGTTACAACGATGAGTACTATCCTCGATTTGTTTGCCAATTCACCAATGAAACCGATGCAAACTCATATGCAAAAGGTTCAGGAGTGCATTGATCAACTTCCAGTGTTTCTACAAGCTGTATTCGAAAAAGACTGGGATAAAGTTGAATCTCTGCAAAAGTTTATTCGTTCGCTAGAAAACGAGGCGGATGAATTGAAGAAGCAATTGAGACTACATCTTCCAAGCGGATTGTTTATGCCGGTTGCGCGTACTGATTTACTCGCCTTACTTGCTTCGCAAGACAAAATCGCTAACAAAGCGAAAGATGTTGCTGGTTTGATTACCGGTAGAAAAATGGAGTTTCCACAAAGTATTGAGACTGAGCTTAAAGCCTATTTAGAAAGTTGTATTGCAACTGCCCATCAAGCAGGTACGGCTATTCAACAGCTCGACGAGTTACTGGAATCTGGGTTTAAGGGCAGAGAAGTAAAGATTGCCGAAGAAATGATTGAAAGATTAGACGAACTTGAAAACGAAGCTGATGTACTGCAAATAAAATTGCGACGTAAACTTTTTGATTTAGAAGCAGACCTACCTCCAGTTAATGTCATATTTATGTATAAAGTGCTCGACTGGATTGGAGACTTGGCTGACGTTTCTCAGCAAGTTGGCGCAAGATTAGAACTTTTATTGGCAAGATAAGCTAACCAGAGATAGAGAGAAGAATAATGGAATTTAGTTTATTCACAGAATATAACATGGTCCTCATTAGTATGGCGGGGATCTTTGGCTTATTAATGGCTTTCGGTATCGGCGCAAATGATGTCGCCAATGCGATGGGGACTTCAGTTGGCTCAAAGGCCCTGACTATTAAGCAAGCGATTATCGTTGCAATGATATTTGAGTTTGCAGGCGCATTTTTGGCTGGGGGAGAAGTTACTTCAACCATCCGTAAGGGCATTATTGATGCTTCCGCGATGACAGGGACGCCGGAACTATTAGTGTTCGGTATGATGGCTTCTTTGTTAGCCGCGGGAATCTGGTTAATCATTGCGACTTATTTTGGTTGGCCTGTTTCTACAACCCACTCAATAGTAGGGGCAATTGTAGGATTTGCAGCGGTTGGTATCGGTATGGAAGTGGTCAAATGGGGCAAGGTTGGCTCAATTGTGGCTAGTTGGGTCGTATCACCTGTGATTTCTGGAACAATTGCATTTATGCTTTTTACGAGCGTTCAGAAGTTAATCCTCAACACTGAAGACCCATTAAAAAACGCTAAAAAGTATGTCCCCTTCTACATGTTTCTAGCAGGATTTATGATTGCGCTGGTCACCTTGTTCAAGGGACTTAAGCATGTCGGCATTAAATTCGATACTTTGACAAGTATGCTGATCGCTATTGGATTCGGCGTAGTGATCATGCTGGTTGGTAAGTACTTTATTAGCCGTCAAAAGGCATCTCCAGCGGAGAATAAAGACTTCCATTACGCAAGCGTTGAAAGAGTGTTCGCTGTTTTAATGGTTGTTACCGCTTGCGGTATGGCATTTGCTCATGGTTCAAATGATGTTGCCAATGCAATTGGACCACTCGCAGCGGTCGTTAGTGTTGTGGAAAGCGGCGGTGAGATTGCAACGAAATCGGTGCTTCCTATTTGGATCTTGCTAATAGGTGCTCTTGGAATTGTTCTTGGTCTTGCTATCTATGGTCGCCGAGTAATGGCAACCATTGGAAAAAAGATTACCGAGTTAACGCCTAGCCGCGGATTTGCGGCTGAATTGGCTGCCGCAACTACAGTTGTTGTTGCGTCAGGGACAGGCTTGCCGATATCAACTACTCACACGCTAGTGGGGGCGGTACTTGGAGTGGGGATGGCTCGAGGGATCGCGGCGCTGAATCTTGGTGTGCTGAAAAACATAGCGGTATCCTGGGTAGTGACCTTACCTGCGGGCGCGATACTCTCTATGGCCTTCTTCTTTATGTTTAAAGGCATATTCTTGTAGTCTGAGAAAATGTTGTTAAATAACAAGCAATAAAAAAGGCGCCTTAAGCGCCTTTTTCTATTCTTCGGTCGAAGATAGAAATAATAACTACAGGATAAATCGAGTTAAATCTTCATCTTCCGCCAGTTCGCCCAATTGCTCGCTTACGTAAGCTGCATCAATTACTAATTTTTCATTCGAATCAGACGCTGAAAAAGAGATTTCCTCAAGTAGTCTTTCCATTACCGTGTGCAAACGACGAGCACCAATATTTTCTGTCGTTTCGTTGACCTGCCAAGCTACCTCTGCAATTTTTTCAATAGAGTCTTCGGTAAATTCAATTTCTCTATTTTCGGTTTGCATTAATGCGACATATTGCTTGGTTAAGGCGGCATCTGGCTCCGTCAAAATTCGTTTAAAATCACCAGCCGTCAGAGAATTAAGCTCAACTCTAATTGGTAGTCGCCCTTGAAGCTCAGGGATCAGGTCGGATGGTTTTGAGAGGTGAAATGCGCCTGATGCGATAAACAAAATATGATCAGTTTTTATCATGCCGTACTTAGTGGATACCGTACAACCTTCAACTAAAGGCAATAGATCTCTCTGTACGCCCTCTCGAGACACCTCACCGCTCGAACCCCGGTCGCCCTTAGCTACCTTGTCTATTTCATCTAAAAACACAATGCCGTTATTTTCAACTGCCTCTGCGGCTCTATTTTTCAAGTCGTCCTGATTGATCAGTTTCTCTGCTTCTTCTTCCGTTAGCAGTTTAAGTGCATTGCGAATTTTTAGTTTACGCTTCTTCTTTTTGCTTGGAGCTGAATGTTGAAACATGTCTTGCAATTGGCTTGTCATTTCTTCCATACCAGGAGGGGCCATGATTTCTATGCCGACACTAGGGCCGGTGATATCTATCTCAATTTCCTGCTCATCGAGAATGCCTTCCCTAAGCTTTTTGCGAAACATCTGGCGTGCTGCAGACTGATCAGTTTCCTTGGGTTCATTTTCGAAACCTCTTGCCGGAGGAAGTAGAACATCTAGAACTCTCTCCTCCGCAGCGTCTTCAGCGCGTTGCTTGACTTTGTGGTGCTCCTGCTCGCGCAGCATTTTATAGGATGAATCGACTAGGTCTCTGACTATTGATTCAACGTCGCGGCCTACATAGCCTACTTCAGTAAACTTTGTCGCTTCGATCTTTATGAATGGAGCATTCGCCAATTTGGCTAAACGTCTTGCAATTTCAGTCTTACCGACGCCTGTTGGGCCAATCATTAGAATGTTCTTGGGGGTAATTTCATTACGCAGGTGTTCTTCTACCTGCATACGTCTCCATCTGTTGCGAAGAGCAATCGCGACAGAGCGTTTTGCGTCGTCTTGTCCGATGATGTGTTTATCTAATTCATGTACAATTTCGCGAGGTGTCATTTGTGACATAGTTAAATTCCGATCTCTTAACGTTCTTCAATTCAAGAATAGTTATTCGCAGTTTAGTTCTGCGATAGTGTGGTTATGGTTGGTGTAAACGCAAATATCGCCGGCAATTTTCAAACCTGTTTCGACTATTTCGCGTGCACTCAAATCGCTTTTGTCTAAAAGCGCTCTCGCAGCAGATTGAGCAAATGGCCCGCCTGAACCAATGGCCATCAAGCTATCTTCTGGTTCAATTACATCTCCGTTACCCGTGATGATTAATGAATGCTCTTTATCGGCCACAGCCAGTAGAGCCTCCAGACGACGCAACATTCTGTCTGTTCGCCAGTCTTTGGCAAGTTCCACTGCCGCGCGCATTAATTTGCCCTGATGCTTTTCAAGTTTAGCTTCAAATCGTTCGAATAAAGTAAACGCATCGGCTGTGCCGCCCGCAAAACCTGCCAGAACTTTGCCGTTATACAAAGTTCTCACTTTACGCGCGTTGCCTTTCATTATGGTATTGCCCAGTGATACCTGACCATCACCACCGATCACTACTTTACCATTTCGCCGTACGGATAAGATGGTAGTTCCGCGATATTGCTCCAAAGAGGACTCCGTTTTTGTCTTAGTAGAAATTTATCCAAACTATTTGGGTGCAAAATAAGGAAAATCAAGGCAGAAATGGAGATTTCTACCTAATTCACCGTATTCAGAAATTAAGTTGGGGGCTGTTGTATTCTGGAGGGGGTTACTGCTTTTCTCTAAGTCGAGGAATTATCCGGCAGTCGTGAATGCCGTTGTCTTGAAGTCTGTGTCTAACTTTTTCTGCAGTACGCTTCCGGCTAAAGGGCCCGAGCTCAACTCGATACCAGGTTTCACCTTTGTATTTTACGGGGTTAACCTGAGAGTTATTACCAGTAAAGCCTATTTTGGCTTTTAATTCTTCTGCCCGAGTAGATTCCCGAAAAGACCCACAAGGCATTAAGTAAACGTACTTGTTTATATCTTCAGAAGGTTTGAGATCTTCAGCCGGTATTTCTACTTTCTTGTTGGTGAGATCTTTGTGGATGTTATATATGGGCACTTCATCTTCACCGACTGCCGCGCCGTCTACTGCTTTCATAGGCTGAGTTTTTTGTTGAACGGCTTTTTTCTCTACCGCCTTCTTAATTGGTTGTGGGTTAAACCATTTTAAATAAACTAGCCCGGCGGTTAGTCCGCCAACAAACACAAAGGCTACAAACCATACTCCAATGGACACGGCGTTCTTTTTGGATTGGCGGCTGGCGCCTCTCTTTTTCGGTTTTCTCTTTTTGGCGTAATCTTTTGGCATATACTACTGCAGACCAATTATTAATTTACATTTGCTCAGGTGCGCTAACCGCGAGTAAATCAAGACCATTGGCTAGTACCTGTTTTACCGCTGAAATCAAAGTCAGGCGAGCGTCGCTTACATTTAGATCATCAACAATCCATCTCGCGCCAGCCTCATTGCTTCCTGCTTGATAGTAACCGTGTAAGTCAGAAGCCAGTTCTCTTAGGTAATGTGCAATGACATGTGGCTCACAATTTTTTGCCGCAACATTAACCAAGTCTGGGTACTGATTAATACGATCCATCAAGGCCGTTTCTTGCTCCAGGGTGAGTGAGTCGAGATTATTTAGCCCATTTTCCCGATTATATTTTCGTCCGAGTTCTTCAAGCTTACGGAAGGCCGAACAAATTCGTGCGTGAGCATATTGAATGTAATACACCGGATTTTCGTTGGTTTGCGAAGCCGCCAATTCAAGGTCAAATGTCATTTGGGACGTTGAGCGCCTTGCGGCAAGGAAATAGCGAGTAGCATCTCTGCCTACTTCATCAATGATGTCGCGCAGAGTAACATAACTACCGGCACGTTTTGAGATCTTAACTTCTTCTTCGCCCCGCATAACGGTAACCATTTGATGAAGCACTACTCCCGGCCATCCCTTTGGGATACCGATATCTAATGCCTGCAAGCCGGCCCTGACACGGTCAACGGTACTATGATGGTCGGCACCAAATTCGTTAACTACACGACCAAAACCACGATTCCATTTATTAACATGATAAGCTACATCTGGTAAAAAATAAGTATACCCGCCATCAGTTTTGCGCATGACTCGGTCTTTATCGTCACCGTAATCGGTAGTCTTTAACCAAAGCGCTCCTTTTTCCTCGTAGGTATGACCGCCTTTTACTAAAGCCTCTACTGTCTTTTCAATATCTCCCTTTTCATACAGCGAAGATTCAAGAAAGTAAACGTCAAAATCGACTTCGAAAGCTTTTAGGTCAAGGTCTTGTTCACGACGTAAATAGGCAACCGCGAATTCGCGAATTGCATCCAAGTCATCGGCATCTCCTTTAGCAGTAACATGCTTGTCGGCTGCATCAACTGTTTGTTTCGCCAAATAATCGGCGGCAACATCCTTAATGTAATCACCCTGGTACCAGTCGTTTTGCCAACTTTCGGAATCGGGTCCGATATCTTTACAGCGTGCTTGGACGCTTAAAGCAAGATTATTAATTTGTTGACCGGCATCGTTGTAATAAAATTCTCGAGTAACTTTCCAGCCCGTTGCGTCCAATAGACGAGAGATACAATCTCCAACCACTGCTCCGCGGCCATGACCAATATGTAAAGGGCCGGTTGGGTTGGCTGAAACAAACTCGATTTGAACTGGTTTACCTTCACCAGCATTATTGCGACCGAATTGAGCACCATCTGATAGGACCTTGCTGATGATTTGAGTTGCTGCCGCTTGGCTCAGAAAGAAGTTAATAAATCCAGGGCCGGCTATTTCGAGCTTTTCAACTTCTGAGTGGTTTCCGATGATATCTACTATCATCTGAGCGACTTCGCGTGGCGGTTTACCCGCTGGTTTAGCGAGCATTAAAGCAGCATTGGAAGCAAAATCCCCGTGAGATTTATCTTTGGTGTGGGTAACTTGTGGCTTTGCTGAAACCGATTCAGGCAGGATACCATTAGTTTTGAGTTCGGCGATGGCTTGCTCAAGCCATGCTTCAACTACTGCTTTCATTTGCGCTATACCTTAAATTTCAATATGTTACGCGCAAAAGTTAAATTAAATTCTTTTACGCTATTGTAAATGCGTTATTATGCAAAAAAAGCAGTAGTTTGGCTATGTTTAATACAACTTGTTAAGCAACTTCATTGTCTAGCGTTTGGACGTATTTTTCTAAATCGTCAAATCCGCCAATGTGTTGTTCGCCGTGAAATACTTGCGGGACTGTATGGACCGGCTTGCCAATCGTTTTTTCTAAGTCTTCTTTCGAAATACCTTCTTCCCAAATATTGATGTATTTGTATTCGAAGTTCTTAATTTCACAAAGCTGTTTAGCTCGCGTACAAAAGCCGCATCCTGGGCGACCAAAAATAGTAAATTTCTTCATGTTTCTCACCTGCAAATTTTCAACTACTGGATTCGTTTCAAGCGAGGCCCAAGGGTCATAACCTTGTTCCTCGTTAAGATGAGCAAATTATCACCAATGACCGTGTATTAGTCTAATTCAATCGAACTATAGAATTGATAGTATTTTGCTAATAATAAATATTCGAGAGCGTTCATACAAATTGATATCAATTTGAGATTTGCGCGCTAAATAACTGACTTGTAAGAAAACTTAAGTTATATTGAGTTACTAAATGTGTATTTTTTAATATTCGATTTGATTTAAAAACATGAAGCTGTTTAGCTCGGTGAGGAATAAAGTATCTCGTTTACTGGCGCTTTTAATGCTGCTAGGTGCTGGGTATTGTGTTCAAGCTGAGCCGCTTTATCAGTTTCATACATTGACTAAAGATGACGGGCTTTCTTCGAGCGTGGTGTATGATATTGCGCAAGACAAGAATGGCTTCGTTTGGTTCGCCACCGAAGACGGTCTCCAAAAATATGACGGCTTTGAATTAGAAACTTTTCGCCATAATAAACATGTCAGTGGTTCCATTTCTCAAAACACAATTCGCAATCTCTTAATTGATAGGTCTGGTCTTTTATGGATTGGGACTAATAACGGTTTAGATATATATGATCGCGAACTTAACAAGTTCACCAAATTCACATCAAAAGATGGCACGTCTCTTAACTCAGAAAATATAAGGGCGATCTATCAAACTTTAGATGGAACAATCTGGGTTGGCACAACTTCAGGCCTAAATTCTATTCCCCCTTCATTGGAAACGATTAAATCTTATCCTCACCATAAAGTAAGATCTATTTTTGAAGATGATCATAGACAATTATGGATTGGAACTCTGCGAGGAGGACTTTACCTGTTTAATCGGGTAGAGCAAAAATTTATTTCAGTGTCAGTGAGCGTGGATGCAGAAAATGACACCGAGAATTCAACGTTATCCAGCCTGAGTATTGTAGACATTTTTCAGGACAGTTTTAAACGTATATATATTGCTACATGGGGCGATGGGGTATATCAAGTAAGAAGAGACGTAAGAAAACTTAGTAAAGTAGAGCTAAACCTCCCGAGCAAGTATGTGCGAAGTATAAATCAAGATCATTCGGGGCAAATTTGGTTTGGAACTAAGGAAGGGGTCCTAGTTGTTAATCAAAGCGAAAATAAGGAAAGAACCATTCTTGCTGATCATAGAAATAAGCGATCACTGGTTGAGGACAATATCTTAAAAGTATTTCAGGGATATGATAAAACTATTTGGGTAGGAACCTATGGGGGCGGAGTAAGTCGTTTTTTCCCCTCGAGTCAAAGATTTGAGACTTTTGGACTACACCCGCTGCAAGGACAAGGGTTGATTGATCCTGTTGTTTACTCATTTCATGAAAATGAAGACGGAAATATCTGGATTGGCTCGGAGTCATCCAAGCTAGCTCTCTTCAAAACCTATTATAAAAATTTTGAGTACTTTCCGTTACAGTTAAACGGAGAAGAAATAACCTCTGAAATAAGAGCTCTTCACCAGCTAGACAAAAATACACTTTTAGTTGGTACGTCTGACGGTATTTTTAAGTTTGATTTAATAGTTAAAAAGCTTTCGCGTATTTTTTCAAGAAATGATGAGTTATTGTCTGGTGACTTACCAACAATGTTTATTCAGAAGGACTTCGAAAATAGGATTTGGATTGGGGTCGATGGGCTAGGTTTAGGTGTGTATCGGTACGATAGAGAGCGAGTTCTAGTTCCAATTGATGGTTTAAGAATAGAATCAAAACACCCTAGAGCGATTGCGCATAGAAGAAATGGAAGTACTGCTTTCGTTGCACAAGGTGAAGAGCTTAAGCTTCTTGAAATAGAACGCCTCGAAAAATCGATGACCGGGTTTCGGATAAGCGAGATAAAAAGTACAAAGAATTATTTTATTACTGATGTAGATTTTGATGTTAACGGGAGAATTTGGCTTGGTACTTGGTCTGATGGAATCAAGGTTATAACTTCTTCTGGTAAAATACTGACGATAGATGAAAGTAAAGGGTTGCCAAACAATAGTATTTATTCGGTAATCTCAGATCCTAATTCTTCAAGTGTATGGGTATCCAGTAATCAAGGCGTAACTTCTGTGAATGTGGAGTCACTTGGGCTAACGAACTTTACATCAAAGGATGGACTACAAGGAGATGAATTCAATTTGCCTGGAATAAGAGCTAGAAATGGATATATCTATTTCGGAGGTCTTAATGGGTTCAATCGTTTTTTTCCTAGTGTGAATAAAGAAAAGCTCTATGTGAAAGCACCTTCGTTGGTAAATTTGAACATCGCGAATCGAGCCGTAGAAGTAGGAGCTGACCGAGTGTTAGCAAGATCGCTCATTACAACTAAAAAGATTAAACTATTGTTTGATCAAACTCCCTTTTCTTTCGATTTTACTAGCCCGCAATTTGTTAGTCCTGAAGAGTTAAAATTTAGATATCGGCTTTTGGGTTTGAGCGAAAAGTGGATTATTTCTGATGCTAGCGAAAGAGAAGCTACTTACACCAATATCGGGGCGGGAGACTACATATTTGAGTTGCAAGTTGGCACTTCCCAAGGAAGCTGGAATGAAGATATTCGGCGATTAAACATTCAAATACTTCCACCTTGGTGGAAAACTAACTTAGCATATTCGATTTACTCGTTAGTTTTTTCCATTTTTGTCGGGGCATTTGTTTTTTATTGGAATAAGAAAAGAAAGTCTGAGAGGCTTATCCAGATTGCAATACAAGAAAACGAAGAAAGACTGAAGTTAAGTTTATGGGGGAGTGGTTACGAATTCTGGGATTGGAATTTATCAAGTGGTCAAGTTTCTCGTTCAAATCAATTTAACAAAATACAAATTGAATGCAATTACATGGGAATGAAGTTAAACGAGCTGGCGGGCTATATTCATCCTGAAGATCTTATGATGGTTAAGGAAAAGTTAACTAACCATATTGCTGGAAATAGTAAGCACTTCGATGTTTGCTATAGGATTGTAGACTCAAAGCGTGGGTGGCGATGGATTCAAGATAGAGGAAAGGTTGTCGCCTATGACCAAAGTGGCATCCCTTTACGAATGTCTGGCACACAAAGAGATATCACAGATATAAGAGAAAAAGAAGCTCAGTTTGAAATGCTGGGTCAGGCGTTCAAATCTACTTCCGATGGAGTATGGATCAGAGATCATGAATGGCGACTTGTAGAGTGCAATCCTGCATACGAGAGAATTACTGGGTTTTCTTTATCAGAGAAGAAGGGAGAGGTTTTGTGGTTTCCCGAAATTCAGGAGCAGCCGGAAAACCTATTGCAACGAATTAGAATTAGTATAGATGAAAAAGGTAGCTGGCAAGGAGAGGCATGGGCTGAAAGAAAAAACAATGACCCTTTTCCACAAAAATTGAGTATCGATACATTGCACGATGAGAAAGGAAATATTCGATATTATGTGGGAGTTTTTTCGGATATCACTTTCCACAAAAGGACCGAGGAAGAGTTTAGAAAGTTAGCAAACTATGATTCGCTAACTGGCTTACCAAACCGAGCGTGTTTATATGATCGACTAAACCAGACAATCGAAAAAACAAAGCGAGACCAAGGGCGTTTTGCATTATTTTTAATTGACGTTGATAACTTTAAGAGAATTAATGATTCATTGGGCCATAGTGTTGGAGATATTCTAATTCGACAGGTGGCATCTCGACTAGTTAACTGTAATAAGGAAGGAGATACGGTTGCTCGAATCGGTGGTGATGAATTCATAATTGTTATGGAAAAGGTTCGTTCTTCAACTTCAGTAGCTGCGTTTGCCGAATTGCTTTTACATGAACTAAATCAGCCTATATTTGTAAAAGGTGAGCAGCTCAAGTTGAATTTTTCTGTGGGTGTAACATTAGCGCCCGATGATGCGATCATTGCTGAAAGATTAATGCGGAATGCTGACACCGCTATGTATGAAGCAAAGAAATCAATCGACAACTCATACCGTTTCTTTTCCGTTGAATTTAATGAAAGGGCGAGAAAAAGGTTAGAGTTGGAAAATGCTCTTCGGAAAGCAATAGACGATGATGCCATAGATTTGCATTATCAACCAAAAGTAGATTTAACAACAGGTAGAGTCAAAGGCGTGGAGGCTTTAGCTAGATGGACTCATAGAGAAATAGGGTTTGTCAGTCCCGATGAGTTTATACCGCTAGCCGAAGAAACTGGTCTCATTTTACCTCTAGGTGAAAAAATCTTACTAAAGGCAATAAAACAAACTAAAGAATGGGTTGATAAAGGAGTTATGAGAGGACGAACTTCAGTTAACCTCTCTGCACATCAATTTTGGAATAAAAATCTGGCAGGGCAAATCTTAAATTTACTAGATGACTTTGATTTGGATGCTAAATATATAGAGTTAGAAATTACCGAGTCTGCATGTATGCAAGACACGGAGGAAACAAAAAATCAAATTGAACAATTAAAGAATATTGGTATCAGTTTAGCACTAGATGATTTTGGAACAGGGTATTCATCTTTAGCACAACTGAAATCGTTACCTTTCGATACGTTGAAAGTCGATAAAAGCTTTGTCGATAATATTGAAACTAATCGTCAGGATGAAAAAGTTGTTAAAGCAATAATTGATATTGCAAAAACAATGGAAATGGAAGTTGTTATTGAGGGGGTGGAATCAAAATCGCAGTGTAAATATTTATGGAAGAATAGGGCTTACGTAGTACAAGGTTATTTCTTTAGTAAGCCAGTAAAGTCAGATCAAATTGAACGCTTGTTTGAAGTTGTCTGGCATAAGAAAGATTATTTAGGCAAGTTCATTTCAAATGTGACCCCTCTCGTTTAATTATCGTAAGTTGAGCTTGCGATAATTTATCACTAATTTGTGAAGCAATTTCTCATACTTTGGGTTATGAGATATCACTTTTTGCAATTTATTTTAATCTAAAAATATCGTTGTATATCGAGGTACAAAAAATGAAGTCATTAATGGCAATCTTAATTGTTAGTTTATTTGTTGTAAATGCATCTATGGTTTATGCATCTACTGATTCCAATTTGAACAAAGTAATAGTGGAGTCGAGTTGTAATATGTTAACTAATGCTACACCTAAATGCCCAAGTTTAAAGCAAAGTAAAGACAATGTCGTCTTTTCGACTTATGTGGCTAAAGGAATACTTGTCGACCCGAAAGTGCGAGTAGCCAAAGGTATCAGCATTGATCCTACTC
>JAPHTP010000141.1 GCA_026196875.1 Kangiellaceae bacterium
GCCGGTTGTTCACAATGATAAAGATGCAAAATTTAAACTCGATAAACCGATCTCGCAAATAAAGGAACTCGAACTATCCCATCGAGACTACATAATTGGCTTTGAGTTTACCGCAGTACATTTGGCTGATCCAAGTAGAAATAAATATGCCTATATGATGGAAGGGTTGGATCCTGAATGGAATTACACAGATGCTACAAACAGGCATGTAAGCGTCACTTACAATAATCTAAAAACCGGAGATTATACATTTCGTGTAAAAGCGGCCAATAAAGATGGAGTTTGGAATGACACAGGTACTCAAATTGCTATTCGAGTATTACCTGCACCGTGGCTGACTTGGTGGGCATTTACGATATACTTGCTAAGCGCCCTATTGTTGATTCTATTTGTGATTTATAAACGAACAAGTATTCTTAGACAGCGAGCTATTGAACTTGAGAAAACTGTATCTGCACGAACAACTGAGTTACGGGAAGAAAAACAAAAAGTAGAACAGTTGCTTTCAAGAAAAAATGAAGAGTTCGCCAATGTTTCACATGAATTTCGGACCCCGCTTACACTAATGCTTGGACCCATTTCCCAAGTTTTAAAAACTAATAAAACTGAAAGTGAAATACGTCGTCTAAATGTAGTGCAGCGCAATGGATATCGACTGCTACGGATGGTGGATCAGCTTTTAAACTTAGAGACCTTTAGAGTTAAGTCTATTACTCAAAAATCTCCGCAGGCTACTGGAAAGATAATTCGTTTACTTTCAGAAGCGTTTAGTGATATAGCTCAAGAGAAGGGTATTTCTGTATCTGTCAAAAATATCTGCGATGTTAATTTCGAGTTTACCACGGACGCCTTCGAAAAAATATTTGTTAACCTGATTTCAAATGCAATCAAGTACACTAAGCCCGGTGGCTCTATAACAATTGAATCGAACAGAACACAAGATAACGAACTACATATTCGAATTAGTGATACCGGAATTGGAATACCCAATGATAAAAAAGACGTGATTTTTGAACGCTACAATAGAGTGTTAGATGAAAATAGTGAACAAGTTACGGGTGCTGGTATCGGTCTCGCATTAGTTAAGAATCTAGTTGAAGCGCATCAAGGTAGAATAGAACTTGAAAGTGATTTAGGTAAGGGTACAACTGTTAATGTCTATTTGCCTATCATTGGGGAAGTCGGGGAGATTGATGTGGTTAATCATAGCAGTGATGAAATTATTGCTATGGAGATGATGAGCTTGACTCATCAGTCGATAACCGAATCAACGGAATCTGCAACTGATATTACTGAAGCTGATGAGAGTAAGCCTCTAATATTGGTTATTGAAGATAATGATGATATGCGCAACTATATAGTCGAAAGCATTTCATCAAAGTATCGAGTTATAGTCGCAGAGAACGGTGAAAAAGGTTATGAGCTCGCAAAAGCTGAGGTGCCTGATTTAATAGTCAGTGACATCATGATGCCGGTATTGGACGGTTATCAAGCTACGCATAAAATTAGAACAAATGAAGTTACTAGTCATATCCCAATAATATTATTAACCGCGCGGGGCGATAGGGAAAGTCGCTTGAAAGGGTGGTATGAAAAAGCAGATGAATATTTAACCAAGCCATTCGATGTTGAAGAGTTATTAATAAGAATTCATAACTTACTCGAAATCAGGGATATTATCAGGCAACGGTTTTGTCAATTGGTTTTTCCTTTTCAAGATAGAACTGATTCATATCCTCCAATTTCGATTGAGAATAAAGAAAATCAACCTCAAGCAAAGGAATGGCAATTTATTCAGAAAGTCGAATCTGCTCTAAGTGAAAACTACCAACGTCTAGAACTAAGAAATAGCGAACTTGCTGAAATGGTAGCAATGAGTGAGCGGCAATTTTCTCGGAAAATTAAAGCAATAACTAATATCACATGCTCGGAATACATTAAACGTTATCGGCTTGAAAAGGCTAAGGCATTGCTCAAACGACAAGTAGCGCCGAGCAATGTTTGGATTGATGTTGGGTTTTCTTCTCATAGCCATTTTGGGAAGTGTTTTAAGGCGCAGTATGGATGTACGCCTTCGGAGTATTTGAATTAGTGGCAGCATTTAGCTTTCCATAAATCCACTTTAAGAAAAACATCTTACTTGATATGTCGAGACTTATCGCGTGATGATGTTTGCTATGATGGAATAGCAATTTTAGTATCATAATCCTCTATACCTGTTAGCACCTACTGTAGCATTGAGGGAAACCTCGAACATAGATCGAGGCTACTTGATTGCAAATTTTTAATGGTTTCAAGATCTAACTGGCTCATTGCGATTTCCTCCTTATCTGGGAATATCTGACTGAGCTAGTTAGATGGGTTATTTCACAACGTCGTACGGCTTGACGTTCTTGAGACGCTCACGCTTTTCATTCCACCTTTCATTTGCATTCATTCTTTCTTTCAAACGATTAAGCGGGCCATTATTTATGCTTCTTAACTCTGAACGAATCTCACCTATTCTTTCATGGACCATGCGCCAGTTATTAAATTCTGGAGCTACTACTGTTTCCTGTATATTTTGAGTCACGTTATAGATTTCTCCAATCACCAATTGGTCAAATGAAAATTCAAGTGTCTCTTTTAGCGCTAACCACACGGCTTGGGGACCAGGTGCTTTCGGTGTAGGAATATTTGCTATAGTCCTATCTTTAACGACATCTGCTTTTAATTGAGACATATGGTCTTTTAGCGTTTTTCTCATTTCTTCAAACTTTTTTCTACGAATTTTCTCTAACGGAGTGAGTTCGTTACGCTCTTTTATGCGGTCTGCTTTTTGTTTTTGTTCTTCTTCAGTAAGAGGATTATCTCTCATAAATTTCCCATGAGTTTTACGTTTCTTTTTGATAGAAGGCTTCTCTTTATTTGGTGTTTTTTTCGTAGTATTTTTTTCTTTCTGACTATTAATATCGGGAGCCTTGATATCGGGCTTTTTAATTCTGCTCGCAAAGTCATTACCATTGTCTTTGATTTCAATTTTGAATCCTTTAGCTTCGAATGTTCCAGAAAAAGACACGTTCGAGGAACCAATGGTAATAGTATTTCCCATAACCGGCTTTCCTTTCCAGCCTTTATCAATCCTACTCCCGGTAACAACGACATAGCCACTTGGATCCGTCCCTGCAAGAGGGCTATTCATAATATATGAGTACGGGTTCATGCTCTGAGAATTACCCGGCTCCTGAATAAATGGGTCAACTGATAGAAATCTTCCCAAGTTATAATCATAAACTCTTCCATTCATGTGAATCAGCTCAGCATCATCCAAATGCTCATGGTCAGTAAATCCACGTCGTGTACTTAATACCTCATCATCAATAGCTGATAGTTCAAATACTTTTGCTAGTGTCGCCGGGTTTTCCGGGTCAACTTTTTTCAATGATGCTTTCTTAGGTTTGCCAAAAGGATCGTAACTTTTGTTATCAACCAGAGCGCCGTTACGGTCAGTTACGGTAACTACCGATCCCAATCTATCTCGATGAATAAAGTTCACCTTTTCGGTGGTGGAACTGTTCTCAATCGTTTGAGTAAGTACAGCTACATTACCGATATAGTTTTTATATTCGGTTTTATTTCCTTGAGAAATCTTCTCAAAAATTTTGTCGATATAAATTGTGGTTTCAGTCCCGCTTGGCAAGCCCGTTTTCACTTGTTTGTAGCGCATGAGATCGGCGTCATAGCTAAATGTGCTAGTGATCCCACTCTTGCTAACGCTTGTTGGTTTGTTGAAGGCATTGTAAACAAGTGATTTGCCATCACCGGCGGTTAGGTTTCCGTTGTTGTCATAGTCAAAAGTAGCAGTTCCACCACCATATTCAGACGCCTTGTTTATCTGATATACCGCATTCGGCCCTGCATTACCTTTTGAGCTGTCACGACTGATATCACCATACTGATAGGTTGTGGCATAATCGGACTTCAAGGTGATGTTACCTACCGCATCATAGTTGTAATCGAGTCGATCACTAGTACTATCGTGATAGGATCTTTCCGACCACTTAAGGCGATGTAAATCATCGTAGTGGTAGGTTTCCGATGAAGTTTCTACACCGCCTTGCGAATTCAGGTACTCCACATACATGCGCTCCAAGTTATCGTATTTATCATAGATATAATCAAGATAGTGACGTTGGAATCCCGCACTTGAAGAAGCGCCGATATGAGTTGCTTGTCCAGAAGCTGGATCGAAAGTTGAAATAGTATTGATTAGTCCGTTAGTAGTTTTCCCTTGAGTAATATTTCCAAATGCGTTCATTGCATTGACTTCTTGATAGACGTAGTTGTCTGCTGCATTTTTTAGCTTGTTCATATAGCCATCTTGATTATATTCGTAAGCTAGGGTTAGTCCGGTTTTAGGATAAGTTAAGCTCTTAATGCGGCCGTAAAATCCATCATAGCCTGTCGATGTTGTATAGGTATCATCTCCTGTGATTGAAACAACCACTTGAGAAGGACGAGAAAGCTCGTCATAAATAACAATACGGGTCTTATCACCACTGGTACTACTACATAGCAGTCCTTTACCATTTTCACAGGTATCAAATATAAAACTTGCGTCCAATGTACCATTAACTTCGCGCGATGCTACTCGACCAAGAACATCATAGAAATATTCAATCTTATCTTGATTAGCATCAACTTCAGTTTTGACTTCTCCAAAGCCAGAATAGGTAAAGTCTTTGCGTCCCATATTAGGATCATCTACCCAACGCTTTTGGCCTAGCGCATTGTAGGTTGCTTTAATCGGATTACTATTCGCGTCCAGCAAGACGATTGGATTGCCGCTGCCGTCGTAGGCATACTGGGTAATACCGCTCATAGCATCGGTAGTTTGTAATAGTTGTCCGGAGCCGTTGTAAATACGAGACATGCTTAACTCATTGGCCTGGATATCGGTTGTATAACCTTTGTAGTTATAAATTACAGTTAATCCTGTTGAGTAATTGTCGGTATGTTTTTCAGCAAGTCTACCTATTTGATCATAGTTCCTGTAATGAGTTCCAATACGGGACGTTAGAGCAGTACTTGAAGATATTGATGGGACTGATTCAAAAATTGTTTGGCCAAGTCGATTAAGTTCGACCTTTTGAATAATGAGGTTACTTATTTCAAAAGCTTCAATTCGAGTGACCAAAGTTCTCGATAAACGATCTTTGTAAACCGTTGTATCAGGTGCACCGGCTTGATAATTCGTTACTTTAAATACGGCGTTTTCCACCTCGCAAGATACGCAATCGCTAAATCGAGTATGTACTATCGGTTTTCCTGAAGCACTTGTGTCTTCAACTCTGCCAAATGGGTCATAAGTCGTACTAATCTCATTCCCATTGACACCGGTGATTTTTAGAGGTTGTCCAAATTTTGGATCTGTTTCAGTGGTAATCACTTGGTTTAGCTGATTGGTGACAGTAAAAGGAAAATAACCATCCGCAGATTGGACTAAACCATCTTTGGAGTAAGTAGTATCAACAAGACGAGCCGTTTCTCCGGTGGAGCTAGTGGTTACTTTGGTTGGCAATCCATAAGTATTATAGTCAGTATCAACAACTATGGTTTTACCACCGCCTTTGGCTGCATTAGGTGTCGTGGTTACAATGTCAGGATTACGATCAGAAGTCCATGTATAGCTGGTAGTGACTTCTTTCTCATTATCAAGTCCTGCTCCATGTGTAGAATATACAGACCAAGTAGAGTTAAGCTTTTTAGTATTAGCTACGGAACTTGATAATTTCACCCACCAATCCGCATCAACTAGAGAGTAATCATAATTATTTGTGGTAGTGACTTCCGAAACACCAAACCCAGAATCCAATTTTTTAGTCGAGGTTTTTACATTTCCATAGTTATCAAATAGTGATGAATCAACATTCATTAGACGACTAATTGTGCCTGGGTCAATTTCACCCACATAACTCGTTTCGACCGAGTTTAGTGTACGCGTGCCATTAGAGTGTAAATCATAAGTTGTGCCTTCAGACTTTGCAGGGAATGTCCACCAAGTACCAGCGCCGGTTGTATCAAAGAAGTGGTAACCCGTTTCTGTTTTACTCAATGGATTAGTTTCGCAAGTTTCATCATTGTCACTAACCAAACAAGAGTAAGCCGATTCCACTACACCTGCCGTTGGGAAACGTTGATGGAAATTAGTTACACTTCGAGTACTTTCGATTATGCTGCCATTACTATCAACCTGAGAAGGAGAGTCGATAATAATTGAACGGAATCCCTGGAATCCTCTTCCCTGATTATTGTAGACAGCTCCGCGATATTGGTAGTTAACATTGTTCAATCCACCCACACCGTTTGATTGTCTAAACTCACTTACCACGTACATGCTAGAACCAAATGAGAATTCCGCAAAATTATCCGGCGAGGTATCAAGCTGGTCTAACTCATATAAATCAAAATTAGTATCTTGTGCATTAGCCGGTTTTTGCGAGGAAGATAAAGGCAAGTAATCCCATTCATTGCGGACACCTAATCCGTCAGTAATACCAATCAACATATCGCGAGGTCGATAGCTGGTTGCGCCAATAGTTGCGTCTATAGTAGAGCCGTAGTTCTTATTGACATAATGCTGTCCTGTAGCCAGGCCATCAATTTCTGAACCTGGATAACTATCCGGATTCTCCTCCATTTTGCAAAGTTCAGGAAAATCTTCGTGAGGTAAGCAACCCATTTGGAACACCAGGTCTGGTAACCCTTTTCCAAATCCATCAACCACGCTGGTATGATTTGCAGAACCAATAAATCCGGTTTCTGTATCAAGGCTAATACTGATATTACCATTAGCATCTTCATTAAAATACATCGCATGCCAACGATAAATACTTTGGTCATACTTAGCTTGAATTGGCGCAACAATCGTACCTTGCAAAGTATCATTGCGCGTATCGGAATAGATCTCGGCACCACATTTTGGCGTTGACTTGCCTAAGTGGAGCACTCGCACACAACTCTGCATCAGCATGTCGTCAGGATTGTTACTGGGCATTAATAATTCTGACCGGCCATCACCGTTTATATCCATAACTTTGAAAGCTTCCTGGAATTTTGGCGCGTATTGGAATACCCAGTTAGTTGGCTCCAAAGGATCTCTTTGTCTGAATCCTCGTGCCGGTAAAATAGATTCAGCTCCTAAGTTAATGGTCTCTCCAAATTGACCATTACCCAGATTGAGTTTTAGTAGTAATTCCGTATCCCCGGTTCCATCACCAGCCCAGCCCATAATATCTTGCAGTCCATCGCTATTGGCATCAAAGAACATGCTAAATTGCGTTTTATCGCCAACAAAAAAGGCTACGTCATGAGCTTCAGTCGTAATTGCGCCTGCGACAACTTTAGTTAAAAGTAATGATTGAATGTGAGAATTGGCATGGTCTGGATTACTGTAATTGGTCGCAAGGTCCGGCAGTCCGTCCCCATTCATATCACCGACATAATTTACGCTGAGTCGGCTTTGCCCTTGCCAACTAGTTCCGTAAGAATAAATTAGCTCTTTATTGTTCTCGGTAAACGGTGCATTTGGATCGGTAGTATTTTTATAAACGGATATTTTAAACGTTTGATCTTCCCAGCGAGTAACGACTATATCGGTCCAGCCATCACCATTATAGTCACCAGTATTATTGATAAAGTCATCCAGTCCTAGAGAGTCGTTTTCCATCACAACATCAGTTGATTTCCAGACAGTTTGTCCGTCGATTGTGAAACCTAAATGCAAGCGTTCATTCTCTACTTTCCAGGTATCAGTCGTGCCATTCATATCAAAGTCGGCATCGATACAAAGAACACTTTTTGTCGTAGAGTTAGGCTTACAAATATCTAGGCTTAATCCATGTTCTTGAGAGTTGCCTTCTGCATCAACATAACGTGAAGGCCAATCTCTTACACCATCTCCGTTTCTATCTCCATAGGGAACACTGCTTTGAAAATCTGAGGTAATTCCAGAGAAGAGAGGGTTTCCAGCGTTATCCTCAAGTGATTCAAGTTCGTAAACCGTTTTATTTTCTAACCAATCGAATTTTGTCGGTTCAAAACAATCATTGTTAGAAGTACCACAAGCCTTAACGCTTCTTAGAATTGTCCTAGCAGAAGCTAAGCTAGCATCAATAGGAGAAGGATGATTTGTTGAAGCATTAGTAGAGTAATTAAGCGTCAAGCTACTCACTTGCTCGTTGGCATAGTATGAAGTAATACGGCTCAATAGTTTCGTTTGGCGTAATTTTCCACCTGAAATAAACGAAGTGTTGGTATCTAACCTGTCATCTCGATATTCAAGCCTTACTTCACGATCACCTGCTTGATTATCCTCACCAGTGTAAAAAATATTTGTAAGAACAACTTCGCCTTTAGTTGTACTGGTTTCATACTGATAAAGAATATTGTTCTTACTGTTATTTTTAGATTCACTGGCTAACATCCAAGTTAGCGTATGAGAAAGGCCCACGGGAATAACCTTGGCTCCATATCCATTGGTATCAATTCCGTATGTACGAATCCGGCCGCTATTTTCCTCTACCGCAAATGAAGAGTTGCTTTCATTTAGGCTTCCGCTTTGAGTTACTCGAACAAATGAATCTAGTTCAGTGCGATAAACCGCACCATTTGAACCATAGTCTCCGGAAACAACCATCAATCGTTGACCATCTAAACATAATCTGTCGGTCGTCTCATTGAATTTCACGCCATCAGTAAAACCGTCTTGCGCAAAAGTCGCACCACAACGAGAAATACTTGAGCCTGCGGATAGTGACCATCCAACACCGGCGATCCCATTGCCACTTCGAGAAGAATAATTTAGCGATACACTAGGTTGCATTCCATTTCTACCTGGAGCAATAGCTAATGGAATTGAATAGCTAGCGCTGCCGCCCGAAACTCCCGCTTCACCTGGTGCAGATCCAACCGCTTCATTGGCAGGTACATCTGGGAGAATAATTTCTGCATCAGGAACTTCTATTGGGCCGTCGATAATACTGATTGAAACTGTTGTAGAAGTTTCGCATGCGTCAGAAGTATTACACGCAGTTACACGATATTCCCAGACTTCGTCTATTTCTGTCTTAGCGAAATTGTGGTTATTTCCAATAACTCCATTAACGGTACTCCAGTTTCCATTAACTTGCTTGCGTTCGGATAATGTCCAATCAGTGACATTTCCTGTTGCGCTAAAACTGACTGAATACGTTTGGTTAATACGGGCAACATTTTTGTCAATGCTTACTTGAACATCTGAAGGAAGACCTCTCACGTTCACAGATGAGGAGATAACGTAATCAGAACACGCCCAATCAAGGGTATTACATCCTCGAACTCTAAAGCTCCAATTCCCATCAACTAAATTGCTATAGGTCGTTGTTAACTCAGAAACGGGAAGCTGTAAAATAACTGGAGTATCCCATTCACCAGTGTCGAGTTTTTTACTAACTTCATAAAAAGTCGCGATATTAACAGGATCAATCCAATCAACTTTAACTTCACCATTTGTACTAGTCGAAGGAACACTTATTGACGTTGGCACACTTGGTTTTGCTCTTACTTCTACAGAAGGTGATGTTGCATAAGCCGAACACTCCTCCGTTCCGGCAACTGTGTTACAGGCTCTAATTCTAAAAGCATGAATTCCATCTGCAAGATTTGAGAAAGAATGAGTTAAGAGAGGGCCTGTGTAAGGTGTAGTCCAACTTCCACCGTCACGCTGATGTTGCAGTTGATATTCATCAACTTCGCGATTTAATACAATGTTTGGCGCTGTCCAGTTAACCGTAACTGAACCATTAGTACTTTGCGTTGTATCTGTCGAAATACTAGCCGGTGTGTTTGGCGCGACTTTAACCGTCAATACATAATCTGCGCCCCAACCATTACAATTATACTCATTGGTGTTTATCACCGTGCACGTTCTGGCTTGATAGGTATAGGTTCCCGGAGTTCGCGTTAGCGTGAATTGATTGCCGGTTAAAGTAGTGTCTTGCTTGGTAATGATATCGACATTATTTTCACGGACATCTAAGCGATCTCCTACGCCCCCTACAGTTAAAGTAAAGGTTTCTCTTGAAGGATTGTCACCAGAAATATTTGAAGGTAGTGAAACAACAATTTTGGTTGTCTCTCCTATATAGCATCCACCATCGTTACATGCGCTAATTCGCAGGTCGTAACTGCCTAGGTAGTAGATAGCAGAATAAGTTAATGTGCCATTATCTTGTCTTTCTTCCCAGTCGTTACTCGTTGTATTAAATTCCTCCAATTTATAAGTTTTAGCGCTGGTTACTTCATTCCATTTCAGAGTGATCGAAGTTGAGTTTCCTGAAGATGTGAAGTTTGTATCAGTAAAACTCGGCGCTTCAGCTGGCGCATCTTCAGTAATTACTTGGGAAACAATTCCTGAGTCGGTACAAGCTGCTAAAGTATTACAAGCACGAGAATAGTATTCCCATGTTTCTCCTCCAACTGGCTTACTCTCCGTATAACTCCCACTACTGTCAGTCGAAACTGGCTGCCAATTATTGGCACCTTGTTTATTCTCGTATAGGGTCCAACTGGTGACAGTGCCTGAAGCTGAATAGGTAACAGTGTAATTTTCATTTTTGGCGACAGCCAAACCGGTTGCTGTTACCACATTTGTAGGCGGTAAAGTAATAGCTACGACTGAGGATGTTCGATAGTTAGAACAAGCAAAATCCTCAGTGTTACAAGCTCTAACTCTGAATTCCCAGTTGCCGTTAGTGAGTCCCGAAATAGTTGTACTCGTTGACGAAACTTGCGTATTAGTTGCTGGCCAGGAACTGCCAACTAGTTTTTGTTGAACTTGATAATAAGTAGCGTTCGTCGCACTAGGCCAACTCACATTAATGGTTCCATCAGTATCACTTCCTGGAACGGTGATTGTGGCCGGTGTTGTAGCCGGCGTATAAGATTTAATTTCTGTAGATGTTACATATGCTGAACACTCTTCTGTTCCCGCTACAGTGTTACAAGCACGCACACGGTAACGATGAGTTCCGTCCGCTAAATTTGATTCAGAATAGGTGAGTAGTGCTCCGGTATATTTCGTACTCCATGTGCCGCTGTTGAGTTGATGCTGTAATTCATATTCATCAACTTCTCTATTAGTCGTTGCTGAAGGTGCTGTCCAGTTAATGGTCGCACTAGCATCGGTTACTTGAGTTGAGTCACTGCTGATTGAAGCCGGCGTATTCGGTTTGCCTTTAACCGTTAAAGCGAATTCGGCACCCCAGCCGTTACAGTTGTACGAGCTGCCACCAAGGTGAGTACACATTCTAGCTTGGTAAGTATAAATGCCTACGGCGCGGGTTAGCGTGAATTGATTACCGGTAAGAGTCGTGTCTTGTTTGGTAATAATATAAAAGTTGTTTTATCTGACATCTAATAGGTCGCCGATTACACCAACGGTTAATTTAAATTTTTATCTCGCAGGATTAGCACCGCTAATATTGGAAGGTAAAGAAACAACAATTTTAGTCGTTTCACCTGTATAGCATCCACCATCATTGCACGCGCTGAGGCGCATGTCGTAGCTACCCAAATAATAAACAGCCGAGTAACTTAAAGATCCATTGTTCTGTTTTTCTTCCCAGTCGTTGAGAGTGGTATTAAATTCTTCTAGCTTATATGTCGACGCACTGGAAACATCATTCCAGTTCAATGTGATCGAAGTTGAATTGCCTGAAGAATTAAAATTAGTTTGAGTAAAACTTGGCGCTTGAGTTGGCGCATCTTCAATTATTTCTTGTGAAACGACAGAAGAGTCCGTACATGCTGAAGAAGTATTACAGGCGCGAGAATAGTACTCCCAAGTCTCACCTCCGACCGATTTGGTATTTTTAAATTCTCCACTGGTGCTTGTAGAAACAGTCTCCCAGCCAGTTGTACCTAGTTTTCGTTCATATAAAGTCCAGCTAGTTACCGTGCCAGTTGCAGAGTAGGTTACAGTGTATTCCGTATTCTTCGAAACGGCTGAGCCGGTTGTAGTGGTTACATTGGTGGGTGGTAAATTGACTGTTGTCGTTCCAGAAGTTCCGTAACCAGAACAAGCCCAATCAAATTCATTACACGCTCGTACTCTAAACTCCCAATCACCTTCAGTTAAATTGCTGATTGTTGCACTTGTGGTTGTGACTTGAGTGTTTACTGACGTTGCGGGCCAACTCGTTCCAACTTGTCGATTTTGAACTTGGTAGTATGTTGCTGTTCCGGTTGATCCAGACCAGCTAACGGTAGCACTAGGACTGTTTACAGTCGAAGGCGCGGTTATGCTGGTTGGCGAAGTGGGCGGTGAATTGACCTCAATATTTGAAGAGGTTTGGTAACTCGAACATGAGCGATCGCCGGCGACTGTATTACAAGCTCGAATACGATAACGATAAGTACTGTCGGTTAGATTAGATTCGCTGTAACTTAATAGCGTTCCGGTATATTTAGTGGACCATGTACCACTATTAATTTGATGCTGTAGTTCATAATCATCGACTTCGCGATTGGTTGTTGAAGATGGTGCAGTCCAATTGATTGTAACACTTGAATCGGTTATTTGAGTTGAGTTGCTGCTGATTGAAGCTGGTGTGTTCGGTTTGCCTTTGACCGTTAGTTCGAAATTTGCTCCCCACCCATTACAGTTGTACGAGCTGCCACCAAGGTGGGTGCACATCCGGGCTTGATAAGTATAGGTACCCGGGTCCCGTGTTAACGTAAATTGATTGCCCGTGAGAGTTGTATCTTGCTTAGTGATAATATCAGTGTTGTTTTCTCTAACATCTAAACGATCACCGATACCACCAACGACTAGCGTAAATGTCTCTCTTGACGGATTGTCGCCACTTATATTGGAGGGAAGTGATACAACAATGGTCTCTGTACCACCAAGAAAACAACCAGCGCCATTACATGCGCTTAATCGCATATCGTAGCTACCGAGGTAATAAACAGCGGTTCTGCTTAATGAACCATTATTTTGTTTGGTTTCCCATTGACTAGTCGTAGTGTTGAACTCTTCTAATTTGTAAGAGGTTGCACCGGAAACGCTGTTCCAACTTAAAGTGATACTTGTTGAATTACCTGATGACGAAAAGTTTGTGTTATTAAAAGTTGGAGCTTGGGTTGGGGATGGAACAATTTCTTGAGTGACTACCGATGAATCCGCACACGCAGATGAAGTATTACACGCCCTAGAATAGTACTCCCAATTTTCATTGTCGTTCGGCTTGCTGGTTGTATAACTACCAGAAGTGCTAGTACTAACGCTGCTCCATGAACTCGTACCTTGCTTGCGCTCATAAAGAGTCCAGCTGGTAACCGTGCCCGTCGCTGAGTAGGTGATAGTGTAGCTTTGGTTTCTACCTACTTCACTAGACGCAGCGGTTGTAACATTTCGAGGAGGTTGGGCGACTGGGACAGAAACTACTACGTTTATAGTATCTTCCTCGTCTATGGTTAAACCTTCGCTAGGATGGTTTCTTACGATTCTTAAATCGTAGCGGTATGTCGCGGAGTCTCTGCCTGAGAGTGTTACTTGTGTTGCGTTTTTATCGGTAGAGACGTTTTCCGTAAAAATGCCATTTCGATATTCCAGAACAGTTACGCCGACTACCGTGTTTCCGGTACCAGTAGTCCAAGTCAAAGTGTATGCACCATCAGTGTCTGTCGAGGTTGGATAGCTAATAAAGCTACCCCCGGCTAGGGCTGCTTTAGCGAACAAGCTGAAGCACAACAAAGCAAACACAGAAATTAGTTTGGTTAATTTTCGAGCGATCATGGTAGTCCCCAAAACGTCAATTTTTGAATCTATTTCAACTTCGCAAATTTATGTTATTGGGCAGGATCTTCGTTACAAAATTTGGGACTGATCGTTTTAAAAGTGAGACCAGTTAATTAATTCACGGGACATATTTAAGCAACTGGAATTTTTCAGTCGTCAAAAAATTTCGAATTATACGTTTCTAACTAGTTGTTTTTATTTGATGTTTTCTAGGTGTCTGTTTCAGACTAGTGCTTGTCTCTCTCAGACTAACGTCAATTTAGTAGCTCATGAGACCTTGAGGGAACTTCGTTGGCCTTTGTGTTGTTGACGCATAGGTCAAAATTTTACTAGCGAGTTCTAAGGGGAAAGTAATGATAGTGCATTACAACGAATTTGATCTAACCGAGAACAATATTTACTCTGTAATTGAGTACAATGTTAACTCTGAGCCAGCTATTTCTAATCGATATGAAATACAAGTTTCTGGGTCTAAAATGGGTGGTGGCTCATTGGAGTCTATTCAGTACGGAAGTTATCGGACTAAGTCAAATCCAGAAAACCTATTATCAGCACGTGACAAGAAGTTTGTCGCTCAGTTCGACGAAGTAATATTAACAAATTACGCAAATGAAGCATTTAGTCGAGCTATGGCAGCGAAACTATTAAGTATAAGTGAGCGACAACTCAACCGAAAACTATCAGCTTTAAGATCTGACAACTTCAGTAAGATCCTTCGAGATTTTCGGCTCAGTGAATCCCTAAAGCTACTCAATAGCGGCCTCCAGGTATCACAAATTTCTGACCGAGTAGGCTTTGCTAATGCTACCTATTTTTCTACTTGTTTTAAAAACAAATATGGAATGACAGTTAAGCAATATGAGAAAAAATGTTTAAGGAGTTAAATTAAAGTGCCGGCAATGTTGTAAGTACTGATCACAACTATGTCATCTATAAGGATGATAGCAACTTTACTTTTGTCATAAGGAGCACGCTCAAATGCTTATTTCAATCTAAATTTATCGGGTGTTTTCCCTGCAGTTGATTTAATCAACGCCCAACATTTCTTTCGCGTGTGATAATGTTTTTTCGGAAATGCTGATGCCACCCAACATGCGACCAATTTCCTCTATTCTTTCTTGTTCACCAAGTAATAACATTTGAGTTGTGGTTGATTTAGCCTGTTTAGTTTTACTCGCGATTAAATGATTGTCTCCGCAAGAAGCAACTTGTGGTTGATGAGTTACACAAATGACTTGCCGCTGTGTAGCCAGTTGGTTAAGCAGTTTACCGACAACTTCTGCAGTACCACCACCAATTCCAACATCAACTTCATCAAATATGAGCACAGGGACTAACTGTTGTTCCGCAGTAACTACTGCGATCGATAAACTTATCCGAGAAAGTTCGCCGCCAGATGCAACCTTAGTTAACGGTTGTAAGGGTTGCCCTGGATTAGCTGAAACCAAAAATTCTATTTGTTCTGCGCCCAAAGCAGCATAAGAGCTTTCGACAGGGTTGATTGCGATCTCAAATTTCCCCCCTTCCATTGCTAAAGATTGAATACTTTCAGTGACCAGTTTCTGTAATTGCTTCGCAGTTTTCACACGACTTTGGGTCAGCTTCTTAGCTTGGGTTTGATACTGAGTTATTGCCAATTGAAGTTGCACTTCGGTCTCGACTAATTCAGATTCATCCGCGTGTAGTTGTTCAAGTTCCTGCTTGAGCGAGTTAAAGTGAGTAGGTAATTGTTCTAATGAAACATGGTGCTTTCGAGCTAAGTCGTGGAACTGGCCTAATTGCCGGTCGAGTTGTTGTAGTTTCTCAGGATCGCAGTCTAAAGAATCTATATAGTGCGATAGTTCACCTTTCACTTCTTGCAACAATCCTTCAGCTTGAATGATTGTCTCCAGGCAGTTCTCAACTTTTGGATCCAGATTTGCGAGTTGCGATACTTGTTCGATAACTCGTGACAAGCCTGAAATAACAGAGCTTGCTTCATCATCTGCGAGCCATTGATTGGCCTCTTCGGCAAGAACTAATCGATCTTGACTGGTTGCAGCTTGCTTGTGCTCGGTTTCCAGGCTATCTAATACGGACTGCTCTGGATTGGCATCTTCTAACTCTTCGACTTGATAAGTCAGCAGGTCATGTTTTGCATCTCTCGCCTGTTTTTCCTCTTCCAGCTCAGATTTACGGCGTTCAATGGTTTTTATTGCTGCCGCGGCTTCTCTAACTTTTTCTAATAAATTATTGTGGTTGGCATAGCGGTCGAGCAAGTTCATTTGCTCTTTGGATTTGAGTAACGACTGATGAGCATGCTGACCATGAATGTCGACCAACAAACTTCCTATCGCTTTTAATTGCGACTGGGTTGCTGAGCGGCCATTTATGAAGCACTTACTTCTGCCCTCTTTTGCTACAATTCGGCGAAGTATGCACTCACCTTCTTCACCCAGTTCGTTTTCAACTAACCATTGGTATGCTGCTGATGTTGACTCCAATTCAAAGATAGCACTAACTTCGGCTTGTTTGCTTCCCGAGTAGACAACTGACGAATCTGTTCTTTCTCCCAGGACTAGGCCAAGTGCGTCAATAACTATGGATTTTCCGGCGCCAGTTTCCCCAGTGATTACTGTCATGCCTGTCGACCAGTCAAGATCGAGTGACTGAATGATTGCAAAGTTGCGGATTTCAATGCGGCTTAACATCTATTTATATGAGTAGTTGTTTTAAGTTAACCGCATTTTAGCCAAATTGTCAGAAATTGACCAATTTTATCTTAATTTCTGTTTGGGATTTGTACTGATTGTCAGTGTTTCATGGCATCAGAGTTTCTGCCCCCAATTCAACTTACTTCTCAAAACCTCAAAGTAATCATAATCTAGCGGATGCACAAGTCGCATTTCGATTGGGTATTGTTTGATCTGGATACGGTCACCAGGGGTCAAGGAGATAATCTCCTGGCCATCGCAACTTAATTGTGGACTATGCGGAGTTGCCCCTGAAACCACAATATCAATCGTTCGGTGACGACTCACCGTAATTGGTCGGCTAGTGAGTGTGTGAGGACACATGGGTACCAAAACTACATTGTCAGTTTCCGGTGATACGATGGGACCACCAGCGGATAAAGCATATGCGGTAGAACCTGTTGGCGTAGAGACGATTAGCCCATCAGAGCGTTGGCTATATACGAATTGTTTGTCGATATACAGTTCAAAGGAAATCATCCTGGCAATTTCGCCGGGATAAAGTACTACATCGTTGACAGCGCATGAGGTGCCAATGACTTTATCTTGTCGATAAACCTTAGCATTAAGCAAGAAGCGGTTTTCTAAAGTATATTCCCCGTCCAAAATTGGCGGAACGCGAGAATCTACCTGGGTTGGTCTTATATCAGTTAGAAACCCGAGATGGCCACGGTTAACGCCTAAAAGAGGGACCCTGCTGTCAACCAGCTCACGCGCTGTTTTGAGCATACTACCATCGCCGCCAACCACAATCACGACGTCGCATTGGGTGCCCAAGTCTTTAAATGGCACTAAGGTGACTTGTTCGTCTTCAACAAACTCCTGGTTTCTCTCCGGCATAAAAACTTGCTTACCGCTAGCGAGTAATTGCTTACATAGCACGCCGACTGTTTCTGCTGCACTTTGACTGCCCGGTTTACCGGTAACGCCGATTTTTTGAAAGGCTGGTAGCTTTGTCATTTGCTTATCTGTTTAAAATCAGACCATATTTATTTCTGACCTTGCTCAACATCAGACCTTGAAATTAGCACAATTAGGTCTCATATTATTCTTGGTCGCCAATTTTGTTTAATCATCGGCTGTTTTTCGTTAATTATCAAGGCTATAGGCTTGATATAGCTGATAAAAATAACAATTCATTGGCAAAACGCTTTTGTTGGCAAGAATATCAAATGAGTAAAGCATGAGAGATCGCGATTTAATCTTGATGAAATCTCTAATAGAGTCCTACGTAAGGGAAGGTCACCCAGTGGGCTCGAAAGCGCTTCTACAGTCTTCCCATTTGTCGGTTAGCCCTGCCACAGTAAGAAACATAATGGCGGACCTTGAGCGTCAAGGTTTGTTACTTTCGCCGCATACTTCTGCCGGCAGAATACCAACAACCCAAGGTCTAAGAATCTTTGTGGATCAATTGGTTAAAGTCAAAAATCTGAAGTCAGAAACCGTTGAACAACTAAAACACACGCTTAATCCAGCCCAAGAAACCAAAACAATCCTTGGTAATGCCTCTGCAGTTTTATCTGAAATGACCAAGATGGCGAGTTTGGTGCAGCTTCCAAGTAAACCCTTTCAGCGCCTGGAACATATTGATTTTGTTCCTCTATCGGATAAAAAAATCTTGGTGGTTTTAGTTCTACAGAACGATGAAATCCAAAACCGCATTATTCATGTAGATAGAAACTATTCTCGCGAAGAGCTCAATTTGATGGCTTCTTTTCTTAACGAACATATTGCGGGAAAAGAATTATCCACGGTTAGAGAGAACTTACTGCAACAAATGATCCATGAAAAACAGCGTTTAGACGAGTTAACTCGGCAAGCTATTGAGTTAGCGGAACAGGGATTAAATCCTTCTGCTGGCGAATTAGCAAAGAAAGAATTCCATATTTCTGGCCAAACTAATCTGGTTTCGATGGCTAGCCATGGCCAGTTTGAGAACTTGGAGCGAATTTTCCAGGCATTTAAGCAAAAGCAGCAAATTTTGAGCATTCTAGAGCGTTCAATGGTGGCTGATGGCGTCAAAATTTTTATCGGTGAAGAAAGCGGCAATCAAAATCTCTCTGATTGCAGTATTGTAACTGCCCCGTATAAGTTGAAGGGGGAATCAATTGGCGTATTGGCGGTTGTCGGTCCTACTAGAATGCATTATGACAAGGTCATTCCAATTGTAGATGTGACTGCTAAATTGCTTTCGAACGCGTTGACCCAGAAATCGATCTCTGACCAATCATAATAATTTGCAAAAATAACAATCCGCAAAAATTAGTCATTTTTTTTTGAAATTCCTTCATTTTTGGCTTGAATCTAGCAAGCCGACCCCCATATTGGCTACAACTTAACGATTAAATTTCAAAAATAGTAATAAGTGGGTAAGGTATTAATCGATATCTTACTTAGCATTTATGCCCTGGGAGCCGTTGAAAATGAGTAATAATGAGGAAATTCAAAATCCTGATGCAGAAGTTGAGGTTGCGGATCAAGCGCACCAACCGGAAGCTGAGCTTTCCTTTGAAGAAAAAGTTGAATCACTTACTGCCGAGCTTGAAAAAGCGTTGGAAGAAGCCGAAACCCACAAAGATGTTGCGATCCGCGCTAAAGCTGAATCCGAAAACATCCGTCGCCGCGCTGAACGTGAAATTAGTAATGCGAGCAAATTTGCGCTGGAGAAATTCGCTAAGGAAATTCTAGCGGTAGTGGATAGTTTGGAGAAAGCACTAGAACATCCTGTCGAAGGTGAAGCGCAAACAGCCATGCGCGAAGGCATCGAGCTAACTTATAAATTACTTACAGACACACTGAATAAATTCGCAATTGAGCAAATTTCCCCACTCGGAGAAGCATTTGACCCTGGTCTCCACGAGGCTATGGTTATGCAAGAAAGCGATGAGCATGAGCCGAATAGTGTAATGCATGTAATTCAGATGGGATATTCCCTTAATGGCCGATTGATTCGCCCGGCGCGTGTGATTGTGTCCAAAGGTAAGTCACCTGAGATAGATCAGAAGGCTTAACCAGGAATACTTAAATAACCATAAGGGCTTAAATTGGCTAAAAAAAAGCCAGTAAAAAGGTTGAATTCAAAAATAGCGCCCCCAGATAAAGGGCATCGAAAGTTTAAATGTAGTTTGTTTTAGCAAATTGCAGCAGAGCCAAAAAAGTAGCTCAATATAACTGCTGCTAAAACAATAATTTTGGAGAGATTAAAAATGGGTAAGATTATTGGTATCGATTTAGGGACAACCAACTCCTGTGTGGCGGTTCTTGATGGTAAAGACACACGCGTTATCGAAAACGCTGAAGGAGCGCGCACAACTCCTTCTATTGTTGCTTACACCGACGAAGGTGAAATCTTAGTAGGTCAATCGGCTAAGCGCCAGGCGGTAACCAATCCAGATAACACATTATTCGCAATCAAGCGTTTGATTGGTCGTCAGTTCAAAGATGATGTGGTACAAAAAGATATCAAAATGGTGCCTTATAAGATTTCTCCAGCGGATAACGGTGATGCTTGGGTTGAAGTGAAAGGCGAGAAAATGGCGCCACCTCAAGTAAGTGCAGAAGTTCTAAAGAAAATGAAGAAAACTGCTGAAGACTTCTTAGGTGAGACTGTGACAGAAGCAGTTATCACTGTGCCTGCATATTTTAACGATTCACAACGTCAAGCAACTAAAGATGCGGGTAAAATTGCCGGATTAGAAGTTAAGCGTATTATCAATGAGCCAACAGCTGCAGCACTTGCTTACGGCCTGGATAAAGGTAAAGGCGACAAGACCATCGCAGTTTATGACTTAGGTGGCGGTACATTCGATATTTCTATCATCGAAATTGCTGAAGTTGAAGGTGAGCATACTTTTGAAGTATTGGCGACCAATGGTGACACTTTCCTTGGTGGTGAAGATTTCGATATGCGCGTTATCGAGTATTTGGCAGATGAGTTCAAAAAAGAAAGCGGAATCGATTTACACAATGACCCTCTAGCACTTCAACGTTTGAAAGAAGCTGGCGAAAAAGCCAAAGTTGAGTTGTCTTCAAGCCAACAAACTGACGTTAACTTACCTTACATTACAGCTGATGCTACAGGTCCTAAACACTTAAACGTAAAATTAACTCGTGCTAAATTAGAATCATTAGTTGACGAATTAATCGAGCGTTCATTAGAGCCTGTTAAAACCGCGGTCAAAGATGCCGGTCTGAATGTTTCTGACATTGACGATGTAATCTTGGTTGGCGGTCAAACACGTATGCCTAAGGTTCAAGAAGTGGTAACTGACTACTTCGGCAAGGAGCCTCGTAAAGACGTTAACCCTGATGAAGCTGTTGCAATGGGTGCTGCAATTCAAGGTGCGGTACTGGCTGGTGACGTAACAGACGTTCTTTTATTAGACGTTACTCCTCTTTCTCTTGGTATCGAAACCATGGGTGGAGTAATGACTAACTTAATCGACAAGAACACTACGATTCCTACGAAAGCGAACCAAGTTTTCTCAACTGCAGAAGATAATCAAACTGCGGTAACTGTTCACGTACTTCAAGGTGAGCGTAAGATGGCAGGTCAAAATAAGTCACTTGGTAAATTTGACTTATCTGATATTCCACCAGCACCACGTGGTATGCCTCAAATTGAAGTAATCTTCGATATTGATGCGAACGGTATTCTAAATGTATCGGCAAAAGATAAGGCGACAGGTAAAGAGCAGTCTATCGTAATCAAAGCGTCTTCTGGTTTGTCGGATGATGAAATCGAGCAAATGGTACGCGACGCGGAAGCGCACGCTGAAGAAGATAAGAAATTTCAAGAGTTGGTTGATATTCGCAACAAGGCGGACGGCTTAATCCATGCGACTAAGAAAACCATGGAAGATGAAAAAGTAACTTTTGAAGATGGCGAGAAAGAAGCGATTGAAGCGGCTATTAAAGATCTTGAAGAAGTTCTTAAAGGTGACGACAAAGACGCGATTGAAGCTAAAACAGAGGCGTTAACTAAGGCTTCACAAAAAATGGCTGAGCGCATGTACGCAGCGGCTCAAGCTGAAGCGCAGCAAGCGCAACCAGAAGCTGGTGCAGCCGATTCGGACGCAAAACCAGCTGATGATGATGTGGTTGATGCTGAGTTTGAAGAAGTTAAGGACGATAAGAAATAATTGTGTGAGTCCCGAGCTTTAAATAAGTTAGCTCAATCGTTTAAAAATGCGGATTTTATGTTAGTTTAAAAAGCATTTTTAAGGTTAGTAAAGTAGCGCGGGGAAGTTCCCCGCGTTGCTGTCTCTAAAAGAAACAAAGTTGGTTTTGTAGATATGTCAAAAAGAGACTATTACGAAGTACTTGGTGTCAGTAAAGGCGCGTCTGAGCAGGAAATGAAAAAAGCCTATCGACGCCTGGCGATGAAATATCATCCAGACAGAAATCCTGACTCTCAAGAAGCGGAAGAAAAATTTAAAGAAGCTAAAGAAGCTTACGAAATCTTAAGTGATGAGCAAAAGCGTCAAGCTTATGATCAATTTGGCCATGCCGGTGTTGACCCGTCACAAGGCGGCTTCCATGGACGCGGCGGTGGAGCGGATAGCTTTAGCGATATTTTCGGCGATGTGTTTGGTGATATTTTCGGCGGTGGCCGAGGTGGTGGTGGTCGCCAACGCCAAAGACGCGGTGCCGACTTGCAATATAATCTTGAGCTTTCTTTAGAAGACGCCGTAAAAGGCATTAAGAAAACTATCAAGATACCGACCTACGTAAATTGCGATACATGCGAAGGAAGCGGCGCGAAAAAAGGCAGTTCGCCGGTTACTTGCGATACCTGTAAAGGTGTTGGCCAAGTTCGTATGCAGCAAGGTTTTTTCTCGGTGCAACAAACTTGTCCTTCTTGTCATGGCCAAGGTACGATTGTTAAAGATCCATGTGGAAGTTGCTCCGGTCAAGGCCGAGTACGTAAAGAGAAAACACTATCCGTAAAAATCCCGCCTGGAGTTGATACCGGCGATAGAATTCGTTTAACTGGCGAAGGCGAAGCGGGTGGTCCGGGAGCAGTTCCTGGCGATCTCTACGTCCAAGTTCATGTTAAAGAGCATCAGATATTTGTACGTGATGGTGATAATCTTTATTGTGAAATGCCGATTAGTTTTGTCACAGCGTGTTTAGGTGGCGAGTTGGAAGTCCCAACACTTGAAGGTAAAGTAAAGCTTAAAATTCCAGAAGAAACTCAAACTGGCCGTATGTTCCGTTTAAGGGGTAAGGGTATCGCGCCGATGCGCGGTGGTATGCGTGGAGATTTGTTATGCCGCGTTGTAGTTGAAACACCGGTCAATCTTAATAAAGAGCAGAAACGTATGCTTAACGAGTTTGATGAGTATTTAGCGGGAAGTAAAAAGCAACATAGTCCTAAGTCATCAAATTGGTGGGAAGGCGTTAAAAACTTCTGGGATGAAATGACTAATTAATCCAAATTCTGGTTAATTAAAATTTTTTAAAAAAGCCGCTTCAAAGCGGCTTTTTTGTTTAACTATTATTCCTGGTACTCAATTGGTAGTTTGACTATTACTTCGGTTCCCTTGCCTAAAATGGAATTTAATGAAATCGAACCCTGTAATGCAGTAATAATTTCTTTGCATATTGCCAGACCTAAGCCTGAACCGCCCTTTTCTCGGTTATCACCAGCATCAACTTGCTCAAACCCTTCAAAAACTCTCTCGAGCATGTTTTCAGGGATACCTATCCCTGAATCTTCTATTGTAATTGAGACATTATGTTCAGTTGATACTACTGAAACTGCGATTTGCCCTTGCTTAGTAAACTTTGCCGCATTGCCAATAAGATTAAACAATACTTGCTTGATTCTGGTTCGGTCATGAAAAAGTTCAATTTCAGAATCCAAATCATTAAAAACTAATTCAATATCATCACTGTTAAGTAATGGTCTACAAGTTAAAATCACTTCATTGATCAATGGATAAAGTTTAAAACGCTTTGGCTTGAATGCGATAATATGGGTTTTCAGTTTGGCAAGATCTAAAATATCATCAACGATTTCAGATAACTGAAGCCCGCTTTTTTCAATCAATTGAATATGTTGAATGCTCTCTTCATCTAACTTGTCTTCGTTTTCCATTAGTACTACTTGCGAAAGACCTACGATTCCATTAATTGGGGTTCTTAACTCGTGTGAAGTGTTAGTAAGGATTCTGTCTTTTACTTTATCAAGTTGTTTTAATTCTTCATTTAACCGTCTTTGGCGTGATAATTCCAATCGCGTTGAACGACGATAAAACCAGAACATGATAATTGCAGCTGAAACCAAAAATACTGCGCCCCAAATGACTTGAAGTTGTTGCTGTGAAGCAAGTTTTAGCTCTGCTATTTTCTGTTGTTGTTGGCTGAGTTCTAACTCTTCTTCTGTTTCACGTATTTGTCGGTCAATCTTGGTGAATTCAGCGAGCATTTTGATGCGTTCACCTTGTATACTTTCCTGAAGAGCATTCGCAAGCTTTTGATATTCTAATGCTTGTTTAAAGTCTTGCTTATATTCAGCTATTCTTGTTAGTAGCTTGATATTTTGAAATTGCTTGTACTTGTGGTTTAGTTGCTTGGAAACTGCCAATCCTTTGTTGGCGAATTTTTCCGACTCGATAATATTCTCTAGTTCAAAATATACTTCTCCAATATTGGTAATTGCAGAGACTATGAGACCTTTAAACTGATTTGCTTCTGCAAGCTTGAGTGCGGCATTAAGAACTTGAATTGATTCTGAGAGTTTATTATCAGCCCTCAACAAGTCATATTCGGCAAAATACATATAAACACCTAAAAATGGATCAGCTTCAGCACTCCAAATTTCTTGTGCAATTGTTAAGTATTCTCTGCCTTCTTTTTTGTTTAATAAAGCTGTGTGCACTTGCGACATACCAATTGCGGCACTAAGGATCTTTTTTCTATCGTTTAAAGTTTTTGATACTTCATATTGCCTCATTCTCAATTGAAGCTCTTCTTTGGTCTTGCCTATTTGGGCGAGTACTCCAGCAGTGTTTCCAAGTGCACGAAATATTCCAAGGCTATCTTGGTTTGCTTCAGCTATTTTAAGTGACTCATTGTACAGGTTAAGTGCGCGTTCGTTTTCTCCAAAATAGTGTAGGTTTGAAGCCTGATTACTTAAAGCTCTGGCTAGTTCAATTGGTTCTTTTTCTTCAATTGAACTGGTTTTGGCGCTTTGGGCTAGTTGATAAGATTTTTGATAAAGTCCTTTTTTGAAAAACTGATATGATTGCTCATTGAGATTTCTTGGTGACGACGAATCAGCTTTAACGGATCCGCCGCCGTTTAATGCGATAATCACCCCAATAAGTAGTAATAGTTTTTTTTGTAAAGCGTACACTTAGTTATCTTTTAGTCGCCAATTATTTTTTTATTTTAAATGCTTCTATCACCGAATTTCTACTAATGTCATAGTCACATCCGAGTTTTTTCATGATTTCATCATAATTTTTATCCAAAACTAGCTGTGCATCAGATTGAGGGACCCCATATTTTTTCATTGTTTGCTCTTTATCGGATTTAAAATTCTTTCTTAGCTTTTCGTTGGTGTTCAACTCTGTCAAGAATTCGATAAGTTGTTTAGACATAGATTACTCCTAATAGTGAATTTAGCTAATTTTATTTTTGAGGTTATAAATTAGTGAAAATGACTCGTATCAATGTTCCATTTTTTACAAAAATCCAAGTCGAGAATTGGGTCCTTCAAAGGAGGAACAAACAAGGTAGTTATTGTCCTAATTGGGGCTTTATCTAATTGTGAAAGGGTAACCTTCTCGATCCTCGGGGGCATTATTGGTAGAGTTGAAGCTTCGTAGAGCGTTACTAAATGGTCGGCTGGATAATACTGTTTAAGTCTTTCCTGAAGCATTTTCACTCCATTTTCTGCAGGAGTTAACTTAGTTAATGTGACGTCTCCAACTACCCCTAACTGCCAAAGAATCATAGCCGCCGAAGAGTTTATAGAGTGCTTATAGAACACAAACTGTGATGCTTCGTATGCCTGACATCCAATATCACCGGGATCAATGCCAAGGTCGGCGAATAAGCAATCTTCGGCTGAAATAGCCGGTAACATAATGGCTTCATAGCCTTCATCTTTGGCTTTTTGTACGGCAACATGAGAGGGAAAGACAAACACTCCTGGATGTCCATAAAAGATTGCACATACTTCCAATCCATCTCTGACATCGCACATGATTGCCTCGACCATTAGGTTATAGCTTTCGAGCCGATTATTGCCATTTTTTGCGCTGTCATTATCGTAGTAAAGCTCACCTAAGTTTTTTACGTTGTTATTTAGTTTGGAAACAGTTGATAGGCCGAGTGGATCCGGTACAAGAGCATGAATGACGTCTGCACCTTTAATTCGGGAGATTGATTCTTGCGAAAGATGAGCTGGGGTGAGAATTCCGGTTCCCACTATTATTAAACTTCCTTTTCCCATAATGACTTATTTTTTCGTTTTGTTATATTAGCTATATTGCCATTGTTATTTGAGATTTTCGAGTGGTAATTTCCATTTGACCCGAATAATATCAATCAGTTAAGCTCACTAGTTAGTTAAGCTAACAAATTCAATATTTTTACAATGTCGATAGAATCAAAACTCAGTCGTTTAAATCGATACTTGAATATTCTTTCCCAAAATAGCGAGCTGAGTGCTGCGCGTATTGAAGTACTGTGCTTAATCAGGGAAAAAAATCCTATTACGTTAAGACAGCTGTGTGATATTCAACAGGTAAGAATGCCGACTATGTCTAAGCTGGTTGACGAATTACAAAATGATTCGTTAGTTATTCGTGCGCAATCAAAAGACGACGCAAGGCAAAGGTGGATTGTCCCGACGCAAAAAGGCATTCAGGTGTTGGAAAATGCGCAGCAAAAGCGCCAAGAATTCTGGGAGCGCAAGTTTAAGGGAGTTTCTAGCAAAGATATAACTCGCTTGGAAAAGTCATTAGATCTTTTGTTAGAAAAGCTACAACCGAAAAGTCGCTAACTTGGATGTTCGTTTTGAGGTACAAGATAAGCGCATCGCCTATCACCATTCAAAATATAATCTGTTAGTTCAATTTGCGGGTGGATTAGGTGTTTGAATATTTCAAGTTCTGATCGACAAAACTGCTGACATTGTCTGGCAGCCTCGCAGATTGGGCAATGATTTTCGACAAATAGTATTTGTCCATCTTGTTCGATTATTTCAGCCATGTATCCTTCATTTGAGCGTATTTCCGCTAGTTTACCTAGTCTGGGCATTAGTCCTTTAACCCCGTTCAGCTGTGACTGATAGCTTTGCAACATTTCTCGTTCACGGCTAATGATTAAATTATTAAATGCACCTTCTCCTAGCTGATTTTGCATTTGGCCTAGCAAATTAACCAGTAACGCAGAATGACCGTCGGGAAATTGTGCTTGAGCTTTTCGAGTGAGATGCCATTTCTTTTTGGGACGGCCTTTTACTGAAGATTTGAACTGGTGTGAAAGTAAACCCTGTTGCTCCATTTGTTCCATATGATGGCGGGCGCCCATGGAAGTCATTCTTAGCGCGTCAGCGACCTCTCCAGCACTAAGTTCACCTCGTGTTTTTATCAAGTGTAAAATTTTACTTTGGCTTGAATGAGACTGCGTTTTCATGATTTAGCTTCCTCAGTCTCAAACTCACTAGCTTTTTCTGGTTGAACAAAAGTGAAAACTGAGAAAACTATCAGAAAGGCAGATAACCACATTGTGGCCTGTGCACTAATTAAAGAGACTACACTACCGGCCAATGCAATTACTACATTAGTAAAGCAAAAAACACTTACCTGTAATCCCATTACTTTACCTTGACCTAAATGGCCAAAATATTCTGAGAGCATAGCCGGGAACACCATGTTAATGACTGCGATTACGGCACCAGTCAATGCAAGACTGACATAAACGGTGTTCCCTTCGCTTAATGTCATCAAAATAATTAAACCACCGAATAGAAAGTTGCCACCTAATAGCGCTTTTCTTTCGCCGGTAACTCGTGGCACTTTTTCGGCAATTGTTGAACTGACCAAAATCATCAAAGACGTTATCGCGACCGTTACCCAAGCGATTTGTTTGCTATTAAAACTTAAGTCTTCGACCAGCCATAAAGGATAGAACTCGTAGTAAGCATTTATGCCTAGCGTGTAAATAAAGTAATAGATAAAAAATCTACGGATCTGCGGATCTTTGAGTAATGTGGCAGAATGATTTTTAGTGATCTCGGTTAATAGTGAAGATTCAGACTGTTTTTGGGGAGCTTCCTTGGGCAGTGTAAAAATAACCAGCAATAAAGAAGCAAACATAGCGACAGCCGCAATATAAAAGGTAGTGTCTATTCCATATGGCATCAGATAACCTCCGGCCAAGGGGCCAACCAGCCATCCACCATAAACTGTCGCATAGAGTAGAGACAACGACCTTCCCCGGTCGATGTGCGGATGTAATTCGACCGCAATCGCTCTGGCTACCGAGATGTTTCCCTCGCAAAAACCGGTCACAAATCGAGCAGCAATAAATCCAATAAAACTATCGCTATAGACCGCAAACCCAGTAAGCAAGTACCCAATAACACTACCAATTAAAGAGTAAATTAGAATTAGTTTGCGACCATAGCGATCGGATAGCGACCCAATAACATTGCTTCCGATGAGTAAGCCTAATGGGTATGTTGCTAAGGTAATTCCTAACAATAGCTTAGGGTTTAGTTCTAGAAAATTGATCAGATTGTCTTCAGCGCCGCTTAGGAAATAGGGGGACAATATGGGATAAGGAAGTGCAATACCAGCGGTGCCCATTAAAGATACCAACATAATTGCTACCAGAATACTTCTTGCGCGGGCTTTTTCCATGGAGACTGACCAAGTATATAAAGTAATTACTTTATATACTAAAGTCGGATTGGAATATGCGCTAATAGAAATAAAATATCGCTGAGATACGCAAAACCTATGTGGGCGTTAATGGCTAGTAAGTGATTGATTTTATGAAAATAAATGAAATAGATAAAAGAATTTTGATTTCAGTCAGAATTTTATCGAATAAAACGTCGCAAATCGTGTCATTTTTGTGCAAAAAAACAGTACAAATTTTGAAAAACAAGTATAATCCACGCTCAAATTTTAAATATAATCTATGCTTATTTTAGCTGTGATCCTTTCGCTGGCAATGCCTTGTAAAGTAAGCAGTTTATCCAAATTCGTAGACGATAATTCCATAGACAGTTAGGGGATATTGGTGTGAAGCCAACAGACATTAAAAATCCTGAGTACTTTCACAAGGTAGTAGACTGCCAATACGCATGTCCCGCACATACGCCGGTTCCTGAGTATATTCGCTTAATCGCCGAAGGCCGCTATGACGATGCTTATATGATTAATTGGGAATCAAATGTGTTTCCCGGCGTGCTAGGACGGGTATGTGACCGCCCTTGTGAGCCTGCCTGTCGTCGAGGCCGGGTTGAAGATGAGCCCGTCGCGATTTGTCGCTTAAAGCGGGTTGCAGCCGATAACAAAACCGATATCAAAGATCGCTTGCCAGAAATTCAAGCTAAAAATGGCAAAAAAGTAGCTTTAGTTGGTGCTGGCCCAGCTTCATTAGCCGTTGCCCGAGGCTTGGCTCCGCTCGGTTATGATGTCGACTTATACGATGAACAAGAAGTTGGTGGTGGATTTATGCGCAGCCAGATCCCTTCTTTTCGTCTCCCGGCAGAAGTACTTGATGAAGAAGTAAACTACATTTTGGATATGGGTATAACAACCCATTTCAAACATTATGTTGATAGTTTAAAAAGTTTATTAGAGAAAGACTATGATGCGATCTTCGTAGGTTCAGGCGCACCTAATGGGCGTGACTTACCTAAACTTGAAGGCCGCCAAGATGGAGATGAGAATATCTTCGTTGGTATTAATTGGTTGGAAAGCGTTGCTTTTGCCCACACCAAATCTATTGGTAAAAAAGTTTTAGTACTGGGTGGCGGTAATACTGCAATGGATTGTTGCCGTACTGCCAGACGTCTCGGTGGAGAAGATGTACGTATTGTTGTACGTAGCCCGCAAAAAGAAATGAAAGCGTCGCCTTGGGAAATTGAAGATGCGGTAGCAGAGGATATTCCAATTTATGAAAACCATGTACCTCACTCTTTTGTAATCGAAAACGGCAAATTAGTCGGTATGAAATTTGAGAAGGTGCGCGCTGAGTATGATGAAAATGGTAAGCGTTCGCTTATTCCTACCGGCGAAGATTTAGTGCTAATGGAATGTGATGATGTATTAATTGCTATCGGTCAGGATAATGCATTTCCGTGGATTGAAAGAGACATTGGCTTAGACTTTGGTAAATGGGATATGCCAGTAGTTGATGAAGTAACTTTCCAGTCAACTAATGAAAGAGTTTACTTTGGTGGAGATGCGGCATTCGGCCCTTCAAATGTGATTACTGCGGTAGCTCATGGTCATCAAGCCGCAATTTCTATTCACAAATTCTGCCAGGGTGAGGACATCACCGACCGTCCTGCGCCTGACGTAAATTTATTATCGCAAAAAATGGGTTTCCACGAGTGGACCTATGATAACCACATCGATCACGATAAGCGCCATTTAGTACCTCATGTTGATAAAGAATTGGCGTTGGCCAATCTTAAACTTGAAGTTGAAAAAGGTTTCGACCAGGAACTTGGTTACGAAGAAGCTATGCGCTGTTTAAATTGCGATGTGCAAACTGTTTTCACCGATAACTTGTGTATTGAATGTGACGCGTGCACTGATGTTTGTCCTACGCAATGTATCAATTTTACGGATAACGGTGAAGAAGGCGATTTAAGAACCCGTCTTATCGCTCCTTCTAATGATCAGGAGCAAGACCTTTACGTTTCCGGTGAGTTGAAGACAACACGCGTAATGGTAAAAGACGAAAATGTTTGTCTTCACTGTGGTCTATGTGCCGAGCGTTGTCCAACAGCCGCTTGGGATATGCAAAAATTCTCTTATTCTGTTACTAAGGCGGGTTAGTAATGCCGACTGTTAATCATCCAAGAATCGAAGCTGTTAATGACTTCGTTATTCGCTTTGCTAACGTGAATGGTACCGGTTCAGCCAGTGCCAACAATATGTTTTCTAAAGCAGTATTTAGAATGGGCGTTCCAGTAAGCCCAAAGAACATCTTTCCATCTAACATCCAAGGCTTACCGACCTGGTTTGAAGTTCGGGTAACAGAGAAAGGTTATTTAGGTAGTCGTGGTGATGTTGACTTTGTTGTTGCTATCAACGGACAAACTCTAAAGCAAGATTATGAAACCTTAATGCCGGGTGGATACTTTTTGTATGACTCGACTAAAGCGCTACCTAGAGACTTTAAGCGTGATGATATCTTTGAGATCGGTATTCCACTGACTCAGATGTGTATCGATAACTACACTAACCCGCGTCAACGCCAGTTATTTAAAAACATTATTTATGTTGGTGCACTCGCTTACCTATTTAATATGGAATTTGAAGTGCTTACTGGCATGGTAAAAGATCAGTTCGCCAAGAAAGAAAAATTGATTGCACCGAATATTGGGGCACTTGAATTAGGTTACAACTACGCTAAAGAACATTTTACCGAAGTATGTGGTTTACGCGTTGAGCGCCGTGATAATGTCGGCGATTCAATAATGATTGATGGTAACAGCGCGACTGGACTGGGTGCAGTATACGGTGGTGCTACTTTTGCGGGGTGGTATCCAATTACACCATCAACGTCAGTTGTTGAAGCATTTGAAAAGTACGCGAATAAATTCCGTAAGGACGAGCAAGGCAAAAACAAGTTCGCCATCTTACAAGCCGAAGATGAGTTATCGGCGATGGGAATGGCCATTGGTGGTAACTGGAACGGTGCCCGCTCTTTTACTGCGACTTCAGGCCCTGGTCTTTCATTAATGAGTGAGTTTTTAGGACTTGCCTACTTTGCTGAGATTCCTATCGTATTAATCGACGTTCAGCGCAGTGGTCCTAGTACTGGTATGCCAACCAGAACACAACAATCTGACGTTATATCGGCTGCTTATGCTTCTCATGGTGATACTAAGCAAGTTTTATTGATCCCTTGTGATCCGGCAGAGTGCTTTGAAATGACTTCTGCTGCCTTTGATGTAGCAGATCGCTTACAAACACCAGTTATCGTTTTATCCGATCTTGATCTAGGAATGAATGACCATGTGTCGCGTCCTTTGAAATGGGACGACGACAGAAAATACGATCGCGGTAAGGTATTAACCGCCGAAGACCTTGATAATATGCAGGAGCGTTGGGGACGATATAAAGACGTCGACGGTGATGGTATCGGTTATCGTACTTATCCTGGAACCCATCCAACCAAAGGTTCTTATTTTACTCGTGGTTCTTCACATGATGATTATGCAGCCTACACCGAAGATAGTAGTGTTTACGAAGCCAATATGGAACGCTTGGTGAAGAAGTGGGAAACAGCCAAAGACGTCGCGCCTCGCCCACAAATTAAATACCGAGACAAAGATTCCAAAGTTGCTGCAATTTTCTTTGGGACAAGTGCTCAAGCCAGTTACGAAGCGCTTGATGGATTGCAAGAAGAAGGCACCAAAATTAATACTTGTCGTATTAAATCGTTCCCTTTCCATCCGGACATAGGAAAGTTTATCGAAGAGCATGATACCATTTTTGTTATTGAGCAAAATCGTGATGCACAAATGCGTACTTTGTTAATTAACGAATTTAATACCGGTACCGAGAAGCTCCGCTCAATCCTTAATATTGATGGTATGCCGATTCGTGCACGTCGCATCAAACGTAAAATTGAAAGAATGTTAGCGGGTGAAAATGTGAGTCCGTTTACCACGGTGAACTCTTCTGCTCAGGAGGTTGAAGCATGAGTTATTTAAAGTCTACATTCCGCCATCCTGAATCGCCCAAAAATGATTTGGGTTACACCCAGGCCAATTATGAAGGTGCACTTTCAACTTTGTGCGCAGGTTGTGGTCACGATTCTATCAGTAACTCAATCATTAATGCATGCTACGAGCTGTCGTTAGAACCACACAAAATAGCTAAGATGTCAGGCATTGGGTGCTCATCAAAAACACCGGCTTACTTTTTATCAAATTCTCATGGATTCAACTCTGTTCACGGACGTATGCCGTCGGTAACTACCGGGGCAAATATGGGAAATCGTGATCTCACTTATATCGGTGTTTCCGGTGATGGTGATACTGCATCCATTGGTATGGGACAATTTATGCACCTGGTTCGCCGTAACCTGAACATGGTTTATATTGTTATGAACAACGGTGTTTATGGTCTAACCAAAGGTCAGGATTCAGCTACCGCTGATGTCGGCAGCTCGAGTAAAAAAGGTGTGCCAAATATGTACGAGCCAATGGACCTTTGTGAGCTGGCTATTTCATTGGGCTCTGGTTATGTTGCGAGAAGTTTTTCTGGTGATAAAGACCAATTGGTTCCATTAATTAAAGGTGCAATCAAACATAATGGTTTTGCGTTGATTGATGTAGTTTCACCATGTGTTACTTTCAACAATAACCCGCAATCAACCAAGAGTTACGAGTGGGTACGTGACCACAAGGAAGCAACAGGCACATTTGATTTGGTTCCGGAAGAACAAGAAATAACTGTTCAAAACCCAGATCAAATTAATGAATCAATTACTTTGCACGATGGTACCAAAATCAACTTACACCGCCAGCCTGATTCGTTAGATATTACTTGCCGCGAGTCTGTTTTGTCTGCTCTTGAAGAAGCCAAACAAAACAAACAAGTGCTAACGGGGTTGTTGCACTTAAATACTGATTCAAATAGCACTCACGATATCCTCAATACTTGCGATACGCCATTGAATAGATTGACTGAAGAAGATCTATGCCCTGGTAGCGATGCGCTTGAAGCGTTGAATCAAAGCTTAAGATAATTTTTCTTTCCGACTTTAGAGTCAACTTAATGAAAATCAAAATTGCCGTAAATGCTGCCTCCGGAAAAATGGGGCAGCAGGTTATTAATCAAGTCACTACTCATCAACAAGCTCAATTGAATGCTGCTTTTTGTCGACCCAATCATCGACTAATTGGACGTCAAGTCGGCTATACCGATGTAAATTATTCCAGCGATGTGTCAACAGGTCTAGAGTCGAGCGATGTTGTGATCGATTTCAGTTTACCGGAAGGTACTTTCGGCTTGCTTGAGAAAGCGGTAACTACAAAAACTCCCGTTATTATTGGAACTACCGGCTTTAATGATGAAGAAACCGCGCGCATAAAAAAAGCCGGTGAAACTGTTCCCGTTTTGTTAGCGCCGAATACAAGCATTGGTGTTAATTCTGCTCTGGCTCTATTAGCGAAAGCTGCCAAAATGTTAGGTAAGCAAGCTGACATTGAAATTATCGAGTCTCACCATAAACATAAAGTTGATGCGCCGTCAGGCACTGCTATCCGAATGGGACAAGCTATTGCCGAAGCAATGGGTGAAAATTTTGACGATCTAAAAGTCACCGATAGTCGCTTTGAAAAACGGACTCGCAAAAAAGGCGAAATCGGTATGTCGGTGATTCGAGCAGGAGAAATTATCGGTGAGCATAAGGTATTGTTTGCGCTTGATAACGAAATTATTAGTATCGAACATAAAGCGCAAAATCGCCATTGTTTTGCGGAAGGCGCGGTTGCGGCAGCAGTGTGGGTGGCTGCGCAAAAACCTGGGTTTTATACCATGCAGGATTTTTTGGCGGATAGTTAGATTTTTTAGATAATCACTAAAACAAAAAAGCCTCGAATGTCCGAGGCTTTTTTGTTTGTTATAGTCGTCGACTTTTACAAGCCAAGTAATAACCTTTCAGGCTCTTCTAGCAAGTCTTTAATTGTTACCAGGAAGCCAACTGCTTCTTTTCCGTCAATCAAACGATGGTCGTAAGAAAGCGCCAAATACATCATTGGTAAAATCTTAACTTCGCCGTTAACAGCCATCGGACGCTCCTGGATTTTATGCATGCCTAGAATTGCGGTTTGTGGTGGATTAACAATCGGCGTTGATAATAACGAGCCGAATACGCCACCATTAGAAACCGTAAAAGTTCCGCCGGTCATTTCATCAATTGATAATTTACCGTCACGCGCTTTTAAACCGTAATCTCGAATACCGGATTCGATATCGGCCAAACTCATATCGTCAACATTGCGCAGCACTGGAACAACCAATCCGCGTGGAGAAGAAACCGCAACGCCTACATCTTGGTAGCTGTGGTAAATAATATCACTACCGTCGATAGACGCATTAACTTCAGGGAATCTCTTAAGCGCTTCAACTGCTGCACGGACAAAGAATGACATAAAGCCAAGACGAGTATCGTGGCGCTTTTCAAACTCGTCTTTATATTTTTTACGTAGTGCCATGACCGGAGCCATATTGACTTCATTAAAAGTACTCAGCATAGCCATGTTTTGCTGTGCTTCGACTAAGCGGTCAGCAATCTTAGCGCGCAAGCGAGTCATCGGCTCACGGCGCTCATATCTTTCGCCGTGCTCGACTGGAGCTGGCTGTGGGGCCGCTGCAGGTTTAGCTTGCTGCGTGCGGTTTTCTAAGTAAGCTTGTACGTCTTCTTTAAGGATCCGACCATTTTTACCTGTACCAACGATTAGCGAAGGGTCAATTTCATATTCGTTGACCATTTTTCTTACCGCCGGGCTCAGTACTTGATCTGAAGCTTCCGAAGTCGACGCCGTTTCTGCCGGTGTACTCTTATTTGAAGCAACTGGCGCAGCAGATGCTCCGGCCTCAAATTGGCCAATAAGCTCGTCACTTAAAACGGTTTCGCCTTCGTCCTTAATTATTTTGCTTAAGGTACCGTCTTCAGGTGCAACGACTTCAATAACCACTTTATCGGTTTCAATATCAACAATTAATTCATCGCGAGCAAAAGACTCGCCCGGCTTTTTGTGCCAAGTGGCAACAGTGCCATCTGCGACTGATTCGGGAAAAGTAGGGGCTTTAATTTCGTTAGCCATGGTTGATCCTGTTTGTTTTCAATTTTTAAATTTGTGTAATCTTAAAATTCCTGTCATCCCGACCTTTCGGCTCCGCTCAGGGTAAACTGAGATGGGAAGGTTTCCTTCGACTCCTCAGTCATGATCGGGAGATTCCTACCAAAGGACACTAAAATCCGAGTTGATTGGAATGACATCGTATTTATTTATCCGTTAAGTGCTTGCTCTAAGAATGTTTCTAATTCTTTCAAATGCAATGCCATATAACCCGCGGCCGGCGCTGCTGAAGGTTCTCGACCGGCAAACTCGACATATAGATTTTCATCGTGTTGACGGATCACTTCTCTCAGATGGTGATGAGAGCTATACCAAGCGCCCTGGTTTTTCGGCTCTTCCTGGCACCAAATTGCCTTTTCCAAGTTTGTGTAGTTTGCTATCGCGCTTTTCAACTCTTCCTCCGGGAATGGGTACAGCTGTTCAATACGCACTATCGCTGCTTGTTCGTTCTTGTCGTTACGACGTTTCTCGATTAAATCGTAATAGACGCGGCCACTACACATTACCAAGCGTTTAACTTTTTTCGGATCGAGAGTTTCTGTTTCTGCAATCACATTTTTAAATTCACCATTTGCGAGTTCATCCATAGTAGAGATCGCTTCTTTATGGCGAAGCAAACTTTTTGGTGACATTACAACTAGTGGACGACGCATTGGCCGAATGCTTTGACGTCTCAATAAATGGAAGATTTGCGCCGGTGTCGTCGGTACGCATACCTGAATATTGTGTTCGGCGCACATCTGCATAAATCTTTCTAGTCGCGCTGATGAATGTTCCGGGCCTTGGCCCTCATATCCATGAGGTAACAACATGGTGAGTCCGCAAAGCCTACCCCACTTATGTTCTCCACTGGTAATGAACTGGTCAATGATCATTTGTGCGCCGTTGGCAAAGTCACCAAACTGCGCTTCCCAGATAACTGCAGTGTTTGGATTGGTAGTCGCGTAACCATATTCAAATCCCAATACAGCGAGTTCTGATAAAAAAGAATCATGGATGGTAAAACGACGATCGACACCTGCTAAGTTTTGCAGGGGAACATAGGGTTCACCGGTTTTTTGATCATGGAGTACCGCATGACGGTGTGAGAAAGTGCCACGACCAACATCTTGCCCGGTAATTCGAACCGAGCGCTCCTGCTTTAAAAGGGTTGCGTAGGCGAGAGTTTCAGCAAATCCCCAGTTAATGGGCTGTTTGTCTTCTGCCATTAACAGGCGCTCTTCGAGAACTTTCTGTACCTGTCTTTGCAGTTTGACTGAGTCTGGGTAACTACAAAATTCTTGTGCCAGTTCAACTAATTCTTGTTTCGGGTAAGTTGTATCGGCCGGCGTCTGCCAGTCATGACCTAAGTAAGGCGTCCAGTCGAAAAATAAGCCAGTGTCAGGCTTTGTTACCAAATTGTTTACAACAGACTCACCATTATCTAAGCGTGCTCTATAGGTATCGGCGAGTTCTTTTACTTTAGGTTCATCCAATATGCCTTGCGTAACCAGGTCTTTTGAGTATTTGGTCAAAACACTAGGCAGCTTTTTAATGATTTGATACATCATCGGTTGAGTGCCAGAGGGTTCGTCCGCTTCGTTGTGGCCGCGGCGACGATAGCAAACGAGATCAATAACAATATCTTTATTGAATTTGTAGCGGTAATCGATTGCCAGTTGGCTCACAAACAACACTGCTTCCGGATCATCGCCATTAACGTGCAGAATTGGAGACTCAACAACTTTTGCCACATCGGTACAATATTCTGTTGAGCGAGAATCTAACTTATTACTGGTAGTAAAGCCGACTTGGTTGTTGACGATTATATGTACCGTACCACCTGTTTTATAGGCACGAGTTTGAGACATTTGGAAGGTCTCCATCACCACGCCTTGGCCCGAAAATGCGGCATCTCCGTGGATTAAAATAGGAACCACGGTATCACTATTTACACCTTGTCGTTTATCTTGTCTTGCTCTAACTGAGCCTTGCACAACCGGTGAAACGATTTCTAAGTGACTTGGATTAAATGCCAAAGCCAGATGGATTTCACCACCGGGCGTCATTACATTAGATGAGTAGCCTTGGTGATATTTTACGTCACCAGAACCCATAGCGTATTCCGCTTTGCCTTCAAATTCGTCGATCAATTCGGAAGACTTCTTGCCCATGGTATTGATCAAAACGTTTAAGCGGCCGCGGTGCGCCATGCCAATAACCACTTCTTTGGCGTTGTAAGTTCCCGCTTTTTGGATCAGTTCGTCCATAATTGGAATAAGGCTTTCACCGCCTTCTAGCCCAAAGCGTTTAGTTCCTGGGTAGCGAGCGCCTAAGTATTTTTCTAAACCTTCTGCTGCATTCAGTCTGTCGAGTAAGTGTTTTTTAGTATTCGCATCATATTCGGGCCGGGACTGCACTCTTTCCAATCTCTCTTGGAACCAGCGTCTTTCTTCACTGTTGACTATATGCATAAACTCTGCGCCAATAGAGCCGCAATAAGTCTTTTTTAGTCCGTCGATAATGTCTTTGAGTTTGGCTTGATTACCACCGAAGTAGAGTGGAGTCGTCTGGAAGCTAGTCTCCAAATCCTGCTCTGATAAGTCATGGTATTGCAATTTTAGATCGGGAACTTCTGCTCTTTCCATCAGGCTAAGTGGGTCGAGTTTTGCTGCTTGATGACCACGTGAGCGGAACGATTCGATTAGCCCAAGCACGGCAACTTGTTTGGTTTCATGCTCCAGTGAAACCGTGCCGCTGACTTTGTGCTTTTTACGCCCCAAGTGTTTAAATTGTTCTCTGACTTCAGAGTGCGCAGTTTCAGCGTTTTCAATATTCTGTCTGAGCGAGTCAAAATAGTCACGCCACTCTTCCGGTACTGACGATTTAGATTCCAAATATTGTTCGTATAGCTCTTCAACATATGCGGCGCTTGTGCCCGACAAGTATGAGCTTGATTGCATTCGATCGATGTATTTTTGTTGCATGCTGGTTATTGTTTCAGTTGGCGAATGTTGCGAGTCCGAGTTGGTTTTGATTGTTTGCCGCCTTTCAAGTGTAGGCTAAATTCGGCGATTTTGTGAAAGTGACTCCGCAGGGGCGTAGGTTGATAAAAAGTCCTCAAATTGCGATGCGGATAGTAACTCCAAAATGAGTGGGGATCCATACTAAATAGCGAAAAAATCACCCGTTCTTTAAATTAATTCGAATTATAACTTATTTGCAAATAAGAATCATTACTGCTTGTTGGTGGTGGAAGGATTTTGGTGCATATTTAAGATCAGTATGCACCAAATGCGTAGTATTTAAATCGGCTATTTCGGTTGAAAATGCTTATTTAAGAAATAGTCAACGCTAAAGTATTTTCCGCCGCCGGAAAAAAACAACGCGATTAACATGACTAAATAGGTTACCCCGAATTCAATGCCATTATTTGACACCACTAAGTTACCTTTCTCGGTTAACCAGTCGTAATTTCCATGCTCTCGCAGAATATCTTTGGCTCTATCTAATCTATCGAGCGCGCCGGCAGTGTTCTCGTTAGCTCCCCAACTTTGACTATCATGAATAGCCTGCCAACCATTTTCCCAGTGGACTGAAAAGATAGCGACCAACATAGTGATTATCAGGGGGATTGATATCCAGCGTGTGGCGAGACCGAGAAGCAGTAGCAACGCACCTAATATTTCTGTGCCTGCCGCAAGGCTAGCCATCAGTTCTGGAAAGGGTAACCCGAGTCCCCATTCTTCGTTGCCAAACCATTCAACGACACCGTCAAAGCCGTCAATTTTATTGTTTCCTGCGACCCAGAAAACTGGAAACAGGAATAGTCTTAAGGCTAAAGGTCCAAGACCTGAGAAAGCATCCGCCTTATTAAATATGGCGTTGTGCAAACGGTAATAGAAAACAACTAGACGATCCAAACTGTGTTTCTCCAATTAAACTTGTAACTTGCAGTAAGGACGATATTCGGCCAAAAATGTTTCACCTAATTTCTAATTATTTGCCGTACCAACGCTCGATTGCAAGTTTATCCAACGCCGATAGTTGGTGTTTTGCCTTTATATAAACGTCTGATTTTCCAGTACGTTTAATCGTTTGAGGATAGTTCATTATTGAGTGATTATCGAATGCGGTTGAGTTTGTGTCGTGCTTATTCAGCGGAGAGTTAATCTCAACACACTTTTGCTGAGCATCCGCAAGTGTAAGACCAAAATCAGCCATCCGCGGAATACAATTGTTGAGGTGAACCTGTCGAGCCTTCTCGCCAAATGGCCAGTTAGGGCTTCGATACTCGTGTTCAAATCCGAGAGCGTGTCCAAACTCATGTAGGATATAGCGCGTTGCATATTGGGGATGAAGATCTTTTTGATTGAGCTCATCCAATAGAAGGGTTGGTTCGGTTGAATAATAGTCGCCATGATCGCCTAGCATTGAACCAGTATGTGACTGGAAGCTAATTCGAATATGGGTTTTCTCTGGAGCCTGTTTAAGCGATTGATAGACCTTGAAGCTCAGCGCACTGTTTTCAAACCAAGCCGGAATGACGCGTTTTACCAATTGTTTTTGCTCAAAGGAGCCGTCAAGAAATACAATAGTCAGCTGGGTATTTTGGGGCCACATCTTGTCTTTGACTAAGACTGCTGAGTGCGCAGACTGAGCAGACAATAGTAACAAGAATAATGTGGATAGGATTCGATGCATTTCGTAGGAACTTATATCTTGTTTAGTCGCTTATATCTAGCGGAAACTCATAAATACTGGGCTGCATAATATACCCGATTATTGCGTAAAAAATAAGCTGCTCTATTAGTCTTAGTATTAAGTCTTAACTAAATAGCAGTGCAAGCCCTGTACTTATCTTATAAAATACCACTCAGAAATCAGAACTTGAGGAATAAACATGCGTTCTCCGATCATCGCGCCGTCCATACTGTCTGCTGACTTTGCTAGATTAGGTGAAGAAGTCGAAAATGTCATCGCTGCCGGTGCCGACTGGGTGCATTTTGACGTGATGGATAATCACTACGTACCCAATCTTACTATCGGCCCTATGGTCTGTAAGGCCCTCAGAGACTTTGGTATCGAGGCTCCGATTGACGTGCATTTGATGGTTAAACCGGTCGATAGAATTATTCCAGACTTTGCCAAAGCAGGGGCTAGCATCATCACTTTTCATCCTGAAGCCAGTGAACATGTAGACCGAAGTCTCCAACTTATCAAAGATAATGGCTGTCAAGCCGGACTGGTATTAAATCCTGCAACGCCGCTCTATTGTTTGGAACACGTTATGGATAAGTTAGACGTAATTTTACTGATGTCGGTAAACCCAGGGTTTGGTGGCCAGTCGTTTATTCCTCAGACGCTTAATAAGCTCAAACAAGTTCGTCGACTAATTGATGATAATGGCTATGATATTCGCTTAGAAATTGATGGCGGAGTAAAGGTTGATAATATTGGGGAGATAGCCGCTGCGGGGGCCGATGCGTTTGTCGCTGGTTCGGCGATCTTTAACGCTGAAGATTATCAACAAACGATTGCAGCAATGCGCGATGAGATCACTAAAGCTGTGGGTGCATAAAATTCGTGAATAGTTCAGCAAAGACCAGTCCGGTCTTTATGTTGGATAATTACGACTCTTTTACTTACAACCTGGTACATTATCTCGAGCAACTGGAAGTTGAAGTTGTGGTGAAAAGAAATGACCAGGTTTCGCTGCAAGAAATCCAGTCGTTGAATCCTTCACATATTGTTATTTCACCTGGGCCTTGTGATCCTGATAAGGCTGGTATGTCCATTGATATTGTTAATTATTTTCAAGGACTTATCCCTATATTAGGAGTCTGTCTTGGGCACCAGACAATCGGGCAAGTATTTGGTGCCAAAGTGGTTCAAGCTTCGCAAGTGGTTCATGGAAAAGTCTCTCCCATTTATCACAATAATCACGGAGTATTTCAAGGATTACCTGCTCCGTACATGGCGACACGTTATCACTCTCTGGTAATAGATAAAGAAAGCCTACCGAGCTGTTTGCAAGTTACTGCATGGACCGAAAACAACCAGGGGGAATTGCAATATATCATGGGAATCAAACATAAAAGTTTGCCTATAGAAGGCATACAGTTTCATCCTGAATCAGTGTTATCTGAGCATGGGATTCAACTCCTACAAAACTTTATCGGCTAGCACAGACCGATAAAAAAGTTGGAGGTTCCAAGGCTTTAAGTTATTAGCTGAAGTAGCGTATAAATCTACTTAGCGTTGAAGCTATTAATGCTTTATTTCTAGCCTTTGTAAACTCACTCCCCTCTCCTTAATCTCAATTTATTCAATTCAAATTTATTGCTAACCGGTAATCCAAAAGATTCAAGGAGAATAGTTTATGCGACGGATTAGTACTCTACTCTTAATACTTGCCACGCTGACCTTATCTGGTTGTTTAACCCAGGGGCGTCACGGAGTTTCCAGTAACCTAGTAAACTATCTTTATCCAGATGGAGAAAGGCCTGCTCATGCTCAAGATCAAGTACCGCATCTAAGGCTGCCGCTGCGTGTAGGGATAGCTTTTATCCCGGAAACTGTGAGTGACTATCGATTTTCTTTGTCAGAAACGGAAAAGCACAACCTGCTACAAAAAGTCTCTCAGCAATTTGAAGGACGTCCTTACATTCAGTCGATTGATATTATTCCTGAGCTTTATTTAAGGCAGGGTAAAGGGTTTCAAACTATCTCTCAAATTGCGGCGTTACACGATTTAGATGTGATGGCTTTGGTGTCTTATGACAATGTATCTATTACCGAGGAAAATACGCTGGCGCTAACCTATTGGACAATAGTTGGGGCATTTATTTTTCCTGGAGAAAAAACTCAATCACAAACATTTGTTGATACTGCCGTGTTTGACATAAAAACCAAAAAGTTATTATTTCGAGCACCAGGCTCCGCCACAGCTGACGGGTTACATAACGCAATTGGCCAAATCGGTAAAAAACGCAAAATCCGGATGAAAACGTTTGAGCAGGCCGTTGAAAAAATGACGGTTAATTTAGATGCACAATTGAGTGGATTTAGAGAGAGAGTAAAGAAACAAGAAGTCGCGACAGTGAGTTATCGTAAAGGTTATAGCGGTGGCGGAGGCAGTTATTCCTGGGGAGGTATTATTTTGCTATGGCTTTTGATCCGGTTCACCAGGCGTAAATTTTAAGGAGGGCTATTGCGTCAGCCCTCAACTGATTATCACACTAGTTACACCAAATTGGATGAGCTTTCACATATTGAGATAATGGGAGATAAATAAAAGTGATAAGCTCACCTAAAATCAAGGAGTTAGACAGATCTCAGTGAATATTTCATATTCACTTAAAGCTATTTGGTGATAGTATCGTTAGTCTTGGCATGACTTAAAAGTTAGGTAATCAAAGCTAGGCAACCAAGCAAGGTAGTTTATGTTCAATACGTAAGTTACCGTATTTTGGCTGGTTTGCGAGAATATCTGGACATTTTAACGGGTGGATGTTCGAGCGTATAACAATTACACAAAACGAATTACACAAAACGATAATCACAAGTTTTATTGGGAAGATCTGATGTTTCTCTCTGGAAATATAGTCTCGGCTCGATCAAAAAGCCGAAAAACGAATTGCTTAGGTAAAATTACACTTCTTGGATTGGCTGCCTTAGGCTTGCTTTTAAGCGGCATGGCTTCGGCAGAAAAAAAGGTGATGAAGCCGGGGCTGGTTCAAATTCAGTCGTTAAAGAAAACGGAAGTTAATTATTCGAGCAGGAAAATAGCCACCTTGCCCCTAACTCAAATGGCTAAGGCGGCACCTACACCTAATCCAGCGCGGAAAACCAAAATGAAAGCCGGTGGACATCCCGTTGCCGGGGATGGCAGCGATTATGCGGTTCCCAATAAAGCATTTCCTTTTCCGCAGTATAAGCAAAAGGCAAAAAGCGACCAAATTACTGTTGATAGCGTCAGGCAGAAACAGATGCCTAGTGCACGAGTGCCAGATCCGATCGTCAGTTTTGACGGTATACCTAATGTTATGAACGCGGTGCCACCAGATACTAATGGTGATGTCGGTCCAAACCATTACGTTCAATCGGTTAACACTGCGTTGGCTGTTTGGGATAAGCAAGGTAATCAACTTTTAGCTCCAGTCGCCCTTAATTCTTTGTGGAGTGGTTTAGGCGGGCTATGTGAAACCACCAACCGCGGTGACCCAATCGTTTTGTATGACTCAATTGCCGATCGCTGGTTGATCAGCCAGTTCGCTTTTAATGATGCGATGAGCGATAACCGTCAATGTATCGCAATTTCACAGACTCCTGATCCTACCGGCGCTTACTACGTTTATGACTTTGAGTTTTCTTCTACTCACTTTAACGACTATCCTAAATTCGGGGTGTGGCACGACGGTTACTATATGAGTGTTAACCAATTCGTCGGCAACAGTTATGCCGGTGCTGCAGTTGTTGCTTATGAAAGAAGCGCCATGTTAAACGGAGCCGCGGCCAGACAAGTAAAAATCGATTTGGCTGATGATCATCCTTCACTATTTTCATTGTTACCTGCTGATCATGATGGTGTGTTAGCGCCGCCTGCGGATAAACCAAACTACTTTTTTGCCATTCAAGATGACTGGTTTCATGAAGTTACACAAGATTCAGTGCAAATCTATAACTTCTCTGTCGATTGGAATACTCCAGAAAACTCGAGCTTTAGCCTGGCGCAAGATATGCCAGTGGCTGCAATGGACCTTAATATTGAGACTTCCGAAATACTGCAACCTAACGGCGTTTCACTTGACTCACTGCGTGGCTATGCGATGTATCGTTTGGCCTATAGAAACTATGGAAATACTGCATCCTTAGCCGTTAACCACAATGTTGATGCGAATAGTGCTGGCCAGGCAGGTGTGCGTTGGTACCAAATTGATATTGATAACAATAATAATGCAATCACTTTGGCGCAGCAGGGCACTTTTGCGCCGGATGATGGTGTCGATCGCTGGATGGGAAGTGCAGCCTTAGATGCGGTTGGCAATTTGGCTATTGGCTACAATGCGACGAGCGACAGTTTGCATCCATCGGTTTATTACGCCGGGAGACTTGCTGGTGATCCTGCCGGAGAGTTGACTCAAGGCGAAACTGCAATGGTTACTGGTGGTGGTTCCCAAGGAGCGGTCGATCGAAGTCGTTGGGCCGATTACAGTTCTCTTTCAGTTGACCCGACGGACGATTGTACTTTCTGGTACACCAACGAATATTATACTGCCGATAATAATGGTACCTTAGCTTGGTCCACTCGAATTGGTAGCTTTAAGTTTGCCAATTGTACTGCATTGCCGACCGGGTTTATCAGTGGCCAGGTAATTGATGCCAGCAATCAACAACCCCTCGCGAATATCCGCGTTTCTGCCGGTGGAGTTGCCACCACAACGGATCCTGACGGAAATTATTCTCTTAGACTTCCAGAAAACAGTTATCAGCTAAGCTTTGACAGCTATTGGTATCAAACACAATCCTTTAACAATATTGAAGTCACCGAAGATCAAACCACCACCCAAAATGTTTCACTACAAGCCGCTGCTACAGTCGCCGTTAACGGCTCCGTGAGCGACGGTGGCGGTAAAGGTTGGCCGCTCTATTCAAAGTTGACTTTTAGAGTTCCATACTCAAACGAGATCGAAGTTTTTACCGATCCATTTGATGGTAGTTATAGCGTGGAGTTGGTACCTGGAATTGCTTTACCGGTTTCGATAGAGTCTCAGTTAAATGGCTATTTAGGTAGCGAAGAGAGCTTGACGCCTAGTAGTGATGCGGCAAATAACACCGTCAATTATGCATTGGATATCAACATTAACGAATGTAATGCGCCAGGATATCAAAGTAGCGGCCTTTACCAGAATTTTGAAGGAAATTTCCTCAATGAAGGTTGGCAAAGTGTTGATATTAATGACAGCGGGTTCAAGTGGCGTACTACCGCTTCGGGGCGTTCTAATGTAACCGGCGGTTCTGGTGAAGCTGCACTAATCGATAGTGATGCCGCAGGACTGGTTACTATTGATACTGCACTTGAATCTCCAGATATTGTTGTAAGTGAATTAAACGGAACCACCCTGACTTATCTTGCAAACTTCCAGACCAATCTAGCGGCGGACAACTTTGATTTAGACATCAAAGTGGATGGAGAAGACCGCTGGCAAAATGTTTTAGCCTGGACTGGTGACCACGGTGCGTTTGCAGGCCCGGGTGAATCAGTTTCAGTTGATTTGTCGCCATTTCTTACCAACGTGACCAGTTTTAAATTACGTTGGCACTATTACAATGCTAATAATGAATGGTTTGCCCAAGTCGATAACATTGCTTTGGGGAATGATTGTGTGCCGGTAAGTGGCGGAAGTCTGGTCGCAGGGTTTGTTACTGATGAAAATACCGGAAATGCGATCAATGGCGTAAACCTACTTGCAAAAACAAGTAGCCAATCTTTTGCGACTACCACTGATTCGAATGTCGCTGACGGATTATTTTATGTGTTTGCGGATGACACCAATAACACATTAGTTGCCTCGCAATCTGGGTACTTTATCGAACCTGTTGAATTGACCATTAGTAACAATCAAGTGGTTCGCCAAGACTTGGCGCTCTCTGCTGCGCAGTTGGCCGTGTCGCCGTCTCCATTTAATATGGATGTTCCTCAAGGGGTAGTTAGAGACTTTGAAATGAGTGTTGAAAATACAGGTAAGTTAAATGGCACTTATCGTGTATTTGAACTCAACACAAATGGTCAAAACACCGTGCCGATGCAAGGTCGCTTCGATGTCGGCGCGAGAGCGAGTGGACCAAAAGATCTCAGAAAAATTAACGCTAAGCATATTCGTGATTATCGCCCACCGGAAATCCAACCGATGGCACCTGGGGATGTTTTAGGACAATTCAGTATCGATCGTGCCGAGTTTGCATTCGGGATTGAGTTTGATATGCAAAACAACGATTTCTGGATCGGCAGTTTATCTGTCGGTGGCCGTGATGGAGACGATCAACTGCATCGATATACTGCTGCCGGTGCGGCGACATCGGACAGGATTAACCTAAAGAGTATTTTATCTGATTCGAATGCTTGGTTTGGCGACATGGCTTATAACTCGCGCACCGGAATGATTTGGGTCACAGAGATTGATGACGAAAACTGTATTCATGAAGTTGACCCGGCTACAAGAGCGATGACAGAAAACAAGCTTTGCCCAGAAGGGATTAGTGTTGGTCAGCAGGGTCTTGCGTATGATCCATTATCGGATACGTTCTTCTCTGGTTCCTGGAACGATAATTTGATTCATCGCTTTACGAGTGAAGGAGAATTGCTTAGCTCGATTAATACAGGCATAGCTGTAGCCGGACTCGCGTTTCATCCGGTATCTAACAAGTTATATGTTAGCGTGAGCGCAGCGGCACCAGAATTTGATGTGGTCGTACTCAATGCCAACGATTACACTATTGTTGGCGGCTTTAATGTAATGCAAGATACCAACGATGACGACATCAAAGAAGACGTGATGACCGACTTTTTCCAAGGTGGTATGTCGCTGTCGTGTGATGGCATGTTGTGGGTGGTTGATTACGATAAGATGGTTGCCTTCCAAATTGATGTTGAAGAAACTGATGCTTGTTCATGGGGAGATGTTGCCTGGTTAAATGCGTTGCTGGATGGCGAAGTCGCGGCAGAAGAATCCAGTACCTTTACTGTACAAGTAGACACAACTTCGCTTGCTTTAAACACCTCGCATCAAGCGGCATTAGTCGTTCAAAACAGTTCGCCTTATGGAAATATTCAAGTGCCAATGTCTGTTACCGTGGTTGACTCTGTTGTCGGTGAGTTAGGATTTTCGAGTGCTCAAACTGAAATCACTGAAGAGCAAACTGCTCAGATCTCGGTAATGCGTATTGACGGCCAAGACGGAGCTGTTAGTGTTGATTACACAACCGTTAATGGTAGCGCAATTGCCGGGACTGACTATACGGAAACATCGGGTACATTGAATTGGTCGGATAACGAAAGTGGAGCACAAGTTATAGAGGTGCCGATTTTAACGGTTCACCAAAACAAGGATTTTTCTATTCAACTGTCTAACCCAAGTAGCGGCGTTTCATTAACTGAAAATACGCGACTTGAAGTGAATATTATTGATAAGCCAAAAGGAAGCGGAGCGCTTTCGGCTTGGGGATTGATCTTGTTAGTATTTGGCGCAATGAGAATAAAAAAACAAATTAAGTAGTTATAGTTAACGGTATAAAAAGATGAAAAATAAGTTAGTAGGAATTTTAGGGATTTGCGGACTGTTGGCTTTCAATGTGCAAGCAGAAAGACCTTCATTTAATTTTGTTGAAGCCGGTGCAACGGACTTGGACCACGAAACTGTTGAAGGCGACTTCACGGGATTCGAAATCAGTGGTAGCTACGAGCTACCAGATGATTTTTATATCATTGGCAAGTACGTGACCACCGAAGATGAAGGGATAGAGATGAGCAATAAGTTAGTAGGTATTGGTTATCATTATCACTTATTTAAAAACACGGTTTTAGTATTGCAACTTGATGCAGTAGAAGTCGTTTTTGGCCGCCGTGATGCGGGAGAATTTGAAGAAAAAGGATTCCAATGGAATCTTGGGATCAGAAGCCAGATCACCGATGCCCTTGAGGCCGGGTTAACTGCAAAGTATTTAGATGCCTACGAGGTCGATCCTGAGTTTGGTAATTATCGTCCTTCCTATCTAACTTTAGATTTGAGCTATAAAGTTTATGATGAAGTTGCGTTTTATTTGGAATATGAAAAAGAAAAGGAAGGCAGTACGCGCAGTGTTTTAGGTTTTAAGTACTATTATTAATTTCCTTATCGGTTACCCATTCAAAATGAAAAACTCGATAAATAAATTAGCAACCATACTATTGTTATCCTGTTTCTGTATTTCTTGCTCATCGGTTGAGCAAGAAACCACTGAGCCAGAGTCTAAACACAAAGTTGTTGCTGAGGAAGATAAGAAATCGAAGCAATCTGACTCAGATATACAAGTCACAACGTCTCAAGGAAAACAATCAAAGCCACTTTCTGATTCGTCTGGAAATGCTGAGCAGCAAAAGAATGAAGAGACTTATGTTGTCCCTAATAAAGAATTCCCATTAAAGGATGTTAAACAGAAAGATAAAAATAAAAAGGAAGAAAAAGACAAGGAACCGCCTAAGAGATAATTAACTAATATGTTTCCACATAAAAAACGCTTTTTAGTGTTACCCCGCCAATAGCTGCTCCATAAAAACTCCAGGTCAGGGTTTGTTCGCTCAATGGTGCTTCAACACAATGGTTAAAAATAGGCAATAATAACGCTTGTGAAGATATCTCAAATTGATTAATATTTAAGCCATAAAAAATTAATAACAAGCATACGGGTTGTTATAGCAACGTTAAAAAAAGCTAAAACAGTCTTTTAGGGAATATTGCTGGAGAAGGAATTTCATTCGATCAGAAATGTGCTGAAACCGCTAAGTCCGCTAAGTCTCAATTTAAAATGGATGAGTTGAAATTTAGTCGGTATTGTTTAGGTACATTTAACTCTTCCAAAGTATCCCTTACATAAATAGGTCAACATTTTTCGCTACTTGACCGTGGCAAGAGCGCGCTCGTGCGCGCAAAAAA
>JAPHTP010000007.1 GCA_026196875.1 Kangiellaceae bacterium
AAAGTAAGCGTACTTTTGTTTGGCATCAATTTTAAATACATTAACTGCGTTGCCTTTGGAATCAAAATTAAATTCTTCTCCGGTGAGTCCCGAATATCGGTGGCCAAGTGGGGAAACGTTGCCTTCATCGGTGTACAGGTAACCGAGCATCTGATCAAATGAGCGGTTTTCTAACATTAACACAACGAAGTGTTCTATTTTAGATAACTGAGAATCGCTAGACATAATCATTCCTTTTTAAATTAATAAAATCGATTAGCACCGCTTAACCAAAAGCTAATCGACTAAAACTAACAAATTCAGAAACCAACCGGTTCAGATTAATCTACTTGGGTTAACCGATTCAGATTAATCAATTCGGATTAACCAATTGTGATTAAACAATCAGGCAATTACCTAGTTAAAAGCAGGTTTCAGTAATTCACTCTGCAGGGTGGATTTTATTGCCCGCCAGCGGTTTTGCGCATTTTGCTGCAAGGTATTGGCTTTATCTCCCTCAGTTAAAGCGGCTTTGTGTTTTTGTAAAGCCGTATAATGAAGTGCGGTAACTTGATAATGTTGTTTATCTTTAAAAGCCTGGTAAACGTCTTTTACGTTCGCCAAAGTGTCGTCGATAAAAACAATATTTTTTATTTTCCCTGAATCTGTCCTGGCTAACAGGCATTGCAACATCTCTCCCTTATTCTGTCCGGCAACATACATTACACCCTGTTGGTAACTCAACGGGCGTGATGCGTTGCAGTCGGCCGGTTGAAAAGGACTGGCGATACTGGCGATTTGACTTTTCTTGCCTTTCAACGCGTTTGAGTTAATCAGATCTAAAAAGCTTTCGTCGGTCGTTGTAGATTGTTTTACAGATAATTCTTTTACCGCCAACTTTGAGAACTGACTGGTGGTTGCCGATAGGTTGCTGCTACCCCGTGCGGTGAGTACCAGTAACTTAACTCCGGACTGAGTAAGCTGGCCGAGGATATGTGGAATTCTTTTCTCGGTATACACCATATTATTCATCGCCAGTAACAGCGCAGCGATATCAAGTAATTCCTGCGAGTTATCGGCAACTTTATATTTTGATTGGGAGTTTAATAGATCTTGCTGCCAGCTGTACCAGGCCGGACCTCCTAAATACTGGCAGGTTTTTTCTTTCTTTTGATGCGGACAACTCATCATTGTAAGCGTATCATCGTCATCCATTACCACCAAAGTGTGGGCTAGTTGTTCGCTTCCTAATTGATTAACTATTTTGTGCAGCTCTTTAAAGCTTTTTACCTTGGAAAGATTTGCTTTTGCTTCAACATTGTCGTTAATTATCGTTACGTTCAGTAATAGAATAGCGAGAAAAAAAAGAATTTTTTGCATGGTGTTCTCTAACATAAGTTGTTCTCCTGCGTACATTCTCATACGTACACTCTCCAATGTTCTTGCTCCAATGTGCCTTCTCCAATGTATGCGCTCCAAGATAGATTTTCTAACGTCTATTATTTTCCGACATAAATCCTGACTGATTGAGTTAATTAGCCTCGCTGATCTGTCGTTTATCGCAGATCACTATTGCGCCGTATAGTAAGGGCGTCGCGCAATATAGGATTGATGTTCCGGGAACATGGCGATATAAAACTCGCTCCAGCCGCCCTGTCTGACTCTAACGAGATCGTATTTCTCCGGATAAACAAGTGACTGCTGATAGGTATCAGGATCTGCGGTTGTTACGGTGAGCAAATTGGAACCGATTTTCCCATCGGCGAAGCTTCGGATCACACCTTTCATATCGCTGACAGAAAAGTCTTCATCGATGTTAATGTCAACCGGGGAAGCGTTGGAAAGTCCAACATTAATCGATGGCACGTTCCAGTCGTCCAAGCTTTGATAAATATTATAAGGAGTTGTTTGTGGTGGCATATCCGATGGGCTCGGCGCTGCGCAAAAATCATCGGCTATAGGATCGCCGGATAAGCGACCGTCTGGAGATGCGCCCATACCTAACCCTAAACCGAGGTTATCTTCGAAAGTGCCTACTCCCGGCGTTACCGTAAAGGCAAACTCTCTATCTTTAAGCCGATATTTTTTCTTGAGTTTATCGTAAGATTTTTTAACAGAAGGGATCGGATCATCAATGCCGTCGCGAATAATTTTCACGCATTTGCCAACAACTTCATCGGCAAATGCTTTAAGCTCATCGCATTTTCCTTCGCCAAATTTGGGGAGCGCAAGTGCAGCCTGGCGCAGCTCTTTATATCGATGGGCATTGGCTTCTGCGCGTGCTTCGCCGGCAAATTCATTTTGGAAAGGCTCGATCATATTTTCACCCCAGTCATTCCAAAGTGCTTGCAAAAGCTCAGGTAAAGTTGTGATTGCCGTTTTTTGCTCAAATACTAGTTTTTTGATCACATAAAGAGAGTTAATTGCGTTAGTAATGCCACACATCATCGGTGCTACAATATGATATTGGGCTCCGCCGTTACTCATATCCTTACCGGACTCCATGCAGCCGTCTGTCATAGATGAAAACAGCGGGCTGGGGCAGACGTTCCACAAAGCACCATAGCTATTCATTAAGGTATTGTAGAACTGGCTGATAAGCCATTTATACTGAGTGTAAAAAATGTCCATAAATTTTTTGAAACTCTCGATGCTTTCTGGAGGTGGAGAATTCCAGCCGGTTTTTAAACCACGCAAATGTACCCAGCCTGCACCTGCAATGGTTGCTCCCTGGTTCATCGCCATGCCAACCACAGGTAAGATAGGAACATAACTAAAAGCCCATTCGCTTTTACCCCCAATGATGGGTTCGTAGCATCCGTCACAAACATAATCCCGAGCGTCGCCAATTTTGAGTGGACCGCTGGCAGCTAATCCTTTGGTGAGTTTGTCATCGTTCATTAGTATCGGGTGAGCGCCGCCTGAGAGAATTGCCTTGGCTGCTTCATCAAAGATTTTTTTGTGGATGGGCTTATCCATTTTGCCATGGACTCTTAGCGATAGGCAGGGCGCATTTAACGGTAAACGCCGGGCTGCTCGCAAACAAAGTAAAGTGACTTGATTGCAGCCGTCTTTTGGCGTTTTGGAATTTGTAGGTAAATAGCCGCCCACCGTTACTTGTTGAACCCACTGATTTAGCGCCGAGCCTTGTGGGAAGTTACCCGCTGAATAAAATACCGCTCCGGTGCCGTAAGTCAGGTAGTCTTGCATATGCTGGCGGTTGTAGAGGACAGTCTCGTCCATCTTCAGCCAGAAAGCGTCGATGATTTCTTGTGCGCCTTTTTCACTGAGCTTACCCGACTTGATGTCTGTGCGGTAGGCGTCAATTAAATACTGATCAAGCCGGCCGATTGACATAGGCTCGCCCGTTTGGTGAAGCGCGCAGTTGATGATAAAAATAAGTTGCAGACTTTCGAGCATTCCCTTGGGTTTTTTATGGGCAATTCTTTTCATTCGTTTGGCAACGTCACGGTAATTTTGTTTTTCTTTTTCCGCAGTTGCCGGGGTAGATTCGGCTAGTTTTTTGGCAAGCTCGGCATAGCTTAAAATAAAATCCTGCAATCCTTCCAGAGCCCAAATAACTGATTGGTAAAACTCTTTTGGTTCGCTCTTGGTACCTTTAAGTTTTTCCTGAGCTTCTTCAAGTAAGCCGTCTACGCCAACTTTTAGAACTTTACGATAATTGGGGACATTATGGCCGGTGGCGGAGTACTCGTTAAGCATACCAAAAAATGCTTCAATTTTTTCGTCTTGGTTTAAATATTCCATCACCTGTGTACCACTACCCAGGGTCAGTGGCGGCATATTGCCGACTATCAATTCGTGCGGTTTAATATTGTGTAGGCCTGCTTTTTCGCGGTAAATGTCTCTTTGCAATACGTCAGATAAACTGATCTTGATTGCCAAACCTTTACGTAGTGCCGCGGACTTAGACTTGCCGAATTTTTTGTATTTTTTCCATTGAGGTTCCTTTAAATGATCTTGTAGATGTCCCAACGAAGGCATGGTTAATTTCTTTTCCCAGGTATCATTCCACTGGCTAAAGGTTTGTCCAAGCAACAGCATTATTCTGTCGCTAAATTCTGCACCATCGGTTCTCAGCTGCGCCTGATGGAGAAAGTCCCTGTTGTTATAGTACATTAAGCCATTTCGGCTGCGCAGGTCATAATAATCATTTAATGGCACATCGACGTGGCCTTTTGGGCCAGAAAGTTTTAAATGCTTGGCGGAGGGAACAAACCAAAAGTTACCGGAAACCGCATGGGTATTGCTGAGCATCTTGTCTTTAATAAAACCCTTGTCAGGGCCCACAATGTTTTGAATTAATTCTTCATATACATCGCCGCTGTTAGCATAAGCAACAAAATAAACGCCTTCCTCTTTGCCTTTTCCATCCGGTGTGTGGCCGTAGGGAAGTGCTTGTCTTAAGATACGTTGTGTCACTCGCTCGCCATTTAATTGGCGCACACATTTAATATGGCTTCTATCATCTTCCATTGGAATAATGGCGTCGTCGCCATTACGTCCAATCATGTTTTCTTTTTCTATCATGTTCATATCATCAAGCTGCGCCCAATTGTGTTTGAACTTTTGCTGGATAACATAGGCTGACCCGCGATAATAGCGATCTTCCTCACCGACAATTGCGCGATCGGATAAATTTACCTGATCTACAGGGTTTATCATGGCATCAATAAAACGACCACCGAAAACTTTACCTCCGTGCATTTTATGCGCCGCGGTGTTGATATATTTATCGGTGACAGGTTTTAATGCTTTGATAATTGCGTCGAGGATTTTTTTGCAGGCTTTTTCGCTGTCTCCTTTAATATGAAACCAAAGGTCACCTCCGCTATTCACAAAGGGTTTTTGGGTGAGTTGTTGATGGCCTGTTGTGCCTTTGGGTAATGGCATTTTGTAGGTTCGGCACCATTCTGCCCATAGTTCATAGTCCACGCCGCGAACGCAAACGACTTTGTAGTTTTTATCGGCGCAAAGCTTGTCAGTGATTTGAGCAACTTTTAGCCATAACTTATAAAGTTCACTTTTGTTGCCTTTCAAAAAAAATGTAGCGAAATGTCCATATACAGGAAAGTCCGCAATACCTTTTTGGCCAAAATTAATATTGATTTTTTCACTGCGGGCTTTGGGTTTTCGATTGCGAGTCATAATCACGTCTCCTTGTGAGTGGAGTTTTTCTGGGGCTAGAGTTTTTATTATTAAAAATAATCATAGTCGCTATTTATTTGTATTGAGGATTAACTTCTATTTTATCTCCGGGTGTAATTCAGAAGATTAATATTGTCCGAATTTTGAAAAGAAAATCAGGCAAGTAAATAAAGTTGTGTGGCATTGATAGTTTTTGAGATGAACTTATCGGACATATTAAAAGTATTTATTCCTTTCTCAAGTTTCGGGGGGAGGGGGAGAGGTAGGCTGGGCGTGGGGACTGTATACAAGGCCGGTGTGATTCAAGGAGAGGTAGATGGTAATCTTTGTTAGAAAATCTCTTCTCTTTTTATTTGACATTTATTTCACATTTCAACTGCTACCTTGCCATTATTCGGCCAATGGAAAGAACAGTTATGTGAGTCCTTAATTTAGGCTAGTATCGACTCATTCATAAATTGAGAGGATAAATAGTGAGACTTTTTTTAGCGCTAAGTTCATTAGTATTACTAACAGGTTGTTTGTCAGCGGTTCAAAAGAGCTATCTGGACGGAGCGGACGCTTTTTTGGCAGGCAATTACGAATTAGCCAAGAACAAATTGCAAAAGTGCGCAGCATCTCGCTTTCCGCAATGTAATTACATTTTAGGCAATATAAGCTTAAAACAGGGAAGAACTAGCGACGCTATTGCTTATCTGCAAAAAGATGCGGCAAAAGGTCATAAGGAATCACAGGGCTTTCTTGCTTTAGCCATATATAAAGCTTATCTAGATGCAAAGACAAACAACAAAACTCCCGGTAAAGAGGCGGATCTTTCTGAGGCCATTGCCTGGATTTGGGTGGCGAGAAAGCAAGGTCTTGATGATTCTTCTAATTTATTCTCAACCTTGACATTTGAGTTAGCCGATCAGCTTAATACTAGTCCAGGCCTGGTACCTGGTTTGATGGTTGAAAAATTGGAAGAGTTTGAAATGAAATACTTACCTTGACCTTTAAGCGAACACATTGAGAAGTTGAATCGTTTTTTCAGATACCCGTCAGCTACCTACCGCCCGTTATTTTGGTCAGGACAGTCAATGTTGGTTTGCGCAGACGTACGAAGTCGTCGATCTGGCATTTAAGACGTAGAATTAAATCAGGGTATCTGAATTCATGTCAGACTTAAAGCTATGAAGATTTATATAAGCTCCTGCCTTTTCTCTTCTTAAAAATTTCTTGAATACCGATAATTTTGTTATTTTCAAACAACACTTTAAATCTTAAATGTTGTCCTCCTTGAAATCGAAATAAATTGGTATCTAAAACTTCTAGCTTACGCTTTTCCTCACCTTTTCTTTTTGAATACAGGCTGCCGTTTTCTAAGCTCCAAACAAGGAAGCCAAATTTCCCTTCATACTGTCGAAGCTCTTCATGGCTAAATTTAACTGGCGCTAGCTCTGCTTTCGCAGCCGTAAGATGCCACTGGTATATTTCTCTCATCTCATTATCTTGTTGAGCTAGTTTTTCCAGCGCTATAACTTGTGCTTTTAGTAAGGCCTTTGCTGCAGATATCTTCACGTGAGGTATTACTCCGACATCTTGCCAGTTGGTCTTGGTAATGGGATTTATTGCGCGCCCGCTTGGCATCCATATAGTAAACTGATCGCTAATCGCAATTGTTTCTCCGGGATGAGCACCACCGCCGGTATTTTCTCCAATCAAGGTGGCGCGTTCTAAATGCTTTAAGTCGTAGCTAAAACCTTCTGCAGCAGAAAAAGTATTGCCGCTAATTAGAATATAAATATCCGTATCAGGTATTCGTTTTCCAGGAACAGAAGTTAGCGTATAAGTGTCGGTGTATTTATCTTCAGGTCGCCAATAAAAGCTACCCAAATGAACGGGTTTATCATCGAAAAAATAACTACTAATAAACTGTATCATCGATGCTGAGCCACCGCCATTTCGGCGTAAATCTATAATCAAGGCGTTAGTGTTACTCAAAAACGCCATAGCAGCGGCAGCCGTGTCTGATGCATATGCTGTATCGGAGAAGTTTCTTAAATCAAGGTAGCCTAAGTTTCCAGGGAGAATTTTAAGCTGATTAAATCCGAAGTTTTCAAATTGCGCCTTGCTAAGCTCTTTTTTGTCAATAGTTGAATCTTTGGCTAACTTGCTTTTCGCCAGAACTCGTTGCGCTGTCTTTGGGGAAAAACGTATTCGAATATGCTTATCGTCGTAGATCGACCTGATATCTTGCTGCAGCTCGGCGGCCAATTGTTGTGCATTTTTTATCCGAGCATACTTACCCGCGGTATAGTTTTTTTCGATTAGTGCAGCCATTTTTTCGGCCTTATCCGAGAATACATATTTCGTTTTGAGTAGATTTCCTGTTGAACTAACGACCTGTTCCATTTCTGCCCGAGTTATAGAGGTTGCTTGAGAGTCTGCTGCAGTACAATTAGTGCTGAAAATCAGTAAGGCCGCTGATATTAGGTTTTTCAATGAGCACATCCATTATTTTCGATTTTAAGTGGTGCCAAATTTTGTTTTGACGTCAAAGAATGCCTAGAAACGGGTCGCTTCTATTAATGGGGTTAAAGCGTTCCAGGAAGCTTATATTGCCGGGGGTTTAACGCTGAAAGCTCAAAAATTGCGTAAGCTCTTAAAAAAACAACTAGGATAAACTAAAATGACTACTTTCAAATTCGTAACCGACAATTTCTCATGATAAAACCTACCGCAAAAATTCTTCTTGTTAGTGTACTGTTCTCCCTGATAAGCGCCTGCGCCACCAACATTGCTGGCCGCAACCAATTTATGCTTGTTTCTGAAAATAGTGCTATTCAAGCATCCAGCCAAGCCTATACCAATATGCTTGAGCCATTTCAAAAGGAAGGCAAGTTAGACAGCAATCCGAAAACAGTTGAAAGGGTTAATCGAATAACCAACAAACTGATTGAACAAGCCAAGATATTAAGACAAAATACCCGCAGTTGGGGGTGGAGTGTCAAGGTCATCGATGATGCCGAGACGGTTAATGCCTGGTGTATGGCTGGTGGGAAAATGGCAATTTATACCGGCCTTATCAACAAACTAAACGCGACCGATGATGAAATTGCGCAGGTTATGGGGCACGAAATTTCTCATGCGCTGGCCAATCATTCCGCTGAACGGATGTCAATCGCCATGGCAAACAACATGGCCTTGAAAGCGCTCAAAGACAATACTGAGTTAGGCGATGGAAGTCTGGGACTTGCCGCTGCTGCGGCGCAGGTAGCCCTGACATTACCTAACAGCCGAACCGGCGAGTCTGAAGCGGATAAAATCGGTATTGAGCTTGCTGCAAAAGCCGGGTTTGACCCCAATGCCGCGGTGACACTTTGGCAAAAAATGGCGAAAGTAAGCGGTAATGGTGGTATGGAGTGGTTAAGTACCCACCCGTCCCCTGAAAATCGACAAGCGGCTCTTAAGAAAATGATCCCTGAAATGATGCCTTACTATCGTTCGGCTAAAGGAAACTAAATAATAAAACGCTTTACGATAAGTGAACGTGCAACCAATCATCTCGATTTTGAGATGCTTGTTCTCCATTCTTGAGTTGGACTGCCCCAGCTCCGACTACAACAATACTTGTTGTATCAATGAGGCCGCGATAGTGAATTAGTACTTCAGTGTCGCGGTTTCTTTTTGGTAATAGATTTCTTCCTGCTTAATACGAAAAGATCTTTAGGTAATTTCCAATAAAATTTTGAAAGTTAAATATTTGGACTAATATTTAATTGTTAAATTATTGGTTTCAATAGCCTACTAGTTGAATTCGTTATTTATTTGCGAATTTGATGCCGGTAGTAATCAAAACCGGACAGAGTTGAGCTATCTTAATTTGAGATAAAGAAAAGCAATGACCCACATACTTAACACCGTCACAGAGCAACAAACCAAACAGGGATATTTTATCCCTTCTCGAGAGAGTTTCCTAGAAGAGACTCTGAACCTTTTAGAGTCAGAAAGCACCGAGTTACTCGAGTGTGTGGACTTCATCTCTAAAGATGTGGGTTTGTCAGCCAAGGTTTTAACAGCGATGAACTCGGGCTTTATGGGGGTACATCGCGCTGTTTTTGATGTTAAACAAGCTGCAATGCTATTGGGTAAGGTTCGACTGCGAGAAATTGCTGATAAACATCTAAGTTACCAGAAGCAAAAGGAGATTAGTATATGCTTTGAGAGCTTTTGGGAAGAGAGTCATCTTATGGCAACAATTATGGAGTTCATTGGGGATAGATTTAAGGAAAAGATCCCATTGGAGTTTTTGTATTCCATTGGTTTATTTCATGATGTTGGGATAGCTGCTTTAGCGGTTAATTTTGAAAATTATCAACAAAGTTTGGAAAGAGTTAAGGCTGGTGAGTATGCGTCACAAGTGAAAATGGAAGAAGAAATTTATCATACCAACCATGCGATAGTAGGATATTTCATCGCGAATGGCTGGTTTTTGCCTAAAGATCTTTGCAAATCTATTTTGCTTCACCACGATACCGAAATGCTGAAAAAAGTTGAAGGCACGCAAGAACAATTATGCTACGCGATCTTGAAAATGGCGGATGATATAGTCAAGCACAATAAGGACTTTCAAAGTTCCGATGATTGGCACCTCATACGGCATGACGTGTGTAATGTCTTGGGGATCACCGAATTGGATTATCTTGATATCAAAGATGATATTGAAACACAAATTTTTCATGAAGCTGCATAAGGTCACATTTTAGCGACTCTTAGCTTATTTTCTATACTTAAAAATCAGAAGGCACATTTCAGACTTTGGTCTTGGCTTATGTGCTTGTCGGCTAATCTTCTTGTTGAAAAATTCTCCTGCTTTATTCGGTTAGGGAGTGACACTGTATAGATTTTATAATCTGCGGAAGTTGGGAGAAATGCTCAGGGTATATATCGCGCTTTATCGTTACTGAACTATAATAACAAGAACGTTATTCTTGCAGAATTAGTCGCTTTCAATTAGGTCATAAAGTGAACTCAGGCCCCTTTGATATAAAATCCGATAGAGAACCCGATAGAGAATCAAATAGAGAGCTCGGAGAGAATGGATTTATCTTGCAGCTGCAAAATTCCAACGCCTATTCTCACAAAACTCGAAACATTCATCTAACCCAAACCCATAGTGCCTGGCTCCTGCTTACCGGCAGTTTTGCCTATAAGATTAAGAAACCCGTTGATTTCGGATTCCTCGATTTTTCAAGTCTAGATAAACGACTCCGCTTCTGTCAGCTGGAGGTGGAATTAAATAGCCGCTTCTCTCCAGAGCTTTATATCGGAGTCGTCCCCATTACCAGGCATAAAAAACAAATCATTATGGATGGACGACAGGGAGAAATTATTGATTATGCGGTTAAAATGAAACAGTTTCCGTCCGATAGTTTACTCAGCGACCTTCAAAGTCGAAGTCAGCTTAATCATCATCATATTGAGCAGCTTGAGGAGTTAATCAGTGAGTTTCATCAATCAGCAGAAATTGCCGCGGATTGTTCCAGCTATGGGGCGAAAAAATCGATACTTCACTGGGTGGAAGAGAACTTTGAACACATTAATGCCGGTGAAGATCGAAATTTACAACAAGCGAAACTTACCCAGATAAATGAATGGGTTGAAAGGCAAGCACAAGTACTGAGTCCGGCATTTAAACTGCGAAAGGCATCTGGGTTCGTTCGCAACTGCCATGGCGATTTGCACTTGAAAAATATCACTCTGGTTGGCGAAATAATAAAACTGTTCGACTGCATTGAATTTAACGACGAGTTGCGTTGGATTGATGTGATGAGTGAAGTTGCTTTTTTATTGATGGACTTAGAAGAGAAGGGAGCGGCTCAACTGGCCAATCAATTCTTAAATGGCTATTTGGAAAATACCGGTGATTATGCAGGGTTAAGAGTGTTGACTTTCTACAAAGTTTATCGTGCGTTAGTGAGGGCCAAAGTAGCAGTTTTAACCAGTCAACAACTTGAAAAGAATTCTCAAGACTATAAAACCAAAATACAGGAGTACCAACAGTATCTTGACTATATTTGCTATGCTATTGTCGAGCCTGAACCTCAATTGATGATCACGTTTGGCTTTTCCGGATCCGGTAAAACCTTCCTGGTCAAACAACTTTGTAATGAGCGGGGATATATTTATATTCGTTCGGATGTTGAGAGAAAAAGGTTGTCTGGACTAAGAGCATTAGATAAAAGCCTTTCCGATCTCGATAGCGGCCTGTACACAGCGAAACAAACTGAGCAGACTTATCATCGACTAATTGAGTTGGCTGCAGAAGCTATCGACAGCGGGTTTAGCGTCGTATTAGATGCCACGTTTTTGCAAAAACAATATAGAGAAATGGCTTATAAGCTTGCTCGTGATAAAAAGGTGAAAGCCATCATTTTGCATTGTTTTGCGCCCGAAAGCGTTTTAAGGCAAAGGATAATTTCAAGACAAAAAGGTGAGAGTGATGCGTCTGAAGCCGATCTAAAAGTATTAGCCTATCAGCAACAAAAATCAGAAATGCTGACAGCGCAGGAGCATAGCAAAACGATATTGGTGGATACGACTAGAGCTGATTGTTTAGAGACGTTGCTCAAACAAATTAGAAGTACTAAACAATTATAATCTAGTTGGGTTTTTTAGCCGGTTGCAATAGCGAGTCAGTTTTGGCCGCGCAGGTAAACTCGGACCGCTGGAAGCCTTTGGGTTTTTCGCTTAACCATTTTACAGTCACACTACTTTTGGATATTAAAATGACGGGTTGGTGCAACTGCTTTTTTGATAGCTCGAGAATTCTATCGCTAAAATCTACGGCGTCTTCTTCTGAATTAAAATAATAAGTTCGTTCCAGACGCAGCTTATCAGCACTTTGTTTTATACGCCACTCCGGCAATTCTGCGATTAATTGCAGCAGCGCTTGTCCATTGAGCTCGAACACACTTCTACCTTCATCGATAGCAGTTTTGGGAGGCGCGGGAGTCTTAGTTGATTTGCTCATTAAGCCATCCCCTTTAACTGCTAACAACCAGTTTGATATAGCTGTTGGTCTTTTTACTATCTTTGTGACAAAAGTGGAGTGTTAATAGTCGCTCAAAATCCTCTGAGTTGATTGGCCAGGAATATAAGTATCCTTGTCCATAGTCGCAGTTGGCTTTGGTTAGAAGTTGTTGCTGCTCTTTGGTCTCGACGCCTTCCGCAATCACTTTTAAGCCAAGTTTGTGGGCCATACTAATCATCGCTTCGCACAGGGCCAGGTCGCTGGAGTTTTCGGTGAGGTTTCTTACAAATGACTTGTCGATTTTTAGACAATCTATTTTAAATTGGCGCAGGTAGGCTAGTGAAGAATAGCCTGTGCCAAAATCATCCAGAGCAATTTGAAAGCCTTTTTCTCTAAGATGGTTGAGGTGGTAGTTGGTAGATTTTCTCGACTCCATAAAAAGACTCTCAGTTATTTCAAGAGTTATGCTGCTAGGAGACATCCCTAATTTCTCAACTTGATCTCCCCAGTCCAGAAGTTGGGTGCTCCTAAATTGAACAGGAGAGACGTTAATACTCATTCGTAATTTGTTAGAGTAACTTTGTTGCCAGATTTTTAGTTGCTTAATTGACTCTTGGAATACCCACTCTCCAACAGGAATGATTAACTTGGTTTCTTCAAGTGCCGGGATAAACTTATCAGGGCTAATTAAACCCAAGGTTGGATGTTGCCATCGGATTAACGCTTCAATTTTTTCTATTTCACCGCTTTTTTGGTTGACTATGGATTGATAGTAAAGCTCGAATTGTTCCTCGTTAATGGCAACTCTTAAATCACGAATGAGGCTCATATGGTCAATAGCGTCCTGTTGCATTTTACTATTGAAATAGCAAAAACGCCCTCGGCCTAAATTTTTGGCTTCATACATTGCCTGGTCTGCCTGTTTGAGTAGTTCTACCGGGTTACTCGAATCATTTGGGCAAACCGAGATGCCGATGCTAGCAGATATAATGACTTGCTCGCTCAAATCAAAAGGAGCCCGCAGGCAAAGCAGAATTCTATTAACTACAAGGTCGATATTTCGTTGTTGATCACCACAATCCAGAATAACTACGAATTCGTCGCCACCAAGTCGGCCTAATGTATCTGTGCTTCTCAGGCTGCTTTTAATTCGCCTGGCGACTTCAACTAGCAATTGATCACCTTGGTCGTGACCCATGGTGTCGTTGACATTTTTAAAGCCATCTAAGTCAATTAATAGCAGCGAAAATGGGCGACCGCTACGTTTGCTTGCAGCTAAGGTGTCTTTAAGGCGGTGATGGAAACAGCGGCGATTTGGCAATCCGGTCAAGAAGTCAAAATTCGCCTGATGCCACACTTCGCGCTCTCTTTCCTCGAGTTTCTTGTTAGCGCTTCTTAGTCTCAACTGGTGATAGCCTAAGATAATTAAGATTAGGCTAGCTATCGCCGCGAATTGTAAGAGTCTGTTGTAGTCTTCGGCAATATCATAGCGAACCGTAAGCCAATAGTTTTCAATACGTTTTCTCTGTTCGATTGATACCGAGGCAATTGCCTTATTTAAAATATCTTTAAGTATCGGGGATTGCTTTCTAACGCCGATCCCAAGTTCGATGGTAGATAGTTCATCGAAGCCGCCATTAATTTTTAAATCGGTGTAATTTTCTACTTGAATCGTATACCCGGCCAAATGAAGGCCACTTAAATAGCCAAATAATTCCCCGGTTCTTACCATTTCAAGGCCCTGGGTACGATTTTTAACTTCGACCAGGTTAATTTCGGGATACTTATTTCTAAGGAGGTCGACATAGGCGTACCCCTTGTGTACACCCAGTCTTTTCTCCTTAAGCCCATCCAATTTGGACAGGAAGAATTTATCTTGAGTGGTAACAACTACAAACGGGATCTCAACAAATGGCTCGGTGAATGTTAAGTATTCTTCCCGTTGAGGGGTTTTTGCTGCTAGCGAAATCATGTCGCAGCGACCGGATTTAACTGATAACAGAGATTGATTCCAGCTCGTAGTATCCATTATTGAGATTGGTTTTTCGATTAGATTACTGAACAATTTGATGTATTCAGCGCCAATTCCAATATGATTACCTTCTGAAATGGCATCAAGTGGCATGGAGCTGGGATCAACACAAAGTCGGATTTTATCGATTGATTGCAAGAAGGCCCTTTCTGTCGAAGTGAAATTTATCTTGGCGGATGCGAGAACCAAGCTTGGAGTAAGAGAGAAAATTAGTGCGATTACACAAACGACTCTAAATAGTATTTGAACTAGATATTGAATTACTTTTGAGACAGGCGTTAATCGAACTCTAGTTTTAGTTCGATTGAAGCTTTTATCTTGATTCGACAAAAAGTAATTCACCTGATACTCCGACTTCCTGAATTTGATAATCACAACTCATCCCCTAGATAACAGGATAGGAAAAGTAGGAGCAAATTAATATACGTATGACTGCTTAAGGAAGACTAAGTACTTATACTTAGTTCATAGTAGAAATAGGCTTAAGGAGATGTAAGTGCTTGCTTTTTCGCTTGGGGATTCTTAATTCTGAGTTATTGTTTTGTAAGGCACAATTTTACCAAGCTTGCGATTGAATCAACTTCCATTTTTTTCATTACGTTAGTACGATGGATTTCGACAGTTCGATAGCTAATGTCTAATATTCTTGCGATCTCTTTGTTAGATTTTCCCTCAACAACCCAATGCATTACTTCTTCTTCACGCTTACTTAAGCTGTCAAACTTCTGTTGAGTCAGGGATTGTTGCATTTGGGTTAGTCGATTTTTAAGGTCGAGTTCGAATGCGGATTTAACCACTCTAACGAGTTGTTCATTATCAAATGGTTTTTCAATAAAGTCGAAAGCGCCATTTTTAAGTGCCTGAATTGAGGCCGAAATCTGGGCACATCCAGAAATGAAGATGATGGGGATACCGTTGTCTTTTTCGAGTAAAATTTCTTGCAGCTGTAGCCCATCCATCTCCGGCATATTTTGGTCTAACAGCAGGCAACCTTGGTGAGTGAATTTGCCAGATCCCAAAAATTCCTTGGCTGAGGCGAACCCTTCTACCGGAATATCCGCATTTCTAAGCGTCCTGATGATCGCATTACGCATTTGCTCGTCGTCGTCAACTGTAAACGCGGTTGGTTGTTGTTGCATAGCTCAAAAATACCGTTGCTCGTTATAAAAAGTGTATCAAAAGTGCTACTCAGAGAGCTTGGATGTTAATTGAAGGTAAATATTGTCTGATTTTGCCGCACAAACAAAATCGTTCTTATGCAGTCCCTTAATTTTATGGGTCCACCAGCGAAGGGTCACTTTGCCCCATTCGGTTAAAACTGCCGGGTGGTGATTTTCTTGCTCAGCAAGTGCTCCAATGCGATTAGTGAAATCTAACGCTTCGATAAAATTCTTGAATTGATAGTTTCTCAGGAGTTGAAGAATACTGTGTCGTTCCACAATCTCCCATTCCGGCAATTGAGATAACAGCTGGCTGGCTTCATCTCTTTCTATTTTTGGGGCTCCGACTTGACATGCTTCGCAAGTTTGGGAAGATAAATTACCCGCGTCTATTTGATTAGTCATTTTCTTCCTTTGAATGGGCTTTCAATTAAAGATAGCAAAGATATGGTTTTATAGACGAGATATCAGGTTTTATAGACGAGATATCAGGTTTTATGGACGAGATATTGGGCTTTCCTTATTATTTACACAATTTTCCAGCATAATTACTATTGTTGAGATCGAGCTTAGCCACTACGAAAATGATGAAACTTAAGATTAAATACAAGCTGTTTTTCGCTATTATAATGGCGAATATTTTTGTGGTGCTTGCAATTTATATAGTCAGTAGTTTGTCTTTCTCGTCAAGCTTTAGAGAGTATCTGGATGCCAATAGAGAAAAAGAACTTGAGCCCTTCATTCAAGCCATTGTTAGAGAATATGAGGCTGATCAAGGCTGGGATTGGCTGAAACAGAGAAAAAGTCCCCGTTGGAAGAATCTGGTAGATACTTATATTTTAGGTGGATCTAGCTTTCTTGAATTCTTAGGGGAATCTCACCGGCGAGGTCCACCAAGAGATAAGCGTGGCAGAGGGCCTGAGCGCAGACCCCCGCCTGAAGGACGGCCTCGGCCTCCTCGGGACGAAAATAGGCCTGGCGCCCGGCCTCCCAAGCTATTCGTCGCCGATCAACAGCAGAATATTATTTTGGGGCCGGAGCATGAAAAACATCGTGTCAATTGGATCGATATAACCTTGGATGGGCAAGTAATTGGTTATCTCGGGTTTATCAAAACCCATCAGGTAACTTCTGAGCTGGATAGATTATTTATCGAAAAGCTCAACAATAACCTCGGACTGTCTGTTGTAATCGCAATTCTGATTTCAACTTTGATTGGAATTGTTTTAAGTCGCTTGCTAACAAAACCCATTGTGAGGCTAAGTAAGGCAACTCACAAATTGAGCGGCGGCGAGTACACGACACGGATAAAAGTGACCAGCAACGATGAAATTGGTGAATTATGCAAGGACTTTAATCGCTTGGCTAAATCCTTGGATAGTAATTTAAAAGCACGCCAGCAATGGATTGCTGATATTTCTCATGAACTACGTACACCTGTTTCAATTTTGCAAGGTGAACTAGAAGCGATACAGGATGGGATCAGATCAAATGATGGCAAAACGCTAGATTCTCTTTATCAAGAAATCAAGCGGCTAGCCTTCTTGATTAATGATCTGCATGAACTTTCAATGTCCGATATCGGGGCATTAACTTACCGGTTTGAATCCACAGACTTGGTTGAAATACTCGATGACGTTATCGATAGCAAACGTGAAAGTATTGATTCTGCAGACTTTTCTATTGAACATAAACGACCTAAAAATGCCGTTTTAATCAGTGGAGACTTAAATCGATTGACCCAATTATTCCTCAACTTGCTCAACAATAGTTTGTTGTATAGTGATAAGGGAGGATTAATTCAAATTCAATATCACTTCTCTGCTCGAGAAGTAATGATACTATGGAGTGACACTGCACCAGGGGTTAGTGATGAACAATTGCAAAGACTGTTTGAAAGATTGTATCGCGCGGAGTCTTCGCGAAACCGCAATTCAGGTGGTTCGGGTTTAGGGCTTTCTATATCGAAAAATATTATTGAGGCCCACAATGGAACTATTTGCGCTAAGCATTCTCCTATAGGTGGGGTAACTTTTGTTATTAAGTTTCCTATCAATGAATAGCAATACCGGTTTCGCTAAAAACTAAATTGCCGAAATTAAATCTCGGAAAATAAGTCTGGAAAAGCTTATGTCTACAGAAAATAATCGAAAAATTCTTATTGTCGAAGATGAAGAAAAAATCTCTCAGTTGTTAGCTGACTATTTAACCGGTGCTTCATTTGAAGTGGCACAAATTTATCGTGGCGATCAAGTAGAGGAATGGTTAGAAAATAACTCGTGTAATTTGGTCTTACTCGACCTGATGTTGCCTGGATTAGATGGTTTGGAAGTTTGCAAAAATATTCGCCGAAAATCTGATATTCCAATAGTTATGGTAACAGCAAGAGTTGAAGAAATTGACCGTCTGATTGGTTTGGAACTCGGCGCCGATGATTATGTCTGTAAACCTTTTAGTCCCAGAGAGGTTGTCGCGAGAGTCAAAGCCGTTTTACGCCGCTATGGCGGCCAAACAACATCATCCGATGATGCTATTAAACTCGAAAATATTAGCTTTAAAGTGTTCAACGGCGAACAGCAGTGTGAGCTAACCAAAGTTGAGTTTTTATTATTTGAAGCATTATTTAGTCATCCCGGCAGAATATACTCTCGTGATCAACTGATGGATGTTATTTATGATGACCGGCATGTTGTCAGTGACCGTACCATAGACAGTCATGTTAAAAAAATTCGAAAAAAACTCAGCGCAATAGATATCGATGAAAGCTCCATTCACTCGGTATATGGTGCCGGCTATAAATACGAATAGGTCTCTTTTTTAAATTTGTTCCACAAGGCGTATTCGGCCTTCCTCCTTTTATCTAATTCGATTCTCTGATTTGGATATTAAACAAATCCAGATCCTTATTTTTTGCATATTCTTTGAAAGTTTGGTCGATATGCTTAGCGCTAACATGGTGGTTGAGTAAGGCTGCCATTTGATTGACTTTAGTTTTAGGAAAACAGTAATGAATAGGAGAACAGTAATGAACAAGTTAATTATTGGAACGATGGTGACTTTAGGATTAACCGTCTGTGGAGTAACCGGCTATGCTTATACTACTCAGTTTGAGAGCTCCAGCGAGGAAATCAATCATCAGAAAAAAAGAGGACATGCGCAGAAACGAAAACCCAATTTCGAGAAACTCGCTTTTCTACTCAGTTTAGACGAAACACAAGCATCAGACCTGCAAACAATGATTAATTCACATAGGGCCGAGATGGAGGCCAATCGTGAGAAGCATGCTGAAGGCAGGGAGAATGCCAGAAGCGACGCCAGAGCTCTCCGAGAAAAGCACAGAGCGGAAGTTGCGGGTATCCTCGATGAATCACAGTTAGAGATTTTTAAGCTGTATATGGATCAATTTCGACCTAAAAGAAAACCACCGCAATCTGAACAGAAAAATAGAGATAAAGTCGCCAATTACTAGTGGTTACCTCCAATTATCCATTTTTCAGTATCTATTTGGCTGTTAACAATTTCTTTCTCAACCCCTTATGCGGCTTGTATTTTACTTCAAGCCGCTGTAATCTTTCTGCTACTTGCGTAATAATCAGTGATTTAATCCGAAACAGATTAATTCGGAACCAATCAATCTGAAACGATAGAAGAGACCGGCAGCAGAAATGGCAAGAGCATCTGATAAAACCAGTAATAAGAAAAAGTCCAGCAAGCAATCAGCGTCGGATCTACCTGATCTGACTAAAAACGAATTGCAATTACTCAATATTCTTTGGAAAAGTGAAGAGGGCTATTCGATACGGGAAGTCCACGAGAAAATTGTTGATGACAACAATTGGGCTTATTCGACCACTAAGACAACTATGGATCGAATGGTTAAAAAAGGGCTTTTAATCCGCGAAGATTTTCACGGCGTATTCCTGTATCGAGCAGCTATATCAAAACCGGCGGGAATTGCGCGCTTGGTTAGTTACTTTATGAATGATGTGCTTGAAATGGATAGCGGCGCATTGATGTCATTATTTGGACGGAGTAAGGCGCTTTCCGAATCTGAAGTCGATGAACTCGAGACAATCTTAAAGCAAGGGATCGATAAGAAGAAAAAGTAATGTCCGATCTTATTCTCAAGCAAAGCTCGAATCTTATTGAGTTTCTACTATTAAACTCAATTTATGCTTTGTTGCTGGCTGTTTTAGTCCTAGCCATAAAATTCGTTTTTTCGATCTTTTCTGATACCGGCCTATCCAAAAGAGTAGAGTACGGCCTTTGGTGCGTCGTTTTATTGCGACTAATATTACCCAGTGAATTAAGTTTTGACTATGCCATTTCTGGTGCAGTGAAAGAGTGGCTGTTGAATCCTTCACAAAACCATTTTCTCTCAGAATTTATTGCTAAGGCATCGGGTTCTGCATCGGCCGTTCAACCAGCAAAACCTTATCAATTGACTTCGAGCGATATCGTTTATTGCTTTTGGTTGGTAATTGTCGGTCTCGTGTTAATGCGGTATATGTTGTTAAGATTCAAATTGCTTGGCATGATTAATCGCTCTCAGCCAATTGTCGAGTATCCGCTTGTTGCTCTGGCGAATCGTTGGCGCTTAAACTTCTGGATTAAGCGTCCAGTGCATGTGATAGCGGAAGATAAATACCTGTCGCCGTTTACCTTCTTCTTCAAGTCTCCAATTATTTTCATACCACGTAAGATTTTAGCGACTGAGAATGAAGAATTAATTGAGTCGATTATTGCCCATGAAATGGCGCATGTAAAACGTCAAGATTCTTTATGGCTGTTAATTCAAAATGTCATTCAGATTATTTATTTCTTTAACCCGTTAGTTTGGTTGGTTGTGAGGCGTTTAAGTGGCTTAAGAGAAAACATTTGTGACGATATGGTGTTGTCAGCCAAACAAATTGAACCAGAAGTATATGGCAACAGCTTGCTGCAAGTTTTGAGGTTTAATATTAACGGTGAGTTTGGCGAGCAGCTTTCAAATGCGTTTCTTGGCTATAAAGGACAAATAAAGCATCGAATTGCCGCTATAGGGAATTTCTCACTCACTCCCAGCTACCCTAAATTTGATCTGGCGGTGGTAATTCTATTTGGAATCTTTTTCTTACCATTTACGCAAAAAGTAGCGATCCAATCACCACCTGAAACACTTCAAGCAGTACATAAAAAAGATGAAAACTCGCCTTTTCCTGAGCATGTCCGAGATCAGGTGAAGCTACCGGTTGTTCATCGTGACGATGAATAGTCGAGTCAAAGGCTTCCTTTAATTAGCGAAATCGACGACTTGAACCCATCATTTCTTGGGCTTCCATCACTATCATTAGTGCTTTGGGGTCGATTGCGAGGACAATATTTCGTAGCTGTGGGATCCTTCTTGCACCAACTACAACAAACAGAAGCTTCTTATCTTTTTGGGTAACCAGGTTACTACCAGATAAAATGGTCCCATCTCTTTCTAATCGTTCGTCGATAGCCACTCCAATTGCTTCTGCTTCTTCGGATACAATGTGAACGATTTTTTCCGGTACAGCCATCGTAAGAACTTTGTCTATCACTTGCGTAGTCGCATAAATACTCAACATTGCCCAAAGCATTTTTTCCATATCTTGCAGAATCAGCCCGGCTGCAGCGACAATCATGGCGTCAATTATCAATACTACTTGGGCGGGTTTTATTGTGGAATAAGTGGAAACAATTTTTGCGATGATTGTAGTGCCTCCTGCAGAAGCGCTGCCTTTCAAAACTAATCCAACACCGGCTCCTACGCACGTTCCGCCGTAAATCGTAGAGAGTAGCTGGCTGTTTATTTGAGGAAAGCCTCCATATTGAACTAGAAAGTCGACTAGTACCGCAGAGATCACCATTGAATAGACCGTTCTGAGGGCAAATGGTGTATCGATGAATTTAACCCCGGCTATCAGCAGGGGGATATTGACTATCAGCATTGAAATACCGGTTGAAATACCTGTCATAAAATGAATTAGCATTCCCATTCCCGGTGTTCCTCCGGTGGCAATTTCTCCTGGTAGGAGAAAAAATGCAACGCCGCAGGCAAGTACCGTTGAACCTAAAGTAATTAGAATTATGTTCTTCAGTTCAGATTTTAGTTTGGATTGATTGTTGGCCATTTTATTCGTTATCTAAAGTTCGAAACTACTCTAGTTCTTATTATTAAAGGTAGTTCATGTACGTCAAAAGGGCGCACAGAATATACTCTTTCAAAGTATATGCGTTGATAGAGGTCAAGCAAATACCTTTGTATAGACTTGTTTGAACTACCAATATGACAAAGAGTGATATTCCGTTGATAATCAGAAAAGAGAAACTTACTATCCAATTGATATGAAAGAATTACGAGAAGGGAGCAATTACCATGAAATTAAATTCGCCTATAAAAGGGAGTTGTTTGTGTGGCGGAGTTGAATTTGAAGTAAGCCAAATTGAACCAAGTATCGGCCATTGCCATTGCGGTATGTGTAGAAAATTTCATGGCGCGGCTTTTTCAACTTTTGCTGAAGCCAAACCACAACATTTCAAGTGGCTAAAAGGAGAGTCTGAGTTAAAAACTTATATAGCCAAAAACAACACCAAAAGGAAGTTTTGCCGCGTATGTGGAAGTAGCATTATTTTTGAGTCGGCCAAGTGTAATAACATTGAATTTGCTTTGGCTTTACTCGATAGCGATTTTGATTTTAATCCCGATGCTCATATTTATACTGAAAGTGCTGTCAGCTGGTTCCGGATAAATGATGAGTTGCCAAAGTACCTAAAGGGACGGGACTCATGATCTCTAAATAAGATTATTCATTAATCTTTACAGGATCAAGTTAAACCACCACTCAAAATTTGGTGAGTGACGGGAGTGTTTAGTCCCAGTTTTTCTTGTTGTGATAATCCAAATGCAATGGTTTGCACTGTGTTTCTGGCATCGAGAAGCCGATAAGGATTACTAACATAAAACAGTAACCGCCATGTTACAGCATGGTCACCATTTTCTATTACTACGATTTTGGGCTTAGCATCACTATTGATCCCGGCTTCATTCTCTGCTGATTGCTGCCAAACTTTATTTAGAAACTCTTGTACCCTTTCTGGTGATTGGTCATATCCGATTTTAAAGTCCAGATATTCGCGAAATCCGTTTTTGGTACAGTTTGAAATAGTTTCCACCGTAGCATTTCGCAACCTTGAATTGGGAATGGTGATTTCGTGTTTCTGAACTAGATCTCGAATAATCGTTTGTGAAAGGGTTATTTGTGTTACGACGCCGGTAACGCCAAGTTCTTTTACCCTGACGACAGAACCCGCTTCAACAGAGTAATTATAGTGCATGATTAAACCGCTAATCATATCACCCAAAAAGTAGTCCTTTGAAGCAAATAAAATAAGCAGAACTCCACCAATTACGGAAGTTGCCTGGAGCCAATCGTTTAAATCCCAAATATTAATAATGATCAGAAAAGCAATAGATGAAACCAGGATTAGGCCAATAAGCCCAATCATTTCACTCGCGTATGACTCTCCACGTAACGTTTCACCATTGACCTCTTTAACTTTGCCAAAACGAACGATTATCCAACCTTGAACAAAATGCAAAACAACATAGGAAACCAGTATTGTTAAACCCGTTTGGGATATCTCCACCAGGCTATCTACATGTGCCCCCGCGATACTCAGCCAAAGTACGTCGAATACGTAGATCATAAAGAGCGCCATACTAATCGCTCTTAGTCCCAAAGTGCTGCGTTTAAGTCTGGTTTCGCTAATTGCTTTGGGTGACATTTTAATGATGTAACCGGCAAACAGAAAAATAATTACATTTATACCGATCACAGGGAGATGTATAGCATCGATGGGTGCATTCTCTAAGTATGAATTGAGCCACTGAAACGACATTTAAAAGTCCTATTTGTATTTATCAGTTTTATTAGTCTGGAAATTGTAAGAACAGCTTGAAATGCTTGACTCATATTAAATGAATCCAGTCTATCATTTGTCCGTTATATAGGTACATTATAAGATAAATCTTGGCAAATGTTGATTTTGGCTATTAAGGTTTTGTTAGAATAAAATTATTGATCATGAATTTGTTTTTCTATTTTTGCCTGACTATCTGAAAGCATTAAAGAATCAATATAGAAAACAAAAGGCTGCTTTAGGTCGATGGTAAACAAACTGACGGCGATAATTTCTGACATGTCCATTTGCCTGTTTGACGGGGAAGACTCAATTTCTGCTAAGTCAAAAGAAAAACGATTGTTACCCGGCAGGAGATTGAGTCGCTTATTATAACGATCATTAAAGTAGTAACCTGATCGCAAGTGCGTCAGGTCATACACTTTGAAAACCATGGTTACTGAGTTTTCCGATTCACTATAGATGTCAAAGCTTATTGACTTTTTGTTTTGCCAATCTCTTTCAAAGTAGTCAAGCCTGATAAAAGGGTATTTACCGGGTAAAAATTCAACGCGCATGGATTGAACACCAGTTGAAGCATGTTGATTGCTCAGACTTATATTCGCGTGTTCAAAGTCCCAGCGCTCAAGTTCAATGAAAGACTCAAACCCACTAAGCAATGGAAACTCCTGCGACATTCGAAATTCGTCGATTGCCGAGAGAATAAAACCTCGTATACCAACTAGACTTAAGACAACTCCAATAAACGTACCGCTTAATAAATACAAAGCAGAGCGACGGGTAAAGGCAACTGAAAATGCTAGTCCAGCCAGCCCGCCTATCAGGTCATTTATTAAATCTTCGGCCGAAAGATTCCTGCCAATTAGAAGTTGAATAACTTCAGTTATTAGGCCTACTATCAGGGAAAACAATATAGTGAAAACGATCTTCTTAGTTAGGCTTGAGTTCTTCAGTGGTGTGTACGACAACAAGGCGAAAGTGAGTATCGCAAACAATATCGCATGACCGGAGTTCCAAAATTCTTTTATGACTCTGCCACTGTCATCTTGTGGACCGCCAATAAATAGCAAGCTACCCAATACAACAGTCATCGTGGCAAATATGCCAATTTGGATACTATTTTTGATTTGCATGTTTGAACGTCACGGCTTTACCTGGTGTTATCTATACCTGAGCTATATCCGCACTATACCCGTGCTTTACTAATCAAGATCAAAAAAAACTTTTCTCATTCGCCACATCCAGATCCCGATATAACCGGGAATGGCGTAGAGTACACTGGCAATAACTATTACACTGACGGAGGTGAACAGCCATTGGTTTTCTGTTTTACTCACATAGATTAATGCGATTATTCCAAACATAGAAACAATAGTACCAACCAGTAATCTTTTTAGCTGCTTTCTGGGCGTTAGTGCCATGTCACGTAGTCGCTTGTTAAGCGAATCAGGTAGCATGTGTTTTATATGTACTGCTTCGTCTAAGAAAAGAGAACTATAAGCGACAATTTGATAGAAAAACAAATAAAACTGGTAATTTTCTTAAAAGTTAGAGCCTTGGTATTGGTTTAGGAATAGACGGAATAGTTAGGAATGGATTGGAACAGAGAGGGGAGCAAAAGAGCCCTCAACATATAGCGAAGGCTCAATAGAATAGCAAAGCAATGAAATCTTGTTACGACTATAAAAGAACAATAAACAGTTTAGAACGATTAATAGTAAGGATTTTCTCCCTCGCTGTGTTCAGTAACGTCTTTAACCCCTTTTACTTCAGGCACTTTTTCTAAAAGCGTTTTTTCAATTCCATCTTTAAGAGTTACGTCGGCCATACCACAACCTTGGCATCCGCCGCCAAACTGTAAGATAGCTATTCCATCTTCGGTAAATTCAGCCAAAGCAACTTGTCCGCCATGGTTGGCGAGTTGTGGATTTATCTCTGCTTCAATGATATATCGAATACGGTCGACCGGCGGCGCGTCGTCTGGCACTTTTCTCGCTTTAGCGTTTGGTGCACGCAAGGTCAACTGACCGCCCATATCGTCGGTCTGAAAGTCAATTTCCGCTTCTTCTAAATAGGGAATACTCTCTTCATCCACATATGCATTGAATTGTTCAAGTTCTTGCTTCAAATCGTCGTTTTCGACCGCGTCCGGGGGGCAGTAAGAAACGCCACATTCAGCGTGAGGTGTACCTGGATTGACTACAAAAACTCGGATGCCGGTGCCTTCTTCTTGAGACGAAAGCAACTTTACAAAATGCTCCTGAGCGGATTCGGTGATAGTGATCATTAGATTTTTAACTGCAAAATTACGAATATAGCCATCATTTTAACAGATAGAACTCATAAAAAACCCATGTTTTTTATAAGGAATTAATAAATAGAGTCTATATTGAATCGATTAGGGGTTATCTTTTTCGTAACAATTTCTGTAAACCCATTGATCTTCAAAGACGCATTTCCTATTCTGCCTGATTAACCGTACTAGGGATTGGAGTGAGCCGGAGAATTCTTGCTTTGTATCATTCCTTTGACAAAAATGAACGCCCATCTGGCTAAAACAATCAAAAAACTAGGTTAATGAATGAAAAAATTTCTTAGTGTAGCTCTAATCAGCTTACTTTCTATGCCGTTGTCTCAATTAATGGCTGAAGAAGACAAGACGCTTTCCCTTGGATATTACTTACCACAAGCTTCAAATTACGATCCTTCAATTCCCACTCCAAGTTCTTCTCTGGGGTACCAGGTTGGGGAGTGGCACGTAAGGCCGGAACAAATAGCTTACTATTTCGAGAAATTGGCAAACGCTTCCAATCGGGTAAAAGTTGAGGTTATCGGTTATAGCCATGAGAAGAGACCACTAATTCTCGCTTATATCTCCTCGCCCGAGAACTTACAAAAACTAGAGCAATTGCGGGTAGCTCACGTTAAAAATGAAAAGGCTGGTGAGACGCCTTTATTTACCTGGATGGGATATAGCGTACATGGCAATGAAGCTAGCGGGAGTAATGCATCTTTGCTGTTTGCCTATCACTATGCAGCGGCTAATGATAAAGCAACACTAGCACAGCTGGACAAACAGGTTATCATTGTAGATCCTATGTTAAACCCTGATGGATTGTCCCGTTTTGCCAGTTGGGTTAATCGTTACAAAAGTAAAACGCCAAATGCTGATCCGTTAGATACGGAGCATAACGAATCTTGGCCTTCAGGCCGAACCAATCATTATTGGTTCGATCTCAATAGAGACTGGCTGTTGCAGCAACACCCAGAGTCGCAAGCTAGAGTGAGTCAGTTCCACCGTTGGCGCCCACACATTTTGACTGACTTCCATGAGATGGGGACTAACAATTCGTACTTCTTCCAACCGGGGGTACACAGCCGTCAAAATCCGTTAACACCGGAAGATAACTTTAAGATGACGGCTACTATTGCTGAATATCATGCCAAGGCTTTAGACAACATCGGCAGTTTGTATTACAGCAAGGAGTCCTTTGATGATTTTTATTACGGTAAAGGCTCTACCTATCCTGACGTACATGGCACGGTTGGAATTTTGTTCGAGCAAGCGAGCGCAAGAGGGCATGTTCAGGATTCGGCTTATGGAAAATTGTCATTTCCCTTTGCTATTAGAAACCAGTTAACCACGTCATTTTCTACGATTGAAGCCGCGCAGGCCAATTTTGATGCTTTGAAAAACATGCGAAGCAAATTTATTAGTGAAGGCCAACAGCTTGCCAACAAGGATAAATCAAGGGCGGTTGTAATTTCTTCCAAAGATAAATATCGCTTGGGTCAACTACTGGATATTTTACGCCGCCATCAAATAGACTATTATCCGCTGGCAAAAAATTTGAAATTAGAATCAAATTCTTTTGATTCATCAACCAGCTACATTATTCCGTTAAAGCAACCTCAATATCGATTGATCAAATCACTGTTTGAAACTCGTAAGCAATTCCCCGACAAGGTTTTTTATGATGTTTCGACGTGGAATATGGGAATGGCGTTTGATTTAGATTACGCATTTGTCAGTCGCTCAAAATATAGTCAGTCATTGTTGGCCAAAAATAAAATAGAATCTTTTGTTGAGCCCATTATTTCTTCTCAAGCATTAGCTGTCGCCTTCGATTCAGAAAATATGGCAACGGCTCAACTATTGAATGCATTACACCGCGAAAACATCAGAGTACAGGCGACGACTAAGCCTACTCAATTACCTTCCAGCAATAACAATGACTTAAGCTTAGGGAGCTTAATTGTTCCCCTCAAAGCGCAGAATTTGAGTAGGGCAGAATTGGTGTCTCTGATTCAAAAGCTGGCACTGAAATTCAAACTACGACCGATTGAAATTACCGGCGGCCTAGCGGTCAAAGGGGTCGATATGGGGAGCCCAAGCAACCCGGTTCTGAAGCCTGTCAAACCAGCGTTATTAATTGGCAAAGGGGTTTCATCTTACCAAGCTGGAGAAGTATGGCATTGGCTTGACCAAAGATTATCGCAGCCCGTTACTTTGTTAGACGTTTCTAAAGTAAACAGGTTGCTTCAGAGTGATTACAGCCACTTGATCATGGTCAGTGGACGTTACGATTTTAGTGAAAAAAACATTAAAGATATTGAGCGCTGGGTGAAAAAAGGCGGAGTCATTATTGCTCATTCGTCCGGTGCTAAGTGGCTAACTTCACAAAAGTGGACTTCAAGCCAAGTGAAGAAGTTTACCAAGCCAGTGGATAGCAAAGCTAAATATTCTGATAGAGGACAGCTAAATGCAAAACACGTTGTTGGTGGCGCAATAGCCGATCTGCGGATTGATACTTCTCATCCCATCGGTTTTGGACTGGACAATGATTCTATTCAAGTTTTTAAGCGGTCAGAACAGGTGTTTACTGAGCCCAAAGAAGCTTTTGTTGGTGTTGCCAGATTTACTGATGCGCCTCATGCTGCTGGATATATGTCAGACGAAGTTATCGATCATTTAAAAGGGCAAACCAGCGTATTTGTACAAGGACTAGGTAAAGGAAAACTGATTGGTTTTTCGGATAATCCACTCTTTCGTGGATTTTGGTATGGTACTGGAAAATTGTTCAATAATGCTTTGTACTTTAGCCAAGTGATTTCTGCTCCCGCTAAAAGTAAACCAAAGGAAAGTGACAAAACCAGTAAAAAGTAGGTTTTAACAATTTTAAATAACCGGTCTTAAAGCGGAGAGGAAGTTTGTCAGAGACTGATATTAGTAAGTTGGAAATCCCCACAATCGTCGGCGCTAATATATTACTAAGGCCTTGCAAGGCAAGTGACTATGAGGCGATCAGATTTTACCGGCAGGACGAAGAAAGTTGCCGCTTTATTCGGCCGCCGGAATCTGACCAAAGAATAAAAGAGATCGTTGAGCAACACTGTTCACCCTGGGAGATGAGTGAGGCAAGGTGGAATGGACTGGTCATTAATTTTATTGGCCAAGAAAAGGTTGTCGGCGAAATCGTATTTAGAATTGAAGAGCAGGAACACTCAAGGGCTGAAATTGGCTATCGCATTTCACCGGAATGTGCCGGCAAAGGCGTTTGTACTGAAGCCTGTCGATTACTGATAAACTACCTGTTTTCAGAACTCAAGTTTCACAAAGTAGTTGCAAAGTGTGACCCGGAAAATCATGCTTCTTATCGTGTCATGGAGAAAGTCGGGATGCAAAAAGAAGCCTATTTTAAGAGCCACTTTAAAGTTGGAAACCGCTGGACCGATCAAGTTGATTACGGATTATTAGCTTCTGATTGGAAATGGTAGGGGGCTTATGAATAATAAATTTTCTAATTTCGTGGCCTAATACCTTGATTTTAATGACATAACACCACTATATTGTGTGCAATCTTTGAAATTCTCAATTGAGTTTTTTAGTCGAGTTTGAGCGAAGCAGTGCATTGAACATTGTAAAACCAAGGAATCTAGCATGAAAAAAACGTTAACCTCGCTTTTAACTACATTAAGTGCTTCTTTACTTGTGTGTAGTTCGTGGTCGGTTGAGGCTAAGAAGTTAGCAGAGCTCGAGCAACTATATGAATTGGATAGGGGCTTCGTGGGGCTCATTCACGATAAGAAAGAAGATAAGATCTATTTAAAAATAGACAACCTGGGTGAGGAATTAATCTACCAGACAAGCTTGCCTTCAGGATTAGGCTCAAATGATATTGGATTAGACCGGGGGCAGCTAAGCTATACCAGATTGGTCGAGTTTCAAAAGGCTGGCAATAAAGTCATGCTGGTACAAAAGCCGGTGGATTATCGAGCAGAAAGCAAAAACAGGAAGGAACGCCAAGCGATTAGCGAAGCATTTGCATCATCGACATTATGGGGATTTAAAGTTGCGGACTCAGGCTCGAACTGGGTACTTGTAGATGCCACAGATTTTATGATGCAAGATATCCATGGGGTCGGTAAACGGTTAGCCAGGGCAAAACAGGGAACGGGTTATAAAGTAGATAAAAGTCGTTCGGCACTTTATATGCCTCGAACAACCGCTTTTCCAGATAACACTGAACTGGAGGCGAGTATTACCTTAACCGGGAGCAAGCCCGGTAACTATTTAAGGCAAGTTGCTCCAGAACCCACTGCGATTACGCTCAAAATGCACCATAGTTTTGTTCGGCTACCTAAACGCGGTTATAAACCTCGAGTTTTTATACCAAAGAGCGGTTATTGGGATATCGAGTATAAAGACTACGCAACGCCAATTAATGACAGCATTACCAAGCGCTATATCGGTCGACACCGACTACAGAAGAAAAATCCAGACGCTGAAATGTCGGAAGCAGTTGAGCCGATCATTTATTACTTAGACCCGGGAGTGCCTGAACCGGTTAAGTCTGCTTTGATTGATGGTGCGATGTGGTGGAATAAAGCTTTTGAAGCAATCGGTTATAAAGACGCATTTCAGGTAAAAATGCTGCCGGACAATGCGGACCCAATGGACGTTCGCTATAACGTTATCCAATGGGTTCACCGGGCCACGCGAGGTTGGTCATATGGTTCAACAGTTACAGATCCAAGAACCGGAGAGATAATTAAAGGGCACGTAACCCTTGGGTCATTGCGTGTGCGCCAGGATTATTTAATCGCACAAGGTTTAATGGCGCCATTTGCACAAGACGAAAATGATAAAGCGCTGATGGATTTAGCGCTCGCGAGAATTAGACAATTGTCAGCTCATGAAGTGGGTCATACCATTGGACTCGCTCATAACTTTGCCGCGAGTACATATGGCAGAGCATCGGTTATGGACTATCCTCACCCTAAATTCCAATTGCAGGGGAATAAGATTATTGCGCCTAATGCCTATGGCGTGGGCTTAGGAAAATGGGATTTTGCCGCTGTCGCATATGGTTACAAGGATTTTCCTAAAGGTAAGGAAGATGCTTGGTTAAAACAGTTAATCGCTGAAAACGATCAGAAAGGACTGCTCTATATTTCCGATCCTGACTCACGCCGTCCTGGGAGTGCGCATGCTAGAGCCAGCCTTTGGGACAATGGCGGTGACCCAGTACAAGAGCTTGAGTCGATGAAGCAAATTCGTAGTGTGGCGTTAAGTAATTTCGGCGCTCGTAACCTGAAGCGAGACAGAGCATGGTCTGACCTTCAAGAAATAATAGTGCCCGTTTATTATTTCCATCGATATCAAATTACTGCTGTTGCAAAGTTAATAGGTGGCATTAATTACGATTATTCGATAAAACGAAACAACCAAGCCAGGAACGTTTCGGTGGTTAAAGGAGAAAAGCAAGTAGAAGCATTAAACTCAATGCTTTCAACATTAACACCTGAATTCTTAAAGCTGGCGCCTGAAATCGCCGCTATGATGTTACCCAAGGCAATGGGGCATTATCGGACGCGTGAAGCTGTTCAAGGCAACAGCGGCACTGCATTTGATTCGCTTGCTATGGCTGAAGCTTCAGCCCAGCATACCTTGTCGCTGATATTACATCCGCAACGATTAAATCGATTGGTGGAACAAAGTGCGGCGGACCCTACAATTCCATCAATCGATTCGATCGGCACGAGTATTCATCAGGACATTATTGAGAAAAACTACGATGGGTTTAACGCTACAATTCACCAATCTGTAGTGGCCCTGGTTTATTCGAATTATCTAAATCTTTTGCATGGTAAAAATGTTTCGCAGCAAGTTAAAATGCAGGTTCTGGGCATACTAATGACAGAAAGAGATTATCTGCAAAGAAAGCTAACGGCGGTTAGAAAAACTTCCAGCTATTACGGTTTTTATGCCTATCAGTTTAAGCGGCTTGAGAATTTGACAATAGAAGCTAAAGATAAGCTTATCCAATTGCCTAAAATGCCACCAGGCTCTCCTATCTAGAAACGCGTTTTTACTGAATTAACAAAGGAGGCTAAGCCTCCTTTGTTAATCTTTGTCAGGTGACTTTATTAATTTTGTCAGCTGACAAGGATTCTAAGAACTGCAAACTTCTAATGCCGTACCAGGAAAACAATTCCCCATCTACAAGTGCACAGGGAAATCCTAGTTCAAGTAATTCTTGCTTGTAATTGTGAAAAGGGAAGGGTTCACTGGAAAATAATAATAGGGTTTGTTGAGGAAAGTAATCTTCCAGCTCAATGACCGGGTATTTTTGGTCAAACTTAACTCTTTGTTCTTCCACTCCGAGTAATTTCAACACTGACTGAATAAAAATACCTTCGCCCGCAGCCATCCATGGTTTTTTCCAAATCATATAAATTAGTTGTTCAGCATTCTTAGGTTTTTTCCACCACTCCATCACGCCGGGTAACTCGTTTATTTTATAGGAGAAAGTTCTATTATTAAGTAGATTTTGCCATCGCTTAGCAATAAGTTTCATTGCATTATTTTCGATAGCGTTTGATAGTTTTTCCAGTTCAGGTGCTACATCCTGCACGCTCTGAATGTGCAGGGCAATGTAATCAACGGGACAGTTTTGCGCCATTTCCAGAGTGTTTTCTTCTTTGTCCAATATGACCAGATCTGCTTTTAGATCGAGCACTTTTTGCCAATCGATATCTTTTGTTCCGCCAACTTTTTTTATTTTATTAACTTCCTCGACGGGGTGGATACAAAATCGGGAACGGCCAACTAGATTAACCTTACATTCAATAAGGGTTTCTGTGATGGATGGAACTAAACTCACAATTCTGCGCAAATGAGTTTGTTTGTCTGAATTTATGAGGTGTGAATTACAGTTCATCTTTAAATTACTAACTATTCCCAATATTATTGCGAAATGAGAACCGATAAGCGTTTCAATTGCAGATTGGTTTCTATAAAATACGCGCCCGCTCAGATGTGGTGAAAAAATAAACAGTGCTGTTTTCTTAAGTTTGACGGCTTAGTTTTGCGCTCACACTCTATTTTAAGATCATCTGGCCTTGGCGATAAACAGTCAATTAAAAAGATTTTGTGGATAAGCTATGGGAAATCGACTTTCTAAACTAGCAACTAAAACCGGTGACGATGGCACTACTGGAATTTCAGGCAATACTCGACTAGCCAAAGATTCCAGTCGAATCGAAGCCATAGGCACGGTAGATGAATTGAATGCGGCAATTGGTATGGTTACCTCTCAGGAATTGCCGGATGATATTAGCGGGTCTTTAAACGAAATCCAGCATCGGTTGTTTGACCTTGGCGGTGAATTAGCTATGCCGGATTATCAGTTAATTAAAGATGAGCACGTGGCTCAACTTGATATTTGGTTGCAAGATTTCAATGAGCGTTTACCACCGCTTAAGGAATTTGTTTTACCTAAAGGTAGCATAGCGACTACCAGCTGCCATTTAGCTCGTACCATTTGTCGGCGTGCAGAAAGAAGAATGGTCACTTTGTCCAAAGAAGATCAAATCAACCAAGCTGCCCGTATTTACTTAAACCGGCTATCGGACTTACTTTTCGTTTTTTGCAGACTATTAAGCCAATCGGATAATTCTGAAGAAATGTGGCAGTCGCGTCGAGTTAAAGCTGATGAGTAACGCCTAATGAAAGAGCAAGCAGCGTTGCAAAATACGCTTCCTCACCAAATTCAAATTGACAAAGAAAATAATTTGGCGACGCTGACTTTTGTTGGGCACATTGGCATCAAACAATTTGCTGACAGTTTTTCAGAGTTGATAAGGCATAAAGATTTTGTTCAGAATATGAATGCCTGTTATCGACTGGAAAATGCATATGTTGATTTAAATATAAACGATACAGAGATCCTTTTTCATTTTGCCGCGGGGATGCGCGACAAAAGAGGTGACCAATACCAACTCGCATTTGTTTATAAGGACGAAATGACAAAAATGCTAGTTGAGTTTTATCGGTTGTTTTTGGTCAGAACAGATATAGAAGTTTTAACCACTCCAAGTATTCAAGAAGCACAAAGTTGGCTTATTCACTCTCACGAGCCGACGGTTGAGCAACTCTAGATTTTCCTAAAGAACGGGTCCCACCTCAAACGAGAATTCGGGATCTTCCTTCATACATTCCTGAAGGTTATGTTTACTATTAACAATTATCTAATTATGGCTTGCTATTTTGCGTGAAATAGAAAAGACTTAAACTTATGACGCTAACTATCTGATTTAACTCCGATCTGGTTGTTTAATGGTCACTATTATCTAATTACATTGAGTTAAGTTTGCTAGCTAAGGAGCCTGGTATTTCGTGGCCTATTCAGATAAGAATAATCAACCGAATAATTGCAAGATAACAATAAATAAAACAGGACGCTTTGCCGACATTAGTTTTTATGGGGGCGTAACCAAAGAAGCGCTTGATCAGACTTTTATTGCGCTAATTGAGCATCCCGATTTTTTTTATAATATTAATGCCCTCTATGACTACTCCGACGCTCAACCCGACATTGAAATGTCTGATATAGAGGAACATTCCCATTTCGTTGCTGAGCATTTATACCTTCGTGGCAAAGATTACAAACTAGCCATGGTGGCTACCGATACCTTGTCACACGCGCTGTTACAAGTGTATAAGCTGTTAATTTCCAAAACTCCGGTCGAAGCGGAGGTATTCAATCGAAGAAAGGATGCCATTCTTTGGTTGTTATCCGAAGATTAGCTTTGGTTAATCAATATTTAGTGTCATTCAGTTTCATTGCGAGCAATTTGGGCGATACTCTCGCCCCGGTAAACTCGGTGTGATATAATTTGCAGCGCTAATCCGGTGCGCGTAAGCGCAAATGCTATTGTTACCCAGCCAAGTTCTGAAAATTGGCGATAAGGTCCTGATACATTAAAAGACCTTTAGTGTAACTTTATTAGCATTTAGGGAACGCGGTTAAATACCGCGGCTGTGCCCGCAACTGTAAGTAGAGCGAAAAGCGAATCCACTGGCTAGGGTTATGAATAGGTGATGAGATCTATTCAACCAATGCTGGGAAGGAGCTTAAGAGGTTAACTCTACAAGCCAGGAGACCTGCCGAATAGCACATTCGCGAATCGAGCGGGTTACTCGGTGGAGCTGTTGCCTATCAGCTAGAATATTCGTTACATATCAGAAAGTGCGTAAAGAATATACCTAAGCTTGCAGTTCAGTTTCCTCAACATGTTGTCCTTGTTAGGATAAATATTGCCGCTCATTTTTAATTGAAATAAGTGGTAATGACAGATTCTATTCTATTACAAGCTAAAGAGCTTTGCTGGCAAGTTAAAGACAAAGTGATCCTCGATAACATGTCTTTTCGTGTTACCGCGGGCGAATTTGTTGGCGTTATCGGACCCAATGGTTCTGGCAAGTCATCGCTGCTTAGATGTATTTATGGCAAAAATAAGATTTCATCAGGTCAGCTAGAATTATTCTCCAAGCCCATTTCTCAATATGATCGCCGTGGTCTCGCACAGAAAGTTGCGGTCGTTTTACAAGAACCACCAACGAGATTTGAACTGAGTGTTATTGACGTTATCCGAATGGGACTCACTCCAAATAAACCTTTACTTTCTTTTGATACTCCTCAAGATGAACAAAAAATAAAGGTGGCGGCGAACCAAGTTGACCTGGTTGATAAGCTTGAGCAATCCTTTAACTCTCTTTCGGGAGGAGAAAAGCAGAGGGCTATGATCGCAAGAGCTATTTTGCAATCTCCAGAGCTCCTGTTGATGGATGAGCCAACCAATCACCTGGACGTAAAGCATCAAATTGAAGTACTAGAACTAGCCAAAAGCTTAGGCAAAACAGTTTTGGTTAGCATTCATGATCTAAACCTGGCGGCAGCCTATTGTGATCGGTTGATTTTGCTCGATGAAGGTAAAATTTTAGCTAAAGGTCAAGTGGAGGAGGTACTCACGCAAACTACCTTGCAAGAAGTGTTTAAGGTCGCTGCTGTAGTTGATAAGCATCCTTTCAATCAGAAACTCCGAATTACTTTTGATGTTAAACCACCCGAAGAAAATGCTAGCAATTTAGATGGTACTTTTGAGCAAGTTATAACTGAATCAGTAAACTTGGGTAAAACGAGCAATGGATAATCAAGCCAAGTCCATTGTAGCTGATCCTGATAAGCTAAAGCCACGCCGAACCCTGGGATTTACTTCTCAGTTTCAATTGATTGCTATAGTGGCCTTATTATTTTTATTTATCACGATTATTGCTGCAATTGGTAGCGGCAGCGTAGATCTATCTTTTCAACAAGTTCTAGACGCTTTGTTCGGCTGTTCAAGCGAATCGAGTAGATGTAGCGTAAACCCAATAAGTGAACAGATCATTTGGGAGATTCGCTTGCCACGAATTCTAATGGCAATGATCACTGGCGCTGGACTTTCTGTTACCGGGGCTATACTCCAGTCGGTAACTCGTAACCCATTGGCCGATCCTTATTTATTTGGCATTTCCTCTGGTTCCGCACTAGGTGCCGTGGTGGTTATGTCGAGTTTAACTTCAGCAATTTTGACGGTGACTGCCGGCGCATTAATCGGTGGAGCATTTTCAGTTATTTTAATGTTGACTCTGGCTGGGCGTGCAGCTGTTCAGGTGGAAAAATTACTGCTTTCAGGCGTGGCAGTTTCATTTATGTTGAGTGCATTTACTAGCCTAATACTTTATAACTCTGGACCGGAAATGGCTTCGACTCTGCTGTTTTGGATGATGGGAAGTTTTTCTAATTCTCAGTGGTCGGAATTATGGCTTCCGTCATCTACATTGCTCGTTGGAGTCTCACTATTTTTTGTTTATCGTCGTTGGTTGGTGGTAGTTCAGGCTGGTGATGAAAGTGCGATAACTCTCGGTATTCCAGTTAATCAACTCAGACTTTTTATGTTGATTGTTTGCTCAACCATCACTGCTGTTTTAGTCGCACATGTTGGCGGCATAGGTTTTGTAGGGCTGATGATTCCCCATATTTGTCGTTTTATGGTAGGAGCCCAAATTCACCGCATACTGATTATGTCTTTACTGGTAGGCGGTAGTTTTATGGTGTGGGTTGACGTAGTAGCTCGCTCACTTTTTGATACCCAAGTTCTACCCATTGGAATTGTAACTTCGGCGTTAGGCAGTTTCTTTTTCTTTGCCATATTAAAGCGAAGAAGCGAGCAAACTAGTTGATTGTTAACGGCCAATTTTAAGCAAAAGTAATTATTAAATAATAAAGGTAAACTATGTTCGAAATTAATTCCGTCATCAAGTCAAATCGAGCAGCAGTATTAAAAAAAATCGATAATAAAACCAAGCCTCCAGGCGCATTGGGACAACTGGAAGAACTTGCACTCCAGCTTGCATTGATAACAGGGCCCGAAGAAATTTCTTTGTCGAATCCGACCATGTTAGTGTTTGCGGCTGACCATGGCATTGCGAAAGAAGGCGTAAGCATTGCGCCACCAGAAGTCACCCAGCAAATGGTATTAAATTTTCTTAATGGTGGTGCGGCCATCAATTGTTTTTGCCAAATCCATCAAATAAAACTCGAAGTTATCGACGCCGGGATCCTTGAGCCAATCAATCATCCAAATCTAACTATGCAGTCGCTCGGTCGAGGAACTGCTAACTTTGTTACGTTGCCGGCGATGACATTGGAGTCCGTTGATAAAGGGATTACACTTGGAGCGAAAGCAGTTTATCGCCACGCATCGGAAGGCTGCAATGTCTTTGGATTTGGAGAAATGGGCATTGGAAACACTTCGTCAGCTTCTGCGCTGCTCAGTGCATTTAGTGATTTATCTGCGGAGGATTCTGTTGGTCGTGGTACGGGAATCAGTGATCAAGTATTGCAGAAAAAAATTCAGTTAATCAGCAAGGCACTAGCAAAACACAAACATGAGTTTCACGATCCCAAAAAGATACTGGCAGCTTTAGGTGGATATGAAATTGTACAAATGGTTGGTGCGATGCTGGCGGCAGCTGAATGCCACAGTATTATTTTAGTCGATGGGTTTATCGCGTCTGTCGCCGCCTTGGCGGCCTTTAAAATCAACCCTAAAGTTCGAGACTATATGGTCTTTTGTCATCGGTCAGAGGAAAAAGCACACCAAAAAAATCTCGAAATTATGAATGCAAAACCTCTACTCGATTTAGGCCTTAGATTGGGGGAAGGCACCGGAGCTGCAATTGCATATCCATTGTTGTTAGCCGCCCAGTCATTTTACAACAACATGGCAAGCTTCGAGTCGGCTGGAGTTACTGAAGTATGAGCTTTGTCAAGGGACAGCTTAATTTATTCATGATTGCGTTGGGGTTTTTTACGCGTATTCCGGTCCCGTCTAACCTGGACTTTAGCCAGAATAATTTGAATAGAGCGAGTCGTTATTTTCCGTTGGTTGGATGGCTGATAGGAGCTATCTGTGCGTTTGTTTTTTGGGTGGCGGATCAAGTTTTTAGCTTGGAAGTTTCGGTCTTGCTTTCTATGCTGGCAAGTGTACTTTTGACCGGATGTTTCCATGAAGATGGTCTGGCCGACACAAGTGACGGCTTTGGTGGAGGTTGGACGACAAAGCAAAAGCTCGACATTATGAAGGATTCTAGAGTTGGAACTTACGGAGCAACTGCCTTATGGTTTGCGCTTACATTAAAGTTCTTTGCTTTAACCCAGATTGAGAGTGTGGTTGTCGCACTACTAATAGCGCACCCTTTAAGTCGGGGGGTATCAACGGCGCTAATCTATTTTCTTCCATATGTTACTGATATCGAATCTTCGAAAGTCAAACCCCTGGCGGAATCGAATCAGAAAAGTGATCTCTTTTGGGGAGCACTAACCGGACTATTAGCGCTTTTATTTGTAGGAGAATTCTTTTGGATTGTTTTACTGACTATCAGCATTACTGGAATCATTTCCAGGGCATATTTAAACAAGCAGATCGGCGGGTTTAGTGGTGATACGTTAGGAGCGGTTCAGCAAGTTTCTGAGTTGGTGGTTTATCTAACTATATTAGCGATACAAATTCAGCTTGGGGCTAGTTTATGATCCATTTAGTTCTCGGTGGTGCTCGTTCTGGCAAAAGCCGATTTGCCGAGTCGGTGGCGCAAGGTATTTCAGATACTAATAAAAATAAAGAAATAACATATATAGCTACCGCGACAGCCGGTGATGATGAAATGCGAGCTCGAATCGCTCATCATCAAGCAAGCCGCCCTGATGAGTGGCAGCTAATCGAAGAAACGTTGTATTTGTCAACAAGGCTTGCAGATTTAGCTCCGGGCTCAGTAGTAATAATCGAGTGTTTAACGCTTTGGTTAACAAACTGGCTTTGTTCTGAAAACGAGCAGAGCTGGCTAATAGAGAAGCAAGCATTTCTTGAGTCGCTTAAACATAGCCAGGCAGAAGTTATTCTAGTTTCTAATGAAGTTGGCAGTGGAATCGTTCCTCTTGGAGAACTCAGCCGTGAATTTGTAGATCAGGCCGGATGGTTAAACCAATCAGTAGCTGCTATTGCTGATGAGGTTACTTTGGTCGTAGCGGGGTTTCCCGTTTCAGTCAAATCTAGCAGGTAGATTTAATTGAATTTAAAAATTGAATTTGAGAATTGATGAACACAGAAATAATTTTGATTAGGCACGGTGAACCGGTATTGCAAAATGCATTACTCGGTTCAACGGATTCTCCGTTGTCGGAAAATGGATGGAGTCAACTTGAGAAAACTTTTGGCTCAATAGGGCCGTTTGATCAATTGATATCAAGCCCACTTACTCGATGCGCAGGTTTTGCACAGCATCTTGGCAGTGAAAGTAATGTTCCATTAGCGATTGAAGAAGCCTGGAAGGAATGCCACTTTGGCGATTGGGATGGGCAAACATACCAATCGTTACATCAAAATCACCCGCAGCAAGTCTCTCAGTTTTTTTCTGAACCTGATAAATTTCCACCACCAAATGCAGAAAGATTATCAGAGTTTAGTTCAAGAATAGAACAAGCTATAAGCCAGATTTATACAAACTACACTGGTAAGAAAGTTGCCATACTGACTCATGCCGGCGTGATAAGAACTGTCGTGGCTTGGTGTTTGAAAATGGACTATCGCTCAGGACTTCAGTTTCGACGTTTTAGCGTTGATTATGCGAGTGCCACGCGCGTGTCAATCTATCAGGACGACAAGATCTATCCGCAGCTTATGAGCCTTAATCATTGTTTTGATTCTATGGAGCCTCATGAATAATGAAAACGAATGAGGGGCTTATTAAGAGCAAGGGCACATTAATGGTGCAGGGAACAACCTCTGACGCTGGTAAGAGCATTTGTGTTGCGGGTTTGGCTAGAGTGCTTAAAAGAAGAGGAATTTCTGTGGCACCTTTTAAGCCACAGAATATGGCGCTTAATAGTGCGGTTACTCCATGCGGTGGAGAAATTGGTCGCGCACAAGCTCTGCAAGCAATCGCGTGTGGAATTGAATTATCTACTGATCTAAATCCTGTGTTATTGAAACCAAGCAGTGATATG
>JAPHTP010000042.1 GCA_026196875.1 Kangiellaceae bacterium
AAGCCTGCTTGATTGACCGAGACTCGTTTTTAAAAGTAATTGGCTCTTCTCCAGAAAGACCGGCGACGTCAAGAATTCGACTAACTACTTCTCTATCATTTTTAGCCCACACGCCAAGTGAATCTCCCGGCAAATACTGGATGCCAGAACCTTCAAGGGAAATTTCGATATGATTGATATGCTTAACCGAGCCTTGGCCGGTAATTTTTTGATTGGCTAAAATAGTCGCCGCAAATGGTTTTTCCTTTGACCAAGTTTGGCTTTGAACAAGGGGAGCAGTACTTTTAGCATTAGAAGTAGAACCATCAGCCCCTTTAAGATCTGAGATTTTTTCAACAAGGTTGTTGCTCCATGATTCAGCCTGTTCCTCATAATCCAAATCACAGTCAACTCGCTCCAACAATGCTTCTGCCCCCAGTTTCGAAAAAGCTTGGTCAAAATCTTTGCCGGTTTGACAGAAAAATTCGTAACTTGAATCCCCCAAACTCAACACGGCATATTTAACGCCGTCTAGTTTAGGCGCTCTTTTACCCAGCACAAATTCATGAAAGTCAATTGCATCATCCGGTGGCTCACCTTCTCCATGTGTCGAAGCGACCATTAAGATGACTTGTTGTTGCTTTAGTTCTTTGGTTTTAAAATCAGCAACGGAAGCTAGTTGCGCGTCAACTCCGGCACCGCTCAACTTGGAATAAAGTAACTGAGCGACTTTTTCAGCATTACCCGATTGGGAGGCATAAAGCACCACCGTTTTTAATTCAATTGAAGATGAATTGGTACTCCCACCTACTAATTGCTGGAGACTATCCGACGAAGCAACCTCACCCGTCGCATGCCCTTTGGCATCCGCCAAACCGGAGCAATACCCGCTTAACCAGTAAAGAGCTTTACTATCAAATTGTTGGACCCTACCTAGCATATCAGCGTCAAGCGGTAATGCATTTGCGGGAAAATTAACTTTATCGTTCACAGTGACTTTTCAATTAATGACAATTGAACAGAATTTTGGGCTTGTCACTTTATTTGAGCCACTAATTAACAGCTATTGTGGAATAACCAGAAGTAATGAGTTGGAAGATTAGAGCTAGCTGGCTTTTAAATATCTATGAAAATCAATAAGTTCCACTGGTTTACCCAAACGGTATCCTTGAGCGGAATTACATTTGTTTTGTTTAAGAAATAATCGCTGGTCTTTACTTTCGACGCCGGTTGCAGCGACACTGATTCCAAGACTTCTAGCTAAGGCGATAATTGATGAAGCAACCGTTTTGGTTTCGTCTTTGTCAACAATCTCATTTACAAAAGATCTATCAATCTTAATCTTGTTAACCGGTATTTGTCTTAAGCCGGCTAAAGAAGTACTTCCTTTACCAAAGTTATCGACAACCACACCTACACCTAATCGACTAATTTCCTCGAGTTCTTTACGCATACCGGGGGTAAGCGAAGTAGTAAACGACTCTTCAATCTCAATTTCAAACTGGGAAGCAGGAAACCCTGTCTCCTGTAAGATTTGTGACAAAATCTGCGAAGCGCCTTCAGCCAGTTGTGACGGTGCAATATTGGCAGAGAGAGTAAACTTTTTAAAACTCTTTTCGTCACTGAAAAAACACATGGTTTGATTAAAAGCCTCACGTAAAACCTGCTTTGTCATTTTATCCATATGGCCGGCTTTGTTTATCTCCGATAAAAACTCACCTGGACCAACGATCCCACGATGCGGGTGGTGCCATCGTGCTAAAATTTCAGCTCCAATGACTTTATTGGTGTTCAAATCTACAACCGGTTGCAAATAGGCTTTTATTTGATTTTCTTCAAGAGCTAATTCTAACTCTTGTTCAAGCTGTTGCCTTGAACTCACTAAGTTTGCTAAAGCAGAGCGGTAGAATACCGCTTGGTTTTTACCTTTGGTTTTCGCTTGATACATCGCTTTGTCAGCTTTTTGCAATAGCATTTCTGCATTGGTTTCATCCGCAGGATAAAGACTGATCCCTATACTTGCAGAAATGTCTACCGAATATTGCCGCTCTCTAAAGCTTACTACCGCGTTTAATAATTTCTCCGCAACTCTGGCGAGTTCAGTGGTATCTTCGAAATCTTCGATGACAAGTACGAACTCATCTCCTCCCAACCTCGCTAATGAGTCATTTTTCCTGACAGTCGTACTCATAACTTGTGCAACGTGCCTGAGCACTTGATCGCCGACTTCATGCCCATATGAATCGTTAATTTGTTTAAAATTATCCAAGTCGATAAACAGTACAGCCAGTTCAGTTCCATGTCGGTTACACCTGTCAATCGCGTGTTTAAGATGAACAAATAATGTCGTGCGATTTGCTAATCCGGTCAAACCGTCATAATGCGCTGCAAGCTGCAGTTTTTGCTCTTCAATTTCTCGTCGGAGAACAATACTAGCCAACTGCGCGGCAGTCTCAAGCAACAAATAGTGAAACTCACCAGGTTTTCTTTCATGAAAACTGGAAAGAGCGAATGAACCAACAGCTTCCCCTTTGCTATTTTTAATTGGCATTGACCAACACGCCAATACGTTAAAGCTTTGCACAAAGTCTTGAAACCCTTCCCAGCGAGCATCGCTTAAAGTTTGACAGACAAATTGGGGTTGAGAAGTAAAAACAGCAGTCCCACAAGAACCGGACTTTTTACCGGGAACCAATTCATTGAGCGCTTCAATCGCAGCTTCGGGCAAGTTAGGAGCCGCTCGCACAAATAGTCCATTTTTCTTTGGCTCAAAGATCATTATCGATGCAACCGAATCGGGTAAAAGTCCCTCAGCGGCGCAGCATAAATTGTCCAGTGCTTTTTGGTAATTATTGCCCGTTACGGCAATTTCCAGAATATCTTTTTGTACTTTAAGAAGTTGGTTGGTTTGATTATCAAGATTGGGCTGAGAAGAACCTACAACATGTCCAGCTTTTTCCATATCTCAAGCCCCTCCTTGTTTATCTTTTCGAGACACGAAAGCTAACTCTATGTCACATCATAACCAGAAGCTATTTGTTGAGCATTTATATTATTTAATGATTTAAGTTCTACCGGCCTTTATATGTACTAGTTATGAAAAATTTAGCCATTTGTAATATTCAGCCATTTAGTACAGACCGAGCCAATGCTCTAGGTGTTGACCTTTTAGGCTCTATTATTGGTCTTGCTATCAGGTGTAACAATTCTTGAGAATTTTTGAATTAGATGAGAAGTAACAACTTGAACAAAAGCGACAGCTAACCAGAGGTTCTTATCAAAGGTATTTGAAAAAAGGGGGGCAGCTATACCATAGAAGCTAATGCACCATTAGCAGGGCAGAAAACCGTGTCTCTATTTTCTTGATTTGATTTCTTACAAACTCCGAGCAAGGAATTACTCCGCGCTTCATGTGCTCAGCCCCCAAGGGGTTGCCGTCGAACCAAACGAAGCAGTCAAAGCTTGGCTAAGCGTCAGAAACAAAAAAGCCCTAAGATATTGATTTCTTAGGGCTTTTCAGTATTCTAAATATTTGGCGGAGAGACAGGGATTCGAACCCTGGATGGGCTATTAACCCATGCCGGTTTTCAAGACCGGTGCATTCAACCGCTCTGCCATCTCTCCGTTGAGGGGCGCATATTACCGGAAGATTTAGATTTGTAAAAGCCTAAATTAACAAAAATGTAAATTTTTTTGTTAAGTGCCTAAAAATCAAGCAAATAAGAGCAAACTTAGGTTAAAATAGTTGACCATAGGGGTTGGGATCTTTATGTTGAACCCTTAATATATAGATAGGTCTAAGATTATTTACTGCCTCACAAGGCAAACGTTTATTTATTAAACAGGAGTTTAATCAATGCAACACCAATCGCCGGTAATTGAGAGAACCAGAGGAAGCTCGATAGAGATTAATAAGGTTCTCAAAAACACTTACTTATTATTATCCGCAACATTACTATTCAGCGCAGCAATGGCTGGCGTGGCTGTTGCTATGAATGTGGCGCCGATAAGTCCTTTCATTTACTTAGCTGTAATTTTTGGGATCAGCTTTGTGTTAGCAAAAACGGCAAATAGTGCAATGGGCCTTGTGGTTACATTCGCATTTACAGGTTTCCTAGGTTTCTATGCTGGGCCAATTGTTGGGCTTTATGCACAAGCTTTCGGTTCTGGAATCGTTGTTCAAGCGCTAGCTGGAACAGGTCTCATATTTTTCGCTCTATCTGGCTATGTCCTAACTACTAAGAAAGATTTCACTTTTATGAGAGGCTTCTTATTTGTAGGTCTTATGGTAGGTGTAGTCGCAGCAATCGGCTATCTTATAGCCAGCTATTTCTTTGGCATCCATATTTCTGGTCTTTCGCTTGGATTGTCTGCTCTGTTCGTTCTGCTTATGTCTGGTTTCATTCTATATGATACAAGTAGCATCATGCGAGGCGAGCAAACTAACTACATCATTGCCACGGTCAGTATGTACATGAACATTTATGTTCTTTTCATGAACCTGCTCCATTTACTATCAGCATTCTCTGGTGATGATTAACCGATCAAATTGATGCACTAATAATAAAAAGCCCGCTACTGCGGGCTTTTTAAGTTCGAAAGTAAACGTTTATAGTAAAGTATGTTTAAACCACACCATAAGCCAACATCGCATTTGCAACTTTTACAAACCCTGCAACATTAGCACCTTTAACGTAATCTACATATCCACCCTCGTCACCAAACTGCAAACACTGTTGATGAATACCCGCCATAATTTCTTTGAGCTTCTCATCTAACTCTTCACGAGTCCAAGATAAACGTTGGCTGTTTTGCGACATTTCCAATCCAGAAACAGCAACGCCACCAGCGTTAGACGCCTTACCAGGCGCGTATAAAACTTTCGCGTCGTGGAAAATATGAATCGCGTCAATAGTTGTCGGCATATTCGCGCCTTCAGAAATAGCTTGTACGCCGTTAACGACTAGCTTGTTTGCATCTTCTTGGTGGATTTCATTTTGAGTGGCGCAAGGCAATGCTACATCACATTTAATTCCCCAAGGTTTCTGACCTTCGAAGTATTCGCAGTTATATTTCTCTGCGTATTCTTTGATTCTTCCTCGTTTAACGGTTTTAAGGTCGATAATGTAAGCAAGCTTCTCTGCGTCAATTCCTTCGGGATCGTAAATAAATCCACCAGAATCAGACATTGTCACAACTTTACCGCCCAGCTGAGTAATTTTTTCCGCAGCGTATTGCGCAACATTTCCGGAACCGGAAATCACTGCGGTCTTGCCTTCCATCGAATCACCGCGGTGACGCAACATGAGATCTAGAAAATAAACAGCACCATAACCGGTCGCCTCTGTCCGAATTAACGAGCCGCCATACTCAAGGGATTTACCAGTTAGCGTTCCAGTAAACTCATTTTCTAATCGCTTGTATTGACCGAATAAATAACCTATTTCACGTGCACCAACCCCAATATCTCCGGCAGGTACATCACGGTTTGGCCCGATGTGTTTGTGTAGTTCAGTCATAAAGGACTGACAAAAGCGCATCACTTCACGGTCCGACTTACCTTTGGGGTCAAAATCAGAACCTCCTTTACCGCCTCCCATAGGGAGAGTAGTGAGGCTATTTTTGAATACCTGTTCAAATCCTAAGAATTTTAAAATGCTTTGGTTTACTGAAGGATGGAAACGAAGTCCCCCTTTGTATGGACCAATCGCACTGTTATATTGAACCCGGTAACCGCGGTTCACCTGGATGTGGCCTTCATCATCTTCCCAGCTAACTCGAAAAGATACAATTCGATCTGGCTCGATCATTCTTTCAAGTATGGCGGCCTGATTGTAATGGGGGTTTTCGTTGATGAAAGGAACAATATCTTCTGCTACTTCCTGTACAGCTTGGTGAAACTCAGGTTCGCCGGGGTTGCGACGCTTCACTTCAGCCATGAAAGACTCAAGGTCTAGGTGCTTCTTTGTCATCGTATTTTCTCTTTGGGTATAGTCCAATAAAACGCCCTCTACAGCCAAACAACAAATAACAGCGGTACTCTTGTGAAAACCACTTGTCTTCTGGGCACGTTTTACATGTGTCGTTAAATCCTGGGCCTTTATTGTTAGACCCTTAAATTATTATTATTAAGTGGTAAGTTACGCGATAATAACCTGCCACTTTCGGCTCGGATTATCTATCTCATTTTCGCCCAAAGAGATTAGACCAGTCCTATTTTCGAGCAATTTCTTGCAAAACTTGATTTAGATTAGCTCATACCTGAAAATATCATCCGAAATCAGCGAACTAACCTCACATATGTCGACCAAATTCTCATTACTTGTCACAGGCTCACCAACAGAATCCCAAGCGCATTTATCGGCAATTCGTTTTGCCAAATCGGTTTTGTCCGGTGGACATACCCTAAGTAACGTGTTCTTTTATCAAGACGCTGTTAACGTGGCCAACCGCTTTACTCTCAAACCTGAAGATGAAGCTCAATTAAAAGAGGATTGGAAAGCTGTCGCGGCTCAAGCTCAATGTGAACTACAGCTATGTGTTGCTGCGGGAAATCGTCGCGGAATTATCAACCATGAAGAAGCTTCCCAAAACGGCATGGACACCAATTCGATAGATGATGAATTTGTAGTTGTTGGACTAGGACAGTTAGCTGCCAATCTTGCGAAAAATGGCCAGCAATTTATCCATTTTAAATAACAGAGTTATAGAAATGAGCAATTTAGCCAGCCAAATTACAATCATCATCAACTCCCCTCCTTTTTCGTCTATATCAGGTAAAGAAGGCGTAGATTTAGCGCTTGTTTGTGCGGCATTTGAACAAAAGGTCAACTTGGTATTTGATGGCGATGGAATACTACATTTAATCAATAACCAACGAGATAAAGCCATCAACGATAAACTCCATGATATGCAATTAAAAGCGTTAGAGTTTTACGATATTGACCAAGTGTTCGTGACCAAAGTATCACTTAAAAACCGAAAGCTCACCGAAAACAAGCTGCTCTCAAATTGTAAGGCAATAGAGCAAACGGAACTAAAACAATTAATCGACGATAGTACTCAGGTGGTGAATTTTTAATGGCTAACCTTCATTTATTTGCCAACCGCATGTCTAACCAACAACTAAGGGAAATTTCATCTGTACTTGCTGAGCAAGATGATATCTTCATTTTTATTGGCGAGGCTACAACCAACCTAATCGATTCGGAGCTACCTCAAATTGAGCAGACATTAAACGCACTGCGAGCTGACTGCGAGTGCCGCGGAATAACCGATTTGCTCAATTCGGGTATAAATTTGATTGAAGACACTGACTGGATTTCTATTTCTGCAAAAGCAACAAAAATAATTAGCTGGTAATTATGCTACCTGACTCAATTAAAACTGACCCCCAGGGTTATTTAAAGGACGCCTCTCAATGGGATGAGTCTATCGCGGAGATTATTGCTAAACTCGAAGGAATTGAACTTACCCAAGACCACTGGCAAGTTATTCGCTATGTGCGCCAGTTCTACAACGAGTTTAATACCAGCCCTTCAATTCGCCCTCTTGTTAAATATCTTGCAAGCGTGCTTCCTCAAGAGAAAGCTAACAGCTTGTTTTTACAGGTATTATTCCCTGAAGGTCCAGCTAAACAGGCAACAAAAATTGCCGGATTACCAAAGCCTGCGAGGTGCACTTAGCTGAGATACTATGAGTAACAATCCTCAACTTTACTTATTTTTACAAAATTGATGTTGTTTTATTATTAACTATCCCAATAATGGTGTTTCGATTAATTCCATATTGGTTTAGTTCAGTTTCGATTCATTCAGAATCCGTATTATAAATACTTGAGCATTACCTGGCGCGTAACATATTTGATAAAATAGCGTCAAAGGTATCCGTTGGCCTAAAACAATTTCCTGAATTGGAGAAAATACAAATGAAAAAATTATTCGGCGCGCTAATGCTAATCGTGGGACTTAGTGGCGCAGCTATGGCTGAAAATGACCCTTCTACTTATTTGAAGTCAATTGCCGACAAAATGATCGACGCGATTGATAAAAATAAAGAAGCGTTAAAAACAGATGATGCTTTAGCCGAAAAACTTGTCAGAGAACACCTGCTTCCAGTAATTGATAGCGAAACTTTTGCTCGTAAAACTCTAGGTTCGAAAACATGGAAAACTTTAAGCGATACTCAAAAAGCAAAGTTTATTAAAGGCTATATCGACCAGGTAATCGATAAATATGCAAAAGGTATCTCCCTGTATGATGGGCAAGCATTTGAATTCCAAAAAGCCGAAATCAGCAAGAAAACCGGCAATGCACGTGTTAAAAGTTCGATGCAGCAAGAAGGCGATGAGCCACTAGGGATTTTTTATTACTTAACTAAAAAGTCTGGTAACTGGTTAATCACCAATATCATCGTAGCCGGAAGCGATATGCGTAAAAGTTACCGCAAACAGTTTGCGCCTCGTATTAAGGAAGTTGGCATCGACCAATTCTTGGAAGAACTAGTTAGTCCGCCAAAGAAAGAAAAGAACACCTAATTACTGAATAAATAAAAAAACCGCCAAATAGGCGGTTTTTTTATGAGTGTTTACTTGATTAGCTTAACCAATTACATCGCAGTTCATGTAAGGCCTTAAAACTTCCGGCACACGAACTTTTCCATCTTCAGTTTGATAGTTTTCTAAAATGGCAACCAGAGTACGTCCAACCGCTAGACCAGAACCGTTTAGGGTATGAACTAATTCAGGCTTACCAGTTTCTTTATTGCGATAACGGGCTTGCATACGGCGCGCCTGGAAATCGCCCATATTGCTACAAGAAGAAATCTCGCGATAGGCGCTTTGTCCAGGTAACCAAACTTCAATGTCATAGGTTTTCGTTGCACCGAAGCCGATATCACCACTGCATAAAATAACTGTACGGTATGGGAGTTCCAGCATTTGAAGGATCTTCTCAGCATGGCCGGTTAATTCATCTAACGCAGCCATAGATTCTTCAGGTTTAACAATTTGCACAAGTTCTACTTTTTCAAACTGATGTTGACGAATAAGTCCTTTTACATCTTTACCATAAGAACCAGCTTCGCTACGGAAACATGGTGTATGGCCGGTAAGCTTTAAAGGTAAATCATCCGCATCGACTATTTCATCGCGAACTAAATTGGTCAGAGGAACTTCGGCCGTAGGAATCATATACAGAGGCTTGTTATCTTGGGTTGTTCCTTGAACGCTAAATAAATCTTCAGCAAATTTGGGTAGCTGAGAAGTACCATATAAACACTCAGGGTTTACTAAATATGGAACATAAGTTTCCTGATAACCGTGCTCATTAGTATGCGTATCTAGCATCAATTGAATCAGTGCACGATGCAGTTTCGCTACTCCCGCTTTCATCACTACAAAGCGAGAACCGCTTAACTTAGCGGACGCAGCAAAATCGATTCCATTAACACCTTCACCAATTTCGGTATGCTCTTTAGGTTCGAAGTCAAACTGGGTAGGTTCGCCCCATTTTCTCACTTCAACATTATCATCTTCATTCTGGCCCTGGGGTACTTCGTCAGAAATAAGGTTGGGCAAGCCAAGATATAAATCTTCCAACTTCGCTTGCACCTCTTCAAATGCAGCTTTAGTTTTATCTAACTCATCACCCAAGTTTGCAACTTCATCTAACAAAGGTTGAATATCTTCGCCAGCCGCTTTCGCTTTACCAATGGACTTCGATCGAGTTTTTCTTTCGTTTTGCAATTCTTCAGTTTTAATTTGCAAAGACTTACGACTCTCTTCCATCTCAAGATAAGCCGCTTTATCAAACTCTACACCGCGCTTTGCCAAGTTGGCAGCAACGGCATCCAATTCGGTTCTAAATAACTTAGGGTCGATCATTTTTCGTCCAAATCTAATTGAAAAGGTTAATTATAAGATATTGACCAATAGGTCTAATTGGCGGCTATTCTACCACCAAGCCAGGCACCAACAAATACGCAAATTAAACATAACAGGCAGTTTGCCGCAATATTTACCGCTAATTTGAGGGTTTCGCCTTGATTGAATAATAAAAGACTATCTAATGCAAATGCCGAAAAGGTAGTAAAAGCGCCCAAAAAGCCAACAAAGAAAAATAACAATCTTCCTGCAGGCCAATGCTGCCCCGAATGCTCCAGCCACATATAGACAAGACCAGCCAGAAAACAACCAATCACATTAACAACCAGGGTGCTAAATGGGAATTCCGTTCCTGATATTGCAGGTAAATACTCGCGTACCCAAAACCGAGCTGTGGCGCCGAGTGCTCCCCCCAGTGCCACCAGTAATGTTGGGCCGAGTTTTGTGACTATGACATCAACCATTTAATATGTACCAATAATTTCGGAATCGTCATTCCTACCATGGAGGACTTCAATGCCCTTTGGGTAGGAATCTCACAATAACAACCAGATAGGCTAAAGTAGCTCAATCCACCTTATTTGTTTACTTTGAATGAAATTGAAAGAATGAGATGACAATATTTTTATTCCAAAGGTAGTATGCATCACTTTTTGCTTGAAACTGATAACGCCTTCAATCTAGCCATTTTCTCAGCAATTTGTTTTTCCATACCTCGCTCCACCGGCTGGTAAAAACTCAATTCTTGCATTTCATCCGGAAAATATCTTTGACCTGCGGCAAAAGCATTAGACTCATCGTGATCGTAACGGTATTCAGCCCCGTAATCCAATTCTTTCATCAGCTTTGTTGGGGCATTACGTAAGTGCAAAGGAACTTCATAACTAGGATGTTCTTTCACTGCGGACATACATTGTTTGAAGGCTTTATAAACGGCATTGCTTTTAGGGGCAACAGCTAAATAAATTACTGCCTGCGCTACAGCTAACTCCCCTTCCGGGCTACCAAGGCGTTGCTGTACATCCCACGCGTTAATTGCCAATTGCAATCCTCTAGGATCAGCATTACCGATATCCTCACTCGCCATTCGTACAACTCTACGGGCAATATAAAGTGGATCGCAGCCTCCATCTAACATTCGACAGAACCAGTAAAGTGCTCCGTCAGGATCTGAACCTCGCACCGATTTATGTAACGCAGAAATTTGATCGTAAAAAGCTTCGCCGCCTTTATCAAAACGACGCAGATTTTCTCCGACCACAGCCTGAATAATAGAATCATCTATTTGGTCGTTGTCCGACTCAACAAGATCTGCGGCCATTTCCAATAAATTGAGCGAGCGTCGCGCATCACCATCAGCAATATTAATGAGCAGCTTTTTCGCCTTATCTGAAATGGATAGTTTTCGTAGACCGAGTCCCTTAACATCATCCGCTAAGGCTCTGGTAATAACTTTGTCTAAAGCCTCTTCAGTTAACGATTTTAATACATAGACACGCGCCCGAGAAAGTAACGCGTTGTTAACTTCAAAAGAAGGGTTTTCGGTTGTAGCACCGATAAAAATAAAAGTGCCATCTTCCACATAGGGTAAAAATGCATCTTGCTGAGATTTATTAAATCGATGCACCTCATCCACAAATAGCAAAGTCCGTTTACCTAGTACTTTTTGCTGCTTAGCTTGTTCTACCGCTGAACGAATATCTTTTACACTACCGAGTACGGCCGATATAGCAATAAAGTAACAGTCGCAGTGAGCAGCTATCATTCGTGCTAATGTAGTCTTGCCAGTGCCGGGTGGGCCCCAAAAGAGCATTGAATGAAGCTTCCCCTGATTGATAGCTTCATAAAGGGGCTTACCAGGTTCAAATAAATGTGATTGACCGGCATAATCCTCCAAATTGGTCGGTCGCATTCTGGCGGCAAGCGGCTGAGTTAAGTCCACATCAAATGACGAAGCTTTATTTGGCTCGTTTGTTGATATCGAATCAAATAGATCTGCCATATCAGATACCCAAAAAATCTTCTACTCGTTTCTAATTTCAACTAAACTCGAATCGATTACATCAATCCCATCCGGGATTTCAAATTTAAATAATTGGGAATCGAGTTCGATATTATTCTGAATATCAGTAAACGCAACGCTAGTCTGTTGGCCTAGTGTATCGGCCATTAAAAGCTCGGAAATTTTGTTGTCTTTAAACAGAATATGCACCGATTCAAAAACAGTTCCTTCATTTTTAGGCTTTAATAAAAATAGATTGCCTTGTTCGTTTTCATTCAGTTTTAAAAGTTCAATAGAGAATGCTTCGGCGAGCTCTTCAGCATTGCTTGTCATCAACAAAAGAGGCGATTCACTTAAAGCTTTAGACTGCCCCTGAATTGTCACTTGCTCCAGCTCCGGATCATAAGTGTAAATTTTTTCTCCGTCAGCTACGATAATTTGCTCAAAACTTTGCTTTACTTCCCAACGAAAAAGATTCGGGCGTTGAATAGAAAAAATACCAGTAGTTAGATCAATTTGCTGACCATTTTCATTGCGCACTCGTTGCTCAAACTTAGCCTGATAAGTTTTCAAGTTCTTTAGTCTATTCGCAAGCTCTTGAGCCGGAGACAATTCAACTGACTTTTCAGTTTTAACTTGCTCAGCTAGAACTTTTGTAGGCATCGTTAGCGCAAACACTATAAACCCGAGCTGAACAATTACTCTTATAAACTTCTTCAAACTATTCATTATCATTCCAATACTTATCTTGTCTATTTATTGGGCTTAATCAATTTTGACTATTTTTTCTAAGGTAACTATATCTGCATTAACCGAAAGTGAATATAAACTTTTTGTAAATATTCACTTTCATCACTTAGAAGAGAATAACCTTTACTAAGGCCTAGGTGGAGGTGGAGGAGCCAAAACTTCACGAGAGCCATTAGATTGCATTTCACTGACAATTCCCGCAGCCTCCATCTCTTCGATCATTCGAGCGGCGCGGTTGTAGCCAATTTTTAATCGTCGCTGAACGCCGGAAATAGAAGCTTTACGTGTTTCAGTAACTATCGCAACAGCTTGATCATAAAGTTCATCCTTCTCACTACCCTCGGCACCTTCGGCTGCAGGCATGCCCGGCATTTCGACATCAGCAGCACCAGATGTGATCGCGTCTTCATAAATAGGTTCGCCTCGTTTTTTCCAATCTCCCACAACCCGATGGACTTCATCATCATCAACAAATGCGCCGTGAACACGGATAGGTATATTGGTTCCACCGGGTAGATAAAGCATATCACCTTGCCCCAGTAATTGTTCTGCGCCGGTTTGATCAAGTATCGTGCGTGAGTCAATTTTTGAAGACACTTGAAATGCTATTCGTGATGGAATATTTGCTTTTATTAAACCAGTGATAACATCAACAGATGGTCTTTGCGTCGCTAACAATAAGTGGATTCCGGCTGCCCGCGCTTTTTGAGCGATACGAGCAATAAGCTCTTCAACTTTTTTACCGACAATCATCATCATATCGGCGAGCTCATCTATAACGATGACTATTTTTGGCAGGACCTCGAGCTCTGGAGCTTCTTCATCCATCGAATCCTCTGGCTGCCACAATGGATCTTTTATCGGCTCGCCACTTTTAATTGCATCAGACACTTTGCGATTAAATCCAGCTAGATTCCTAACCCCCATTGCAGACATCAATTTGTAACGTCGTTCCATTTCAGCAACCGCCCAACGCAGAGAATTAGCGGCTTCTTTCATATCGGTTACCACAGGGGTCAGCAAGTGTGGAATTCCTTCGTAAACAGATAACTCAAGCATTTTTGGATCGATCATTATCATGCGCACATCTTCAGGCGCAGATTTATACAAGATACTCACGATCATCGCGTTAATACCGACTGATTTACCTGACCCGGTAGTTCCCGCCACCATCAAGTGAGGCATTTTGATTAAATCGATTACTACTGGCGCACCAGAAATATCTTTCCCCAAAGCCATAGACAGATTAGATTTTGAGTCGTCAAACGTGCGGCTAGCGATTACTTCTTTTAATCTTACCATTTCACGGTTTTCGTTTGGAATTTCGATCCCTATATATGGTTTACCTGGGATAACTTCTACTACTCGTACACTAGTTTTAGACAATGCGCGTGCCAAGTCCTTGGCTAAATTCGAAATTCTCGAAACTTTAACACCCGCCGCTAAATCCAATTCAAACCGAGTAATAACAGGACCAGGATGCACAGCAACTACTTGTGCCTCAACTTTAAAATCAGCCAGCTTTAGTTCTACCAATCGCGACATCGCTTCAAGCGCTTCGTCGGACATTCTATGGGTTGTCGGTTGCGGCTCATCTAACAATCTAACTGGCGGTAATTCACCTTCGACCGGCTCATCATCAAACAAACTAACTTGCTTTTCTTTTTGCTCTCGAATGCTCGGCTCAATTTTCTTAACTTCTTTTTCAATCTTTACTTTTGGTCTGCTTTCTATCTTGACTTTTTCTTGTTTAAAAACAGCTTCTCTTTGTTGTTTAATTTCTTTTTGTACTTTTCTATCTTTTAATCGATCAACTAGATCAACTGACTTTTTCATTATCCAGTCGAGCCCAAATAAAGTCCATTTGCCGACCCAGTCCATTAGTTG
>JAPHTP010000009.1 GCA_026196875.1 Kangiellaceae bacterium
ACCTTTTTTAATCCCACCAGTCCACGCAGGAATAGTGCCGTCGGTATTACCCGCCATTTCCGATCCCATAGGTGTCAACGAAGTCCCCAATTTGGCCACTTCTTCAGGAGATACTTTTGCATTCGCAGCGCTAGTCGCTAATCCAAAGCAAACTGCACCGGCAATTAATGTTTTTGTTAGTTTCATGCTCATGTTTGCCTGCCTTTTATTAGAATGAATAACTGATGTTTGCTGCGAAGAAGTCTCTATCGCCCATTACGTTAGCGGTGCCCGCTCCAGTAAATATAGAGTAGCCGAAATCAGCCTTCCACCGAGCCTGGTAGTCCATACCAAGCCCCAAGGTAATCGCTTTTCTATCCTCAACAAAGTTTGAGATAGGCCCAGGAGTTGTCCCGCTGACATCATGTTGTAACACTATTCTAGGAGACATATTCCAGCCACCGACAACATCAGTATAATCCCATTTGCTGACTAAACGATATCCCCATGAGAAATCAGTCGCGAATGGGTTTGTTTCAACGCCTTCACACTCTGTTGGAACTCCACTTAAAGAACATCCTGAAGTTCCAGTTGGGTCAATAAAACCAAAACCGTTACCTGCTCGGTCTGGATTACCACTCCTATGAGTTCCCGGAGCATTGAACCTTAATTCACTCTCGTCCGGCATATCCAAAATCAAGTTAGCACCAACTTCCACTAACATAACCCATTGGTCTGCGCCCCAAGTAGGCCCTAAGAACTTGGTGAAAGTTGCTTGATATTGAACTGTGTCAAATAGACGATAACCCGAAATTTCTTCGCCAGCTAGCGCTCCACCTGGGATTTGCGAAGTGCCACTTGGAATAAGCCCGATAGGCTCCAAGGTAGCAAACAATAATTCAACATCGTCAATTTGTAGCGGTTCATCTTTACGGTAAGTTAACTCACCAGCAATAGAGAGACCACCATCTGTAGAAGTATTAAAACTTAAACCAAACATTTGGATATCTTCTAGATACTCAAAAAATCCAGTGGTAGAAGTTCCGTTGTGGGCATTTGCCGAGATTAAAGGACGCTTATTATGGTAATTAACATAATAGAAACCAAACTCTGTCGAGTTCCAGTCTTCAGCAAACCAAGCTAATTTGATACCAAATTGCCCATCATCTCTAGCGTCACGATCTGCGGTTCGAAAGGCAACCGTTCCAGGTGTGTTTTCACCATATTGACCAAACCCTAAGTGAATACTAGTTCCTGTTTCCCCTGCAAAATCTTGTGATGCGAAGTAGGTTCCAGGCTCATCGGTTCTAAAATGCTCCCATTCAAATTGAACGAAGGCTTCTAAACTTAAAGTATCTGTTAAATCCAATGAGGTCCATAATGACTCAACAGGAATGAGGCCTTCTTTAATTTCCGAGCCAGGCACTCTAAGTTTCGTTGCATCTAGAGCATTTATTTCTGATAGGCCGTGTTGAATAAAGGTGCTTTCCCCCCAACTAACAACCTGCTGGCCAAGTCGCCATTGGAGACTCGTTTCTTCGAAATCAATCGTATGGTATATATATGCATCAAGCAACCTGGTATTGTCGCCATGGTTTTTAACAGCTTTTGCGGATATAGGCTTTGGTCTATATTCCGGATTGTCTAGCAGCGCGCGGTCATGAATGCCGGTACCACGGATGAAAAAACCAAAACCACTTTCATGTTCTAACCCAAACTCGGTTGTTACCTTAAATGCCTGGGAGAAACGATCGCCTTTATCAAAGTTAAGGTTGCTATCATCGTTATTATTAGACCAAGCGCCTGGTGGAATGACGTTTGTACCTGGTAATGCTGCAACTTCTCCCGCTTCTAAGCCAAGCAGGTTAGCATGACCAATTCGGCTCTCATCACGTTCTTCCATTCTCCAACTAGTACCAATAGAAACGGTGGTGTCCCAACTTCCACTCCATTTGTCCCCTGAGATTTCCACTGCCTGAGCGGCCTGACTTGCAGTAAGAGCGACAGCAACTGCAGCTGCAACGGCTCCTATTTTTGGGTTACGCATTTGATATAGCCCTTTTTTTATCATTTTATTACCTTCCCCGTTTGCGAGCGGTTTATAAGAATTAGCCAATAGTCAATTAATTGACTGGAGTTATAAAAATCTCAATTTGGCTATTCAGAATATTTAAAGTCCTAAACTGAAATTAAACTCATCGAAACCTATTATGAAAAATCATCCGACCAGTTTAAAGCTTTTTTTCAAGTTTTTTTTACCTATATAAATCAATAAGTTAGGCAAAGGCAAACTTTGTGCGGCGCGTCATAAATCACCAATTTTGTCTAAGGACACAACTTTTCCTTCACAGGTGTAACTCAAATTAAATCTTCCTCTAACCCCCAAATGGGATACATGCTTATTGAGAAGATTAGCCGGAAATTTAACCTTCAATCCTTGCTCAGACTCGGTAATCACCCACTTAATTCTCCCCGAATAATACTCCACAAACTCTTCTGGAGAGATATTAAGCCTGAATACCTGGTTCCTTATTTCAAGATCATTCATCTTTTATGTTCAAGATGTAACCTGTTGTTTTCTTTACCGTTGAAGCTTGGTGTATCTTTCTTCTAATTCAAATAACTCAGACTCCAAAACAGGCAGTTCATACTCAATAGCATCTCTTTCTTCACGTAAGACATTGATTTCTTCAAGCAGACGCCTTCTACTTTCGACGGTAGTGTTACCTGCAACAATGGCATCTTCTTTCTTTTGAATTTGCGAACCGATTTGATCAAGACGTGAATGATGGCGCGAAAGCGAGTTTTTGATAGCACCAATTTCAGTTCGCAGAGAATAATGCTGTTTTCCTATGTTGTACCCTCTCGTAAATTGACCTGCTAGGTGACTTGGGCACACACCAGAATACCCTCTCCCACTATTACCTTGGTTAAATCCATTTTGGTAAGTACAAAACTGTTGTACTCCTCGCTCATGGCCTTTCATATAAGCATTAAGATCCGGTGCAACTCCATGCTCTGCACAAGCGCTACGATGTTGACCTAAATGTGATGTAGGCCTACCAGCAGATCCATCTTCCATCCCAATGATTTCCCAATTTGCCACCTGACACTCTGATTTACTCATGGTTGCACAACCCGAAATAAAACTTAAACAAATCGCGATTAATAATGAAATCAGAGGATACAAAGTCTTTGACATAAAACAGCCCTTAATGAAGCCAAGTGATTGATGTATCGAATAATAGCATTAACTATTGGGCCTTGGTCGAGTTTTTAGCTGGTATGTTAATGTGAATGCAAGCAAATTAAGAGAACGGATACCCTTAGTATTACTTGGTGAGATAAAGTTTAGATGTGAATTTAAAATATAGAGATTTTGCAGAAGTCATAAAAAAACCCAGGCGTAGCCTGGGTTTCCAATATGGCGCGCATGGAAGGAGTCGAACCTCCGACCGCCTGGTTCGTAGCCAGGTACTCTATCCAGCTGAGCTACATGCGCGTTATAAGCGTTTGACGCGTCGCGTCAAAGGGAGCGGTATTATGCTTACGCGAGTGTCGCTTGTCAACGAGATATTTAAAATATTTACCTCTGGTTTCAACCGACTAAATACCGTTCTATAAATCACTAAAAAACAGACTTAAACTGCAAATGTTTAATGGCGGAGAGAGGGGGATTCGAACCCCCGATGGGCGATAAAACCCATACTCCCTTAGCAGGGGAGCGCCTTCAGCCGCTCGGCCATCTCTCCGTATTAATCTTGGTTTAAGCTGCTTTTTGCGGGGGAGAATACTACCTGATTAAACGTAAAAATCAATCTCTTTTTTACATTTAACCCCATTCTTTCTAAGGTTGGTTAAATAGTGGGCACTATTCGCCGGAAGCCATTTCTTTTTCGCGCTGGATTCTCATGTATATCTCTTCACGGTGCACAGATACTTCTTTCGGAGCATTCACACCTATACGAACTTGGTTGCCTTTTACACCAAGCACGGTAACGGTCACTTCATCACCGATCATCAAAGTTTCGCCAACACGACGAGTTAAAATCAACATTGCCAATCTCCTTAAAAAATTTGGCCTTAATTTGGTTAACGCGTCCTTATCTCTTATAGATCCCTATAAAAAGGTGCGCAATTATAACAATAGACTATTTCCCCGTCACTGTATTAATTTTATTTGTATACAAAATTGTACAGATTACGGCGCTAAACCTGCTCCGCAACCCACTGTTTAACCCATTCCAAAGCAGCAGGAAGAGCAGCCACATTGCTACCCCCACCTTGCGCCATATCTGGTCGACCACCGCCTCGGCCATCAAGTTTTGCTGCAAGTTCTTTCATTAGATTACCCGCATGGTATTTGGGTGTTAAATCTTTAGTGACTCCGGTGATAATTGACAGTTTACCGTCAACTTCAGCTGCAATTGCAATGACGCCACTACCTATTTTGTTTTTAAGTTGATCACTCAGCGTTCTAAGACCTTTCGCGTCGACGTTTTCGACTTTCACCGCTAACACAGAAACATCGCCCACATGAACTTTTTGACTGATCAAATCGCTACCTTGCGAGGAAGATAACTTACCCTTTAACTTATCGATCTCTCTATCTTGTTGCTTCGATTTGACGATTAATTGTTCAACTTTTTCGCTCAAGGATAGTCGATCTGTTTTTAAGCTTGAAGCTAATTGATTAATTAGCCACCCCTGTTTCTGTGTGTACTCAATTGCACTATCGCCAGTAATTGCTTCAATGCGTCTTACACCCGAAGCTATACCTTGCTCACTGATTATCTTAAATGCACCAATATCACCGGTTCTTTCAACATGAGTACCACCACAAAGTTCTACTGAAAACTCAGACATTTTCAGCACGCGAACTTCTTCCCCATATTTCTCACCGAATAGCATCATTGCACCGCTCTTCTTAGCTTCATCAATTGAAGTTACTTTAATTTCAACAGGGTGATTCATGCGTATATGATGGTTAACTAACTTTTCTATTTTGAAGATTTCTTCTTCGGTCACTGCGACGGGGTGTGAAAAATCAAATCGCAATCTTTGTGCGTCAACTAACGAGCCTTTTTGCTGAACATGGTCACCCAAAACATTTCTAAGTGCTGCGTGCATCAAGTGAGTAGCAGAATGATTTAGTGCTGTTTCATCTCTTTCCTGAACATTAATTTGAGCATCAAGAGTTTCAGAAATCTGAATTGTCCCTTGGCGAACCACACCTTTATGTAAAAACGCTTCTTGCACTTTGATGGTATCTTGGACTTCAAACTCGAACCCTTCGCCAATTAGCACACCTTTATCACCAACTTGACCGCCAGACTCTGCATAGAAAGGCGTCTTATCTAAAATGATAGCGGCCTTGGTCCCGGCTGTGACAGCATCGACATTGCCACCTTCTACCAGTATTGCAATAACCTGTGCATTTGATTTAGATAGCTGATACCCCAGAAATTCTGTTTGAGACTCAACTTCTAGACCATCATTATAGTCAACGTCAAATTGACCACCTTTGCTGCTTGATTCTTGCTGCTCTTTTAAAAGTTCATCGAATTTGTCTTTATCGATCGTAAGATCTTTTTCTCGAGCGTAATCTGCAGTCAAATCATCGGGAAATCCATAAGTGTCTTTTAATTTAAAAACAATTTCACCTTCGATAACAGTTCCCTGCATTGTTTCGATATATTGCTCGAGAATTCGCATTCCGTTCTTTAAGGTTTTTGCAAATTGCTGCTCTTCAGTAAGCAAAGTCTTAACAATGAATTCTTTCTTCGTTACCAACTCAGGGTATGTTTCGCCCATGACTTGTGCCAAGCTATCGACAATTTTATGGAAGAATACTTCTTCCGCGCCTAGCTTGTTTCCGTGCCGAATAGCGCGACGAATTATTCGACGCAACACATAACCTCGGCCTTCGTTTCCAGGCAAAACCCCATCCACGATCATAAACGAACATGAGCGGATGTGATCGGCAATAACACGTAACGACTGATTAGCGATATCTGAAACATTTAAGAGATTCGAAATATCTTTAATTAACTCTGCAAATAAATCAATTTCATAGTTATTGTGGACGTGTTGCTTAACCGCAGCGATACGCTCCAGCCCCATCCCGGTATCTACTGACGGTTTAGGAAGGGGGTTCATTTCACCATCTTTACTGCGGTTGAACTGCATGAAAACTAAGTTCCAGATTTCGATATAACGATCGCCATCCTCTTCAGGACTTCCCGGAGGCCCACCTTCTACCCCTTCTCCATGGTCGTAGAATATTTCGCTACAAGGTCCGCAGGGACCAGTGTCACCCATCGCCCAAAAATTATCTTTATCACCTAATCGAGAAAAACGTGTTTGATCAATACCAATCTCATTAAACCAAATCTCTTCGGATTCTTTGTCATCATGGTGGACCGTAACCCAAAGTTTTTCAGCTGGAAGGCCTAGAACTTCAGTTAAAAATTCCCATGCAAAACGAATTGCGTCCTGTTTAAAATAGTCACCAAAACTGAAATTACCCAGCATTTCGAAAAATGTATGGTGACGGGCAGTGTAACCAACGTTTTCAAGATCATTATGTTTACCGCCAGCGCGTACGCAACGTTGTGAAGTGGTAGCTCGGTTGTAGGCACGTTTTTCGGTACCTAAAAAACACTCCTTAAACTGAACCATTCCGGCATTAGTGAAAAGCAAAGTTGGATCATTACCCGGAACTAACGGGCTGGAATCAACACGCTGATGGCCATTTTTCTCAAAATAGGCCAAAAATGCTTCTCTTATTTCACTACTGGTCATTTTCACCAGGTCATACTCCCACTTGATAAATCACAATGTTTTACCGAACGCTTAATCTGTTCATGAGAAAACCCTCTGTATCTCAAAAAACGTTCGAGTTTTTGTTTTAACTTGAACTCGTCACTTTCACTTATACTGCGAGCTTTACGTAAAGCAACTTCATCACAAATGAGTTGCCAATTAATTTCTAACTGCTCCAAAGCCTTAAATGCTAAATCTTCAGCGATTTTATGTGTTTTTAACTCATAAAGGATTTTATCTAATCCTTGCCCTCTCGCAGATTTAGAGCGAATAAAACTCTCGCAAAACCTCTCATCACTCAACCACCCTTCGTTCAATAAATAGGATATAGCCTCATGGACTTCCAGCTTGGAGTATCCTTTATCTAATAATTTCCTTTTAATTGAATGAGTTGAGTATTCTCTTGCGCCTAAAAGACGAGCAGCATAAGAAATAGCTTTATTGAGTTTTTTTAAGTTAATCTCGCGCTGAGGGTCATTCATGGCGATATTCTAATCGAAGCCTAAATAATCATCTAGTATTGATTGATAGGCAAAAGCAGATAGATGAATTGATTTATAAGGAGAAGCTATAACTTCTCCCTATAATTTTCTAACTTTAATTCTTACTGCTTTTAAATCCTATTGCTCAGTCTGCGGCAACGGCGGGAAATTAATGAGTAAATGGCCAGCATTGGACATCGCTATGGTCGCTCTTTCTTCAGGTGACCGATTTTTATAGATCCCTAGGGGTTTTGCTACCGTCCCACGCCAAATGACTTGTTTTAACTTAGGGTCAACTATATCAAGAACCAAGGTCCCAACTTTATATTCTCTGACAATAGTGGTCGTATTATGCGACAGGCCGACAAAATGGGGGTGAACTACGACCGGATGGAAAAATGGATGATAGCCCCAGTTTCGGTAAAACCGATCCACATCTACCTTTTTATCGGTAACCGTGTGGGTCTTTAAGAGAAAATCTGCTTGTGCTTCTGAGTCAACTTTAACAAAGCCTTTACGATTGAGAACAGTTTCAATCGCATTTTTTTGGCGCTTACCATCTAAAGTGGAAACCTTCACTTCATCACCAACGATCCATGCGTAGGACTTCAACTTCGCAAAGCTATAACTAGTATCGTAATCATAGGTAGTCGGTGGCTTAATTGCACATCCCGAGAGAACCACACTAAACAAGAAAATGACTTTAATTCGACTAAACACTTTTAACTCCTACCCGACATATATGTTCATTTAATCACTAATCACTGATTTGACCAATAACTATGTAATCTTATGACCTTGAAATTGACTAAAAGTTAAATTTTGCTCAAAAAAAAGCCGCCCGTATAAAGGGGCGGCAAAGTCATGGTCCAGGCAACCAATGAAGAGGGAGAATTAGAATTCGAATTTAGCGGTTACGTAAACACTTCTGCCTTGTGGGCTGTATAAGCTCGAATTCCATGTAGTCGTTTGAACGCCGAGTACGTTGGCAAATTCTGGATCTTCGTCCGTTAAATTACGTACTCCAAGAGTAAATTCTGCATCCCATGAAGTTTTGTAGCTATAACTGGCGTTATGCTCGACATGAGAACCAACCTTTCGGATTATATCGCCATCGTCGTTTGTATCTTCCTGACTTCCGATCCAGTAGGAATATAGGTTGGCAGAATGATTACCGTTTGACCATCTAACACCAAGGTTGGCTCTTTCCGCCGGAGTACCGGTGCGTCCAATCCAATCGAAGCTGCCATCTTCATCGATGGTCTTATACTCAAACATGTGAGAAACGCCGAAGGAAGAAACAAATTTGCCGATAGATGTTTCGATGCTGTAATTGAATGCCAGATCAACGCCGGACTGCTCTGATGAACCGAAGTTTACCGTCGGAGTGTCAATGTAATCGATTCTTCCCGGAATATTTGGGTCATTGGATGGCAAACGGTGAATAGCAGCTCCTGGAAGTAAAGTTGAGACATCTACGCCTGGATTAGCAGCTTGAATATCTAATACGGTACTACCACTTAATTCCGTAATCTTGTTATCGATTTTTAATGCAAAATAGTCAATTCTAAACCCAAACTCATCGGTAACATCCCATACGAAACCTACGTTGAATGATTCAGACTCTTCTGCATCAAGTAATGGGTTACCGCCGATATGGTGCTCAGTTTCTCGTGCACCACAAGAGTTAGCATTACAGTATTCCGTTAAAGTTTGACCCGCAGCTTGAGCTTGCGCTTGATAATATGGTGTATCTACAACGTTATAAAATGACTGCGCACCAGTTGTATATAAATCAGTGAGTGTAGGTGCAAAGAAACCTTTACCTGTAGAAGCTCTTAAAAGAATATCTTGTGTTGGACGATAAGACATTCGCAACATTGGAATTGTCTTGCTGCCGAAATCGCTATAAGAGTCATGTCTTACAGCCAGCGATACTTCAAGGTCATCGATAATAGGAATTAATAATTCGCCAAATACAGCGTGAGAACTTCTTTCTAGCCCTTCACCAGAAGAACCGCCATTACCACCTGCAACTCTTCCAGCTTCAGCTTGTGCATCAACTAGCGAAGTTAACTCCTCTTCTTTTGACGATGCGCCGATATATGCGGTAACCGCTCCCGCATCTAACTCAGCCACATCAAACGAAGCACCAACGGTAATTTCTTCATAAATATATTCATCTTTCTTATCGAAATTGGCACTGATAGCGGCTGGAATCGGCGAATTCGGATCACGAGGGTCCCACCCGACGAAACTATTGGTGTCGGTATCCCAGCTACCGATAAAGTCAGGAATTGCACCTGTCATTGCGTAGCCTGAGCCCCAAACATTGCGACGATTTTTAGCGTACTGATATGAAGTTTGCCACTCAAAGGAATCTGTGCTTCCTTCTAATGTAAGTAACACATCATTAAGAATATCGGTGTGTTCAGCGACTCGATTACCAAGCGTATTCAAACGGTAAGATGCACTATCACCCGCAAATATAGGTGTTAACTCAACGCCTTCATCGGTGGTGTAGCCTGGCAGATCATCAGGGAAGTACCAAAATGCTGTTGAAGGTGCTGATACGTCAGTAGTTTCAGTGGAAGTCCAGGTTGTGCGGAAGCCGAACTCTAAATCGTTATTGATTTCATAGCGCGAAGTCATGGTAAAGCTGTCCCGAACCACACCAGACCACATTCCTGATTCATTGGTGTAGTTATAACCACACACTCGGTCGCCAGCATAATCAGCGTCATCATAGGCACCGTGGAATCCAGTCTCACCATTGATGTTATATTGAGTACAGTCCTCATTTGCAACCATTGGCACGCCGGCCCAGGAGCCATCAGAAGATCGCCAAATGTTTCTAGAGTTAAAGCTGAGTGTGCTGTAACTTTGGATAAAACGAGGATCAGTATCAGGGAATTGAACTAACCCAGAGTAGTCTCTATCACGGTCAAAAATTCCTGCGCGATCATCATGTTCGAAAAAGAAAGTTGCGCTTCCTTTTTGACCAGCGACTCCGCCGCTAAAGCTAATCTTGCTGTACTCTCCGCCTTCGCGCTCGGTTTGATCAGAACTTAATTCTATTCCGAGTCCTTCATAATCTTTCTTAAGAATAATATTGATTACACCTGCCATAGCATCGGTTCCATATATTGCCGATGCACCGTCAGTTAAAATGTCAATTCGCTCAACCGCAGCAGTCGGGATGGTGTTTAAGTTGGCAGCTCCCCCGCCTAACACTGCAGATTTGGCCATTCGATGGCCATCGATAAGGACTAGCGTGTAACGTATGCCGGCTCCCTTTAAACTTACGGTAGACTGTGATGACCAGCCGTTATTAGCACCGCCTCCCCAAGAACCGAAAGAGTTAAGATTATTGTTTCTCAAAACGTCCGAAACTGTTTGAAAGCCCATAGCTTCGATGTCTTCAGCTGTGATTACAGTAACAGGTGTTGCGCCTTCCATATCAACCCGTTTAATACGCGATCCCGTGATGGTGATCTTCTGCTCTTCTTCAGCTAAAGGTTCGGCTGCAGAAATATCAGTAGGCCCTAAAAGTGCAGTCGAAGATAAAGCCATCCCAACCCAGGTGGCTATAGAGTGTTTTTTCATTATGTAACGCCTCGTTAGTTTTTATAAGTGTTCTGCCAGCACTTGATCTTAATGAACAAGCTAAAACAATATTTTTACATTGTGCGATATATCAATTCGAGAACACTCTAACGCATTATTTTATTACACGCAATATATTTTATATTGACCACAATAAACATTTATATTGAATTTTGCTTGAATGCTTAAATTCGAATTAAATGGAACGTTGCAGAGGAAGTAACTATTTGAAAATATTATGAAAACAGGTGCGAAAACTTTCTAAATAAGTCTTGCTTAGGTAAACAATGCGGACATACAAGTATAGAACTAATAGCTATTTTACCTTCAATACCAAAAAAAACCCGACAAAGCCGGGTTTTCCAATAGAACAACAGGGATATTAAAAACTACTCTCCTTCTTTGCCCGCTTCAGCGGCTGGACTTTGCGGAAGTAACTCTTCTCTTATTCTTCCTTCAATATCTTCGGCTATCTGAGGGTTTTCTCTTAAAAAGTCGACAACTTTTGCTTTTCCTTGCCCAATTCGATCACCATTGTAGCTATACCAAGCACCAGCTTTATCGACTATGCCTTGTTTAACACCAATATCGATAACTTCGCCCATGCGAGAAGTTCCTTGCCCATATAAAATTTGAAACTCGGTTTGCCTGAAGGGAGGAGCTACTTTATTTTTAACAACCTTAACTCGTGTTTCATTACCTACAACTTCATCGCCTTGTTTGACGGCACCAATTCGGCGTATGTCTAATCTGACAGATGCGTAAAACTTCAGTGCATTACCACCTGTGGTAGTTTCAGGATTACCAAACATCACACCAATTTTCATGCGAATTTGGTTAATAAATATAACCGTACAATTGGTTCTCTTAATATTGGCGGTTAGCTTTCGTAAGGCTTGTGACATCAATCGAGCTTGAAGACCCATATGGGAATCTCCCATATCTCCCTCGATTTCTGCTTTCGGAGTTAGCGCAGCCACCGAATCAATTACTACTAAATCTACAGCACCCGAACGAACCAACATGTCGCAGATTTCAAGCGCTTGCTCACCAGTGTCAGGCTGGGAAACAAGTAAGCTCTCTAGATCAACTCCTAAAGCTTCTGCATAAATGGGATCTAAAGCATGCTCAGCGTCTACAAATGCGGCTGTCCCACCTTGTTTTTGACACTCCGCAATGGCCTGTAACGTTAAAGTTGTTTTACCAGATGACTCAGGACCATAGATCTCTATAACTCGACCTTTCGGTAAACCACCTACGCCAAGAGCAATATCAAGACCAAGTGAACCAGTAGAAATAGTATCTACTCTTTGCAATTGAGCTTCACCAAGCCGCATAACCGAGCCTTTACCAAATTGTCTTTCAATCTGGCTTAGTGCGGCATTAAGTGCCTGTTTACGATTATCATCCATTTTATTCTCCACAAATGTTTGTTTAATTCTTTTTAGCTAGACAATTTAAAGTGGGCAACCAACAAAAATTTTATTACTTCATTCTGCTAACCCTAAATTTCGTCTTACTTCTATCCTTAAAAGCAAGCCAAATTTAATCATAATCACTAAATTTTAGTTGTAAGATATTGTCCATCATTAAGCAGAGCAAAATCTCAAACTTCAATTTAAATTAATTAGAATTCCGGTTGATTAAAATTTAGGCTGATTAGCTATTCGCTAATGCAGTTGCCCCTACTTAATTTCTAACACTATAAATTGCTACTTATACTATACCTACTTATGCTAGTAGGCAAGCTAAATTTCCGGCCACTTTATTTAGTCATTTGCAACAGCTCATGCCTTGCGTTTCGAACTATATAATGTATGATTCTTATTATATGTAGCCTTAGGCGACATGTCGACACTATCTACATAGATGTGTCGCTTTTTCGAGCAGACCAAGTTTTTGCCCTAGCCTTTCAACCTGCAAGAGAGTTTAAACAGTGAAACAGCCTCAATCCTATCGATGGGATTTACTTTTAAGATATCGATTAATAGAAATCATTGCACTTTGGGAAGGTCGCTTAACGACCAAGTCACTCATTCAAGCTTTTGGAATTGGCAGACAACAAGCGAGCAAAGACATAAACAACTATATTAAGACCGTTGCACCGAATAACTTGCAATATGATAAGCAACTCAAAGGTTATAAACCCTCTACAGTGTTTAATCCTAAGCTTACCAAAGGTAGTATTGATGAATACCTGCATCTTCTAGCTAGTCGTCGAGATCAAGTTGACCCTGTTGAACAAGTCGATTTTTCCCAGGCCAACACCGCAATATTAGCGCCACCACCACGCAATATTTCGCCCAGTGTTATTAGACCGATTATCCAAGCATGTAGAGAAAGCAAGCGCTTGGACATTCGATATCTTTCAATGAGTTCAGAAATTGCCAAAGAACGGATCATTTCTCCGCATACTATTGTATATAGCGGTATGCGCTGGCATGTTCGCGCTTTTTGCGAAGACAGACAGGATTTTCGCGACTTTGTTCTGTCACGCGTGTGTGAAGTATTTGACCTGGAAGGTTTTTCAGAAAAGGACGCGGACCAGGATACGGCTTGGCAGACTTTTGTAAATATAAAAATAAAACCTGATCCGCGTTTATCGGACCACCAAAAATCGATTATTGCTACGGACTACGGCATGCAAAACCAGCAACTAAGACTTAATGTTAGAGCGGCTTTGGTAACTTACTTTTTGCAGCTTTTGAATTTAGATCATGAGTTAATATCAGACAACCCTCTTGTCCAGCAGATAGTACTTACCAACTCTGAAGAGTTAGGAAAATGGCGTTTCTAATCCGAATTGAGTTCGCTGAGTTATTCGACTGATAAAATCTTAAGTTCTTTTTTAACTTCTATTTTTCCAGTCGATCTTTTAACCAATCTTTTAATTGATACCACCAGTAACTGGTTTGTGCCGCCATAGGTCCAAAAACACTGCCGTTCCATGGCAAACCCCAAGGGCTAAATTGTTGATAGCTTTCATTCCCACCAGCGATTGCTTCAGCGAGCACTTCGCCGGCGGTTGTGGTTGGTGCAACTCCATGACCACCAAATCCAATGGCATACCACACCCCGGGTGTAGTTTGTCCAATTTGCGCCATTTGATGGGAAGCATATGACATCCACCCATCCCAAACATAATCTATTTTAACGTCTCCAAGGCTTGGAAATACCTTGCTCAAATCCTTTTTCAGTAGTTGTGCTAAATTTGCCGGCGTTGCGCGACGAGCACTAACACGTCCCCCCCAAAGAATACGTGTATCTTGCAATGGTCTGTAATAGTCAAATGCAAATCGCGTATCATAAACTGCGGCTTTGGTTTTGATCAGCCCCGCCAATCGCTCACCAAGAGGCTCAGTTGCCATAACATAGGTTGCAATGGGTAACACCGAATTAGAAATTTTTGGAATAAGATTATTGATATACCCGCCACCGGCAACGACAAGATTTTTACACCGAATTCTGCCCTTCTGAGTGAAAACCGATTTTACCGGCTGTTCTGCCTCGACTGAGACAACCTTACTAGACTCAAAAATTCTTGCTTGAGTATTATTTATTTGTGCCGCGATACCTCGAGCATAATTGAGAGGGTGAAAATGCATTGCATTGGGCTCATAAAGCCCTCCACAATATCGATCACTATTAATCAAACTGCTTAGTTGACGAGGCGAGAGATACCGCCAATTAACTTTCATCTTGTCCAGCATAAATTGAGCTTGATTTTGAAGTAGGCTTTGATCTTTAAACCAGTTAGCTAAAATGACACCTTCATCAACTAAATCACAATCAATGGCATATTGTTGGGCTCGAGTGCGAATGAGCTCAACCGCTGAAACAGTTAAATGATATAAGGCTCGTGCCTTCTCTTCACCTACTCGTGAAACCAGTTTCTGCGGCGATAAAGAATAACCACCAAATACGAATCCTCCATTGCGACCCGATGCTCCCCACCCAATGCGATTTTGTTCGACAATTGCGATATCAGTGTAGCCTCTTTCGACTAATCCCATAGCAGTCATTAAACCTGCATAACCGCCTCCGATGATGCAGGTTTCAGCTTCTATTTCTCCCTCAAGTTGCGGATAGCAGCAATCATCGTTCATGGTTGCTGCATAATAACTTTGTGGATAGTCCTGGACGATTTGATTCATAAATAACTTATTTAAATGTTAATCTAGAAACTTCAATAAGAATAATTCCGAAAGCTACTCTATAGGCAAGTACTATGCAAGTTCAAACTCTTGCCTATTCCAATTCCCAGTAATTCAAGTAAAATGTGGCGGAAATCACAGTATTGCTAACGACTCAGATTTTTTTAGGGTGTTGATTAGCTCTCAAACAAAGTTTCAGCCGATAACAAGTTATGCGGAAGTATTCATGTCAATAATCATTAAAAATGCAGAACAAATCGAAAAAATGCGTGTCGCAGGAAGACTTGCCGCGGAAGTACTGGAGATGATTACCCCTCACGTGAAAAAAGGTGTAACCACTAACAAACTCAATCAGATCTGCCACGATTACATTGTTAGTGAGCAACAAGCTATTCCAGCCCCACTGAACTATCACGGCTTTCCTAAATCGATTTGTACATCGGTTAACCACGTAATCTGTCACGGAATTCCGGCAGATAAAAAACTAAAAGATGGCGATATTATTAATATAGATATCACTGTAATAAAGGACGGTTTTCATGGCGATACTTCGAAAATGTTTGTCATTGGAAGACCATCTGTTTTAGCCGAAAATTTGTGCAAAGTTGCACAAGAGTGTCTTTACATCGGAATTGACATGGTTAAACCGGGTACCAGACTTGGTGACATTGGCCACGCGATCCAACAACACGCGCATAAGAATCGATTCTCTGTCGTTAGAGAATATTGCGGGCATGGGATTGGTGAAGGTTTTCACGAAGAACCTCAGGTATTGCATTATGGCAAAACTGGTACCGGAGAAATACTTCGTGAAGGAATGACATTTACGATTGAACCAATGATAAATGCCGGTAAACGTCATTCTAAATTACTTAAAGACGAATGGACCGTTGTTACCAAGGACAAAAGCTTGTCGGCTCAATGGGAGCATACTTTACTCGTAACTTCTGATGGCGTTGAAGTTCTCACTCAACGGCCAGACGAAACATTCTAATCACCCCCATCTTATTTAGCTGAGTATTATTAGATGAATTCAAGTCCATCAACAATATCAATTAGTACTCAGCTCATCGCTTCGCTCAAGCTTGACCTTCATGAGCCAGCTCAATCAACGTCACTCCCCGACTTGTTAAGAGCGTTTTTAGAAAGATTAGAATTTCAGCAAAGGCAGGCATTTAACCAAGGAACTAACGTTAGGAACTTGGTAAAAGAACGAGCTCGACAAATAGATAAAATGCTCCACTCATTATGGGAGAGCCTGGCAATAAGCAATCAACTCTCATTGATTGCAGTAGGTGGTTATGGTCGGGGAGAACTTCACCCGTTCTCAGATATCGACCTACTTATTTTATTTGAAAATGAAGCCTCAGATAGTGACACTTCAGCTATCGAAAAATTTATTTCACTGCTTTGGGATTGCCGTTTGAAAGTCGGTCATGCGGTTAGAAGTGTTGAACAGTGTTACCAGCTAGCGGCCGAAGACGTCACTATCGCAACTAACTTAATGGAATCTAGATTAATTTGTGGCAATGCAGGTCATTTTGAAACAATCAAAAAGCTCACATCTCCAGATAAAATCTGGGACGCCGGTTCTTTCTTTGATGCCAAAACGCTAGAGCAGAAATTACGTTATAAAAAATTTGACGGCAGCTCTTTTGACTTGGAGCCAAATGTTAAATCGAGCCCGGGAGGTTTACGAGACATTCATTTACTCGGTTGGATTGCCCAACGAACTTATTATCCGAAAACACTTAACCAATTAATACGCCAAAACGTAATAACTAAGAAGGAATATTATACCTTAGTAAAGTGCCAACTCTACATTTGGAAAGTTCGTTTCGCTTTACATCTTGTTAGTGGAAAAGCTGAAGACCGCCTGTTATTCGACTACCAGAAATCAGCAGCTGAGATGATGGGATTTAAGGATTCCAAAAATTCTTTAGCCGTTGAGAAAATGATGAAGCGCTATTACCGCTCTGCACTAGTTATCAGAAACATTTCAGATATCTTACTGCAAGTACTAGAAGAACATGTACGCCCCCCGAGCAGCACTCAAAAAGTATCCGAGGTCGATGAGCATTTTCAGATAGTCAACCAGCGAGTAAATGCTAAAGATCCGAAATTGTTTACTAACGATCCTAGTCAACTATTGAAAGTATTTCAGTATATAGCCAAAGATAATGAACTAAAGGGGATCACAGCTTCGACCTTGCGTTCGATCCGAGCCGCACGTTACAAGATAACTCCTTCGTTTCGTAATAATACGAATAACAAACAGTTATTTGTCGAGTTCTGGCATATTCTGCATACTTCGTCGCGCGCCATGTTTCTGATGAAACGAAGCGGTGTGCTAGCGGATTATTTAGAGGCTTTCCGCCAGATAACCGGCCAAATGCAATACGATATGTTCCACAACTACACGGTGGATGAGCATACTTTGTTTTTGCTTAAAAATTTGAGTGATTTCGCTGACCCAGCGCAGTCAGATGAATTTCCACTGTGTAGCGAAATCATGCAACGGCTCAAACATCCTGAGTTAATTTTTCTGGCCGGTTTGTTTCATGATATCGCCAAAGGCCGGGGCGGTGACCACAGCGAATTAGGTGCAATTGATGCGAAGAATTTTTGTCAACAACACCAAATGGATCCTGAGCATTCATCCATTATCGAGTGGTTGGTTGCCAATCATTTGTTAATGTCATTGGTTGCTCAAAAAAGAGACACTTCGGATCCCAAGGTTATACAGAATTTCGCGCAATTAGTTGGCAATATCCAACGACTTGAATTGTTGTATATCTTAACGGTAGCGGATATAAGGGCAACCAGCAACAGCTTATGGAACTCTTGGAAAGACTCATTGTTGCGCGATTTGTATTTAAATACGCGCAATTATCTGTCTCAAGAATCGAAAGATATCAGCGGAGTTTGGCAACAAAACCAGCAAGCTGCACTTGACCTTCTAAACGCACAAGGAGTACAGGCTCAGCAAGTAGAAAAGTACTGGCAACATCTGGACTCTTCTTATTTTGCGAAAAGAACGCCTCGCGCTATTGCTTGGCATGCTACAAAAATATTGCAAGGCATTGAAGCAGAAAGTGCAAGTGAGAAAGTTGTAGTGGGAATTAAATCGACCGCACACCGAAGTGGCAGTGAAGTATTTGTTTATGCAAAAGACCAGGAAAACTTATTTGCGGTGTTAACCGCAACTTTAGCCCAGCAAAACCTGAGCATTCAGGCAGCAAACATTTATACCGATAAAAGCGGGCACTGTTACGACAGCTTTTTTGTATTAGACGAGAACGGTAAAGCCTTAAAAGGTAGTCCGATAAAAATGCACTTGAAGTCGACAATAATGCACAATATCGAGCATATTGAAAAGGTAAAATTGGACGTACAGCGAAGGGTTCCTCGACAGTTTAAGTACTTTACTATCGAGACCAAAGTTGAGTTTTTTAACGATGAATATACCAATTTTACCAGACTTGAGTTAACTGCCCGAGACCATCCCGGCTTACTTGCTGCGGTCGGAGAAGCATTTAAAATCACTCAGGTCAGATTGCATGATGCTCGCATTACGACCCTCGGGGAGAAAGTTGAAGATACGTTTATTGTGAGCCACAAAGACAACTCGCCAATAAATGATGAAAACGATAGAGAAAGAATACGCCGAGAAATAATTCGGCTGTTAGATAAATAAAGGTATTAACTTAATATGAATCAAGTAATTTCAATAATTGAACAGGCTTTTGAAGAGCGAGCCGATATTACGCCAAGCAACGTATCCACAGAGGTTGCGGACGCTGTTAATCAAACTATTTCGTTATTAGATTCAGGTAGGCTCCGTGTAGCCGAACCTACTAATGATGGATGGAAAGTGAATGAGTGGGCTAAGAAAGCAGTATTACTTTCGTTTCGAATTCGCGATAATCAAGTTGTCGACGCGGGCCACACAAAGTTTTACGACAAAGTACCGCTTAAGTTTGCAGAAACCAGCGAGCAAGATTTCGCGAATTCCGGCATTCGAGTAGTTCCACAAGCGGTTGTGCGTAACGGTTGCTATGTTGCCCCGAATGTTGTTTTGATGCCAAGTTACACCAATATCGGCGCGTATATCGACGAAGGGACCATGGTTGACACCTGGGCTACAGTCGGCTCGTGCGCGCAGATAGGGAAAAATGTTCATTTGTCCGGTGGCGTGGGTATTGGAGGCGTATTAGAGCCGCTACAAGCAAGCCCAACCATCATCGAAGATGACTGTTTTATCGGTGCGCGTAGTGAAATTGTAGAAGGCGTGATAGTGGAAAAAGGAAGCGTTATTTCTATGGGTGTATTTATTGGTCAAAGCACTCGCATTTACAACCGAGAAACAGGCGAAATCACTTATGGCCGAGTGCCCTCAGGCTCAGTTGTAGTCCCGGGAAGTTTACCTTCTGAGGACGGAAGTTATAGCTTGGCTTGTGCCGTTATTGTTAAACAGGTTGACGAAAAAACGCGCTCTAAAACTTCTGTAAATGAGCTTCTACGAGCTATTGACTAGGTTTTAAATCATCTAGTTTTTCAATCATATTGTTGAGTAAAAAATATCGATAGGAATTGCGCCAATGAAATCTCTTTCTGTTTACGGTATTAAGAATTGTGATACCGTGAAAAAGGCCTTAAAGTGGCTTAACGAAAATGAAGTTGAAACAGAGTTTCACGACTTTAAAAAAGAAACGCCCTCGTCAGATTTAGTTGCCACTTGGCTTGATGAAATTGGTGCAGACACCCTAATCAATCGCCGCGGTACCACTTGGCGAAAATTAAGCGATGAACAAAAAGCGCTTACTGAAGCAAAGGATCTTATCGCCTTAATTATTGAAAATACTAGTCTCGTAAAACGCCCGGTAGTCAATCATCAGGGAGTATGGAGCGTTGGTTTCAATATTAATGATTGGCAGGAAAGATTCCTGTAGCTAATGATCCAAAAACAAAAGAGTAAATAATGTCGCATCCATCATTAAAAGCATCTACTTTAGATTTAGCCAAAGATCTGATCGCAAGACAATCTGTCACTCCGATAGACGCTGGCTGCCAGGCAATGATGGCCGAGTATCTTTCCCATCTTGGCTTTGAAACCGAGCATATGGACTTCGAAGATACTCAAAATATCTGGTCAACTCGCGGCGAAGAAAGACCGGTATTCGTGTTTGCAGGGCATACAGATGTAGTCCCGCCCGGCCCACTTGATAAATGGAATTATCCACCTTTTGAACCCACAGTTGATGGTGGTGTGTTATATGGCCGCGGTGCTGCCGATATGAAGGGGTCGCTAGCGGCAATGCTGACCGCAACTAAACGATTTGTCGATGAACATCCTGAGCATAAAGGCACAATTGCATTTTTAATCACAAGTGATGAAGAAGGCCCCTTTATCAATGGAACGGTGAGAGTAGTAGAAGAGTTAAGCAAGAGAAATCAACCAATTGATTATGCTATTGTCGGCGAACCCTCCTCTACTAACCAGGTAGGCGATGTTATAAAAATAGGCCGGCGTGGCTCTTTAACTGGCTGGCTCAAGGTATTTGGTAAACAAGGCCATGTAGCCTACCCTCATCTGGCAGACAATGCTATCCATCGCAGTGGTCACTTTATAAATGAACTGGTGAGCGTCGAGTGGGATCAAGGTAACGAATATTTTCCGCCGACTAGCTTGCAGGTTACTCAAGTCACTGCAGGTGAAGCAGTAAATATCGTTCCAGGCGAAGTAAACCTTGAATTTAATCTGCGTTACTCAACTGAACAAGATCATGTTCAGATAAAATCGAGAGTAAATGAAATTGCGCGAAATCACTGTGATGACTTTGAGCTAAACTGGAAACTTAATGGTGAACCGTTTCTTACTCGATCACATGACCTAATCGATGCGGTTGCTCAGTCAATTGAGGAAGTCTGTCAAATTAAAACTAGCGAAGAAACCAGTGGCGGAACTTCTGACGGCCGATTCATCGCGAAAACTGGTGCACAGATAGTCGAGTTAGGCCCTGTAAATAAGACTATTCATCAAATTAACGAGTGTGTTAATGTGGATGAACTAGATAGGCTTAGTGATATTTACTACTTGACCTTAAAAAGGGTTTTACTCGATTAATGGCACATATTTGGCAAGAAATCCTCGGCACTGCCGAAACCCATCTAACCTCGATAGAAGATTCTTGTCAAAAAACTTTTCTAGTACATAAACAAGTAGCATCACCGCTAAAAGCTTTGCTTAATCAAGCTGAATCCGATGGTATTTCGATAGCAATTGTAAGTTGCTTTCGAAGTTTTGATCAGCAATTGAACATCTGGAATCAAAAGTGGCTAGGCCATCGCCCGGTATTTTCACGCCACGGTAGACCGCTCAATGTAAACGCCATGTCCGATGTGGAAAAATATAAAGCCATTTGTCTTTGGTCGGCGTTACCCAGTATGAGTAGACATCACTGGGGGACGGATTTGGATATATTTGATGCAAGGGCGATTGAAAATGGTCATCAAGTAGAATTAACCCCGCAAGAATTCTCTGGCTCAGGGCCTTGCGGAGAACTTGAGGAATGGCTGCAGCTAAACTTGGCCAAATTTAAGTTTTTTAGACCATATTCGGAATTTAGGGGTGGGGTTTCCTGTGAGCCGTGGCATATTTCCTATCGGCCAGCTGCTGCCCAAATACTGCAAGACTTCCAATTGTCAGACAGTCATCAGTTACTCGAAAAAAGTGATATTCAAGCTAAGCACTTTATATTAAATCAGTTGTCTCATTACTATGATACCTATTTCAGTAATATCTGTGAGGAAGTTGAGTGACCAAAGCAATCATAATCATCATTTTGGTCCTCTTGTTTATAGTCGGAGGCATGGTGACTCTACTTAATTCAGCAAATCAAAAGATTCCTGATAACTACGATAAATCTAAAGTGGGATTCGATGATGAGGAAGATGATTGGCCTAGCGCAAAAGACAATGGTCCAAATGTTTCTCAAGACGATCAACAAGATAAGGATAGATAATAAAAGACTAACTGGCCTCAGCCAATTTAAGAGCACTCATAAACGCAGACTTATTCACAGGTTTGTGTAAAACCATTTTCATTCCGGCAGCTCGGTATTCTCTTTCAGCTTCTTCAGAAGTATTGGCTGTTAGTGCGACGATTGCCGGTTTAGTTTCCTTGTTTTCAAGAATCTGTCGAGTAGCTTCGATTCCATCAACCTCCGGCATCTGAATATCCATAAATATCAAATCGAAATCTCTTTCGTTGCAAAGCTCAGTAGCTTCACGGCCATTTGACGCGGTATGAATTGATTCTGGCGGAATGCCTAAAGCCTTGAGATAAGCACAAGCCACTCTAAGGTTTATTTCGTTGTCATCGGCTACCAGAAGATGCATGGGATAATGTCTTATTTGTTCAAACCTAAACGTGTACTACGGAAACATTCGAAACTCCAAGTTATGCTCCCATCTCACAGAGGCCTTCCATGCCACTGGATAATTGTTGTCAATTGATTGTCAAAAAATCAAACTGACTCTACAGCTTAATCTTAGCTAACAAATCTCGGTTTTGCTTAGATTATTTCGATATTAGCTATGAGTTTTCAGTATAATTCAGCTAAATACCTTGAATTTATATTGAAATGACATTTTCATTCCAAAAACCAATTAATTTAACGCTTTCTAGATACCCTAAATCCGGAGACAGATCGCTACGAGCCTGGAATGCGGCCGACGAATATCTAATTGAACAATTAAGCCAATCAAAACAAATTAATTCGCCTTTGCTGATAGTTAATGACCAATTCGGTGCGCTAACGTGTTCATTAAATAGCTTATCTCCCGTTATTTGGACAGACTCTCAACTTTCTAAAATAGCGATTAAGCAAAATCTTAAAGACAATCATGGCTCTTCTACCAAACCCAAGTTTTTAGAGGGCGATCTTGCGAACCCACAAAACCTCAATCTTGAGATGATAAAAAAAATGGCTCGCTTTAACACCGTGTTAGTTCGCATACCAAAACACCTAAGTTTATTGCAATTTCAACTCCATGTGATTAAGCAATTAGTTGATGAAAGATCTACAATTATTGCAGGCGGAATGACAAAAGAAATTCATAACAGTACTATCGCCTTGTTCGAGTCCATAATAGGTCCAACCAAAACCTCACTCGCCAGAAAAAAATCTCGTTTAATATTTACACAGTTCAAAACAGAGCGAGATTACCAAGCTTCTGACGGTTCACTGCAAGAAATTGATATCAAGCAGTATCAGCTCACCAACCCTATAACAGAAAATCAGTTACTAAATGTTTACGGGCTACCGGGAGTTTTTGCCAGAGAAAAGCTAGACTTAGGCTCGCAAGTTCTATTGCCTTTTTTGCCTCAATTATCTGCTGGTGATATCGCAATCGACATAGGTTGCGGCAACGGGATCCTTGGCGCAGTTCTGGCTCAGGCTCAACCTGGAGCAAAAGTCTACCTAACCGATGAGTCTGAAGTGGCAATTAGCTCAGCTCAAGTTACCTTCCGTGAAAACACCTTAAGCAACGGGATTTTTTTTCAATCTGATTGCCTTGATGAACTTCCCCAAATTAAGGCAAACCTAATCGTTTGTAATCCACCATTTCATCAGCAAAATACTCAAACGCTCGATATAGCTAAGAAAATGTTCAAACAATCTGCGAAATTTCTAGATCGAGACGGCACATTAATGGTTGTTGCCAATCGGCATCTAAAATACCTACCCTATTTAAAAAATAGCTTTGCTGAAGTGAAGATAATTTCAAAAGATCCCAAATTCAATGTTTGGCAAGCCAGACTTCCACGAAGTTAGTTTTCAACGAGAATTGTACCGCTATCGATACAAAACACTTTGGTTACAAATCTTTTAAGCTATTGCTATAAGAATTGACTTAAGCATAAAATACGCTTTGAAGTAAAATTAGAAGTTAAGCAGCCATCAATCTTTTGGCAAGAGGCCAATTTGATTGAATAAGTTCTTTGGGAGTTACAATGAATTTAACAAAAAAATTCTATCGCGGTATTTCACTCATTACCATATTGATGATTAGTACGGCGTGTACGCCTAGCAAGTTGGTATATAAAATTGATCCTGAAATAAGACTTGGTTCAGATTACAAGCAGAACGCCTCATTAGTTTCGATAAAAGTTTCGGATACCAGAACTAAAAATTCTGTAGCTGTCGACAACAAAGTTTCTGTCAATGGACCGAAGAATTTGGCCCATGAATTAAAACAAAAACTGATAACCAGATTTCAGAAAGATGGATTTAAGATCATAACCGACCCTTTACTTGCAGATTTGTCTATTCAGCTAGAAATTGAAAAACTTGATGTTGCTGTAGAATCGGAATTAGTCAAAGCAAAGATCTCAGCAAATAGTCATCTGCGATTAAAGGCTTCGAAAAAAAGCAAACCGCTAGAAAAACTATTCAAAATGTCGCGCACTCAGGAAGTCGCTATACCGGTAAACGATACCGAAGTCACCGGACTAGTTAATCAATTGCTGAGCAATCAATTATCAAATGTTTTTGCTGATGCTGACTTAGTTAAACTAGCAAAGTCAAAAGTCGAAGACGATACCCAAATATTTGTAATTGACCAGGTAAATTAAAATCTGTGACCTTTTCCTCCCTTTTTTACTGATCATGGTCCATAATAAGCTCGTGTCTACAACCGAAGAGAGAGAACTATGAAAAAACTACTAGGCGCGGTTGCGATAGCATCTATTGTGTCTATTCCAACTGCGAGTGCAGATGTGGCAGGCTTCGAAGTCGGCGGCTACCAATGGACGCCAGATTATAAAGGCACCTTTGCTTCTGACTCTGCGACTGTCGTAGGAACTGATATCGATATCCAGAATGATTTGGGGTTTACCGATGAATCTCATAATATTATCTGGGCATCGCTTGAACACCCAGTTCCATTTATGCCAAATATCAAGATAGTGTCTTCCGATTTAGCTAACGCAGCATCATCAACTCTTACTAGAGAATTATCATTTGGTGGTGAAACATATGCGGTAAATGAAGATGTATCAACTACCTTTGATATGAGCAATACCGAATTCACCTTCTACTATGAAGTTTTGGACAACTGGTTAAACCTTGACCTTGGATTGACCTTGCGAAAATATGATGGCGAAGTACGCTTGATAACGGATCCATCAGGTAGCAACCTGAATGAGTTCGAAGAATTGGACTTCACTATTCCTCTATTTTACCTGAAAGGTCGTGTCGACTTACCTTTGACCGGTTTTTTTGTAGACGGTCAAATAAACATTATCAGTTATGACGACGACGAAGTCTCCGATACCGAGTTCTCTTTGGGTTATGAGTCAGACTTCGGACTCGGCGCAAAGGCTGGATATCGCACCTTCACTCTAGAAGTTCTGGAAGATACCTTTAGTGGAGATTTGGAGTTTGATGGCGCGTATATCAGCGTATTCTATCATTTCTAATCCTTAAAAAGGGATCCCAGGAAATTATTCTTTTCTTTTATATAGTCAGCCATTAGAATCCTCTGATGGCTGCACTACTCCAAATAAAAAACCTTTCAAAACGTTATGCCGAAACCCTAGCGGTCGACAATATCAGCTTTTGTGTCGAAGAGGGATGTTGCTTTGGCCTCCTTGGACCTAATGGAGCCGGCAAAACGACTACTATCGAGATGATGGAAGGTATTCTCAAACCAACCAGCGGTGAAATTTTATTTGAGGGAAAAACGCTAGACAAGAATTACTATCAAGGCGTTGGAATTCAATTTCAACATACGGCTATTCAAGATTTTTTGACAGTTAAAGAAACTCTCACACTGTTCGCAAATTTTTATACCCGTACCTTACCAACAGAACAATTAATTGAAATTTGTGCGCTGGAAGAAATAGTCAATCGGGATACTCGTAAGCTTTCAGGCGGACAAAGACAAAGGCTGCTGCTGGCATTGGCAATGCTCAATGATCCTAAGATTATTTTTTTAGACGAGCCGACAACAGGTTTAGATCCCCAGTCTCGAAGGAATTTTTGGCAATTAATAAATAATATTAAAAAGCAGAATAAAACCATTTTGTTGACCACCCATTATATGGATGAGGCGGAGTCACTTTGCGATGAAATCGCAATTGTAGATCAGGGAAAACTTATTCATCAAGGCACTCCTAGACAAATGCTCTCTGAACATTTTGATGGCTCAATTATATCCCTACCGTCGGAGCTGGCCAGCCAAATTGATCAACAAAAGTTCACCTATCAGATTCACAACCAATCGATCGAATTTCTAACAAAAAGCATTGAACAAACCATAAAAAAGCTTCTAGATATTAATATTCCACTCGATGGCCTAAAAGTTCGTTCTCCGAACCTAGAAGATCTATTTATCAAGTTAACTGGCCACCAATTAAGAAGCTAACGATGAATAAATTTTTAGCCATTTTAAGTGCAAGGAATAAAGAATTCTTTCGAGACAGAGCTGCCCTGTCATGGAATTTTGCTTTTCCCATTCTTTTACTTTTTGGCTTTGCATTTCTTTTTTCAGATGAGGGAAACAAACTCTATAAAGTAGGTATTTTAAGTGATGTTCAACAATCTGAAGTTGAACAAAGCAGCGGTTTTCAGTCTTTAAAACATATCGCTTTTGTTCATTATGAAAATCTAGACAGAGCGGTACTAAAAATTGATCAGCATAAAATAGATCTACTTGTTGATTTTGGAAGCTCCCGTTACTGGGTTAATCAAACTTCGTCTAAAGGTTATATCGTTGAACAACTACTTTTGGGCGCCCATCCCAATATGCAACGCTCAGAGACAACCGGCAAAGCGATTCGTTATGTTGACTGGGTGATGCCAGGAATTCTCGGAATGAATATGATGTTCAGCTGCTTATTTGGCGTTGGATATGTAATCGTTCGATACCGTAAAAATGGGGTACTAAAAAGATTTCAAGCCACGCCACTAACAGCTTTCGAATTCTTATCTGCACAAGTAATCTCTCGCTTACTAATCGTCTTAGTTGTTACTACAATGTTATATGTTGGGTGTAATTTGATGCTCGACTTTTATGTACTTGGCTCGGTATTCGATTTATTCATTGTTGCGACACTTGGAGCGACGAGTATGATTGCAATGAGTTTATTGATCGCGTCAAAATCAAGCAGCGAAGAATTTACCGGCGGCATGCTTAACTTTGCGTCTTGGCCGATGATGTTTTTATCTGGAGTGTGGTTTTCATTAGAGGGAACTCACCCGATTGTGCAGAAATTTGCGCAGATATTTCCGTTAACACATATTCTTGACGCTGCTCGAGCAATAATGACCGACGGTGCAACCCTAGCAGATGTAAAGATAAATCTACTTGTATTGGGTGGAATGACCTTTGTATTTTTGCTTTTAGGAAGTTGGTTGTTTAATTGGGGCGGAGAAAGAACTTAGTCTTTTAATTGTTTTTCTTCTAATTGCTTTTCTTCAAAGGTCAGATATTTTTTCAGAAGAAAAATTAAATACAAAACTGGAACTCCCATCAAACTCGCAATTAAAAAGAAATTGCTGTATCCAACATTCGTTACAATACTTCCTGAATAGCCACCGATAAGTTTAGGAATTAAGGTCATTAACGAGCTGAAAATCGCATATTGTACCGCGGTAAATGATACATTTGTGATACTGGCTAAGAAAGCCAGAAAAGCAGCTGTAGCAACTCCTGCGGCTAAGTTATCTGCGGATATGACAAAATAAAGCAAGGTAACATCGTAACCCACTCTTGCTAATAACATAAAGAGTAAATTCGTCAATACGATCAACACTCCTCCAAACATGAGTATGCGAATAACCCCAAAACGAAGTGAAAATAAACCACCAATGAATGTGCCAATTATCATCATAATGACACCAAAAGTTTTGGAAGCAGCCGCAATTTCACTTTTGGAAAAACCTATATCCTGATAGAACACGTTTGCAATAACGCCTAATACTATGTCGGAGATTCTGTAGAACCCAACAAATAATAAGAGCAGAATTGAAAGTTTTACACCATATCTGCTAAAAAAATCTTTAACGGGCAAGTAGTAGTTTTCTTTAACAAGTTTTCGCTCCACCAATCCCAGTTTGTCCAAGAAAAATCCACATAGGACAGCCGTCGCACAGGCAAGTAAAAATTGCCCTGATGTGCCTACAAAATTTCCTAATGTCTTATTCCCTAAAAATTCACCTACAGGTTGTTTAACAGTAGCAAAAAACTCAGACGTGGTTATTGCGGTAGAAACTAAAACGGCAACACACACCAAAAATAATCCAATGAATCTCATGTACTGGGTGCTTGAATATTCCGACGATATTTTGACCGTCCTTTCGGGCTCTCTGATTAACAAAGTCGTGACTACTCCAATTAGCATTGCACTCGCCATAATGTGGTAAGTTTGTTGCCAAGCGTCGTATAAATAACTTTGTTTAGTGGAACCGAGATACTCTGCTAGAAACAATGAGCCGGCGCCGGAAATAATCATCGCTCCTCGATAACCGGTGAAATAAGTTGTAGATAGTATCCCTTGTAAGCGAGTCTCAGCAGCCTCGACCTTGTATGCATCAATAACAATATCTTGAGTCGCGGATGAGAAGCCCAAGGCTACTGCACCCAATGCCATCCATGTAAGAGCATTTTCACTCGTTACTGGATTAATTGACCCCATTAGAAGAATTGAAACAATCACCATAATCTGGGCTATAAGAATCCAGGCTCTTCTTCTACCCAGGGTTTTAGTCAGAACAGGAAGAGGAATACGGTCAATTAATGGCGCCCATAAAAACTTAAATGAATACGCGAGTCCTGCCCAACTAAAATAGGTTACTGTCGCTTTACTAATGCCGGCCTCATTCAACCAAAGTGACAAAGAAGAAAATATCAAAGAAAAGGGAATTCCCGCAGAAAAGCCAAGAAACAGCATGGTCAAAACCTGGGGTTTTAAAAGCAAACTGAAGGTCGATTTCCAACTATACTGTGATGCCGTATCTTTAAGCATTCAAATGTTACCCTAAAAGTCTGACGAGTTTTTTTCGTCTAAATTTATAGTTTCTCTTAATCAGGCTATACTAACCTTTTTTTGCGGTAATGTGTGAAACCAATTAAAGTGAAATCAAACTACCCTATAGATATTATCGGCGCTGGCGCAATTGGTCATTTATGGGCAGGCTTTTTGATGAACCAAAACCATAAGATTAATTTGTTAACTAGCAAACAGCGTAAGCCTCAGCTGATCACAATTAAATCACCGCTTCTCAGTAAACAGGTAAAGATCCAGTATGTTGATATGGACAACTGGCGACCGTCAACAGTTATCATAATCTGTGTTAAAGCCTTTCAACTGGAAACAGTGTGCCAACAACTGGTGAAAAAAGGACTAAAAGATGCCACCATAATTCTCATGATGAACGGTATGGGGCTAGTTGAGTGTGTGCAGCGAAACCTACCTGAATGCAAAGTTCTACATGCTTACCTCACACATGGAGCCTACTTAAGTGAGGATACTCTCTATCACACCGGAACCGGTATCACTCAACTGGGAAACTTACATTCTGACTTCCAGTTTGAGGAATTTGAACCTCTAATTGAAACTCTTAACCAAGCATTACCAAAAGTGAGTTGGAATGCGGATCACCAATCGGCAATGCATTTGAAATTGATTATCAACTCAATCATTAATCCACTGACGGCTATGCATAAACTTAAAAATGGCCAATTACTAAATAAAAGTGGAGAGTTAGTAAAAATTGCGGAGTTATTGCTCAATGAACTTGAGCCATTGATACCTTCTCTTGTTCCATCTTTGTCAAAAGAAGCCATCAAAAATGAAATAGAAAATGTGGCAATGGGAACCGCTGAAAACCGTTCTTCGATGTTGCAAGATGTATTGAAGAATAAGCCAACTGAGATAGATCAGATAAATGGCTACTTGGTCTGTTTGGCTAAAAAACAATCAGTTGATTTAGCACAACATATCAAATTAATTAATCAAATCAAAACCTTACAGAATTAATTCGCATAAGCCACCTGAACACCATCACATTTCAAGCGAGATTCTCAGTAGAATAGCTATTCTTCTGATATTCTTAGTATACCCGTGATACCTCAAAATGCCTGTATCAGCGTGGTAGGAAGTAATCATATTTAAGACATGGAAACGCCGGACTGGTCACTCTAATTCAAGTTTCCATAACGAAAAAGATGATCGCTTATTACCTCCCCGTGCGGGTGCTCCACCGAGAAGCTTGCACCGCGTTGCAACGCTTGGCGAGGGCAGCCCCGAGAGTGAAACGAAAATTTTGGGTATTCCCTGCGAATTGCGCCCGATTTAAGCTTCTCGGCGCTATTTAGCAAAATGCATTTTGAGGTACCACGGATATAAATCAACAATAATCATAAATATCTTAATTAGCGAGTTAAGTTGAAATGAATCCATTAAAAACTTCTTTATTGACAGTGGTAGTCATAGGCACAATTTTTACCGCGCTCTTAGTGTCAAATTATAGTAGTCGTCCGGCCACTCCGGAAAACGACCAGTCCGAAGCCCAAGTCAGCGCACAATTATTAGCAGAACAAATTGACGCAAAAGTAGCGGCATTGCAAAATTCACTTAATTCACTGTCCTACAACACTTTCTGGCAATCGTCTCCAGTAGCCGAATGGTCTTACTGGCTTGAATCTCAATCCAATTTGTTTCAGGCAGCGGGATTATCTCTTGTTGGTGTACACTCTAAATCAAATGATGTTTTATACTTTGAGAAACCTTCCAGGGCAGGCCAACTTGGAGAGCTCAAACAACCACTCGAGAGGCTATACAATCAGCAAAAACCTGTCAGCTTGTTAAAACTGTTTAGAGATAAACCAGCCATAATTTTACTCACACCGATTAAGAACATCGACCAGCAATCAATCGGAACTTTGGTAGGAATAAAATATTTAGATATTGTCGAACTAAAACGCTATCACTATCTTACCAAAGTACCGGTAGCCCTTACTAAAAATGGATTAATTCAAGCGGTAAGTATTGAGTCTTCTCCGAGTTTAACCGATTATGATTTAGTCGAAATTAATTGGCCTAAATCAATCAATTCTGCTTTATGGAAACTCGTTTTACTGGTGAATCCGCCACCCGCTATTTCAGGAATGTACTTGTTTCTAGCAATTGGCGTTGCGCTTACCTTACTGTTAGCGTTCGTTGTTTATAAGCAGCTCAGTTCTAGTCAAAAGAATATTCTGCTGCTAGACGATACACTTGATGTGCAGCTACCTATTCCCGAACAAATTAATCGCCTCAACACATTGCAAAATTTAACTCAAGACGTATCTTTCGCGGAGCTCATACAATCGATACGTTCTCGAATTGAGCAACTTGTCCAGCAGAAAAAATCTCTGTCAATTGAATTAAGAAAGTCTCAAGAGTCCGAAAAGACTTTACAAGCAACGGCTTCTTCATTAACCAATGAAAGAGACTCAGCCGTCGCTGCGCCGCGTGTAAAATCTGAATTCTTATCTCGCATGGGCGATGAAATTACAACTCCGATGAAATCCGTTGTCAGTATGCTGAAATTGCTTTCTGAATATGAATTTGAAAGCGAACCAAAACAATTGCTGAATATTGCTAAACGTTCAACCCGGACCCTAGTTGACAACTTGAATAATATTCTTGATTTCTCAAAACTCGACGCCCAAATGTTAAAACTGAAACCATCGACCTTTAGTGTTAGAGAATTAGTCGATGGCCTATCCGCAGAATTATCACACTATGCAAATGAAAAAGGATTATCACTACAAGCCAGTTGTGACCCGAACATTCCACCTCAAGTTAAAGCCGATCTTTCCAGAATCAGACAAATTCTAAGAAACTTGCTGGGAAATGCTGTTCGATTTACTAAACAAGGGGAAGTGAGTTTATTTGCCAATGTGTTCATTGAAGGTGAACAAAGTTATCTCAAATTTGCAGTAAAAGATTCCGGTGTTGGCATCCCTGCCGAGGCTCAGAAGGGACTATTTGATTCCCTAGAACAACAGACCAAACTGACCAATAGCAGCTTTGCCGGTAGATTAAGATTAATTGTGTCGAAACATCTAGCTGAATTGATGGGCGGTGAAATAGGTGTAATTAGCGAGCCTGGTAAAGGTTCACAGTTCTGGTTTACCATAAAGCTCGAAGATTAGTAAGTAAGCAATTGATTAGTATAACTAGCCTAGGCACGAAATATTGCTTAGGCTCGAATTAAAAATGGAAACTAATTCACTGATTCGGCTAGTAACGCCTGAATTTCTTCGCGCAGTTCGCCCAAAGGCATCGGCTTGCTGAAAACTTTATCTGCTCCCATGCCGCTAGCAAACTCCAAATAACTTTCCGGATCAGATGAACCGCCGCCAGAATAGGCGATAATTTTTATGTTAGGAAATTTCTCTTTGACTTCAGAAATTAACTCCAACCCTTCTTTGTTGGGCATTAATATATCTGTGATTATGAGGTCAGGTACTTGATGTTCAAAATATTCCATGGCCAAAGCACCATCCTGTGCAAGGAGCACATCGTGCTTATCTAGCTCGACAACATCAGTCAGCAAACGTAACATTTGCGGATCGTCGTCGACAATTAATACTAGTGCCATATTCTACAACTCCCTAGGGACTTCCTGTCTGCTCAATTCTTGAGCGACTCCTGAAAACAACATCCTTAATTTCATTATTGTGTATATTTCTCAGAATTCAAGAAAAGGTCTCTCGACGATTATAGCCGATTATGGAAATGGGTTTAAAGTACTTAAATTGGAATTAATAGCAAAATACTTTTTATCTCAATAATTTATCAGCGTAACGCTAATAGATATTAGCGGGTTTATAGTACATTTGGTTATTTCTACTGGTAAAAAGTCTGAAGACTAGTAATAAAAACATCAACTATTACGCCAAAAGACCGCCATTTATTCAGATATAAAACCTAAATCAACGCTGAGCGGCTCTCCTAATACTGCTCAATTTAAAGCATATATCACGTAATTGGCTCAGAATTTAGTTCAGACTCGGAAATTGAGGCAAAAGAATAGTAAGATCGAGCTTCTAACTTATTTGAACAGTTGCAAGGCGACTAAATCAAAGAAAAGAGCAAGATCTAAGTAAAACTTATGCTCTATCTCAACGATAGAAGTCAGAGATTAATTAATGAATTTAGACATTTTATATCAGAACGACTGGTTCGTCGTTATTAACAAGCCTGCAAATGCATCATTTCACGATGAGCCGGATAACTCTGATAATAAACATAGCCAAGGATTCTTCAACTTTGCTCAACAAAAACTCAACTGTAAACTTTGGCCTGTACACAGATTAGATAAACTCACCTCGGGATTATTGATACTCGCTAAATCCAAGCCAATAGCGGCAGAGTTCGGTACTTTGTTTGAATCGAAATCTGTTTCAAAGTACTACCTCGCTTTAGGCAATAACAAACCTAGAAAGAAACAGGGTAAAATTGTCGGCGATATAGTTAAAAGTCGCGGTGGTAGTTATAAATTATTAAAAATTAAGACAAATCCATCAGTTACAAGATTTAAAAGCTATGGCATGACTGGCGGCAAGCGTTTGTTTGTTTTGGCTCCGATTACGGGTAAAACCCACCAGCTTAGAGTGGTAATGAAATCTATAGGCTCACCTATCTTGGGAGATTCCAGATATAGGGGAAATGAATCAGACCGAGCCTACTTACATGCCTATCAGATCGAATTTACACTAAGAGATGAAGCCTTTAAGTTTAACGTTCTACCTTCTCAGGGCGAAGATTTTCAAAATCTGGAATTAGAAAGATCAAAAATAGAAAGCATTATTTCGGAACTCGAGTCAGTTAGATAACTCGAGCCAAGATGTTGCAGCTATAGGTGTGGCACAATTCCGCAAGCCTGAACTTCCCTAAAGTTTAATCCCTTAACTTAAGATCGAATTCCTATTCCTTTGTTCAACAAATAATAGGCTAACGAAAATAGCGACACGATAAATGCTGAAATTAAAATTAGTGCCGTGGTTATATTGATATCAGAAAATCCTAAAAAGCCGAAACGAAATGCATTGACCATATATAAAATTGGATTAGCCATAGAAACATTCTGCCAAAATTCTGGCAACAGCTGTATCGAATAGAAAACTCCGCCGAGATAAGTTAAAGGAGTTAAAATAAAGGTTGGAACTATCGAAATGTCATCGAATTTCTTGGCAAAAATAGCGTTGACTAGCCCACCTGTGGCAAACATCATTGAAGTTAAGAAAACTACAAAAAACAAGATTCCCCAACTATAAACCTGAATGTCAACAAACTGGGAAGCAACAATAGTTACAATAATCCCGGTTAACAATCCTCTACTAACTCCACCTAAAACATACCCCAACAAAATATATAACGTCGGCACAGGAGCAACTAGCATTTCCTCAATACTACGCTGAAATTTGGCGCTAAAAAATGACGAGACGACATTGGAATACGAATTTGTTATCACCGACATCATGATTATTCCAGGCGTGATATATTCCATATAACTAACACCATCCATTTGACCTACGCGGCTTCCAATTAGCTGTCCAAAGATCACAAAGTAGAGGCTCATTGTTATCGCTGGCGGCAGTAAAGTTTGCACCCAAATACGAAAGTAACGAGTGACTTCTTTAATAAAAATGCTTTGTAGGGCTGTCAAAGATTGACGGTCAAACATATTAAACTCTTTGATTATTTGATAACTAAGTTAAAAACTATTTAAGACTGGCCATTTTCGGTAAGTTGTACAAAAAGCTCTTCCAATCGATTCGACTTATTTCTCATACTTAAAACTTCGATACCTTGTTCGGTTAGCCAGGCAAATACCTGGTTAAGTCCAGCTTCTTTTGGTACATCAATTTCAATTGAAGATTCATCTCTTTTTCTAAAACATACTTTATCAATACACGGAAATTCTGTTGGTACAGAAGATACATCTAACACAAATGTTTCTATGTCTAAACGAGAAATAAGATCTTTCATTGATGTGTTTTCGATAATTTTTCCTTGGTCAATAATGGCAATGTTTCGGCAAAGCTGCTCTGCCTCTTCAAGGTAATGAGTAGTAAGAACAATAGTAGTGCCCGACTCATTCAATTCAGTTAAAAACTCCCACATTGAACGCCGAATTTCGATATCAACCCCAGCAGTAGGTTCATCGAGAATTAATATTTGAGGAGAGTGCATTAAAGCTCTTGCTATCATCAATCGACGCTTCATCCCGCCGGATAGTTCTCTAGAAGGCGTATCTCTTTTCTCCCATAAAGAGAGCTTTTTAAGCATCTCTTCTGCTCTTTGGTTCGCAATATGCCTTGGTACACCATAGTAACCAGCTTGAGTGACTACTATTTGTTTGCAGGTTTCGAACTGGGAAAAATTAAATTCTTGAGGAACGAGTCCAATACATCTTTTGGCTGCATCTAGTTCTTTATCAATTGAATGCCCCATTATTTTAACTTCGCCGGAGGATTTATTGACTAGTGAGCAGATGATGCCAATAGTGGTGGATTTTCCAGCGCCATTTGGACCAAGTAAAGCGACAAAGTCTCCTTCCTCAACACTAAGGGAAATACCTTTTAGTGCTTCAACTGAACTCCCATAAGTTTTCTTCAAATTTGAGATTTGAATTGCTTTCTGTTGCATGTAATGACTCTTAATTTTTATCTATTTATCTTACTTCTAATTTTGGCTTTTTCTAAATTTAATTCTTATAGCCCCACGCCTGGCATATAGAGTTCTCAATGCCTAAATGATTGAGGATGCGGGCGCTTACAAAATCTGCCAATTGGTCAATAGATTCTGGGTTGTTATAAAAGCCGGGGGCTGCAGGCATGATGGTTACCCCTGCCTCACTTAATGTCAGCATATTTTTTAAGTGAATGGTAGAGAAAGGCATTTCCCGAGGCAATAAAATAAGCTGGCCTTTTTCTTTGATGACAACATCAGCTGCTCGTTCAAGTAGGTTGTTACTCGCACCAGTCGCTATTGCAGAAAGGCATCCCATACTAGCGGGACATATAACCATTTGTTTAGGCGCAGCGGAGCCACTTGCTACAGGCGCATACCAGTTTTCTTTCGCATAAACCTTAATAATTTCGTCATCGCAGTTTAAGTGCTGGCATAAAATTTTAGCAATCTTTGCAGGAGACTCGGGCAAACTCAGATTTTGCTCTGTGGCGAAAACAATACGAGCAGCATCAGTTATCATTAAGTGAATTTCGGAATAGTAACTTGATAAATGCTTAAGTAAGTTGAGCGCATAGATTGCTCCGGAAGCACCAGTTACACCGACAGAAATTCTTCTATCTTGGGTCATATTTCGCCTCCACCTTGGGGAAGCTGAGTGTTCTCAAACTTCTGCAAAAGCTTTTCATGAATGCCGCCAAATCCTCCATTACTCATCACTAGAACAGTATCGCCTGGGTTAACCATCTCACCGGCAACTTCGACTATTTTATCAGGGCAATCATATATCGAAACATTTGAATTACTTCTTCCCTTGAGTTCCCATTCTAAAAAATCCGGCATATGGAAAATCACCTTATCCGCTTGAGCTGTGGCGGCGACCAATGAATCTTTGTGAATTCCTTGCTTCATAGTGTTCGATCTAAGATCGACCACTGCGATAATCCGACCTTCGCCAACCTTATTTCTTAAGCCATTCAAGGTAGTTCTAATTGCGGTAGGGTGATGGGCGAAATCATCAAATACCATTATGTCATTGACTCGCCCTCTCAGTTGCATTCGGCGCTTCACATTTTTAAAACTGGCTAAAGATTTTATTGCATTTTCGACTTCCACTCCCACATGGTGGGCAGCGGCAATGGCCGCCAGTGCATTGTTAACATTGTGGTCTCCAATTAACTCCCAACTTAATACTCCCTTACACTCGCCGCGCAGAAACACCTCAAACTCGCTACCATCAGGATTCAGCTTTCGAGCCGACCACTCATTATCTTTACTAGCTATGTCACTAAACTTTTGGACAGGGCTCCAAACACCTCGTTGCAATACTCTGTCCAACGCCCGCGATTGATGAGGCCTGATAATCACACCATGGTTTGGAATCGTCCGCACTAAGTGATGGAATTGGTTTTCAATAGCCTTTAGATCATCAAAGATATCGGCATGGTCAAATTCTAGATTATTTAACACACAGGTTTTGGCCCTATAGTGAACAAATTTTGAGCGCTTATCAAAAAAAGCAGTATCATATTCGTCCGCTTCAACTATAAAAAACGGAGAATCAGTATAACGCGCAGAAACGCCAAAGTTTTCTAAAACACCACCAACCAAAAAACCAGGATTGTAACCGCACGCTTCCAATATCCAAGTTATCATGCTGGCGGTTGAAGTTTTACCATGGGTGCCTGCAGCAGCTATAACCCATTTATCGGCAAGAATATTTTCACTTAACCACTGGGGCCCAGATCGATAGACTTGGTTCGAATTCAAAAGAGCTTCAATAACAGGTTTGCCACGTGATAGCGAATTTCCTACAACTACACAATCTGGTTCGGCTTTCAGCTGTTCGGCATCGTATCCTTCGTGTAGAGTGATCCCCAATTTTTCTAACTGGTCGCTCATCGGTGGGTAACAATTGAGATCTGAGCCGGTTACAGTAAACCCCTTTTCCACTGCAAGCCGGGCGATACCACCCATAAATGTGCCACATATACCTAGAATGTGTAAATGCATTAAAAGAGCCTTCAATTAATCGAGTAGGCGCATTGTAACATGGAAGTGAGTAACAAAATGAAGCCCAGATATATCCAATGATAGTAGAATTCTATCCAATTTAGCTTATCCCGCCGTTGTAATTAAGTACTCTTTGTGGCCGACTGTTGCGACCAGTGCATACTTCCAAATTAGATTCATCATTTTTAAACAAATTGCATTATAATAGCGCCGATCGATTATTCAATTTTCAGGAGCTTTTAAATGGCAGCTAAAAAACAGAATGCCTTTTACGCACAGTCCGGAGGTGTTACTTCAGTAATTAATGCTTCCGCATGTGGAGTCATAGAGACAGCACGTCAACATAAATCAAAGATAGGCAAAGTTTATGCGGGCCGAAATGGTATCATCGGCGCACTTACCGAAGATTTGATTGATACCAGCAAAGAATCCAAGAAAGATATTGCCGCACTCAAACACACGCCATCTGGTGCATTTGGCTCTTGTCGCTATAAATTAAAATCGATTGAGGAAAACCGCGCCGAGTATGAAAGACTGATCGAAGTATTTAAAGCTCACGATATTGGCTATTTCTTTTACAATGGCGGTGGTGACTCCATGGATACCGCTCACAAAGTTTCTCAATTGAGTGAAACCATGGGCTACCCGATCACCTGCATCGGTATTCCCAAAACGGTTGATAATGACCTTCCTATAACCGACAACTGTCCAGGATTCGGCAGCGTAGCTAAATACGTTGCTGTTTCTATCCGTGAAGCAGGGTTTGATGTTGCTTCCATGGCCAAAACATCTACCAAGGTTTTTGTGATGGAAGTTATGGGACGCCACGCAGGTTGGATTGCAGCGGCAGGCGGATTAGCAGCCGAAAATGATGGAGATGCACCACATATTATTCTCTTCCCGGAAATCGCGTTTAACAAAGAGAAGTTCTTGAAAAAAGTTGACCGCTGTGTGAAAAAATTTGGCTACTGCGCGATTGTAGTTTCTGAAGGTGCTGCCTATAAAGATGGAACTTTCTTGGCTGACGCAGGAAGTGTTGACGCATTTGGCCACAAACAACTCGGCGGTGTTGCTCCGGTCGTTGCCCAAATGGTAAAAGACGCGCTTGGCTATAAGTACCACTGGGCAGTTGCCGATTACCTGCAACGCGCTGCACGGCATATTGCTTCAGAAACAGATGTTGAACAAGCGTATGCGATGGGTAAAGCCGCAGTGGAATATGCCGTTGCGGGAAAAAATTCCGTAATGCCGACAATCGTGCGTAAGAACACTAAAACCTATAAGTGGACAATTGGTGAAGCACCTTTATCAAAAGTAGCCAATGTCGAAAAAATGATGCCGCGTAATTATATTACTCGCGATGGAATGCATATTACTGATGCATGTCGTGACTATATGCTTCCGCTCATTAAAGGAGAGTCATATCCTCCTTATAAAAACGGTTTACCTCAGTACGTTACGCTTAAAAATGAGCCAGTAAAAAAGAAACTTAAAAAGAAATTTGAAGTTTAGAAAGATTTCTTTCTAAAAATAAAAAAAGTTACCTTTTGTGCAATCGCTAATCACAAAAGGTAACCGACCTGCAGACTAAAGGTCAAAACCTTGCTTAAACGTTCAGAATAATCTCTAAGACTCTCCTTCCAACTGAAACTCCAAGGTTACTCGCTGGTTATAAATCTCTATCGCTTTTCCGCCTTCAACTTTGGGGTTGTACTTCCATTTTCGCAACGCTTTGCGCGCACTCTTATCAAATACACCACGTGGCTTTGCATCCACAACTTTAACGTTATAAGGAGAACCGGTAGCGTCTACATCAAACGTTAAAGTCACATATCCTTCAAGGCCATCGCGTTTTGCCTTGGTAGGGTACAATGGCGCAACTTGTACTCTAGGCCCGCCTACAGACTCGCCATTGTTGCCAGGAGCGATACCCGTGCCAGGATCGCCCACTAGTGATAGTTGAAATTGAATACCACTCATGGATGTGGTGGCCATCGCTAACTTTATTGGTTTAACTGGTGTTGGAGATTTCTGCGTCGGTATTCGAGAAGGTTCAGCCTTTGCCACTTTCATTTTTGGCGGCTTGATAATTCTTCTAGTTAAGATTTCAACTTCTGTATCTTTTGGATCAAAAGTAATATCAATAGGCTTAAAGCGTTCTGCAGGAACAGCTTTCGCTTCGCTGTTAATTAAACCACTCATTAAAACGAATAAGAAAAACGATAAAGCTACCGCAAATACTACTGATAAAATTTGTTTCATTCGACCTCTCCATTTGTAGTGTTTTCACCTTTACAAACGGAAAGAAAATAAAGAGGGGTTTAAATTTTTATATGGATTCGCTACCACATTTGTGAGGTCAAGTATTCTGTTTTGATCAAAGTATTAAATCTTTCAATTAATCGGGACTTATATCGCGTATCTTTCTGCGCATTAATTGCTTTTACAGCAGTGAATAAAGATTGCTTATATCCTAAAGATAAATTCTTACAAACCATATAAGCGAATTCGGAGCTTAATCCCAAGACTTGTGCTCCAGGGTGGATGGCATCGTTGTTCAAACCGTGAGGCAGACCTGTACCGTCATGGTTTTCCAAAGCTTGCAAAATTAGGTCTGAAGCTACGCTCCATCCAGACATGCGGTTTAAAATTCCACTCGCAAAAAATACTTGATCAATTGTCAGAGTTGAGGATGAATCAGCATTACGCACAGAATTAGAAAGGGTGAAAAAAATTACGCAAGCTTTGAGCTGGTCTTCATCAACCTTACGGCCCAATTTAGCATTCAATTTTAGCGCAAGCTGTTCAAAAACTTTGAAGAAGATTTCGCATTCTGGATCCGCTAAACATTGTTTGTCACAGATAAATTGAAAAAACTCAAAGTCAGTCGCGTCTACAAAACTAAAACTATGACCGTGATCTTGATCGACCGAAACGAGTTCCAAATTATAATGGCCATCTGAAACCGCGATTATCGCTCGCTCGGTAATATCAAGTCTTTGCTCAGGAGGGTTGTTCTCAATTTGGTCGATGATTTTTTCTAGTTTCGCGAGAACAGAAGCATCGGCACTTTTTGTTTGAATAAGTGATTCAAGTTGAGCTTGAACTTCATTAACAACGACAACAGCAAACTTACCGTAACTATCGTTATATTCGATCTCGCCAGAACGTATATCGGAAAATAGATCTTCAAGCTTATGAGTTGCCTCTACAAAGTCCTCCAAAAACACCATATTGCAATTGCCCTTAACAGTGTGCAAAGAACGAAACATACGGTCAATTACTTGCGCGTCAGCTCCAGATTCTAAGGTCGTAGCACATTCGTTGATATCACTTATGGCAGCCACAACATCTTCATAAAACTCTTGTTTTATTTCATCTTCCAGCTCATCAAAGGCTTCGCTGTTAATTTCTTTTACTGCACTCGCGGACATATAGGGACTGTGGGTATTTGAACAAATTTGGTGTATCAGTTCAAAGTATGGCAAAAAAATAGCCATAATTTCAGAAAAATTCTGATTTATTAATAACCTAGATGACTTTTCTCGAGACTAGGTCTAATAAAAAAGGGCCCTGATGGGCCCTATTTGGTTTTAATTCTGACTTTTAAACGAATTATTACTAGGACAGTAACGGAGCAATAACTAAACTTACGATTGCCATTACATTAATTAATATATTCATTGACGGACCAGAAGTATCTTTGAATGGATCACCAACCGTGTCACCAACAACTGCAGCTTTGTGAACATCTGATCCCTTACCGCCAAAGTTACCTTTTTCGACATACTTTTTAGCATTGTCCCAGGCACCGCCGGCATTGGCCATTGTTAACGCCAATAACACGCATGTGATCAGCGCACCAGCCAACATACCGCCTAGTGCAGTAGCCCCCAAACCAAAACCAATAACCGCAGGGGCTGCTACCGCCAGAGCACCAGGGATGAGCATTTTCTTGAGTGCTGCTTGAGTAGCAATATCAACGCATTTAGCATTATCTGGCTCAGCATTACCTTCCAGCAAGCCAGGAATTTCCTTGAACTGGCGCCGAATTTCTTTGATCATGTCAAATGCAGCGCTGCCTACCGCTCGCATAGTAATTGCGGAAACCAAAAACGGGAAAATACCACCAATAAACATTCCCACCAATACCAATGGATCACTGATCTCTAATTTAAATCCTTCAATATTTCGGGAAACTGTTTCAATAAAAGCTGCGATTATAGCTAAAGCAGCCAAACCCGCAGCACCAATCGCAAAACCTTTTCCGATTGCCGCCGTGGTGTTACCAACTTCATCAAGACCATCTGTGATTTCACGAACATCCTCACCGAGTTCAGCCATTTCTGCGATACCACCGGCGTTATCAGCAACCGGGCCATATGCATCAATAGCCATAGTGATACCCACTGTAGCCAACATCCCTACCGCACCGATACCAACGCCATAAACCCCGGCACCATCCAATAACTGAGAACTAGTGAAAATAATACCCGCTATAACTAATACCGGGATCACCACTGACTCCATGCCAACGGCTAAACCGGCAATCATCACAGTTGCCGGACCTGTTTCACCTTCTCGAGCCAAATCTCGAACCGGTTTACCACCCGTGTAATATTCGGTGACTAGTCCAATAATTGATCCTCCGACAGCCCCAGAAATTACGCAATACCAAATATTAATTGATAGTCCCATCCAATCAATTAGTAAATAGGCTGCTGCAATCAGTAGCAAAGTAGCCCCTAAAGTACCTGTTCTGAGCGCTTTCGCAGGCTCGGCATCTGATGCCATTTTAACAATTACGATTCCAACGATTGAGCAAATTAGGCCAACTGAAGCTAACGCTAGAGGTAAAAACATTAGCGCCTCCCGATTGTCTCCAACGGTCAGAGCCGCGACAGCAGTACCAGCCATAGTCGATGCAATCGCAATAGAAGCAATCATAGAGCCACAGTACGATTCAAATATATCCGACCCCATGCCCGCGACGTCGCCTACATTATCGCCTACATTGTCAGCTATAACCCCTGGATTTCTTGGGTCGTCTTCAGGAATTCCTGCTTCAATCTTGCCTACCAGATCGGCGCCAACATCGGCGCTTTTTGTAAATATGCCGCCTCCAACACGCGAAAACAGCGCGACGACAGATGCCCCCATACCGAAACCATGAATTGCCTCCGCGTGTTCTGGATTTCCTCCAAAAACGTAGTACATACCTCCTAACCCGAGCAATCCCATTGATGCCACAGCCAATCCCATTACTGAACCGCCGTAGAAAGCGACAGTTAAGGCAGGCCCCGCGCCATCTTGAGCTGCAGCGACTGTCGTTCTAACATTCGCTTTGGTTGCCGTGTACATTCCAATATAACCGGCGATTGCGGAGCTTAAAGCACCAACAATAAATGCGGTTGGTGTATGCCAGGATCCAAATCCAACAAACAGGAGAATAGTTAACACCACCAGAAAAGCGGCCAAAATACTGTATTCTCTGCGCATAAACACCATCGCGCCATTGTGAATCTCAGCAGCAATTTTTGCTGTTTTGCCTTCACCGCCAGAATACTTCTGAATCATTAGGTAAATCACAAAGGCTGCAACGAGCCCTACAACGCCTAGAATCGGCGGTAACGTAACAAGATCGGTCATACTTCCCCCACAGTTAAGTCGTCTCTCAAGCAAGTCGACAACAACTGTCGGCCAACTTGTCACATTTCCATACCCTCTGAAATTCAAACCTTCAGTGATCTACTTGTCTAAGACGACAATTAAATAAAATTATGTGATCGGGCGAACCAACTGCATGGCAAGGATCGTTAAAGTAGCAAAATATTGACTACTTTTGCGGGAGCCCCAATGCCATAGGTATGCTTCTCCGAAGTTAGACGATTTGCTAATTTCAAAGAAACTTGGGTTCTTGTATAACAATAAACTCTGACTAGGTAAACAAAGGAAATATAGTTATTTTAACTATTTGATTTTTAAGGTATTTATTTATTTTTTAGCGGGAGTTTATTTTGCGCTGCACTATCGTTATAATACGCGCCCAATTTTTGACCATTTATACAAGAACGGAAAAATGAGCTTAAACACTGTACCTGCCGGCAATGATTTGCCAAAAGAAATTAACGTTATTATCGAAATCCCAGCTCACGCTGACCCAGTAAAATACGAAGTTGACAAGGACTCAGGCGCACTTTTCGTTGATCGTTTTATGGCGACTTGTATGCACTACCCAACTAACTACGGCTATGTTCCTCACACTTTGTCTGAAGATGGTGATCCTGTGGACGTATTAGTACCTACACCCTTCCCTCTATTGGCAGGTTCTGTAATCAAATGCCGTCCGGTTGGCGTTTTAAAGATGACCGATGAGTCAGGCACTGACGCAAAAATCTTAGCAGTCCCTCTACGTAAATTAACTCCTGTTTACCAAGGAGTTAAAGAAACTACTGATTTGCCGGAATTATTGTTAAACCAAATCCAGCACTTTTTCGAGCACTACAAAGATTTAGAAGCTGGCAAATGGGTAAAAGTTGACGGTTGGGGTGATTCAGCTGAAGCTGAAAAGGAAATCACCGAAAGCGTACAGCGATATGAAGAAGCGCCGGAAAAACCCGCGTTTTAGTTAAGTCAGTTGCTCGTACCAAAAAGCCGACGCTAAGTCGGCTTTTTGGTTTTATCTGTTACAAATAACTTTAAATGCCAACCGCCAGCTTTCCGTACTGTGATTCAATATGATTTTGCATTAACCGCATACGAATACTGAATTCATCTTTTACAATGGCAAACATGGGCTCTTTACGAGTATCTTCGAAAGCAGGATCAGTGTCAGCCCACCAAAAATCAACAAACCCTTCTTGAATCGACTGCCTCAACAGCGCAATTGCTTTTTGCTGATCACCTCTGAGCGCGGTAAGAGCCGCTTCTTGGTATCTGATCATTTGCCCGCTGATCCCCTGGGCTCTTACGGTTTCAATTTCTCGTTGAACGGCGCCAAGATATCCTTCAAACTTAATTTGATCGCCTAACTTTTTATAAGCAGTGGCCAGAAATAATTGTATGCGGATGGTGTCATCAGTTACGAGGTTCTTATTATTCTCTCTTAATAATTCTAAAGCACGACTTAGATCTTCAACCGCATATTTCCATTCTTCATCGATGACTAAACTCAGACCACGCCAGTTTCTTTCCCAAGGCGATTTAGTTTGCTCATCAAACTCACTTGTCCACTGTTTAAATGATTCATAATCCCTGCTTGCCAACCAAATAAAAGCTTGCAACCAATCAAACTTATCGCGGTATTTTCCTAAGTGCATATTATTCAGTTCATCTACATTGGATTGCGCCCGTTCAAATTGGCCCATTGGAATAAATATACGGCTGGAGTTTACCAGCCAAGAAGTTTGATCATCGCTTAATTCTGATAACCGATTATACATTCCGTAAGCCTGATCCAATTGACCGACGGCCATACTTACATCACCGGCAATTTCATAAGCATTTGGGTAATTTGGATTATTTCTGATAACTACGTTAAACACGTCCATTGCTTCTTTGTAGTCACCAAATCTAACTAAATCCTTAGCTCGGTTATACCCTACTACCGCTGCTCGAGGATCTAGCTCGAAAGCCTTTTTACGTAGTTCGGCACCATCAAAAAACTCACCCTGGTTTTGTAGAATGCTGCCATACCACATGTAGGCTTCAGCGATAGATGGATTCAAGTTGATGGCTTTGGCTAAATGGCTTTTAGCGGTTTCCAATTCCTTTTCTGAATTTTCCTTGTCAGCCCCAGCCAGTTGCCAATGGAAAAGTCCTTTCACTGCATGCGCAGCACCTAATTCAGGATTGAGCTTTAAAGCATTCTGGATCAGGGGTTCGGCAAGAGATTTGGCGTCTTCAAATTTAATTATGCCGTAACTCACCTGCAATAAATAGGTTTCCGCAAGCATCGCCATAGCTTCAGAATAATTTGGATCGATTTCTAATGCTTTGGAGAAATCAACTATCGCATTTTCAAAATCTGTTTTACCTCGATTTCTCAAATATGCGAGTCCTTTGGAATACTCAGCGAATGCTGCTATATTTTTGGTGCCTATTTCGGATCCAGTTGAATCAGTTTCTCCCAGCAAGCTTATTTTTAATTCATTGGATACAGACTGTGCTATCTCGTCTTGAACCTGGAAAACATTACTCGTATCTCGATCCCAAGACTTGGAAAAAACATGCACGTCTTCATCAGCTTTAATAAGCTGCGCGGTAACCCGAATCAGATCGCCTGAACGCCTAACACTACCTTCTAGAATATATTGAACACCGAGTTCATGTGCGATTGTTTTAACGTTAATGTTAGTCTTTTTATACTGAAATGAGGAGGTGCGCGCAGCTACTCTTAACTTCTTATTTCGTGCTAAAACGTTGAGCAGCTCTTCTGAAAGTCCATCGGCAAAAAACTCGTCTTCTTGGGAGTCGCTAAAACTTGCAAATGGTAGCACCGCAATTGTTTTCTGTCCTTCGTTGGTATTGATAACAGATTGAATATTCGAAGTTTCGGCTATACTCGCACTAACAGGCTCACTCGCACTGTTGTAATAAAGAAATGCTGCAGTCATGCCAAACGCGCCAATTACTACAAGTTCAAAAACTCGCGTCGCAATTGTTGTTTTAGCAATTTGGCCTTCAGATTCGGTAATAGCTTTCTGGCGGTCTATTTTGATGTCATACATCCAACCGGAGATTAGGGCTACAGGAAAACCGGCAAATGCGACCAGCACCATAGAAGACATCACCCAGTCCGCTATGCCTAAAACAGGCAGCAAGATATCCGCGATTTGGATAATACCCCACGCTATGGCAGCATAATAGGTAGCTGCTTTAAATATCTTTCGAGTTTTTACCTCTTCCCAAACACCTGACATGCGTATTCCTGCTTGCTAAAACTTCTGGTTCAAAGCGCAAAAGTCGGTTTCTATATGATAACTTATAAGTCGACAAGTTCAACGAAATTGGCGGGGTTTTAGCGCCACCAATCTCATTTTTATTTCCGAATAACGAAACTGCTTAATTTTAGTCTTTAGATTTAGATTTTAGACCAATATTACCGCTCACAGTTGACATTCTTACTACACCTTTTCCAGAACCAGCGGTGAATCTCAAGCTATGCGAGTTTATAAAACTACTTTTAGGTCGATCCTTGGAATATTCGTTTGTAATATCGCCTCCAGGTGCAGTTTCCATTGAAACTCGAGCATTAAGATCGCCCTTAATATAATAGAAAGCTTCTCCTGATACGCTACTCATTTTTAATTCCGCATCATCACTCATTGAGCCTGATATCCGAGTGTCTCCAGATACGGTCGATAAATTTGCAGTTTCAATCTGCTCCGATTGAATTTCCAAGTCGGCGGAAACGCCACTAATACTTAACTTTTTGCATTGAACTTTGGCTTTTAAATCTCCACTGACAGTTGAGACTTCCAAGCTACCAACTAAATCCTTAAGTCTTAACTCGCCACTAACGCTATTGATATAGGTCCTACCTTTGGTTCCTTTTACGACTATATCGCCGCTCACCGAGTTGATATCAACGCCTCCGTCAATTTGACTTATGTCCAGGTCAGTCGCGACACCGGAAAAAGTTAAACGCGAAGAGCGTGGCAACATAATTTTAAGATCTGAACCATCACGGCTTCGATATTTGGAATTTCTTGGCAACTTAACTTTGACTAGAGTCCGGTCGCCTTTAGTTTTAAAGATAAATTCTTCTGCCAATTCATCTAGTGTGCCGGTGACCTTTACCTGATTTTTATCCCAGCCTTTAAAAGTAATCTCACCGCGAATATTATGCACTTCGACTACTCCATCAGCTGCCACATCAAGAGTTTGGTCTACTTTTTCACCTGCACTTGCAGATAAACAGTAGCTCACTAAGAGCAAAGAGATTAACTTCTTCATATTCTTTCCTCACTAAAAATATCCTGGTTTAATCTTACCAGCTGAGATAACACAGCTAATTCTTGTTGATAGGTTGCCTTGAGAAGTTTTGGCAATTTAGGATCATTGGGCTGTAGCTCTATGGCTTTTTTTAAATTAACTGTCGCCTTATCAATTACCCTTAATTGGGACCTAACATTTGTAATCATTTCAGCTTGCCCTTCACCGATTTCAAAATCTATCTGTGATAACAACGCGGTTCTTGCCAAGCGGTATTCCTGCTCCATCAACTTTAATGCTGATTTGGCTTGTTCAATAGAGTCAATCTGATGCGCAGCATGATTGCGTACCAACAACTCCGCTTGTTGATAAGTTCTCCAGCTCCAGCTAACAGAACCAATACTGAGCACTAGAGTAGCGGCGATTGCCCAAGGGATCCAGCGTGGAGTGTAAATCTTTGTGAATTTCCCTTTAATGTTGGCCTCAATTTCCGGCCATAACTCTCTACTCGGTTCCATGTCTTGAGGTAGTGAATTTAACGCTTGTTGCAATTGTTTTTGCTTGTCGAGATCAACAATAGAATCTTTATCCATTATTTCACCTCCGTTGATGTTACTGCTTGCTTCCGGCGAGGTACAACTCTCGTAAGAGCATTCTCGCTCGCGCTAACTGCGCTTTGGATGTACCAGTAGCAATGTTTAATAAATTTCCAATTTCTTGATGAGAGTATCCTTCAATATCGTGCAAAACTAATACGCTTCTGGCCCCGTGAGGCAATTTCAAAATCAACTTATCCAGGTCTATTTTGGCTCCAGATTCAGGATGATGAGCGGCAATTTCTGAATCAAATTCAACGCTGTTCTCCCAAATTTGATGGCTTTTTAGTCGAATTCTGTCAATTACCACTCTCGAGGCAATCGTTCGCAGCCATGTATAAAATTGACTTTGTTGTTTAAACCCGGGCAGTCCTTGCCAAGCCTTAACAAATGCTTCCTGCACGACCTCTTCAGCCAAGGATTGCTCTCCACACAAACGAGTGCAAAACATTAGCAGTCTTCGATGATAAGCACGATAAAGGTGCTCAAATGAATTGATGTCACCACTTATCGCCGCTTCTATCCAACGATCAACTTGTCCACTTGTAATTTGAATGGATTGCGACAAGTGAAACTCTTCCCTCCAGCTCTGATTGAATTTCATCCAGCACTATTTTAATAGACGTAAGATTTATCGGTTTAGTTTAACTCAAAATCAAAAAAACCGAAGAAATTCAGTTTTTTTTGATTAGGTTTACCTAAACTTATCCTTTATTCAATAAATCCCGCAGATCGATGATAGCCGCGTTTGCTCTGCTGATATAAGAAGCCATTACTAAAGAGTGGTTCGCGACCAGACCAAAACCGCTTCCATTTAAAATAATAGGACTCCAAATAGCTTCCTGGGTCGCTTCCAGCTCCCTGATAATCTGCGCGAGACTAGCTCTTGCATTTTTCTTTTCTAGAACAGTTTCAAAATCTATTTGCACCGCCTTCAACAGGTGAATTAAAGCCCAGCAAGCGCCACGAGCTTCATAGAAAGTATTGTCAATTTCAAACCAAGGTGTTTTTACTGTTAAGCTGTTAGCACCCTGTGTTGATTGAGTAGCCGCCGAATCACCTGAAAGATCGGTATTCACCCTTTCTTGGCCCACAGAAGCAGCTAATCGCTGAGACAAGCCACCAAGACGCTTTTCAACTAAAGATAACCATTCAGCTAAATTATCCGCTCTTGCATAAAATTGATTGTCAGGACTGTTAACCTGCCCCAAATTCTCTTTATACAATCGTAATTTTTCTACTCCAGAACCGTACTTATCTTCAGCAAAGGGAAAAGCCCAGGCTAAATGATCGTTGTTGAACAATGGCTCAGCGTCTTTAAGATACTTGTTTTCCAACGATTGTGATTGAGAACGACTAATGTGGTTTCTGAGTACCGAGGCCATATCTCTGACTTGAACCAAGACACCAAACTCCCAAGAAGGAATATTATCGAGAAATACTGAAGGTGGAAGTACATCGTTACTTAGATAGCCACCAGGTTTATCCAAAAGTGTGGAAGCAACTTTTTCAGTCGCTGCAACCGTAGTGTATCCAACAATAAATTTTTTGTCCTGACCTGTAGTCACGTAAGCATTTTCTGTTTCAACATCAAATAGGCCTGGCTCAGAACTCCAATAAATCCCGAGTAGGTAGAGCAAGAAAACAAATACTAAAAGGCTAATAATGATTAACTTTATAAAACTTGCTGATTCTGAAACACCTGAGGTTAATTCAGTTTCTTTTTTCCAGAATTTCCACATAGTCTATTCCTTTTGAATTTACTTGCCTAAAACCTTAAATTCTAAGCTGCCGGATTTTTCGAATATTAATTTAACCGTAAAAGCTTTAGATGTGAGCTCTTTATCCACGCCCATTAACATAATATGGTAATCACCACGCTTAAAATCAAGTTGCTCTCCCGGCTTTAATGTAATATTGCTCACATGGTTCATTTTCACGATTCCATCGACGATCTGTGATTGGTGAATCATTGCGTGGTGCGCTACAGTAGTTTCTACATCAACTAAATTGACTTCTTGGTCGGATTGATTTTTTAGTGAAAGGTAAATTGCGGCAGTTTTACTGACGGCAGGTGTTTGCGGCATCGACACATTTGAAACTTTTAACCTATCAAGTACAGATGAATTTGACGCATAACTGACGGTAGTACCCGATAAAAAGCTAAAAAGCAAAAAAGCCCTTACAACATGTTTCATTTAATACTCAGTTCTTAGAATTAATAGGGTAATCTCGATTGTACCAAGTAACGCATTTAAATATTAGTGCCAAGTCAATAAAAAGACCTTGCGTGGAATGCAAGGCCCTTTGCAGATTTTACCCAATACAGAGTGAGATTAATAAAACAGTACTCCGGCAATAAGGTAAGCGAACAAAGTTGGTGCAGTGAAAGTCAACAAACATAAAACAGCAACAACTCTTACTAAAGTCACGTCCCAATTGAATTGGTCTGCTAACCCCGCGCATACGCCCATAATTTTACTACGCGCCTTAGGGCGACGGTGATAGTAATCTCGCGAACCGTAATCCGAAGACCTGTAATGACTGTATCTGCTCATTTTATTCTCTCCAACTATGAATTCTGCTTGTCTTGAATCTAATCTTCAGCTTTAAACCCAAACTTAAGAGGCTTTCTTATTCATTTTTGCTTTCAGCTGCTCTAACTCTTCATCAAGTTTTTCATTATCACCAAGGGAATCGATTTGTTGACTTAAGGAAACGTTGCGTCCCAAATCCATTGCTTCGACTTCCGCTTCTAATTCATCCATGCGCTTTTCAAATCGTTCAAATCGGTGTAAAGCATCATTTATCGCAGTATCATCAATGCGTTTTCTCATTTGAATTGTCGACTTCACAGTCTCGTGACGGGCAACAAGCGCATCTCGCCGTGCTACAGCTTCATTCAATTTAGACTGTAACTTGCTCACATCTTGTTCAAGCCTTAGCAATGCCGCATCCAATTCTTCCAGCTCTTTGGTTTGAGCTTCAATTGCTTGCTCAACTCGATGTTTTTCTTGAATAGCCTGCTTGGCTAAGTCTTCTCTTTCCTTACTAAGCGCTTTCTCGGCACGCGCTTGCCATGCAGCGACTTCTTCTTGCATATTTTTAAGTTGGCGCTGCATATCCTTTTTGTCAGCAATAGTTTTAGCAGATTGAGTTCTCACGTCGAAAAGTGTCGATTCCATTTCAGCGATTATCATTCGAACCAGCTTTTCGGGATCCTCTGCTTTATCTAACATGGCAGAAACGTTGCTGTTTACTATGTCTGAAAATCGTTTAAATACGCTCATTGGCTTCCTCTCTATTATTGCAAACTGTTTAGTTACCAGGCTTTACATTATTGCCTGGTTTAGTATTGCTAATTCATGGATCGTGCCAATCAGAGAAAAAAGACTATAACTAATTGAATATTATAAGAATATTCAACTTTAAGAATAATAAGAAATGAATTGAATTGGTGACCTGATATTATCCAGCTAAGCAAACAGACCAAAAAGTGGTGAAATTAACAACTCTAACTTTAATCACCAAGCACTTGCCGGGTTGCAGCCTCAATAACCTCGATTCCAGCTTCAGTTTTATAGGCATTTTCTGATAAATAACGACGCCATAACTTCCCTCGGGGCTGAGCGTGGAACAATCCAAGAATGTGGCGAGAAATGTGCTGAAGTCTTGTACCACTATTTAACTCTGATTCGATATAGGGAATTAGAGCTTCTACAATCTGTTTTCTAGATAAAGTTTCCCGTTCATCTGCATAAAAACGACTATCTACGTCCGATAACATAAACGGATTGTGATAAGCCTCACGCCCAATCATTACTCCATCAACATGTTTCTTATGGCTCTCTGCCTGCTCCAGACTGGTAACACCGCCGTTTAAAATGACTTCTAAATGGGGATAATCCTGCTTTAAGCGATAAACAACATCGTAATGTAGCGGCGGTATCTCGCGATTTTGTTTTGGACTTAAGCCGGATAGGATTGCTTTTCGTGCATGCACAATGAAAGTATCACAACCACCTTGATGGACAGTTTCTACAAACTTGGTTAGGAAATCATAACTATCAAAATCATCGATACCGATACGATGTTTAACCGTAACGGGTATACTAACAACATTATTCATCGCGCTAACACACTCGGCTACCAGTCCAGGCTCCGCCATCAAACATGCACCGATTTTCCCCATTTGCACACGATCAGACGGGCAGCCGACATTGAGGTTAATTTCGTCATAACCAAATTCTTCGCAAATCTTAGCGCACTCCGCAAGCTCAACCGGGTTACTCCCACCTAATTGCACGGCCACAGGGTGCTCCGAAGGATCAAACCTTAGATATTTTGGATGGTCACCATGCAGAATAGCCCCTGTAGTGACCATTTCCGTATATAAAACAGCATGTTTTGATATCAAGCGCAGAAAATAGCGATCATGACGATCCGTCCACTCCATCATAGGCGCAATGGAAATTGTTCTGTTGAGCTTCAAATTACTACTCTTCATCGGGTAAATACAGCGAAAAACGGCGGCTATTTTACCAAAACTTTCTCAAATAACCGAAAAATTTAGTGTAAAAACTGCTTTTATCGTAATTAAAAATCAATGACTTACAAAAAAATCTAACATTTTTGTAAAAAAATCGTTAAGGATTTTGAGATATGGCCGATAAATTTTGTATCAAGTCAATAGTGACCCACTTGCTCACAGAGTTTTAACTCTTCACAAAGCCTGGGTTCGCAGTTTGAGCGCCAAGGCAGGCTGTATCTCGATTTAACAACAAAGATATCGAAGGTATTTGATCATGGAAGTTTTTTATTGGTCATTTGACCTTTAATTATGAGAGGAGCCAAACCATGAAATTAACCAACACTTTTTCTAGCAAAGTTTTAAAAACCGCTTTTGTATCTGCTGTCGCATTAAGCTCAATCTCTTTTTCAGCTGTTACCCAAGCTAACGATGTAGAGCGCTTAGTAATGAGCCTCTGTGAAGCAGCTAAATCAGATGATCGAAGTGGCATGCGTAAGAAGTTAAAATCTGCCAAATTACGTTTACGAAATATTTATACTGGCATTAACTGTGGCCCTGATGGAAGTTTACTGCGCGTAGCAACCACTAATGGTGCTATGGAAGCAGCCACATTTATTGCAACTAAAATCGGCAAAAAAAATCTAGCGAAAGCCGAGTCTGATGGTAAGACCATCGTCCAATTTACTCAAGAGCTTGTGGCTGGCGGTGACGCAAGTAAACAAGCATTTGTTGACCTTTATAATTCAAAACTTTAATACTCAATTTAGAAGGTTGTTGTCGAAGAGTTAGCTCCTCTCGAGACAAAAGGAGTGGCTCCGGCCACTCGATTTTTTGGATTAAACGAGCTGTTTTAATTTTTAGGGAAATTTTTACTAAAGTTTTTTTGAATTCTGCCGAAAAACTCTCTGAACCTAATTTTTAATCTCTGAGCGATAAGCTCGGAGACAGTTTTTTTGTATATGAATAAACCCGAAAAAAATAGTCGGGTATTTTTTACTGGAGTTAGTACTTAATGAAATCATCTATTAAATTACTTGTTGCTGGTCTTGTATTTGGAACTTCTGCATTTATCTCTGAGCCAGCTGAAGCTAATAATTTAGACCGTTTAGTAGTTAGCTTATGTGAATCAGCAAAGTCTGATGACCGCACCGGCATGCGTAAGAAATTAAAGTCCGCTAAAATTCGTTTGAAAAATATCTACAATGGTGTTCAATGCGGTTCTGAAGGAAGTTTATTACGCGTCGCAACCGCTAGTGGTTCAATGGAAGCTGCAACATTTATTGCTACAAAAATTGGAAAGAAAAATCTTGCGGCAGCCGAATCTGATGGCGTAAGCATCGTTCAATTCGCCGAAAGCTTAGTCGCTTCCGGTGATGTTTCTAAGCAAGCATTTGTTGATTTATACCAATCAAAAATGTAGTTAACTAAACATTAGTTTCTCAGTAATAAAAAAGGGGCTTTCGCCCCTTTTTTATTACTCTATCTAACCAAGCCCTCGTAATTGTACCTTTAAGCCAAAACTTGCTTTAGCTAGGAGCTGCCGTCAATCTCCCCTGAACTAATCGGAAAACACTATTTGCTTTATCTTTTTGCGGTCATATTTTCCATTTGGTGTTCGAGGATATTCTCCATCTAGAATTTTTACCTTAGTTGGTACCATATATCCAGGTAAACGATTATTGAGCTCCTGATTTAATTCGCTTAACGAAAGTTCACTAGCAAAAGATACTAATGCCCCGATTTCCCGCAAAGATTCATCGTCACAATCATTAAACACAACGACCCCTTCAGACACTCCTGCTACCGCATTTAAAGATGACTCAATTTCCCCGAGCTCAATCCGATAACCAAGATACTTAATTTGATCATCCGCTCTTCCAAGAAACAGAAAATCTCCATTTTCATCCAGTTTGACTAGATCGCCAGTACAGTATAATGGATCGTGGAAAATGTTATGACTAGGGTTTTGGATGAAAGCCTTTTGGGTTTTCTCTTCATCACCTAAATACCCATAGGCAACCGATGTCCCCCTTACCAGTAGCTCTCCTATAGCACCAACTTCCTGTGTCAGACTTCCGTCTTCCGTTCGAATAAACAACTCCATATTGTTACGCGACTTGCCAATCGGGATGCTCAAGCAATCTTCTGACGGTCTTGCTTGCATAATATGGTAGCTACAATCGACAGTAATTTCTGTAGGCCCGTACATATTGGTAAACTGAATATGCGGGTACATTTCCATCCACGCATCCAAAACATCTCGCGGTAATACTTCACCTGCGCATATCAAATGTTTCACTTTATCCATGCTATCCGGTTTAAGCCTGCGTGATTTAAGTAACATCGTCAGGACCGAAGGTACACAGAAAAAGACACTTATTTCTCGCTCTTTAATCCATGAAACTAATCGCGGAATTACAGCGTTTAATTCATCATGCACTAGATGAAGGGTCGCGCCACTTTTGAAGGCGGTGTAGATATCAAATGTCGAATTATCAAAATATAGAGGCGCATGATTGGCCACTACGTCATCACTGGTAATATGGTAAGTTTCTACACACCAGTCAATATAATCAATAATCGCCTTATGTGGAATCATGACGCCTTTGGGTACCCCAGTTGAGCCCGAGGTAAACAGCACATAAGCAATATCAATAGAAAGGTTTCGGTATTCGAGCGGTGCGGTGTCTTGTGGCGTAAACGCCTCAATGTTAATTGTCTTGGGTCTAACTTGCTCAGGAATTAGCTCTTTAAGTAAAACTTCACTGTGATTGTTTACTATGACTACTTCAGCTTGAGTCGTTTCAAGAATCGATTCAAATCGCTGTCTTGGTGAATTAATATCGATGGGAACATAAGCGGAATCGGCTTTTAAAATAGACAGTATAGATAAACCAGAAGATACGCTTTTCTTCATGAAAAAAGGGACAAAGCTTCCTCTTTTTACGCCCGCTTTTTGTAGCTCCCTGGCAAATGCATTTGAGAATGCCTCTGCTTCCAGGTAAGTTACAGATTGATCTTCACAGCATATGGCGGGTTTGTCTGGTGTATTCTGAGCCGACTCAGAAAAATATTGCTGAACTAATGTAATCATTCCCTTTCCTTAAAATCACCTCATTGCGCCAACAGCAGATAAGGATTATCGTTATTTTATAATTAGAACAATGTCCGCAATAATAGTGAAAAACACCAAGATATCAAGTGCTACCTTTTACCGTGAAAAAACGATAGTTTTGATTTGGCTCTAATTTGGTAGAGAATGATCGAATTTTATACTTTGAACTGCCCCACCAACTTCTGCATATGCTCTGCCAATCTTGCCAGTTCCTGACTAGCAGATAGGTTCTCTGAAGCCCCTTGAGAGGTTTTGTCCGCCATTTCCGAGATTGAAGAAACATTTTGGTGCATTTCTTGGGATACGGAACTTTGTTCTTCCGCCGCACTTGCAATATGGGTGCTCATATCATTGATGACGGTCACCGCTTGAGTAATTTTCTCTAGAGACTCTCCTGCGCGCGCAGTTTGTTCCACACTATTTTGCGCTTCATTTCTACTCGACTCCATCACCGTAACTGCTTCGCGTGTTCCAGTTTGAAGTCTTTCAATCATCTCTTGGATTTCTGATGTAGACTCTTGCGTCTTACTTGCAAGCGTCCTCACTTCATCAGCCACAACGGCAAATCCGCGGCCTTGTTCACCTGCTCGGGCAGCCTCAATTGCCGCATTTAATGCGAGCAAATTGGTTTGATCTGCAATACCTCTAATTACGTCCAATACAGCGCCGATGTTTGTACTATATTGGTCCAGCTTATCAATCACAACCGCCGCACTTTCAATTTCGCTGGCCAGCTTATTGATTGTTTTGATACTGTCTTGTACGACAGCTTGACCGTCTTTTGTTTCGTTATTGGCTTTTTGCACTTCCATTAAGGTATTGTTCGCACTGTTGGCCACTTCATCAACCGTTGCGGTCATTTCTGTCATAGCGGTAGCGATCATATCGGTTTGTTCTTTTTGGTGATTAATATTCTCGTTACTTTGGCTGGAAATAGCCGAGGTTTGTTCAGCTGACGCAGACAGTTGTTGTGAGCTAGAGCCAATTTCCTTTAGCATCGACCTCAGCGCGTCAATTAAATCGTTAAAGCCATTTGACAGCTTCCCTAACTCATCTTCACTGAAAATTTCGGCTTTCTCTGTCAAATCTCCCTTGGAAACTCTACCAATCACTCGTAGCACTTCGCCGAGTGGACTAGTAACGCTCTGCAATACCCAATAATTAACACCCGCAGCAACTAAAATAGCCACAACAGCAAATGCCAATAATAAAGTTCTGCTCGCACCAACCTTGTCTGAAGCATCCTCTTTAATTGATTGAGTAAGGCCTTTGACTTTGGTAAACACGCTGTTCATGTGCGACAGCGCTTGGGTAGCAGCCACATCCGAATCACTTAGATCTTTTGCTGCCTCCGCTCTTATTGCCAATTGTTGCGAGTAAGTAGACAAAATATTACCGCTATTAACGGTTAAGTTTCGAAACTTTTCAATCGCAGCCAACGCATCAGAATAATAGTCGTTGCCAGTGGCATTGGAGTCGGACTGAACCGCCGCAAATTTTGAATCGAAATCTTTGACTAAAGCTTCTATGTCTCTAGCAGCCGCACCGACAGCAGCGGCTTGATTGTTTACCAGTACATCTGTAACCGTGACCGTAGCTTCTCGTACCATGTTCGACATACTTTGCAAATTGGAAGATGAAGTACCACTTCCTAAGTCGTCTGAGAAGTCGTAAAGAATCGAATCAAGTTCATCTGCAACATCTTCAAAATCATTACGCATCTGTTCAACAGACACGCCGAGACTGAGATCTCTGCGATGCTTTTCGAATACTTGCGGTACCAATTCAGAAAACTGAGCAATAGCTTTGTTACTTGCATTAAGAGAACTTAAAACTTCAGGATAATCCTGCGCAGCAGCCGCTAAAGACTTCGAGGAAGAATCGTTTTTTTTCATCAAGTCATTGTAATTATTTTCAAAACCGGACAACTCACCTGAGTTTCTAGATTGATGAAACCGGTTGACCTCTACCGTGGCTTGCAACAACGAAGAAATCTTTTCACTCCCTGAAATCAACATTGGGGTCGATTTGTCCGTTACCGCCGTAAGGCCTTCATCTATACTACTTACACCGCTTAACCCGGTAAATGACAGCGCAATAAGCAACAGTATCACTAACCCTGAACCACCAGCGATTCTTGCCGTAACTGTTAATTTCATTATTTTCCTCAGATATCTTTACTATCGTCGATTTTTGCTATTCATCGAAAACTCGTAAACCTGCTAAGGCAGCAAGTGTTATATTCTCAATAAGCATAGACAACAATTTGTTATTTTGCCCAATATCTTTCAGCTAATCGCTTGAAAAATCAGGTATTTGTTAAACGGGGAAGCGATGAGCAAACTCCCCTCCTCATCTAAGGTTATCGTATTTTGAAATGCCAACTTTAGAATAATTGGCATAAAAAGTTCTGTTAAAGTGTATTTTTAGTAATTATGCAGACAGAAATTAACCGAAATGGATAATGATTTCTCGGTGGTGAGACGCATGGCGATGTTCCCATAAATAGAGACCTTGCCAAGTGCCTAGCAGCAGTTGACCAGATTCAAAAGGAACACTGAGTTGGGTGGCAGTTAATACGGACTTAATGTGTGCGGGCATATCATCTCGCCCCTCATAAATATGGGTATAAAGGCTGTCTCCTTCCGGCACTAAACGATTAAGCCAGTTTTCTAAATCATGTTTTGCACTAGGGTCTGCATTTTCTTGGATAATTAAGCTACAAGAGGTGTGACGAACGAATAAAGTACAAAGCCCAGATTCAAAATTAGAAGAAGACAATGCGCTTTGAACTTTACTGGTAAACTCATAAAGTCCCTGGCCATTAGTTGAGATTTTTAGCCGCTTAATCATACCACTCGAATTTCACTCGTGAAGTTACACCGCAGAACAAAGTATAAGGAATAGTATCGGCAAAATGCGCGATTTTTTCTACCGGCAGGCCTTGCCCCCAAAGAGTCGCTACGTCTCCCAGCTCAAAGTCATCGTCTATTCCTAAATCGACAGTAATCATGTCCATAGAGACCTTGCCCACCAAAGGGTATTCTTTACCGTTGATTAATACGGGGGTCCCTTCTTTGGCATGTCGCGGGTAACCATCACCATAACCAATAGCAATAACACCGATGCGTGTATTCGATTTAGCTTGCCAACTTGCCCCATAACCAACCGTATCTCCGGGTGCTAAGTTCTTAATCGCGAACAATTGTGATTGTAGAGTCATAGCCGGTTTCAGTTGATGGGCTTCACCGGAAACGCCTAGCAGAGGGGAGCAACCAAACAATATAATGCCAGGACGCACCCATTCAAAATGCGTCTCAGGCCATGCGATAACTCCAGCTGAATTGGCCAAAGATCTATCTCCTTTTAATCCAGCTATCAATTGAGTAAAACTCTTTAATTGAATACTGGTCATAGGATCATGAATATCATCGGCACAGGCAAGGTGCGACATAAACCGGATTTCTTTTACCGCCTGGAGTTTTTGTATTCGATTAAATGCTTCGGTGTAACTCTGTTCATCGAATCCAAGTCGATTCATGCCAGAATCATACTTTAGCCAAACAACAATTTTGGGGTTTGTGCTGGAATCTTCAGAGAGCTTTTCGAGCTGATTTACTTGAGAGTCTTGATGCACTACAGTTTGTAGCTCCAATTCTACAACTTGCTTCAATTCTTCTTCGCTAAAAAATCCCTCTAACAAAATAATTTCATTCTTAACGCCCGAGCTTCTTAGAATTTCAGCTTCGTCCATACAAGCGACTGCGATAGCTTCTTGTTGAGGAATCGCTCGAGCAACATTGGCTAACCCATGTCCATAGGCATTTGCCTTTAAGACTGCCATCACATTACTTTTAGGTGCTAGCGTTTTCACAACTGATAAATTGTGTTCAACCGCTTTTAAATCGATGACTGCTTTAGTTGCGCGCATAACTGATTTAAAACTAATATTGTTCGTATTCAGTTGCTAGATTGGCAAATCTATTGAAATGGCCTTGGAAAGCTAATCGACAAGTACCGATGGGACCATTACGTTGTTTGCCTATAATTACTTCACCAATCCCTTTGTCTTCGGTTTCACTGTTATAAACTTCATCGCGGTAAACAAACATAATAATATCCGCATCTTGCTCAATTGCTCCCGATTCACGCAAATCAGACATAACAGGTCTTCTGTCTGCTCGTTGTTCTAACGAGCGATTCAACTGTGAAAGTGCAATAACCGGAATATTCATTTCTTTAGCTAACGCTTTAAGCGATCGAGATATTTCGGAAATCTCTAATGTTCGATTGTCTCCCAAACCTGGAACACTCATCAATTGAAGATAGTCGATAATAACCAAACCAACGTCCCCATGTTCGCGTTGAACTCTTCGGGCACGAGAACGAACTTCAGACGGCGATAGTCCTGCTGAATCATCGATATACATTTTGCAATTATTCTTCAGAATGTTGGTCGCGACGGAAAGATTATCCCAATCTTGATCGTCTAGCGCTCCAGTTCTTAGCCTGGTTGCATCAATTCCGCCGATTGATGCAAATGAACGCATTAATAACTGATTCGCAGGCATCTCCATACTAAACACTAAAACTGATTTTCCGCTGTGAATGGAAATATGTTCTCCAACATTCATGGCAAATGTGGTTTTACCCATTGCTGGTCGGCCAGCAACGATTATTAAATCTGAATTTTGTAGTCCATTAGTTTTTGCATTGAGATCCTTAAAACCAGTGTCTAATCCAGTGATCCCGCCTTTTGAATCTACCGCAAATTGAACTTTATCCAGAGTCTCTTCGAGGAAAGTAGACGCAATCTTTAATCCAGCATCGTTAGTTTCTCGTTGCTCAGCAATTTTGAAAACTTTGCTCTCGGCCATGTCCAACAAATCATTCGAACTTCGACCTTTAGGAAAATAAGCAGCATCCGCAATTTCATTGGATATTGAAATCATTTCGCGCAACACTGCTCGCTCTCTTACTATGCTCGCATACGCAGAAATATTTGACGCACTTGGTGTATTTTTAGCTAAGTCAGCGATATAAGCCAGGCCACCAATTTCTTCCGCTTCACCTTCTTGCTCTAAGAACTCATATAGGGTTACAACGTCCATCGGACGATTATTTTCCGCCAAATATTTTTGTGCTCGAAAAATGAGTCTATGTTCTTTTCGGTAAAAATCTTCCGGAACCAATTTATCACTAACTTTTTCCCAGGATTCATTATCAAGCAACAATCCACCAAGCACTGATTGCTCTGCTTCTAAAGAATGGGGCGGCATTTTGATACTGTTAACTTGTTGATCTTCTAGCATATGAGGAACTACCGAAATCTAAATATAAGGCTTTCTTAAGATTCTGACGATCTTTAGCTTAATGGTGCGCAAGCGATAAATCGCTATACCCAAAAAAAACACCCCGAACCATATCAGTGCGGGGTGTTTTATTCTGTCATTTGCGCCACTTGAAAGCAACGCAAATACAAGCTAGTTTAGTAACTAATTACTCAGCTTGTGCAGTGATAACTACATTCAAAGTAGCATCTACATCAGTGTGCAAGTGAACACTAACTTCGAACTCACCAGTATTACGGATAGCACCGTTAGGTAAGCGAACTTCGTGCTTTTCGAGTGCAACACCAGCAGCTGAAGCTGCGTCAGCAATATCTTTAGTTCCAACAGAACCAAATAATTTGCCTTCATCACCAGCGTAAGCTTCGATAGTAACAGTCAATTCAGCAAATTGTGCAGCGCGAGCATCCGCTGCAGATAATAAATCAGCAGCTTTCTTCTCTAATTCTGCACGACGTGCTTCAAACTTTTCCAAGTTTTCTTTAGTTGCAGGTACCGCTTTACCTTGTGGCAAAAGGAAGTTACGACCATAGCCATTTGCTACAGATACGCTATCACCCAGCTCACCAAGATTACGGATTTTTTCAAGTAGAATGACGTGCATTAGTCTTTCCCCTATTCGTTAATCGTTGATTACTTATGCGCGTCTGAATATGGCAATAAAGCCAAGAAACGAGCACGTTTAACAGCTGTAGAAAGCTGGCGTTGATACTTAGAACGAGTTCCTGTAATACGGCTAGGAACGATCTTGCCAGTTTCTGTGATGTAGCTTTTTAAAGTCGCTAAATCTTTGTAGTCGATTTCTGAAATGCCTTCGGCAGTGAAACGACAGTACTTGCGACGTCTGAAATGTCTAGACATAATAATCTCCTCCGTTACTCAGCAGCAGCTTCTTCAGCTGGTGCTTCTTTCTTTTCTGCAGGTTTTTCCGCAGCAGGCTTTTCAAAACGCTTAGCAGCTTCTTCTTTCGCTTTAACCAGCGGAGAAGCTTCTGTAACTGCTTTTTTCATTTTGATAACAAGCTTACGTAAAACTGCATCGTTGAAACGGAAAAGATTTTCCAATTCTTCAATTGCTGAGTACTCACACTCAACATTCAATAACACATAGTGTGCTTTGTGAACGTTGTTGATAGCGTAAGCCATTTGACGGCGTCCCCAGTCTTCTAAACGATGAATTTTGCCTTCAGCGTCAGTGATTACAGCGCTATATCTTTCGATCATAGCTGGAACCTGGTCACTTTGATCAGGGTGCACCAGAAATACGATTTCGTAGTGTCGCATTAAGATCTCCTCACGGTTTCCAGTTACTACAAGTTTTTAGTTCGCTTGATTTAATTACCAAACCACTAAAATAGCTTTAGTAACAAGGAGTTAGGTCAGATTGTAAATAATTGAGGCCAATCTAATATCAAACAGATAAAACATTGGACTCGGTTTAAGAGCGCGGGATTATACGGGCCTTAAGCCGCTAATGCAATGTTTTCGCAGCCTGGAGCGCGATAAATTACTCAGAATAGATTAAATAGCCTCTTCAGCAATGGTTCGAATTGCACCGGTTATCTTGGACAGCTGTTCAGAGGAAACAATATAAGGCGGCATTGTATACACCAGTTTTCCAAAAGGCCTTAGCCAAACTCCCAGCTCAACCAAGCGAGGAACTACCCTATGCATGTCGACCGGCTCGCCCAGCTCCACCGCACCTACTGCACCAATCACTCTGACATCAGCTACGGAATGAAGGGATTTTAATGGTTCTAACTCGTTTTTTAGTTGCCTTTCTATGGTAGCTATTGTCGACTTCCAGTCAGATTGAGTAAGAAGCTCTAAATTCTTACAAGCCACCGCGCACGCTAAGGGATTCCCCATGAACGTAGGCCCATGCATAAGGTTACCTGAGCCATAATTGCTGATAACCTCCGCTACTCTGCGAGACGCAATAGTCGCAGCCAATGACATATAACCGCCGGTAATTGCTTTGCCAACGCACAGGATGTCGGGCGCGACTTCCGCGTGTTCGTAAGCAAACATAGCCCCTGTTCGACCGAAACCAGTAGCTATCTCATCGAAAATGAGTAAAACATTATGCTCATCACATAGACTTCGAACCTGCCTTAAATACTCGGGGTGATAGGCACGCATCCCTCCAGTTCCCTGGAGAATAGGTTCGAGAATTACGCCGGCAATCTCTTGGTGATTTTCGTCAAGGCTTCTTTTAAATTCATCTATATCCGACTCAACCCATTGGTCATGAAAACCACATTTAGGTGCGTCAACAAAGAAATGCTTCGGTAGCACTCCGTCAAACATTGAGTGCATTCCGGTGTCTGGATCACATACCGACATTGCACCGAAAGTATCTCCATGATAACCATTTTTTAAGGTTAAAAACTTGGTCTTTTTAGAGTTATTTTGAGAAAACCAGTATTGGACAGCCATTTTTAAGGCGACTTCTACCGATACGGAACCCGAATCTGCTAAAAACACGCATTCTAGCGAATCGTGGGTCATTTCAACTAGTTTCCTAGCAAGTGAAATGGCTGGCTGGTGTGTTAAGCCACCGAACATCACATGGCTTACCTTATCGATTTGGTCTTTAGCTGCTTTATTCAATTCAGGGTGATTATAGCCGTGGATTGTTGACCACCAAGATGACATACCATCGATTAGTTTTTGACCGTTTGAAAGATGTAAGTAAACACCTTCAGCTGATTCTACACCAAATGTTGGAGTCGGCTTTTTCAAGTTGGTGTACGGGTGCCAAACTTGATTATGATCAAAATCTAGATCCGAAGGAGAGATAGTCATTAGCTAATTACATATATCGAATATATTTTACTTGAATTGATCATATCACCCTCTCCCTTTGGGAGCTAATAGGATATAATCTGCGTCAACTTAAGCTGGTATATTTTTTCGACTCACTCTGTGAAACCTAAATACGAAATTTTTGTCATAAATCTGGACCATTCAAAAGAACGGCTATCCAGAATAAAAAAACTGATGAATAAAAATGGAGTGGAATTTATTCGCATTTCAGGTGTCAATGGACAAGATTTAAAAGACGAAGATATAAAGAGAATATACAGTTTTGAAGATAAAAACTCGCATTACAAAGAACTGAACAAAGGCGAGGTAGGTTGTTATTTAAGTCACAGAAAAGTGTGGCAAGAAATCATCAATAGAAACTTAGATTTTGCTTTTGTCTTTGAAGATGACTTAGATGTTCTAAATAAGCTTAACGACTGTATAACTATTATCAAAAAATTAAAGCCCCATTGGGATTACATAAAGCTAGCTCAGCATAAAAGACGGAGAAAATTTGTCGCGAAATTAAATCTCGGGCTCGGAAACTATTGCATCGGAGTATATAACAAAATACCGGCAGGAACATACGCGCAAGCAGTTTCTTTAAGTGGGGCAAAGAAACTTCTGAAGAACAGTGAAAAGCTCTATCATCCTATCGACTTGGCTATCCAGCGATGGTGGGAAAAAGATATAAGAGTCTATGGCATCACTCCTTGCTTGGTAGCGGTACCAAGTTTATCTGAAAGTGAAATTGACGTTCACTCAAAAAGGCGAAGTGCTAAAGTAAATCGATTAAGACAGCTTAAGCAAGATATATTTTTTAAAGTACTTAATGCCATAAAGCGAAAATTTTTGATTAGAAATTTGAAGTCATTAGTTTAATTACTACTAATATTTTTGAGGGAAAAATGAAAATCCGTTCAACTACTCTTTGTTCACTGGTACTTTTGTTAATAACCAGTGGCAGTGCAGCTTCACCATGGATAGGCACCAACAACGCGTCACTTCACGACGACTTGAAAACCCTTGTTGACTATGGTTACCTTGATTCAGTTTCGATGACCTACCCAATGCCCTGGCAAAGTATTGCAGGTCAACTTAAGGACATTCAGATAAAGAATGCTCATTCCATCGCACAAGTCGCATTCAATCGGTTAAACCGTCAATTGAGAATTCGTAGAAACCTTTCAACTCAAATTAGGATCAAGGGCTCAAATGAAGCGCAACGATTCACTTCTTTTAAAGATGGAATCCACAAGAGGGGACAATTTCGAGCTAATACCAGATTTGAAACGGACAGTTTTGCAGGCCAGCTCGGCATAAATGTTGATTCTGATGGTGAGGAAGGGTTTGATCAAAGCTATTTGGCCTATCGAATCAGACAATGGCAATTTTCAGTAGACTCAATTGATCGCTGGTGGGGACCTGCCGAATCCACCAGTTTTATTTTGACGAATAACGCGAGACCTGTACCTGGATTATCCGTTACAACAAGCAACACAACCGCAGATGAAGCATCTTGGTTAAAATATTTAGGCCCTTGGTATTTTTCAGCTCATCTTGGGGAATTGGAAAGTGATCGCCATGTCCCGAATACCAAACTTTGGAAAACACGTTTTAATTTTCGTCCCTTCGAAAACTTTGAAGTGGGTCTTACTTGGAGTGCCATGTGGGGAGGAGAAGGATTTGCAAATGGGTTCTCTGATTTTATCGACGTTATAACTTTTCGAGCCGTCTGTGCCGATGGCTCAGAGAGTTGCGATGAAGAACTCCACACCAAACCAGGTAACCATTTAGCTGGCGTAGATTTGAAATACACATTTGACTTATTTAAAACACCAACAAATTTTTATGTCCACACTATCGGAGAAGACGCAAAAGACTTCTATAAGATAACTGATCGCGTATATTTATTTGGTTTTTCAGGCTACGCATTTGATGGTAAATGGTATATTGAAAACAGCGATACAGGAGTCTCTTGTGGAAGCGCAACTTCTACTACATTGAATTGTTTCTATGAACACGGTGATTACCAATCGGGTTACCGTCACTATAGTCGCTCAATTGGTAGCACTTTTGACAGTGACGCTAAAGTAACATCATTAGGGTATTCTCGCCATTTTAGCGAAGGTCACGAATTAGAAATTCGATTAGACATAGCTGAACTCAACTATGATGCTGAGAGTACAACGCCAGTCGTCAAAGGCGATAGAGAAGATCTCACCAGGCTAAGCGCGGCTTATAAACACAACTTTAATGAATGGTCAGTCAAACTAGGATTATCATATGAAAACTCCGAATATGAAATCACGAATTCCAACACGCTAGTAGACGACTCAAACAGCATAGTATCTGTCGAACTCAGTTACGACTTCTAAGCTCTTTCTTTCGAATTCGTTCGCCCTTAGAGATGTAGGAAAACTAACATCTCTAAGGGGATTTCCATCCCGTCTATTGAATTAAGAAAGGATTTTTCTCTCTGAATGTTCCTACTGCCATAGCAATAGAGAGCAAAATTATCGAGTTAAAAAAGACAGGTATAATTACAAAATAATACCCTAGTTGATGAACGGTTTCCCCTCCTACAACAGCGGTCACAGCGGTGGCACCTCCCGGCGGATGCATGCAACCCGAGAAATGCATTAATAACATTGATACACCTATAGCAATCGAAGACGCAAGTACAGGATTTGGTATTAAATAATATGCAGTTACGCCAACTAGCGCAGAAACTAAATGCCCTCCAACCAACGGCCAAGGCATAGAAACAGTGCTATGGGGAATACCAAAAACTAACATGGCTGAAGCCCCCGCTGATGCCAAAACCATGGGCATACCTTCAAATTCAAGAATGTGGTTACTAAAAAAGCAAGCACATAATGTCGCAACGAAGGCTCCAACGATAGATATGGTGATTTCTCTATTCGACATCGTTTTCATTGGCATATGACAAAGGTCCCCATTGGATTCAATATTATATTTGAGATGTTTGCTCTAATCTTAAATTTAACTCCGATATTGTTTCAACCTAGAATTCGATTTAAGAATTCGCATGGTTTCGTATTCATCAGTTTTAGACAAATCGTGTACAAATCCAGTAGACTAACATCGAAAATAAAATAAAGACGGAGTTTATTAATGCTCTTTTCATTCAAATGCCCATTAATTCATCGCAAATTTGCTAATTTAATCATTCTGTTAGTCGGTTTTAGTTTTAGTTCACCGCTGATCGCTAAATGTCGAATAATCTATGAAGTAAATGGTTACACACCTATTGCGGATTCGAAGCAATTGAATCAATTCAGCTGGATTGCTTTTGATAATGGCAAAGTATTGGCCACAGGCAAAGATGAAGTACCTTCAAAGTTCAGCGAGTGCCGTCAAAATAATGGTCAAGGTAAAACCATGTTACCCGGAATAATTGACGCTCACGGCCATGTGTCAGGTTTAGGAAATGAAATGCTGCGCGTTAAATTGCGGGGTGTGAAATCGGAAAGTGAGGCCGTAACAAAGGTCAAAAAATTTGCAAAGCTAAATCCGAATTCGAAATGGATATTAGGGAGAGGATGGAACCAGGTTTTGTGGCTGAACAAACAGTTTCCGACCAAGCACTCCCTCGATAGTTCGGGAGTTAAGCGCCCTATTCTTCTTCGCAGAATAGATGGACATGCTGCATGGGCCAATAGTGAAGCTCTACGAATTGCTGGAATAAGTAATTCAACGCCCGATCCTGACGGGGGGAAAATCCTTCGCAATGCCGAGGGTGAAGCCACCGGAGTGCTAATTGACAACGCGATCACATTAGTAGAGAGCAAGATACCACCTATGTCGGAAATGGACTTAACTTATGCTTTTGACAAAGCCTTTGCACATCTATTGTCACTTGGTATAACTAGCGTGCACGACGCCGGAGTTAGCCAAAAAGATTTAGACTTCTACATATCACGAAACAAATCCGAAGGATTACCTGTTCGCGTTTATGGAATGTTAAGTGGCTCTAGTCCCAATTTAATCAAATGGTTAAATGCTGGAATTATTAAAGATGACAGAGATTTGCTTTCCATACGAAGCGTCAAACTATACTCAGATGGAGCGCTAGGGAGTCGCGGTGCAGCATTATTATCTCCCTACTCAGATGATGTCGACAATAAAGGGCTTTTGGTAACTCAACCCGATATTCTAGAAAAGCAAATTGAAACAATATTAGCTAAGGGCTTCCAAGCAAACGCTCACGCTATAGGAGATCGAGGAAATCGAATTGTTTTAGATTCATACCAAAAAGCATTTAAAAAAGTTGGAGGTCGAGAACTCAGAAACAGGATTGAACATTCACAAGTAGTATCCCTTGATGATATTCCTCGGTTTAAAAAGCTCGATATTATTGCCTCCATGCAACCTGTACATGCAACAAGTGATATGAACATGGCTGGTGACAGAGTAGGAAAAGAGCGGTTGAAAGGCGCTTACGCTTGGCAGAAATTCATTCAACAAGGAACAGTTATTGCGTCTGGCTCGGACTTTCCTGTTGAACTAGCGCAACCTTTTCATGGTTTTCATGCGGCAGTAATGCGACAAAACCATAAAAATCAACCGAAAGGTGGTTGGTTGCCTGGAGAAAGAATGACGCCTACTCAAGCTTTAAGAAGTTTTACTCTGGATGCAGCTTACGCAGCCCATCAAGAAAAAGTAATCGGCTCACTCGAACCTGGCAAATGGGCTGATTTTATTCTGGTTGATAAAGATATAATTAATGGTGACCAGTCCCTAACTTGGAAAACTAACGTCTTAGAAACCTGGATTGCTGGTGAATTAAAGTTTCAAGCGACTCGTTGATAAAAAGCAAAAGCCTCTTCTCACCCAAATTAAATCAGTATGAAGCTGGCATTAGCCAGCTTCCCCCCCCCTGAGACACTCCATCTTTTACCGAAGTAGTTTTATCCGAGGGCTACTTTTAGAATCAGCATATACCTCCTCAACCTCCTCAACCTCCTCAAAACCAGCATATAACTACAAATTATTGCATTTGCAGCATTATTTACTTTTATTTTGCACTATCAATAGAGTAAGTTGATTAAGAGTGTGTCAATCCGTATTAGTAGTTAAATTTAAAATTAGAACAAAAGAACTATCTTAAAAACAGGATGAAAAGGAAAGAGCATTACAAAAATCAAATATTTTATTCGCTGATATTGACAGCGTTATCATTTTTTTTCGTAAATACAGTTCCCGCCAGTGTAAACTCTTACCTATCAATAAATATAGAGGATGGCTTATCTCAAGCCACCGTCAACTCAGTAGCTCAGGATAAAAACGGTTACGTTTGGATCGCTACCCAAGATGGGTTGAATCGGTACGACGGCTATCGAATTAAGCGTTATTTTCACAATCCCAAAGACCCAAGCAGCCTATCCCACAATTATGTCATAAAAATAGTAGTGGATGACAGCGGCCGTATTTGGTTGTTAACAGGCAATGGCATTAATCAATATATACCAACATTGGACAAGTTTATTCACTACACAAGTGACGTTTATGATGTTGTTTTTTTTGAGAGGTTGTTATTGTGGTCCATGCATAACTTGGACGAAAAGCATCTGTGGATAGCTACCGACAACGGAATTTTAGAATTTGACAAAGATAGGGGATCATTCCTACATATCTCGAGCGGTTCTGAATTTGGACTAACTTCGCAAAATACTTACGACTTTGGACGGACTCCACAAACTAAGACAGGCTTCAATTATAGAATTATCGCGACTGACAATGGTGTCTTCAAAAACGCAAAAGGTACTAAAAGTTTTTCGAGGCTAGAATTGCCGGATGTTAATAGCCAAAGTACCAACCCCCGAATTTATTGCAGTTCAAATCAGTTTAACTCCTTACTATTTCTATGCAGCAGAGATGGTCTCTTTTACTTCATAAATGGAAAAAGCGGATTTCTAAGTAATGAACAACTAGGAATTGAATCCCAAGCAAGTAAGCTTCTGATTTCTAACAATGGAGAACTATGGATCGGTACGGTTAATGGTTTATATAAAGCCAAACTAAGGCATCCATTTATTGAGCGCTCATCAATTAAAATTGAGAGCGTCTCTTTAATTGGAAATTCCATTATAAGTTTGATGGAAGACAAAGACGGAGTGATTTGGGTCGGCACAGATATTTCTGGGGTTTTCAGAATACTCCCACTATCAAGGGCATTTGTTCATTTTTCAAAAGATTCTCAAGTGCCGAGAAAGCTTCCTCACAGCCTGATTTCAACAATTAAGCAATCGCCCGAAAACACTATTTGGGTTGGAGATTCCAGGGGAGGATTAAGCATTATTAAAAACGATAATGTCGAGCGAATTTTGAGTTTAACCGATGCTAATAAAAAAAAACTATACCACAATATTTTAGATATCGAGTTTGATCATAAAGATAACAAGTGGGTTACAACAGCAGTAGGAATTACTAAGTTGTCAGCCGATAACGAACAGCTGGCACATTATGAGCTGGAAGACACACTGTTAACCCAAAAAACTTATGCAACCCAATTACTTGTTACGGAAGACAGCCGAGTGTGGGCAACAGGATTAGCCTCAGGGTTAAGCTTTTACTCTGAAGTCACAGATGCTTTTCAAACAGTTCGCCCGAAAAATTGGCCACATGATGAACCGTTTGCCAAACAAGTCTATACAGCGATGAATGCACAAAATATATTTTGGTTGGCGGGCTATCAAGGGATTCTTTTTCGGTATGATGTTGAAACCAATACTGCAAAAAGTTTTTATGCGGTAGACACTCAAGACCCTGCTTACTCAATAACCCAGATTTTTAGTATGACAAAAGATCCTTCTGGTCGTATATGGTTATCAGGAACAGGTGGGATCGGAATTTTTGATCCCGCTAGTGAAGAATTTACCCACCTTGGTAAACTAGACAATTTTAACACCCAAACCTACTATTCGGTGCAAATAGATTCTGACGGATTTATCTGGTCTACACCAACCAATAGTCTAATAAGAATAGATCCAAGAACTCTAAATATAATTCGTTTTAATCGAAATAATGGAATGCCGATTATTGAATTTTCCCCCGCATCAATGGTTCATACAGACGGGACAATTTGGACTGGAGGACTTAATGGCTTGGTCAAATTTAACCCTCGGCAACTTACTTTGAATCAAGCGGTTCAAGCGCCCCAACTCAATCAGTTCGAAGTTCTGGAAACTTCAGCAGACAACGCTAGTCTTTCATATTGGACAGAAAAGCAAGTGCCAGAAAATTTAAAAATTCAACTACCACTAAGCGAATCTACATTAAAAATCTCATTTGGAGTCCTCGACTTTAGCCTGTTAAAC
>JAPHTP010000073.1 GCA_026196875.1 Kangiellaceae bacterium
ATTATTTGCACTAAGAAGTCTGGTTACTTCAGACTCTAGATCCTCAGCGTTCTGATTGAACTCCTCAAGCGTTCCTTTGTACACACTACTAGACTCAACACTGCCTTTAAAACCCATCAAGTAAAGGCCGCCTGAAACGGCAATCATAATCAGAATTGGCGCCATAAAAGAAGCCAAGTAGAGGTGGATATTAATTAATAATTTGCGAGACACTTTTATTCCCCATCTAGTTAGCTTGATGATTTACTACATTGTTGAATCATCTTAATACTCTTCTGAAGAGTAGTATAATCATTTCATAACAACAGCCTAGCTAAATTATCAAAAAATGACCGACGTCAAAAAACGGCGGTCAATCTTTGTAAAGGAGTCTTTTCTAGACAGGTGCAAATCGATAGCTTCTTCGCGCTTGAATCATTCCTCCTATAACCAACAATAACAAGCAAATAATTAGTGATGACACTAAAGCTGTATTCCAATCATTTTGTTTAGCTTTTTGCTCAATTTTTTCCAACGCTTGTCCTTCAATTTTTTGCGAGCTTTGCTGGTTGAGCTGCTCTTGAATTGAAGCAGAAGCTGGCTGCTCAGGGAAGGCTGCATTTAATCCGAAACCTTGTGCAGATGTTTTAACAAATTCTTTGAGCTTTTCATTTTCAACAAACCAATCAAATTTGTTAACTATCTCTAAATAGCGTTCGACCAATTGCTTTTGTGTTTCTTCGGAAGCTTGCCAGTAGTCTTTTCTAACCGCTTCTAACATGCGCTCAATTAATTGCGCTTGCGCTCCAGGATTTACCTCTTCAAACCATTGGTTAAGCTTCAAGTCCATTTTGTCCTGTACATAAATTTCATGAAATTCTTGCCATTGGTCATCTCTTACAACGTTCGGGTCAACCACCTGCCACCCCCAGAAGTTAGCAACATTTCCAGCCATTGTAACGGCGCCACTATAGCCCTCTTTTTGCATTTCCTGTATCCAGCGCTTATGGAAATTACGCGACCGAAGTTCCTTTGCTAATAGGCTTGCCGCCATTTCCATTTTCGCTCGTTTAGGGTTTCTGAGATTGCTGATCATCATCTCAGGACTTTTGCCGTCAATATTACGTACGGCAAGCGCGAGAGAACCAAAGTACTCAAAGGGATCATCCGAAGTTATCATACCGTAGAGGTTTGAAGAGCGAGCAAATACCGCCACATCTGTACCCGATAGTTGTTTGCGGTAAAGGTTATTGATTTGTTGACCCCAACGCTCAGTATCAGCGCCAAAATAATATCCCATGGTGGCCAGGTAGCTATCCGCAATTTTTGCGTCCGTCTCCCAAGTATCACTTTGCATTATCGGCTCGTCTACACCGGAGCCATAATCACCGAACGTGTTTGAGAAAATTCGAACACTCGACAGGTATTCTGCCTCATCTGCATCAATACCTTCAGCTACAAGTTGTTGCTTTACCTTTTGACTATTTTTCCAAATCGAGTTGCCTTCTTCTTTTAACTCAGTCAACCTCTTAATCGCCTTTGCCAGCATTTCCATAACATTTGGAAATGCATCGCGATAAAGCCCTGTAGCCGATAGGACAACATCCACTCTAGGTCGTTTAAGTTCAGAAGCGGGAATAATTTCAGTATCGATGACTCGGCCGTCAGAACTCCAAACCGGACGAATTCCCATAGCATAAAGTGCCTGGCTTTCTAAAACACCATAGTGACGCATTGCTTCTACTGACCATAGTGAGAAAGCGAGTTTATCGGGATATTGCCCATGCTTTTTGTAGTAATTATTAATAATATCTTCAGCAAGTTCTTTGCCTTGCTCCCAAGATGCTTTCGTTGGTAAGCGTGCAGGGTCAAACCCTATCAAGTTAAATCCCGTGGGCAAAGACTCAGGATTTCGAACCGGATCACCACCATTTTTGGGCGGGATAAACTTTCCGCTTAAACCGGCAACCAAATTATCAAGCTCTTTAATAGCAACAATGTCTTTGTAGAATTTGCTTGCTTGTTCAATATACGGCTTTATATCGTCGCTCAATTCACTTGGATCACCCTTGCTCACGACGAAATCCCGTATAGATTTATACCCGGCGGTTGCCTCTAGATCTTCAGCAATAAAGTGCATTAAACCATCGGAGATTTTTTCTCCCTCACGATCGTGACTATGTTCGATGCGTTTATTTTCTCTATCGTGATGTTCTTCCTCATGGTGATGACCATCATGCTGGTCGTGACCGTAATGCCCTTCTTCAAAATCTGCAGCAACTTTTAAGAAGTCATTCCCCAACATCTGTCCGAGAGTTGAAATGATTAGTCGTTGTTCAGCCAGCTCCCCAAAACTATGCAAACCTAGCGGTTGATTTTGCGCAGCTAATTCCTCCAGGTAACTATGCAGATCTGAGAGAAATTGATCGAAACTTTTGTCAATCGTTTGCTGGTCATAATTCAGGTCTTTACAAAGATTTTCTTTGTGGCACATTTCGATGATTTGTTGCTTAGTTTTTTCTTTCACCCCTCCGGTATCCACATGGCGGTATTGATCAACTAGCGTATGCATATCTGCTGTCACACCTTGCAACCCCGCAGCAGCAAAAGGAGGCGTCATGTGGCTGACAATCACCGCATTACCACGACGCTTCGCCTGCATTGCTTCACCTACATCATCGACAATATAAGGATAAACCACCGGTACGCTTCCAGTCGTTAAGTTAGCGCCATCATAACGCGACAAGCCGCGATCTTTTCCCGGTAAGTATTCGTGAGTACCATGTGTACCCAGATGAACAAATGCATCACTGTTCCAATATTCGCGCGCAAAAAAGTAAGCCGCCATATAGTAGTGATTCATTGGTACTTTTGTGTCGTGGTAAAGACCCATTTCTTTGTCTTTACTATCCCCTCTGGGAGGTTGACGCAGTACCAACATATTACCGTTGCGAATTCTAGGAATAACGAAGTACTTTTGACTATCTCGTTCAACAACCATAAAGTTATTTTCTGGTTGTCCCCACTTCTCATTAATTGGTTTGACTACATTCTCAGGTAATGTGGCCAGCCATTTCTTGTAGTCAGAAACAGGTAATAATTCAGCAAGATCGTCATCGAGTAGCTCGTCCAATTCAAAGTCTCTATAGAAAGGATCGAGAATGCGATTGACTCGTGCAATAAAATACTCGGCCTCTACCCCTTGAATACTATAGCCTTCTTTTTCCAATCGATGAGAAATGGCGTGAAGACTTTCAGGGACATTCATGAATGATGCTCCCATGTCTCGATCACCCCAGAACATAACAGTCAACTTTTTATCTTTGTTAGGGTTTGTTGCGAGCTTCGCCTGATTAATAGCCTTGTCCAGAAAAAACTCTAACTGATAATCTATCACTTCAGATCGCTCAGTTTGATGATTTCTTGCAGCTATAATTTGTGGGTCAATGACACCCGCTGATTCCGGTAATACCAGCAGGAAAGAAGTCATACCGATGGGAATGCCATGAGAATCATCCTCCCATTGTTTTTGATCGCCGTCAAAATAAGTGAGTGCTTGAATTATCGGAACACCTAACTGCTCAAATTCACTTTTGCGTTTATTGGCCCAGTGAATAGTTCTAAAATTAACGATAACATCAACTATGGTTTCTCCATTTTTTGAAATCATGTGCTGGTAAGGTGAAGACATTGGACTGACTTCAAAAAAGAAAGGAATAACTGTGGCTCCTTTGGCTTCAAGCGCATTTATCGCTGCATCGACCACATAGGTTTGTGACGATTCGACCAACGCCCTTTGCATCATTACCCCGACTTTATAAGAGTTTTGCCGAAGATTGCCTCCCTTTCTTTCACGAGAATCATTCCATTTTTCATAATCTTCTAAATTTTCAAAAATGAGATTTTCATATTTTGGATGATAAATGCCTACTTCCGGATAAATTACCGGCTCTTTGACCGGCGTCGAGTTAGATGTAAACACTCTATTCTTTAGGTACGTAGCCATTCGAGCGAAGTTCTTAGCGCCGCCATTATCGTAGTAATGAAACAACTGCTTCGCATGTTTGGCTCCAATATTCTTCGTCAGAGATTCACTGTCATACCACTTAAGTGCCACAAACTTTTTGTTAGACTGAGCGATAACTGGCGCAAACTTATCAAATTGCTTTTTAGTCTCTCTTTTTGATGCTCCATCAAAAAGAATCAGATCATACTGACCGAAAAGTTTTGCTGATGCGTCTAGGTCATCTAGCTTTGAAACTGGTTTGGAATCAACTTTGATCCCTTGCTTAATCGACTCGTCTTTCAGACTCTCTGACTTAGCTTTATAGGTATGACTGGTTCTAACGACTAACACCTTGTGATCAATAGCGCTCTCAGAACTGTTCGTTTTGCCTTCCTGCTCAGCAGAAGCATTCACCAAACCTGATAGTGAGAAAACTAACATGCTCAACAAAGTAGCGTAAAACTTAATTCGCTCTTTTATTTTTTCATTGAAATTCATATTCGAAATTCCTAAATATTGTTCTTTTTAATTGCCCGAAACATTTGTTTCATCAATTCCACGGTCATCATCCGAACCTTCACTTTCAGGTACGTAGACAATTGAACCGTCCTCCATTCGATAAGCAATGCCTGCTTTTACACCATCGCCACTTCCTATTTTTCCAGAGCTCTTGTAGGTTTCGATCTTTTCACCACTTTTGATTATCATTTCCATATTGGGTTTGCCGGCATTTTTAATGACGGTCACGTCTTGCTCTAAAAATGGATTAAGCGGATTTTGGGCAATTGCAATTAACAACGCCGCGACGAGCACAAGAAATACATCAACGAGATTGACAACAGACAGTGCAGGATTAATCGACTCGTCTTCATCAAGCAGCCTCACTGACAACCTCCTTGGCTTTCTTTTGTTTTTCTTCGAATAAGTAGGGTGTAACGGCTACCAAATCTTTAGCTAGCCATTTCTTTTTGTCGTTTGCGATCCAAAATGTAATTGAGGCTATTACAAGACCGAAGATAACAGCCGAAAACGCAACCACTAAGTTCTCAGAAATACCTTGAACATTTCCATTTGCTAAACTCTTCAGTGCCGGTCCCATTGGAATCATAGTTGCAATTAATCCAAGCATCGGCGCTAGTCGGCTAACTGCTCGTACACCTTGCATTATTTCTAGTGCCGCAACATCAAGTTGATCCTTGCTAACTTTGGGATGGCTATGGGCAATTTCCAACAAAGGGTAGCCTTTAAGATTAAGGTTATTGGCTTGACCTAACTCACAATTCATAGCCTTAAAATAATTTGCACGGTTTTGCCTGCGCTGCCATATTTGAAAAAAGTACTCGCCTGAGGCGATTAGACTGTATGCAAAAAGAATAGCCAATAGAATCAAAACTGGCGCCATAAAAAAATCTGACAATTCATACATCAGATTTTCGAGAGCATATATATTCATTTTTTCTCCGCAAGTAGGTTTATTTTTTTATTAATATAAATATGAGAATTGAAGGAAACAGGTAGATTTTACTCGGCGAATCACAGACACCTTAATTGAAAACTAACCTGGGGTTTGACAGGTTAAAATCTGCTTAACTTTCTCTACCTTATCCTTCAATGATCTTTAGCAACTAATTAAAACCGAAAAATTCTTTTAACTAGAATTTCCAGCTCAACGATGCGCGTATTTCGGTTCCAGGCTCCAACAAGTTAGGAAGGGAAGCCGAGTCTGCGCTTAATCCAGCAATATTACTCCAGCGCGCATATTCCTCATCGAACAAATTGAAAACACCGAGCCTAACTCTCAAACTATTTGAAAAGTCGTAGTAACCGGTAACGTCAAATAGGTTGTATGCGTCAGCGGTTACATCACCTTCCTCTTCAACATCATCTTTTTCGGCAACAAATGTTGCAATCATCTCTAGCCCCCAACTGTCAGCCGTGTAGCTGGCACCTACAACTGCTGATAAAGGGTCTATCTCATTTAAGTCAGTATTAGTTGTTTCGTCTTTACCTTTTGAATAAGCAATCGAGCTGCGAATTTTCCAGCTATCGTTAAGTGTCCATATACCGGTAAATTCTGCTCCATAGATATTAACTTCACCTACGTTCGAGTCCTGAAACAAATTGACTCCGTTTTGTACGCCGATAAAATTAGATGAAATAAAGTCTTCAAAATCGTTATTGTAGAAAGCTAAAGCAATGAAGTTTTTGCCGATACGAGATTTGTAACCGATTTCATAACCCTTACTGGTTTCTGGTTTTAAATCTGGATTAGGGACGGTACCGTATCCATAGGCTAGATTGACGTAGGCCTGATTCGCCTCATCGTAGCTCGGTGCACGAAACCCTTCTGCGTATTGGAAGAAAAGTGAACTTGTTTCTCCCAAGTCATAAATTAAACCAAGGTTCTTAGAAACTTCACTTTCATCAGTAGATTCGATTTGAAAACCCAGGTCGGCTAGATTCTGCAATACTGTATCTTTGGCATCCATTTCAAACTTGTCGAAACGCATACCTGGAATCAATGTAAATCCGCTCTCCCCCAGTACGATTTCATCCTGGAAAAATATGCCGATACGCGTTGTTTCTGTATCAGGGAAAGTTTTATTAGGAAATTCTTCCGCAGGAGCCATAGGATATGCTCTTACATTACAGCTTATTGCTTGAGTAGCAGTGTCCGTTTCACAACGATTTCTTGGCCGCTCTGTTTCGACTACATCATAAGTTACACCATAGACCATGGAATGTTGTGTACTACCTGACTCGATAGTTTTGTAGATAGTCGTCGCAAATCCCGTTACTTCTTGATTGAATTCAAAATCAGAAACCCTTAATGTTGCAGTATTGTTACCGAAAGGAGCGTAATCAAAAGAGTAACTGGTGTTTCTCATTTGACTGGTATGTTGTAATGCATCACCTGTTTGTGCGTAAAACTTGGATTCGATGCGATCAGCAAATGCGGTATCACCGTCCCAATCGTGAGAAATACTAAATCTTGTTCTATCACCATCATCCAATCCTAAATATGGTAATTCAGGGGCTGAAGGATCGGTCAGGTTATAGTCGATTTCTTGCTTGAAATTATCAACCACAAAACTCCATTTATTCGCATCGTTAACCTGATAAACAAGTTTAAATAATGCACCAGTAGAATTTCCGTCTTGTGGGCTTAAGCTTCCTTCACCGTTAACTTCTTGCTCTGCGAAATCTCTGCGGTTTACCTGCATCATATACTGAAGTTTGTTGTTGGTTCCTGCTAATGTGAACCCGAATTTTTTCAGTTCATTCGCATCTGCTGTAGATACGTTTAGGCGAGTATAAACTTCACCATCATTTTCTATGTAATCAATGGGATCCTTTGACTTCATGAGTACAACGCCACCAAGGGCGTCTGAACCATACAAAGCAGATGCCGGGCCACGAATGATCTCAAACGATTTAATATCTTCTAGTTCATAATTTTCATTACCGTAAGACGCTGAACCCGCGGGGTAAATATCGCTACTTTTAACACCATCCAGCAACATCAGAACTCGCTTCCCGCTCATACCACGAATAGTGAAACCCTGGTTTCCACCTCTAGCTACACGGCGCATAGATAAGCCCGGTTGATAGCGAATAACATCATCAAAATCTTCAGCAAGTTGCTTTTCGAGCTCTTCACTTTCTATCTTGGTAACCGTACCCGCGATATCCTCAGCTTCTCGAGGGAGTCTCGTCGCCGTAATTATCATTGTGGTTTCGTTTGCTTCATCAGTAGCAGTGGTATTTGCAAGTGCATTGGAAGTACCTAAGGCCGTGGATACTAAACCGCTAATTAATAGCGGTTTAAACTTGTTATTCATTTTCTACTCCAACCAAATCGATTAATATTTAAACAGCTCAATTGATATTTCACGCAAATACTAATCATTCTCATTTGCATTATCAACTAATTTTGAGATTTTTTATTCTAAGTAATACTTAATTTCCCCGCAAAGTAGAGCTAGTCTTTTGATTTAATTGATATTTTAAAAAGTGAGTCAATCAATTGATCTAACTCAGCATCGGGATTTTCTAGTTGAATTAAAATGCCACCTATCGAATTCAATCGATAAAAAGTGAGGAAGTAATGAAAAGGGTTTTGATCGTTCTCAGTTTAGCCGCAGCGCTAGGCTTTCCCTTTCTAGCTTATACGCTAGGCAGTGAAAGCAAACTAATCACTGTGTCGGTAAATATCGAGAAATCACTGGTGCCAGAAAATGCGGATGATTGGCCTTTGTATATCTATGCCGCTCGGCCAAATACAAGACTGCCTCTCTCCTCTTTTAAAGGAAAGTTTTCGGACTTACCTATAACAGTTAACTTAGATGAAACAATGTACCTGCTGCCTGAGCTTACGCTAAAGGATGCTGATGAAGTTATTGTTGTCGCTAAACTCAGTAAGAATTTGGATCCTCATAAAAAGAGTGATCAAGACCTAATAGGATTCAGCCCGGTTGTCTCATTTAAGAAAGGATTGAAACAAAAACTTTCGCTAACTATCAATCAAAACGACAAAAGCGCGAACAAATAAAGAATTAATACAAAGTGTATTTTTTCGTCTTAACTCTTCACATCTTGGCTGCCACCATTTGGACCGGCGGTCACATAGTCCTCTCAACCGTGATTCTTCCCAAGATATTAGAAAATGAAGATATCGACGGCCTCCTTTCCTTCGAGTCTAGCTACGAAAAAATCGGCCTGCCGGCAATGCTCATACAAGTAGTAACCGGAATTTGGCTTACATTTAACCTGCTCCCCGAGATCTCAATGTGGTTTGACTTCAATAACAATCAAGCGCAAATGATATTGATAAAATTAGCTCTGTTATTAACGACTCTTGGGTTTGCGTTGGATGCTAGATTACGCTTAATACCAAACCTGTCTAAATCAAAGCTCAATTCTCTGAAATGGCACATCATCCCAGTGACAGTTATTTCCGTTTTATTTGTATTTGCTGGTGTATCTTTAAGAACTGGCTACTCATTCTGATCTGAATTAAACGATTTCAAGAGCTATACTTGTTTCTATAGCCTAATGAGATCTTGAACTACCTTCTCCCTTTCATGCTAATACGCTCAGCCATTAAATCTGACTGTCATGACCTTGCCGAGTTAATTAACTTAGCTGGCGATGGAATTCCCGAGTATATCTGGAGTCAATTAGCTGACTCGGGACAGCTTCCAATACATATTGGTGCCATGCGGGCTATGCAAGAAACGAGTGGCTTCAGTTATACCAATGCAAAAATCATAGAAATTGACGGCAAGGTAGCCGGCGGAATAATAAGTTACCAACTAGCTAATCCTTACTCGCTTGAAGATCTTAATGATTACCCTAAATTTATTCGCCCACTAATTGAACTTGAGGCTGAGGTGGCAGGTAGTTGGTATATCAACGCCATAGCAACTTTCAAAGAATATCAAAGCCGAGGCCTTGCCACGGAAATGATTAAAGAAACGAAAAAACTAGCGCGTAAGAATAGCTGCGAAGAATTAAGCTTGATTGTCTCCTCAGAAAATACTCGTGCGATAAATTTATATCAAAAAGTTGGCTTCAATCCAATCAATAAAAAACGAATTATCACTCCCCCCCACAAGTTACTGCAGGGCGAATGGATATTAATGCGATTGGAGTTAACCCAAGCGGACTTACCTAAATGACTCGCTCACCATAACGATTTAGTGATCGTGAGAGTGCTCAGCTTGCTCTTTTGCGCCAATTATGAATTTAGGGAATCGATGCTGCGCATGCGCTTGATGGCAGCTTGAACAAGATTCAACTAACTTCGAATAATAAAAACTAACCAGCTCTTGCTTATTGTTTTTGGCAACATGCTCTAGCATCCCTGCATAATAATGAAATTGCTTATCTTTCTCCAAAAAAGTACCTGGTAGCTTTTCATGTAGCTCATGCTTTTGCTGCTTGGTTAACTTCTGTTTTAAAATAAAACTATTTTTGATATTTCCCGCGATAGAGGCTACCAATTCTGTATCGCCATGCGCATTTGCAGACACTATATCTTTCATTCCTGACTCAATCGCTCGCATTTCTTGTTGAAGTAGAACTCTCAATTCATTTGAGAGTTTTTCAACACTTTTGTATTCCTCAGCATGTAGAACTGGTAATGAGAAAAGAAAAATTGTTGGTATAAGTATTTTTTTAAAGTTCTTCATGGGAATATCGTCACTTATTTTAATAAATTTAATTATCGAGTATTTTTGGAAAGCGGCTTCAATTTGGTTTTTATTAAACTTTGTTAATCTCTAATTTTGGGTAGACTTAATATCTCGTTGTAGATCGATGTAAGCAATAATATACCCGTATTCTTTGTTGGTGAGGTTGCCCAAATCAAATTCTTGCCCAGCTAGTTCAAAATTCCAATCTCTTTCTCCTGGTGCTTTTGGAATAGTTAAATCTAGAGACAGTAGTCTTTTCTCGACTACGGTATATCCTTGCGCTACTGCTTTCTTTGCGCAATAAGCCAACTTATATTCAACAGCATACTTGTCTACACTTGGCATCCAAGAATACTCAGTTTCACAAGCCGTTTTTAACTCACCACCAGAGGTCAAATACTCTAGCTTACCTGTTGTACATCCAGCACTGGAGACAAGCAAAATGGAAATCAGAATTATTCTTAATTGAAGATTCATATTCAGAGTTTTACTAAATAATTAGGCACTACATCATAGAAGATTGAAGATAAGTTTCAAGCGCTCTTTCACAATTATAATTAATTGAATGCGTTAATTAGACTTTCCTACCTGCTTTAGGTGTTTTTACTTGATCGAGTTCAACAAGATCCCACGACATATCTCTATTTCTATAGATTCTTTTTTTTAAGTCAGGATAGTCACCAACATCGTGCTCTAGTCTTTGTCCAACAACTATGCACTTTAAAATTGAGCTGCCATTGTTCACCAGTGAATGAGCCTCTCCTCCAGCTCTATACCCAATAAAATCGCCTTCAGCAACCTGATATTTTTGTTTACCTATTCTTGCTTCAGCGGTACCTTCTAAAATGAAGACACATTCATCTTCATGATAGTGTTTGTGGAATTCTGTTGATTCACATCCTGGTTCAACTTCAATAATGTGAAAGCCAAACCCAGTTAGTCCCGTTAGATCGCCAAGCGACTTATTTTTCCTCTTAGCATTTTGATTAAGAAAGTGTGTTTTCGAAATCCCCTCTAAGCTATCTATCTCATCTTTTGAAAGGATATATTTCTCCATTTTTAATTCCTTAAGGAGGCGATGATCGCTATTGAATTAAATTTAAACCGAGTTCGATTTGTTTGAGAACCAGCCACTAAATCATAAAAAATCTTGAAACGGGGAACTCTTAGCATTTTTGTTCCAGATGGAAACCCCCACGGCATCTTTGTCGAGATACTTCTTCACAAAGATCCCTCGATCTCCATCCACAAGAACTTCCCGGATCCTATATTGATCGGCATTTTGATGATCGATTTCGATGGCCAAATCAACAATCCGTTGAGTCCCGGCGTTACCCAACTTATCTGTCACATATAACAGCTTTGGCTGTTCCGGCTTTCCTGAATCACAGCCTAGTACAATGGCAATTTCTCCAGAGTACATTTCAACCAAACTGCCTATTGGGGTTGGCGTCAACCACTTAACGAATTGTTCAACCAAAAACTCATCAAACTTCATACCTGCATTTTTAATAAGCACACCGACCGCGTGGCTAGTAGTTCTCGCCTTGCTATAAGAGCGATCACTGGTAATTGCATCATATGCATCGATGATTGACACAATTTTTGCCGAACGAGAAACACGGTCTTTATGGATATGTCGAGGATAACCTTTACCATCCACCCTTTCATGATGGGATAAAGCGACTTCTTTAACAACTTCGCTTAAATTATCAACTTTAGATAAAATTCGAAAACTCTCTTCGGGATGATTTTTAAGTAGTAATGCTTCTTGTCGATTTATTTTGGTCGGCTTATTGAGTACTATACTTGGCATACGTGCCTTACCGATATCATATAATAACGCGGCTAATCCCAAAGTCCGTATTTGCTCCTGGCTCATACCTAAAAACAAACCAAATCCAATACACAGGATGCTCACCCTCAACTGATGCTCAGTCGTGTAATTTTCGGCATCTTTAAGATTTTTCAGAAGTAGTAAAGCTTCGGGATTATTCTGCATGCTCACTAACATATCATTGACCGTTAGCTGGAGCTCATGAACATCAACTTTTTTGTTTTGCAGGGCTTGCTTATGGATCGTTTGCAGTTCTTTTTGAGTTCTCTTAAATGCCGCGAGTGCTGACGGGAGCGCGTTTGACAAAGTCCTCGGTCTAGCTTCTCTTTTTACTGTTCTTCTGTTTCGCCTAACACTTCTCAGATCTTCGTCATCGGATTCGGTGGTAATAAGCTTAGACTCATTTAACTCGTTTGATTTCAGCTCAACAAATACGCTTCGGCACTCCCTTTTTAACTGATCTATCTGTTCTTCAGACTCTATAGGAAATCCTTGAAACAAAAACGATGAGCTTTCCCACGGCTTGTCCAGTTGAGCAACGTACATACCAATTTTAAGGTCTTGAACTCTGACCTCGACACGCTTAATTGAAGAGTATTCGTTCTTCATAGAATCAAATACCATTTGATTTTGAGATAAGGATTAATAGAATGGTACACAATATAACTCAACTTGCAATATTTCTAATATAAAGACTTTGTTAAGAATTGTGTTTATTAAAAGCAATTTCAGTGACTCCTTTCACAATTGCGGTAGAATGGTATCTAAAGGTTGTTTTATAACTACTATTTTAGTCTATTTCTAGACCGCCTCTGGTTTGTTTTTTTAGTTAGCCTCCAAATATTCATTTAAACGCTGCAGATTTTGCGCACAACGCTCAGAATCACTTGCTTGCTCCAGACATTCAGCATAGATCTGTTTCGCTCTCTGCCAGTCTTGCTGGTCTATATATTTATTTGCCCAGTTACTATAGGCCCCTTGTAAATTGGAGCGAAAAATATTCGCAGCTTGAGATTCGCCTCCCATTTTGAGGTATTTTTGGTAAATTCTGACTACATTTTCCCAATCTTCATTTTCCCAAGTGTGCTTTGCCCATTCTGAGTAAGCAACGGTAATCCCTGCGGCACATTGTTCAAGCTGCATACAGTTTGATTGCGCCCGCAGCAATATATCAGCCGCTTCTTCAAAATGTCCCTTTTGCCGATAACTCTTCGCTACGAGGTTCAAAGCAACAATCAGATTATTGCGTATCCTCTGCCAGTCTTTCCAATTTTTATCGAGCTGAGAAAGTTGCTTATTAATCATTTCAATGCCTTGTTTATAATAACCATTTTTAACTAAAACATAGGCGTGCTGCGAGTTAATCCACCCTAGTAAATTGAACAACCTTTCGTCACCGCCCTGATAAGAAGCAAGCGCATTCAAATAGGGGGCAATTTTTCGATAAAATGTCAGCGAATCCTGGAATGAGAAATTTCCTTCCACAAAGGTATTATTGTAAAAACTAAGCCTTTGTAAGTGGGCTTCGAGATCCGATGAATCGAGATGAGACATAATTTCAGCCATCCGATAACGATCATTAAAAGCCATATTTTCTTCGAAGGTATGCTGATTTCGCATATTCAACACACCCAGCCGAAAAGGGCTAACGATTTCACGATCAAGATAGTCTTGATAGTTTGATGGCGTTAAGCCTCGCTCTTCAAACCAACTACTATCTTCTCTTTGATAAAACTCTTCATCATGCTCGACATCGAACCCGTTGGTCGACGTCGTTTCAATATTGATCGACTTACCATTTTTGATATTTAGTTGCACGAAAATATGTGAAGGTAACACAACCCCTTTAACATCTAAATCAAGATTCCTGGCAAGCACGATATATAAAAGTGAAGAGCTGACACAATTAAATTTTTCAGTATCGAAAACGGCACTTAACTTACTTTGGTCGAAATCATAACCTTCATCTGTGTTTTTACCAGAGCTTCCACCAAGAAAGAAATATTCATGCATCGCATCGTGCAGTTTTTGAGCTCGTTTTTGTTCATCAGTTTGATTAAGAGAATCGGCATATTGCTTGAGAAACCTATTGATATCCTTTTTTATGCTCTGATACTGCCACCTAAATCGGACATCACCTGATGCTATTAGATATAGAGCCAGCAATGAATCCGCTTCATCCTCTTGTAAAACCCCTACGTTCAACAATGTTTCTTTTTCGAACGGAGTTAACTCATTCGCAAATGGTAGTGATTCTGATTGCGCCGTCGCTCTTATTTGACCCGACAGGCACAAAAGAATACAAAGCAGCAACTTGGCTAAATGGCTTACAGTAAACTTCATAGCGTATCTCTGAAAACTAGTTATTTACTTATAAATCAATTTAAGCGCAAACACAAAGCTTTACGACAAATGTCCTTGACAAAACTAACCTTCAAGTTTGTTCTTAATCGATGTAAATCGGCTTCGGCTAAGCGGAATAGAATCCAAACTGAGCTCTGTCTTTAGCTCTAGTTGATAGCTTCCTCCAGCCTCAATTCTGAGAGCTTTAACCATATTCATGTTAACCAGATAAGAACGGTGAACCCTTTCAAAATTCAGCGGTAGTAATTTCGCAATTTTCTCAATAGGTTTGTCGTGTAAATGGGATTTCTTATCTGCTAAAATGAGATGAGTGTAATGACCGTCAGCTTTAACATAAACAATATCCTTTACCTCAACAAGAGCTATTCCCGCCGTCTTCCTCACAGCCAAATGCCTTGCACCATAGTCAGAACGAGCTTTAGCGTCTAAAACTTTGGTCACAGCCTGGTTAATTCTTTCTTGGTTAAATGGTTTTGCAACAAAATCAACTACACCATATTCAAATGCTTTAATCGCTTGTTCTGCATAGGCAGATACAATAATTGTATGAAAACTAGCCGCAGTAACAGACTTGAGTAAATCGAAACCGCTGGTGCCATGTAAATTCAAATCGAGAAATAACAGGTCAATCGTGTTTTCCGCGAGATATTCTTGAGCATCATCAAAACTATCGAAATGGTTAATTTTTGCTGGTTTTAACTCAGCAATATTATTTATTTGCCGCTTCAATCTTTGAGCAATAACCGGCTCGTCTTCGACGATAACAATATTCATGTTTTCCTTACAAACGAATTGTTGTTTGCATTCTTATCTGTTAAGTCTATAGCTTTCGAATCAATCTCTGTCGAATTCTCTACTCCAGAGGGTTCAATTCTGGGAATAACCACTTTTGAATACCAGCAATCTTTTTCTTCGCGAGATTCAAAGCTCCATTGCGAGCCAAAACATTCTCCAAGCCTTGCATAGATATAATCTTCACCAGTGCCAGTTCCCTGATGGCTTCGCACTCTATGAGGCGTAATGAAGGTAATTTCCACCGTTTTATCTTTATGCACAACGCCAAGCCTAAATACGTCCTTATCTTCGATCTTATTGTGTGAGAATGCATTTTCTATCATGGTATGTAAAATTGCAGGAGGCAACATAACACCATACACTTCTCCTGCGGTTCGAAGCTCAAAGTTCTTTTGGTATCGATACCCCATGATCTTTAAATGCCGATTGCAAAGCGCTATCTCTTCTTCGATTGAGACCAATCGCTTTTTTGACATCTTGTTCAAAATTCGAAATTCTTCTGATAATGCTTCGATAAACTGAATCGCCAATTTTGGATTAACTTCTACCCACTCCACTATGAGCGTTAGGCTATTCATCAAGAAATGCGGCTGTAAATTTCGCCTTAGTAACTCAGCTTCCAATTTCAAAGAATTAAGTGCCTTTTCTCTATCGTCAGAAAATTTCATCACCAGGCTGTATAGGTTTGCGATTGCGATGATCGAAAATAGAGCAGCAAACCACTTATCGATAAAATCATATGGCAAAACAAACAATAAAGCAAAACCAACTGCTAGGAATAATGTATTGACTATTGCAGTTCTTAACTTCCTTCTTAGTGCCTGAAAATTGATTAAAATACCTAACGTGATAGAGGCTAAAAATATAGCCCAGCTACGAAAATCATAACTTGGTAGAAATACGATAGCGATGGCGGCTAAAACTAGATAAGCGGCAAGCCAATAGGCCATTCGAGCTTGTCGATAAAGTGAAACGTAATATGAAAGCAAACATGCACCGGTTAAGGTTACCACACCAATTATCACTTTCAATCTAACAGTGTGCACATCCCAGGGATAAGCCCAGTAATACTTTAGTTCTTCTAATCCGATTAAAACCGAAGCAAAAAAGCACATCATACTGAACAAAAGAAAGGTACGATCTTTTTGGTAATACCAAAAAACTAACTGGAAGAAAATAAACAGTAAAAGTAACGCACCAGCAAACATGAGGGGCGCGATTCGGCTTTGCTGCTCTCTGTTTCCAAGCTCAACCCAATCGACTAGCATCATACCGTAAAAGATAACCATTAAGTCTTCAGTATGATGATGAGTTGAAACGCGTAAGCTAATCAAATGCTCGCCGGGGGAAAGCTGCCGAGGTGAAACAAACATACTTTTTGACATAGGCCCGACAGTCTCTTTAGCGACACTAGATGCAACTATGCCCGTTCTTGCCAAATACTTTCCATCCCAATAGACTTCATAGGTTCCCAACATGGCAGTCCATAATACCGTTGATGCCGGTCTGGGCTCATCTTTCAGAGTCAGTTTAATTCGCAAGCAATATTGAGAATTCTCGGATAGTTCAGATAATCCCATGATTTGCCATTGGCTATCATCTAGCTCTGGGTCATGACATTCTTCCACCAGCTCGTTTGAGAATTTAGCTTTCTCATTAATTTGCAGAGCATACATACTGTTGTTTTCAGCATCTAATGAAATTGGCGACCAGTATGTAACCAGGCCCAAAGCCAGAGCGACGAAGATTCTAAATGGGTAAAAGTATTTCATAAGCTTATTGTAGCGGTATCTGTAAATTTTAAAATGCCATTCGTGCGTCTCTAGTGCATTTCATGATAAATCCACCAATTATCTGGGTTTCTAGCGGTATCTTGTCGGTTACTGGTCAAACACTTAATACACTAGAGAGGTTTAATGTGAACAAAACACTCCCCTTTATACTTGGCTCATTAGCTTTTATCGCGATATCCTGTTTGGCTAGCTTGCCAGTTTTCGCTTCCTCCCCATCGCCAAAACAAAGCAAGCTAGAAGAGTACACTTTTGTTGGTCCCGATAAAATCGAAGTCAAAGTTAAAATCGGCAAGTTCACAGTGCCGGAAAATCGAAAAGTTAAGAACTCACGAAAAGTCGAACTCAAGTATCTAGTTTTTCCGACAACCAGCAAGTCTCCTAAGTCACCTATAGTTTATTTAGCCGGTGGTCCAGGCGGCTCTGCGACCGGCACAGCTAAAGGCAGAAGATTTCCTTTGTTTATGAAGCTACGTGAGGTTTCGGATGTAATTCTGTTTGACCAAAGAGGTACAGGCCTATCTAACAGCTTGGTTCAGTGCAAACTTGAGATCCCCGACATAAAACTCCCCTCGTCAAAGCAAACATATATTAATTCTACAATTAAAAACGTCAAAAAGTGCGTGAAGTTTTGGCAATCAAAAAATATCGATTTAGGCGGCTATAACACATTAGAGAGCGCACAAGATTTAGTTGAGTTAACTCATGCGCTCGGTACAGAAAAAATTAATCTATGGGGAATCAGCTACGGAACCCATCTAGCTTTTGCTACAGCAAAGTATCATCCGGAAATTGTCGACCAAATGGTATTGGCTTCTTCCGAAGGATTAGATCAGACGGTGAAACTACCATCTCGTGTTCAAGGACTAATCAACAAAGTCGACACGATATTAAAGAGTGACAAGATGACTCAAAAAAAATATCCGAATTTAATTCGAACTATCGAGACAGTACTTGATCGCTTGGACAAAAAACCTGAAATAGTACAAACACAGAACTTCCGTACAAAAGAGTTGATCACTGTCGGCCTCGGAAAAATGGATATCCAATTTCTAATGAGCTACGTGTTTTTACGAGATCCCGAACAGCTCAAAAAAATGCCTCGAATATTTAAGGACATGGAACAAGGTAAGTTCGAGGAAGCGGCAGCTTATGTGGCTTATATCAAGTCTTTCTCAACTAGCATGAATCCAATGTCAATTGCGATGGATACGGCCTCAGGAATATCACCAACTCGCTGGAAGAAAGTAAAGCAACAAGCTAATACGGCTTTGGTAGGAAGAACAACTAATCTTCCTGTTCCGGATATAAATGCCTATGTACCAATAGAAGATTTGGGTGATGATTTCCGGCAACAACTAAAGTCTGATATTTCAACTTTGTTTTTGGCTGGGACATTAGATGGACGAACTATCTATGAAAGCCAATTAGAATTAGCTGAGAACTTCTCCAATGCAAATGTGATTACAGTTGACGGTGCCGGACACAATCTGTTTATGTCACACCCAGATATCACCCATCGTATTGTTGATTTCTTTTCTGGAAAGAAAGTGAAGAGCCAGACCATTACACTGGAGCAACTAGTTTTTGAATAGGAAACGATTTAAATTTTCAATAAAATATTTATGGCCCTATCCTTCTGCCCTCCTCTTAGAGAGGGCAGAGCTCAACTTCTATTTTGGTATGCGCTCTTATTTTGGTATACGCTTTCGAAGTTGCCCCTTTTGCAACCTAAACCAAATCAGTACATGGGGTTTCCATTTTTTGTTTCATTCGGAATGTCTTGAATTGCATCCCAATGCTCAACAATTTTTCCCTTGTCATCGAAGCGAAAGAAATCCATAGTGACATATTCCTCATTACCAGGCCAAATCTGATGAGTGTGTAGCGCTACCAAGTCCCCTTCGGCCACCACACGCACAAACTCGATACTTTTTTCCGGATAGTCTTGAGCCATTTCTTCAAAATACTCTATAAAAGCCTGTTTGCCATTCCCCACTAGCGGATTATGTTGAATATATTCGTCGCCCACATATTTTTCGACCGCGGTTTTTGGTTCACCTAAGTATGCCATGCGATAAAAATTGATAGCATTTGTCTTATTCTCTTCTATGTTTTGAGCCATTTTCTCCCTCCTAAAATAAAGACTAGGATTATAATAACGACGCCTTGCCTAATTATGCGAAATGGTGATGCGGCAAAGCAGAATGAGCAAAATGCTTCAAACTTACTTTGTCTCAACAAATCATTTTTTTACTTGAACTTACTCAAACTTTCTTAACAAACTTTGCGGTCACCATCATTTCACCCGCTCCAGTCACTTTGCAATCAAGCTGGTGATCTTTTCCTTCAACTATTCGCTTTATTACTGCCTTGGTACCGATTTTAAGCACTTGAGAACTGCTTTTTACTTTTAAATCTTTAGCTAGCGTGACCTTATCACCTACTTCTAATAAAGTTCCATTAGCATCTTTAACGGATAAAGAGCCACCATCGGCATAAGCTTCCGATGGGTTCCATTCATGTGCACACTCGGGACAAACCAGGTGATTTTGATCCTGGTAAACAAATTCTGAGCTGCATTCTGGGCAATTAGGATGGGACACAGGCTATTATTTCCTTAGTTCAGTTTTGTAAGCATGGCCACTCTGCCATTTAGCATATTAGCTATTTAACTTTAGTGATACCAATTATTAAGCATACTACACCACCTACCATACCAGCCCACGCTTCAATAGGAGTGTCTCCACCTAATGCTCTACCAACTTGTGAACCGGCGGAATCATAGATATCGTATCCCCAAATTCCGAGCGCCACACCAATAATAATAAGTACAATACCAATAACTTTTTTATTCATAACTTAACCTTGTAATATTTTTTATAGAGCCCATGAACAACCTTACACATATTAGATACATAACTGCAAACTAAATTATCTTTAGCAACTAAAAATCAAAACTTTCCATTGTCGTTCTTCCATTCACTTTCAGGCGGAACTTTTTCAGTTGTGTCCCAATGCTCTACGATTTTTCCATTAGCAATTCTAAATAAGTCATAAAATGATGTATGCAAATCACCTCTAAATCCTTCATTGACAGTCAGTGCAAAGTTTCCTTCGCATAACACACGGTGATTCTTTTTATAATCAAAAGACTTAGCCTTTTCTAAAATATCCATCAATGGGCTATGTTCTCGAAACTCCTCAGCATTTACAAAACAATTTGCTTTCTCAAACAGTTTTTTAATAAAAATTTCTTCAATAAACTGTTCTGCTAACACTCGGTTTTCTTCTGTACGCTCCAAGTCCCTTATTTTAGTTTCACCAGCGACCATACCTTCAAACTGCGGCTGAATATTATCCCAGTGTTCAACCACTTGTTCACCTTCATACCTAAACACTTCGAAACCAATTCTTATTGAAGAAAAATCATATATTGTATGGCCGAAAACATAATCTCCGTCTTCAAACAAACGCACAATTTCTACTTTAGGATTAGTTTTCGCAAGTCGAGAAAATAGTTTAGCCAGCCCCTCTCCGCCTTCTTGAGTTTGAGGGTTATGTTGTATGTACTTGTCTTCATTGACTACTGTTACCGACTCAGGATCGCCGGTCTCTATCCCTTTTAATAAGTCATATACTCGTTTTTTTCTTAAAGAGTTCATGTCTCCTCAAGCCTCCATTTAACTAGAAGTTCGTTTACCCAAAGTTAGTTAGTCTTTTAAATAAAAACAAGCGGAAGCTATGCCCTATTACTACTCTGCCCGGTCTTAATTGCTGAACCAATCAAGTGAGCTATTCGTAAAGCCTCGGGCACATGACCTGTGTCAGTTACCTTCTGTAAGATCTTATACGCTGTTTCAGCTTCACATCCAGAGACCTGAAAGCAAAATGGAGATTGTTCAATTATTTTGCCAGCTAGTTCTAATCGATTGATTTTTTCCTGCTTATTATTCAAGTTCTGTAAAGCGGAGTAAATAGACTCCATATCTGGCTGCCTGCGCATTACGGTAATACAAGGAAGCTCAAGGGTTTCGGAGAGTAGTCTTAGATCGACCACATTAAACCCGCCAAATGCTATCCCATCAAGAAGAACCGCATGAAGCTGCTGGAAGAACTTGCTTTCAGTGATTAACTCAATAAGCACTTGGGTTGAATCATCGCCATCTCTGGTGATTTCCCCCCACAACATTCCTTCAAATCGAGTATTTGAGCATATGATACCGGAGAGATTGACTTTGTCGTCTGAATATTTTTTGAATGGAGCATCATCGAAGCCAATGACGCGGAGCTTTTTGTTAAAATTTAACGGCAATTATCATCCTTAATATGGCGACTTTATCTATAAATATTATTCTTTTTGACAAGCGGTTTTTAAGACCATAAAGCCAATCTGATTAAGGGGTTTGGCAATACCGCTCACACAGAGTTCAAAGCTTTCGCCATTTTGAACACTGACATTCTTATCTTCCAATAGATGCCAGCTAGATTTTCCTTCTAATTCGAGCTCCACCATACGACTAGCGAAAACTTCATGCGATTCTAAGAAGTGTTTTAAATCCAAGGACACGAACTTTTCATTACCGGTAAAAATTGCAGTCAAAGTCTTAGCTTTTAGCTCATATTCATGCATATAGAATGCAAAACTCTGCTCGCCAATTTTAGTAATCGTCTGAGGAGAATCAACAAGCTTGGAAACACTATAAGCAATCCCCCTAACTGGTTTTGAGTCATAATCTTCCAATCCATCCGAATTAACTTTGCTCAGTTGAACAGCTAGAGAAGTCTCGCGTCCGACAATTTGAATTGGATTCGATGGTTGTTCTTCAACTATTTGCGCCTCAACGCCTTGCTCAGTCTCAACAACTCGCTGATTTTGGTCACTAGGAGCAGCCTTTTTTGAAAGCTTAGATGTATTCTCATTCCCAAGGTGAGCAACGCAGCCGGATAAGCTTACAACCAGGGTACTAATCATCAATTTGGAAGCAACAAGTTTCATATTCGTATCTCTTTAAACACACTTCTATTTTTATACGACGCAACATTGTATTCAGATCGGCTTTCTGTGTCATCGTAAATGTAAAAACTACCGCAAATCATTTGGTTAAAAGTTGTTTCTGTAGGTCAAACTTCCTTTTATAACAACTACTTATCCATTCCTCATTTGCTGGCGGCTATACACTACCTTCTTTTTCTTGAACCAACACTCTGGCTTCTCCTACAGGATGTGCAACATGCTCTGTTCCAACAGAAGCGTAGAAGATGTCGCCAACTTTCAGCTTCACAACCTTGAATTCACCATTTTCTTTGTAATGCATTTCCACACATCCATCTAGAACAACAAAAACTTCCTCACCGTCATTTACATGCCATTTGTAAGGCTCCCTGGTCCAATGTAATCGTGTGGTAACACCGTTCATGTTGGCAATATCTAACGCCCCCCAAGAATGTTCTGCAGTAAATTCTTTTGCTCTAATTACTTTCATTTTATCACTTATTTTCAATAAGTTAGGGCTAACTCTATGCGCCGGATTTTTCTAACTTTTCGATGGCTTGGACTATGGACTCGGGAATTAAACAAGTTTTCCCTTTGTTATAGTCCATATAGACAATTTCACCCATTCCCTTAGCAGCAGTACCTTGTTGTTTGTGGCTAAAAATCTCGTACTGCATAGTGAAACGCTTTTCTTTAATCGCCGAAACCTTAGTGCCGATGGTAACCGTGTCTGGATAGGTCAGAGGTAATTGGTATCTGCACGCGGTCTCTCCTAAGATCGGCCCTATCTTCTCCTTTGCCATCAATTGATTTATACCAACTAAATCAAAGTATTCTATCCTCACATTCTCAAAATAACGAAAGTAAACTGTGTTGTTAATATGCTGAAACGCGTCCATATCTCCCCAAATAACAGGAATTTCTATGGTGTGAGAAAACTGTTGTTTAAACGCATCTAGCTTACTTAACTCTATTGACATGGTACAACTAGCCCCTATTTGAATATGGTAAGTTTACTGAAATTATTAATTCTTCTTGCGAGATCTTATTTATGCGCCAACTGATATTCTCCACCCCATTCACACAACATGTCTAAAGCAGGATTTAATTTGTCGGCTAATTCAGTTGGCGTGTACTCGACCCTCGGCGGCACTTCAGGATATACCTTTCTTTCAACTAATTTGTCTTTTTCGAGTTCACGCAACTGCTGAGTGAGCATTTTTTGCGTGATTTTAGGGATCCGCTTTCTTAGCTCGCCAAATCTTAAGGTATTACCACGTAATTGATACAGGATAATGACTTTCCATTTGCCGCCAATCACATCAATTGCAGTTGTTACCGGGCACTCATTCAAGTCTTTGCTATCAGTGCAAATACTTATCGGTTCAACAGAATTACTATTTTCGTCAATTTTTTTTTCTGCCCTCTCGGCCTTTAAATTAGGCATAACACACCTTTTGGTAACTAAGTTTCTATTTAGTATGTACTTGTTTTTTATATACTGCGGACTTATATTTACCCACAGTTACTTTTATATACCAAGCAACATTTAGATACTATATGCCTGTTTGATACTAATAGCAACTTCAGACTGACACTCAGATGAGTTGTGTCAATTTAGGAATATAAATAATACGGACAAGATTATGAACCAGACAAATCAACAGCCTATTGAATTAATCAGTTTTAACTTATGTCCTTTTGTTCAACGTTCAGTAATAACACTGTTGAAAAAAGGTGTAGACTTTAAAATCACTTATATTGACCTAGCCAATAAACCGGACTGGTTCCTTAAAATTTCGCCTTTAGGTAAAGTGCCAGTACTTAGATATGGTGATGAAGTCCTTTTTGAATCAGCGGTAATAAACGAGTTTCTTGACGAAATTACACCCGATCCGTTACTCCCCTCTTTACCTTTGGAAAAAGCTAAGCAAAGAGCTTGGGTCGAATTTTCGAGTGGCGCACTGGTTGATCAATACTTGATGTCAGCAGCCAAGACTGAAGACGACTTTAAAAAACACAGCGAAGCGCTTAATTCCAAACTTACGAGACTCAATGAACTAATTGAGTCTGACTTCTTTGCCGGAAAAGAATTTACCTTAATTGACTCGGCAATCGCCCCATTGTTCACTCGATTCCAGGTAATGGCTGAAAAGTTAGACCATGACTTTGTGGAGCACTTCGATAAGTTAAAATTGTATGCTGCAAAAGTGCTTTCTTTAGATTTTGTGAAAGGTTCTGTTTTAAGTAACTTTGATGATCTCTACTTGGCCTATCTGGACAAGAATCAAAGTTATTTGCTAGCCAAATAACCCTCAGATAACCTCGACCTATCCCTTACTCCTAGTATTGCCCGGACTAAATACGGTCCGGGATTTTCTTATTCTTCTTGTCTTCAGTTTCTACTCATACCCTCTTACTTCAGAGTCGCAGCTAGATTATTTAGCTCTCGTACAGACTTCACAGAGTACAACCGATTTTTACGAGTTCGCTGCCTGATTTCCTGCTCGAGCTTAGAGGTCCAAAATTTTGGCGACAACTTTAAATACCTATAACCGGCAATAGTTCCTTTTATCACGGAACTTCCTTCAGGCCAGCCTTCAGGTTTTTTATACATTCCCTGCAATAAACGCTTGGTTAACCACCAATAATGAATTCTGTATGGTAAGTCTATATAAATCACAGCATCTGCAGCTTCTATTCTTTGCCAAAATGATTCAAGAGGCCCAAACCCATCGATAATCCACTCGCGCAAATTAATTAAGTTATTGTGAGCGGCTAGGTAATCTTCTAAGGGAACTTTTGCGCCACTTTGATCGTATTCAATTGAGTCTAAGTGAACCAAGCGAATGCTTTTGGACTCAGCAATTTTTTTACTTAATGTGGACTTACCTCCTCCGGGCTTTCCAATGATAGCAATTCTTCTCAATCTAACTGTCCTTAATTTAGACTACTAATCTAGATTATGTTTAACTTGCTGGTAGATTACTTCATGCCCCTTCGAGTTAGGATGAACGCCATCTGCATGAAATAACTCTTCAGACTCATACTTTTTAAACGCTGAGTTAAGATCAATCAGTGTTAATTGAAACTCATTCGTAAGATCCAAGAGTTCATCATTATACAAAGCAATATCTTCTAGGCTTCTTAGTTTTCCTGCAGCATCAACTACACCATCATGCGCCTTATTGAAGTCTGGAAGGTTGATTAAAACGACTCTTGCATTAACGTTCAATAGAGTATTAATAGCATTTCCCAAGTTACGCCTAAAATACTCGAGTGGCACTCTATTTTTGTTTTTATGAATAACGAGATCGTTTAGGCCATAAAATAAAACGGCTGTATTAGATTGCTTCGGATAAACCCGAGCTTTGACTTCATTGTCAACGCGACGCACAAGCCCATCAGTATTTTCACTTGGTACGCCTAAATTAAAGATAAATGTTTTTTGAAACTCTGAGTTTGCGTACTGAGTTAAATAATCTAATTTTAATCTCTCAACCCAGCCGCCAAAGCTTAAGTCTTTCTCACCATAGGTGACACTATCTCCGAAGCATAAAATTTGATGCATCTGAATAATTTCATTATTAAGTAATGAAATTATTTTAGAGAACATTGGTACAAATGAATAGTAGAAAAAGTTCTGAAGTAAAAATTGATATGGCGATTAAGCGCCAGCTCCCTCACGATACACAGTTTAGATTTCTCAATTTGCATAGTAAAAGAAGCTGACATTTAAATAACGACTCTATTGGCAAGGTCCTAAGTTGTTCCAGACTTGAGTAAAGATGTCCGGCCGAGCACCGGTGGAATACCAAGTAGATTCGTATTTATTACCGTTATATGAGACTAGGTCTCCTGGCACATATGAAGTATATAAGCCCCACTCTGAAAGACCGTTACATCCAGTGTTGCCACCGTTGGTAACGGTGATGGTTTGGCTCTCTGAATCAGACAAACCTTCTTGATCGGTAACTGTTAGCGTAACCGTATAAGTTCCTTCTGCCGAATAAGTATGCGATGGATTAGTTGCACTTGATGTAGCACCGTCGCCGAAACTCCAAGAGCGGGTATAAATGCCGTTGTCGTCACTGGAAGTGTCACTAAAAGACACTACCAACTTATTTGCACTATGCGTGAAACTCGCGTTTGGAGGCAGATTGCCGGAGCCAGAAGAGTAGCTTCCGGTCAAAGTCGCCCCCGAATATTGGCTATAGCCGACAAGCAGCACGTAGTAAGTACCCGGCTGGATGTTATTAATATCGCAAGTTTCATTATTGCCATCAAGATAGGGTCGGCAATCGTATGATGCAGTAGTTGGTTTGGAACCAGCTTTTACATATAAATCCACATCGCCTGAACCACCTGCGGTTTTAAAAGAAAGCGAAGTGGCTCCATTTGGCACATCAAGTTTGTAAAACTTTTGACTCTGTGAAGCACCGCTAACACTCACAGCAACGCCGTTGGATAAATCGGTCACATCATCTGGAGGTGTAACACTGCCGATGTAACCTTCGATCCAGGATTTATATGCCGAAGTTCGTGTAAATGCAGATGCACCGCGACAATTTCTCCCCCAACTTACGGTACCTATGCTGTAAGCCTGACCACTTTGATAAGCGACATAAGGTCCACCACTGTCACCATTACACGCAGAACGGCCACCAGTTCCCGCGCCGCAGACAACCTTGCCATCAATTGTACTTCCTAATTCTTGTTGACACTGCGAAGTTGACATCACTGGTAGCGGCGCTTCTCTAAGAACGCTGCTGGGTTGTCCTTGAAAATATGTAGTTCCCCATCCTGAAACGACAACGCTGGCTCCGACGCCGGCAATTTGATTTTCAATTGCAGTAGTTGGTAGCGCGGCAATTTCTATATTGCTCGAAACTGGAGAAGTTAACCGAATTAGAGCAAGGTCATTACCATATTGAACACTGCCAGACCAACTCGGATGATTAATGATTTGGTCGACATTGTGCAAAGTACCACCGCTATTACGGTAATGAGAACCTACTCTTATTTTGGTGTTGCTGGTTGAAAGACCGCTAGTACAGTGACCTGCGGTGAGTACCCATTGTGGTGCGACCAAAGTACCACCACAGCCTTGCTGCCCACTACGCTCTAGTGCCACTTGGTAAGTACGTGACCCGACTGGCGTCTCTGTTCCATTGACAACTTGAGTATCAATATCCGGGACTTCGGCTAATGAGTCTGTGTTGTTTAATGAGCCATTCGCTAACGCAGCAGTACTGCTCAGCATTGAAAGACCCACTAAAGCAACCAATGACGGTTTTAGTTTCGAACTCGATTCGCCACAGAGTTTTAATTGTTGTTTTCTTAATCGCATATAAATGCCTCCTAAATTAGAATTGATTTTTGTTATTTAAAATCCCATCTAATATACAAATAGAAAAGCTTTTTTCTTTTTCAAAAAAGAGACATTTTTTTTAAGTTTTGAGACAAAATTATAATTTGTAGACAGACTTAAACAAGCCAGTAAAACGGCTTAATCAAATAAACTAATTGAAACTTCAATTATGTAAATTTTTGGCAAACGAGAGCTGGAATATTTACAAAAATATCGAGTGGAGATTATTTTAATAACCCTACCTGAAAATTTATATGTTTAGTTCTCAGGAGCAGTTTTTATTGCTGTTTATTTGAATAATGTAACTGTAGTTACGCTAGCAACTATATAAAAACTTCATAATCTGAATCATTATTCATATATCCAGGTAAATTGGTGCTTACTAATCCTTTTCCCTCTATCACCGATCTTAAAATAGCCTTATTGAATTGGCCAATTTTCTCATCAGCAAGGTATTGGTCAATATCTATCCATTTGGCATCAGCGATTTCAGATTCCTGTATAACAATATCAAAGTTGAGTGGTTTAAGACGGCAAATAGCGTAAATGTTCGATGTTGTAAACTGGCCCTGGTGGTGATGCCTAAAACCGACAAAAGAAACAAATTCAGTCCTTATACCAGTTTCTTCCAACACTTCCCGCTTTACACCTTCTTCGATATGTTCATAAGGATCTAGCATTCCACCTGGAAACTTCCAATTATGTGGATGGCTTTTTATATGTGCTTTCTCACGTATGGTTAATACTCGACTGTCATTATCTACGACGAGCCCTCCTATTCCAATCGTGTGATTAGCGTACTCGGGAACAACGGCATTCTTTATTAATCTTTTAACCAACATAACCGAGTCCTTATCGCAATGATGGTTAGTAAAACCCGCTTTATAAGCGATGGGCAAAAATTCGGCCTGTTGATTATTAATCCTGATCCACACAACTCTAATTTGCCTCGCTTGCCAATTAGAAATTGACTCATTAAGCATCGCAGCAAAATCGCTTTTTTTGGTAGGTAGATCTTGCGGTGAAACGTATGTTCCACCATGAGGATTGTTGGTAGAGGTTAATATTGGCAATTTGTTCTCCTTTAAAAAGTTACTTAAGGATTGAACATTCAACGATATGTCGAAAAGTACTAGTGGTTAATGGGCACACCAGCCAAGTATATATGATAATGGGCTATAGTAATTAATATGACCGCAGCGACCAAAATATTTCGAAATTCCATTGCTATAGATGGTGAGTCAGGCTTGCTCCATTGACCATCTCGCTTGTTGATTAACGCTATTTCTACAATACACCAGAGTAAAATAGCCCCAAACAGCACCAAAGAGCGTAAATCGCCGTTCATTAGCAAATGAGCAATAGCCCAAACTGCTACGCCGGTTAATTGGGGATGGCGAATAACGCGTTTCACTCGCCCGGTCATTTGCGCGACTACAATTAAATAAACGGAAACAACCATTAACAGTAGCGCAAACTTATGGACTATAGGCCCTAGATGATACAGGAATACTGGCTCAGTAGATTTCCAGCCAAAGACAATGAGCACTATAGCTCCGAGCATTGCAAGAGAGAAGGCTCCCTTATAACCATTCTCACCTAGCTTCTCAACCATTATTGATTTAATGCCAGGCATTAATCCTGGAACCAGATGAGTAAAACACCATACAAACAATCCCGCTATTAGTAGTCCCATTCCTAGCCCCCTATAAAGTAACTCTCTATAAGTATTGAAAAGTTATAAATGATGATTCTTGATGCTTATAGTTCTAACATATCATCCAACTTTTGGGAACTTTCTACCACCCTTAAAGAGATGGAAATTTGTGAATTATCTTCGTCTACAAATTGATACTGGTTACTAATACCGGTCTTGGCGGCTAAAATATACTGACGTGAAACATGGCTTACATTCTCTTTGTCTTCATTGGAATAGTGAGAAACAAATTTGACCAAAACCTTAAGATCTTGCTTTTTCCAGTCTCTTAGTTCAAATCTTACTGAAGAACCGGCCCAGAGCATTTTCTCAGTGGAAGATTTCTGAGTAATCTCTTTCGTTGGTAATAAGCTTTTTAGAGGTATGGATAAAACATCGTTAATAAAGCAAGAAAATTCTCCATGTCCTTCAAAATCCCCTAGACTATTATCTCTATATTGAACAGATATCTTCCCTTGCAAAGGATATTCGGTAAATGCCGAACAGTTAGTTTGAAAAAAAAATTGGACTAAGAAAAAAACTAGAACTTTGCGTCTCCCCATCAAATCTCCTTTTTATTATATGTTCTACGATCAATTTGTCCGTTATTTAAAACGGAAGTTCAATTTAATTAGGGTTAATTATAAAAACTTGTCAAATGGAGAGTTCTTATTTGCATTCTGGTTCCAGATCGAAACACCTATTGCGTCCTTGTCTAAATACCTTTTCAGGTTAACACCAAAATCACCATCAACCAATAGCTCTCTAATTTGATATTTTTCACCTTGAGCTATTTCAGACTCCCTGGCAAGATCGATGATATGTTGAGTGCCGGTGTTTTTCATCCTATCTGTGACAATCAAAAGTTTGGGTTTGTCAGGCTGAGAAACGCTTGAGCCAATAACCAGGCCAACTTCTCCTGTTTTCATTTCTACTAAACTACCAATTGGTGTCGGACTTAACCAGGTTATGAACTGCTCAACTAAAAACGGGTCAAACTTCTTGCCTGCATTGCTGGTTAAAATTGACATGGCCGAGGAAGCGTTTTTCGCCCGACTATAAGGCCTTTCACTGGTAATCGCGTCATAAGCATCAATTATGGAAATTATTTTAGCGTATCTTGAAACGCGATCTTTATGAATGTGACGAGGATATCCTTTGCCATCAAATCTCTCGTGATGTGAAAGCGCAGCTTCCTTAACAACTTCACTCAAATTGTCAACTTTTTCCAAAAGACGATAGCTTTCCTCAGGATGGTGCTTTAATACATGTGCTTCATCACGATTTATTTTACCTCTTTTGTTTATTACCAAACTAGGCATACGTGCCTTTCCAATGTCGAAAAGCAATCCAGCCAGACCAAGCGATTTTAATTGCTCTTCGCTCATTCCCAAGTGCATTCCAAATCCTAGCGCAAGGATACTCACTCTTAACTGGTGCTCAGTAGTATACTCTGCTGGATTTTTTACATTACGAAGAAGAAGAAGCGCTTCTGGTTTGCAGTTTAAACTAACTAACATTTGCTCAACTGTTTTTTTTAGTACTCCAACAGAGAAAGCTACATCTTGAGCAGCAAGCAAATGAATTTGTTTTAATTCTTTGCCTGTATTTTTGAAAGCCGCAAGCGCTGATGGCAGCTCATCGGATAACCCGTCGAATTTGGTATCTCTTCTTAATGATTTCGAAGCCTTTTCAATAGTTGAATCATCCCTTTCGACTTCAGTTCCTGTAGACAATCGAAAGACTTCATATTGTTGCTTGGTTTTAAAGTCAACATAGACTTTTCGACATTCGCGTTTTAGTTGATCAATCTGCTCTTGGGATTCAATCGGAAATCCCTGAAATAAGAACGAAGACTGTTCCCAGGGTTTATCGAGTTTGCCCACATACATGCCGACTTTAAGATCCTGTACGCGCACTTCTACTCGTTTGAGGTAGGAATACTCGTTCATTGTCGCTCCATCGATTTCTGAACTTATTGATTCAGGTGCATCTCAGATTGCACACCTTCAGATAATTCAACAGCAAAAGACGAATACGGCAATAAAGTCGCCTTACTATCTGAATATTGTTTATTAAGGAGAAAATGTCAATAAATGAGATATTTAGTCACTTTCGTAATCTTTAAAGGACGATTAATCTCCTCCTCTACTCTAAAATTTAATCTTTTTTGGTACATTACCAAACCATGTATCCCCTTGTTTTAATTAAATTATTTTAAAATCAAGAATTTCTCCTTATATCCAAAAGTTGTTTACTAACTATTGCAACTAAAAAGCCGATTGTGTTAAAAATACCCTAATCGAGCTCGAATGGATTGTATGGTTTAATTGTGAACTGGACACAAGTTTGCGAAATCCTAGAAAGATGGAAATGATTCCTAATCCTCCAAGAGCAACCTAAACAGAGCAATATTCTTATAATGAACAAACAAGTTAGCGACTTAAAAGTACTAGCAGAAGAAGTACTGGCAGAGGCGGCTTCGAATGAAAGCCTGTTCCGCTCGTCTGTTCAATCAACTAACACAATTGCAGTTATCCGCCGTCGCCGCCGTACCTATTGGGCTGGGTGCGATGGTGTTTAGTATGCGATAAAGAAACACTTTCGGAAAAACCCGGCCATTGAGCCGGGTTTTTTTTCGCTTTTTTTCAGCTTTTACTAATTAAACAGGAACACACCAATGAAACACTACATAACCACAGCCGATTGGAAACAAAGCGAGCTACAGGAAATGCTCGATTTAGCGCAAGAGTTTAAGCAAGGACTTGATGATGAATCGCTTAAAAACAAATCCGTCGCTCTACTCTTCTTTAATCCTAGCTTAAGAACCAGGACTTCTTTTGAAATCGGGACATGGCAAATGGGTGGGCATGCCATTGTCCTGGAACCGGGGAAAAATGCATGGCCTATCGAATTTGAGCTTGGCTCAGTGATGGACCAACAAGCGGAGGAACATGCAATTGAGGCCGCTAAAGTTCTTTCTAGATACTGCGATCTTATTTGTATTAGAGCATTTCCAAAGTTTGAAAATTGGAATGAAGATAGACAAGATAAAGTTATCAAGACATTTGCAAAGTACGCATCCGTTCCCGTAATCAACATGGAAACCATTACCCATCCGTGTCAGGAACTAGCCCATATGCAGGCCATCCAAGAGAAATTGGCAACCCAAGGTAAAGGGGGTACAAAAAATAAAAAATATCTTCTCACCTGGACCTACCATCCTAAACCGCTCAACACTGCAGTCGCCAATTCATCACTATTAATATCAAGCAAATTTGGAATGGACGTAACGCTTCTTTGCCCTAATGAAAACTACCTCTTAGACGAACGCTATATGAATTTGGCCAAACAGAATGTTGAACAATATGGCGGCAGCTTTCAAGTAACCCACAACATTGAAGAAGCATACCAGGATGCAGATGTTGTTTATGCGAAAAGTTGGGGAGCACTTCCTTTCTTTGGCTATTGGGAGCCGGAAAAACCGATGCGAGATCAGTATAAACACTTCATCGTAAATGAAGAGAAAATGGCGCTCACTAACAATGGCATTTTCTCTCATTGCTTACCGCTACGTCGAAATGTTAAAGCGACCGACGGTGTAATGGATGCCGACTATTGTTTTGCCATCGATGAAGCAGAGAATCGATTACATGTGCAGAAAGCAATAATGAAAAAACTAATTAACCAGTAAGTTCTAATCATAGTTACAGGAATCACTCATGAACCAGCATATTAACGCGTCGCAAGATAAAAAAGTTGTCCTCGCCTTTTCCGGCGGATTAGATACCAGCTTTTGCGTCCCTTATTTAATCGAAAAAGGATTTCAAGTATCAACCATATTTGTTGACTCAGGAGGTGTGAACGAGGAAGAAAAATTATCAATTAAAGCCCGTTCACAAGAACTTGGAGCAACCAACCATTTTGAAGTCAATATTGCTGAGCAACTTTGGGAGAAAGTTGTGACGCCATTAGTCCAAGGAGGTAAATGGTATCAAAATCAATATCCTTTGCTTTGCTCGGACAGATACCTGATCGTCGAATCTTGTCTGGAGTTATGCGATCAAATCGGAACCAAAAATTTCGCCCATGGATGCACCGGAATGGGTAACGACCAGGTCAGATTCGACTTGGCTGTGCAAAGCTTAGGTGATTACAATATCATTTCACCGATTAGAGAAATCCAAAAACTTACCAGTCAGGTAAGAGACTACGAGATTGAATTCTTAACCAACAAAGGTTTTAAAGTCTCAGACAAAGTTTCGGCCTATTCAATTAATGAAAATCTACTTGGCGCCACTATATCGGGCTCTGAAATTGATCAATGGCAAGAACCCAAGGCAGCATCTTACGTATTAACAAAACCTTCAAACACAATAGCCAACGAACCAGGCAAAATAACTCTCGAGTTTGTAAAAGGAAAATTAGCTTCCCTGAATGACCAAGTCGTTGGCAAAGATATTAGCGGTGAGCAGGTCATGCAACTGCTCAACACTAAGGGAGGCAATTATTCCATAGGTAGAGGAATCTATACTGGTGACACAACAATAGGGTTAAAAGGCAGAATTGTTTTTGAATCTCCCGCTCTCGAATTATTAAACGTAGCCCATACCGCACTAGAACAAGCGGTATTAACAAAGTCACAAAACAGGTTCAAATCATCGGTTGCCGAAAAATGGACTGAGTTGGTCTATGAAGGTTTATTCTACGAACCGTTGAAATCGGATTTAGAAGCTTTCTTGCAATCATCTCAACAGAAAGTAACCGGTACAGTTACACTTGAACTCTCCCACGGACAAGTACATGCGGTCGCAATTGATTCGGCAAACATACTTCACGACAAAGGTTCGGTCTATGCGCAATCTGCTTCATGGACTATCGAAGAAGCACAAGGATTTATCAAGTTATTCGGAAAGTCGTCGGTGCTTGCCGCTAAGCAGACCTCAAAGCTAGCGCCAGACACAGAATCATCCTCAAACAACGAATGTTTAAAGGCGGTTTAATCATGGGCACATCGACTAGCTTACAGTCTACTTTAAGGCATCTGGAAGATCTGGTTTCCGCGGATACTCAAAATCCACCGCGAACGATTACCAAAGACAGTCCTATTTTTGAATATATAAAGCTTAATCTCCCTAATTTCAGTTTTGAATTCTTTGATGCTGGAGATGGATGTATAAGTTTATTGGCACAAAGAGGATCGCCAGCTCTACTTTTTAACTTCCACATTGATACGGTTCCTATTGCTCAAGGTTGGGAGACCGATCCACACAAGCTGGAAATCGTTAATGGCAAAGCATATGGTCTAGGTGCATGTGATATTAAGGGTGCCGCAGCTTGTATGCTAACTGCCGCCAATAACACAAGTGGCGATCTTGCCCTATTGTTTTCATCTGACGAAGAGTATGGTAGTAGCGCTGCTATTAAGTACTTTCTTTCTCTCAACAAAGACTTTAAAAAGGTAATTGTCGCAGAACCAACGGAAGCAAAAGCCGTTACCGCTCACAGAGGAATTCAATCTGCTGTCGCAAAATTCTCAGGCATATCAGGCCATGCATCCGAAGCACGAGCATTTAGTGACAACGCTATTCATAAGGCGACCAAGTGGTCAAGCAAAACTCTCGATTGGATTTCGCAACAAGTATTTGAATTTCAGAACTTAAATGGCCTTCCATTTAACATCGGCAAAATTGAAGGTGGCATTAAAGCTAATATGATTGCCGCGGACTGTACACTTTCATTTGGATTTAGAACGCTTCCCGGTCAATGCGCATCCACACTATTATCCTCATTCTCTGAACTTCATTTAGCACAGGATGACCTTGAAATAGTTGCTGGATTTACTGGACCAAGTTTGCCCGCTCCCAATCAAGAATTTGAACTATCAATTCAGCATGCGGAAACTCTTGCTTCTCAATTTAATTTACCCATTGGAGATGCAGTTAATTTCTGGACGGAAGCCAGCCTGTTTTCTCAGTCTGGAGCTATCGCTATCGTTTTTGGTCCGGGAAATATCGCTCAAGCACACACTGCAAACGAATGGGTTGAATTCAGCCAGTTAGAAAAGGTTTACGGGCATTATTTAAATATTATCGATGGTGGTACTTCCGATGCATAGTTATAAAATTGTAGATAACATCTACGGTGAAAAGCAAAATCACTCGAAAGCAAAAGAAACGATCATTCAATTGCTTTCAAACTTAGCTAATCCAAAAGAGATCGACCAATATCTAGAACGTTTTGTCAATGCAGGAAAGACTCACTTTGCAGTAATAAAAGTCGGTGGTGCCGTACTTGAAAACGATCTAGATAATTTATGCTCTTCATTAGCATTTTTAGAACAAATAGGGCTCTTCCCTATTGTCGTTCACGGAGCGGGACCACAACTTAGTTTAAAACTCAGGTCTAGTGGAATTGAGCCTCAGTTTATTGACGGGCAGAGAGTCACCGATAAAAAGACACTGAAGATAGCAAAGAAAGTGTTTGTCGAGCAAAATCTGAAGTTGGCAAATAAAATGCAATCCTTAGGAGTTAAAACAGCTTCTATCACCAGCGGCGTATTTACTGCTGAACAAGAATCTGAATCGCAACTTGGTTTAGTAGGCCAAGTTACCCAGATCGATCTCGATCCCATTACAACCGCAATCGAAAGCGGAGCGATCCCAATACTATCATCAGTCGGTGAATCTGAAAGCGGCCAAATCCTGAATATCAATGCTGACGTTGCGACCAATCAATTGGCGATAGCACTAAAACCCTACAAGATAATATTCCTTACCGAAACCGGTGGAATTTTAGGAAAGGATGAAAAAATTGTCTCTTCTATAAACTTGGTCACGGACTATCATAAATTGATAGAACAACCCTGGCTCCACGGAGGAATGAAACTTAAACTCCAACAAATTGCCGAAATTCTTAGCCAGCTCCCCTCCACTGCATCCGTTTCAATCACCAAGCCTGCACACTTGGCGAAAGAGCTCTTTACCCATAAAGGCTCGGGTACGCTACTAAGAAAAGGTGAATCAATAATGGTTCATGATGATATCGAAACGATTAAGGTAAAAAAGCTCAAGTTCTTACTTGAGTCCAGTTTTGGAAAGCATCTTCAACCGGACTATTTTGAAGCAACAAAAATTCGCAAAGCATTTATTACTTACTGCTATCGTGCAGCAGCAATCATCACTGAGGAAAATGGAGTTGCTTATTTAGATAAATTTGTTGTTGCCGAGGATGCAAAAGGTGAAGGCCTAGGCAAAGCGGTTTGGGAAAAACTGGTTAATTCAACGCCTGAGTTTTTTTGGCGTTCACAACATAATAATCCAATAAACGGATTCTACTCAAGAAAAGCGGATGGATTTCAAAAGTCATCGAACTGGTGCGTATTCTGGAAAGGTCTGGAAGATTTTAACATCATTTCAAAATGTGTAGCACTAGCCAAGAGCAAACCGGCCACACTAGTCCATCAACAACAATTAAACCCCATTACAAAGAAATAGCTATGAATCATCAGAAAAAGTACTCAGTAGGCATAGTTGGCGTAAGAGGTTACGTCGGCATGGAGTTGGTTAAAATTATTAATTTGCACCCAAACCTTGAGCTAGCCTGGCTAAGCTCTCGCCAACTTAAGAATAAATCGATAAATGAAGTTGCCGACGTGAAGCTGAATTCAGACATTAAAATCGAATCTTTAAGTCCTACTGAGATAGCCTCACGTCAAACCGACATCGTTGTATTGGCGCTTCCCAATCTAGTCGCCCAGCCTTTTGTTTCTTGTTTACTAGAAGTTAATAAGAATCAGTTGATTATTGATTTATCTGCTGATTATAGATTCGACTCTGATTGGATTTATTCGATTCCGGAGTTGCACACTATCAAAAAAGGAAAAAAACAATTAAGCAAGCCTATCTTATTAAGCAACCCCGGCTGCTACGCAACAGCAATGCAACTTGCCATCGCGCCGGTTGCTGACTTAGTTGTAGGAAGGCCGAACTGCTTTGGTATTTCTGGTTATAGTGGCGCAGGCACTACCCCTAGCACGACCAATAATCCAGACAACTTAAACAACAATATTATACCTTACAAGCTGATTGAGCATACTCACGAAAAGGAAGTCAGCTTTCACCTGAGTCACCCAATCAGTTTTTCGCCACACGTTGCAAGTTTTTTTCGAGGGATCAGTATGACAGTTCAGCTAGAGTTTACTCAATCAATAACCGAACAATATTTATTTCAACGATTTAATGACTTCTATGCTTTTCATGAACTTGCTCATTGTCGCAAGGAAATCCCAAACATCCAACAAGTGGTTGGCACGCATAACTGTGTACTTGGTGGATTTTCCGTCAGTAAAGACGGAAAACGAGCAACGATAGTTAGTTGCTTGGATAATTTATTGAAAGGGGCTGCAAGCCAAGCAATTCAAAATATAAACTTAGCTCTCGACTTGGAACCGATTGCAGGGCTAAGAGATAACTTAAACCCATTCAAGCTCAAGATTTCAGCTTGATATAGTTTTTACATGATGACTTGGAGAAAATTATGAGTGCACCGATTTGGCAAAAACAAAGTGCGGCAAAAACAGATGAAGCCATCATGCAGTATATGGCAGGTGAAGATATCATTCTTGATCGCATTTTAATGCCCTACGATATCCTCGCAAGTAAAGCACATGCGAGTGGACTTCAGAGTATCGGGGTTTTAAGCGAGGAAGAATTAATAAAGCTGAAAAGAGAATTGGATAATCTCAGTTTAGCTTTAGCGCAAGGAGACTTTACACTCGACTCTCAATTTGAAGACTGCCATTCTGCGATTGAATTTTACTTGACGGAAAAGTTGGGAAACCTGGGCAAGAAAATTCATACTGGCCGCTCGCGCAATGATCAGGTTGCGGTAGCAACCAGGCTTTACCTAAAAGATTCCCTCTCAACCGCAAGTGAATACGTTTCAAAAACGATTATTGAATGTCTAGCAAAAGCTGAGGCAACGAAAAACATCGCAATGCCGGGTTATACACACTTACAAAGAGCAGTTCCCTCTTCTTGTGGAATGTGGTTTGCCAGTTTTGCCGAAGCAATGATCGACAACTTGGCGTCAATTAAACACTGTTCAGAATTAATTGATTCAAATCCACTTGGGACCGCGGCCGGTTACGGAGTTAATCTACCTCTTAATAGAGAATTAACGACCAAAGAGCTTGGTTTTGGTAGAGCGCAAATCAATCCAATATATGCTCAAAATAGTCGAGGTAAATTTGAAATTGCCGTACTAAACTCACTGGCTCAATGTATGTTAGATGTCAGAAGGTATAGTTGGGATCTCTCTTTATTTACTACTCAAGAATTTAACTTTGTCAGTCTCCCTGATGAAATGACTACCGGTAGCTCGATAATGCCTAATAAACGTAACCCCGATCTAATTGAATTGATGCGAGCAAGTTATGCCAGTGTGCAAGCTGCCATTGTCGAAATTCAATCGCTTTTGTCATTGCCTTCTGGCTACCAGAGAGATCTACAATTTTCTAAAGGCCCAATGATAAGAGGTATTACTCAAGCTCTACAAACACTATGTTTATTTTCGGAAGTAGTTAAAGAAACTGAGTTTATAGCTGATAACTTAAACGATGCAATTGATACTCCTATGTATGCTACTGACTTCGCTGTCGAATTAAGCAGCCAAGGAATCCCGTTTAGAGATGCTTATCAAAATGTCGTCGCTCGATATTCTGAACTTGAAAGCCGAACTCCAGCAGATAGCCTAGCTCAGCGAACATCCTTCGGTGCTTGCGCTCAACTAGGAATTTTAGAGCTTAAAATGCGCTTTGAGTCACTAAAATAAAACTAAAATTTGGCGACACACCTAAGGATGGTATATGCTGATTCTAGAAACTTTTATTGATAATAAACTATCTAGTTAAGGAGAATAAGATGAAAAAATACTTGGTTCTGGCAACCCTCGGGCTTGGAATAACTAGCCCGCTATTCGCAAATGAACTGAAGATTAAGCCTGGCTTATGGAAAAGCACTACTTTCACAACAAATCCTGTAACTCAACAAGAACAAAAAATTGAAGATGAAGAGTGCATTACCCCGGATAAAGCGACCTTCAGCGCGGAAACGATGATGAAAGACGCGCCGGGAGAATGTAAAACTCTAAACAGTAATCTTTCTGGCGACACACTGAGCTTCTCTATTGAGTGTAGTATGCAAGGTGGGAAAACAACTGTTAACGGTGTGTTTACGGTTGCCGGAGACAAAGGCAATGGAAAAATGGATATGCAAATGGAAGTTGCTGGTCAGAAGATGAGTATGAGTTCTCGCATGACATCTGAACGTGTAGGCGAATGCTCAAAGTAATCATTGAGAATTGAGTAGGCATTATATTTAATAGTGTCTACTCAATATCAACAACTGCCCCCTTTAACAAATAAAAGTATTCATCTTTCTCGCTAAACTTGAGCTCTAAATCAAGTTTAATATCATTACTTTCTATCGGTCGATTTTTCAAATAATAATATACCGTCCAGTGATACTTCTTTGGTTTTCCATATTTTAAAAATTCTCGTTGATACTTCTTAAACGCTTTTATCGATTGTTGTTCAATTTTAAATTCATATTGGTGTAGAAGCTCATCAGCTTCAAACCACTTATCTCGAGAGATTTTCTTGCTCCACAGGGGTTCCAATGAAAAAAGGTATTCCTGAGGATTGCTCGCTGAATATTCGAACTTTAACACCAACTTGACCGTTTTGGTCTCCAATTCGGCCGGAGCTGTTAATGTGATCTTACTCCGAACTTGAGATGGATCGATTCTAATTAAATCATCCTGATCAAAGTTTGCCAGCTTTACCATTGAACTGAGTGGTACAGAACTACAAGACGCGAGGAAGAAAACTAGTAATAAAGTTAAAATCTTTTTATTCATATTACATTTTTTTAGAGTGATCTTTATGTTTGGTTAAACTTAAAAGAAAAGCGAGCCTGTCATCTCGAACCCCGCGCGAAGCCGAAGGGTTCGGAATGACTCATCTTTATTTTTAACTTTTTACTCAGACAAACTCAATTAGATTAAGTTTTATTTTTTTGATGTATTTTTGACGTGTTTTTCCAGCCACTCATACTGCTCCCATAATAAATGTAGTAACGACTCACGTGCGCGATAGCCATGTTGCTCATGCGGCAGCATAACTAACCTAGCGTTTCCACCCAAGCCTTTCATGGCCGCAAACATTCTCTCAGACTGCATCGGGTATGTACCCGAGTTAGGATCTTCTTTACCATGAATCATTAGCATAGGCTCATCAATTTTTTCCGCATGGAAAAATGGCGACATATTCGAATATACAGATTGCCCTTCCCAGAAGCTTCTTTCTTCGCCCTGAAAACCAAACGGAGTGAGTGAGCGATTGTAAGCACCGCTACGCGCAATTCCAGCCTTAAATAAATCGCTATGTGCTAACAAGTTAGCCACCATAAAAGCACCGTACGAATGGCCCGCTATTGCAATTCTTTCAGGATCAGCAATACCGCGTTCTACCAAAATATTAACCGCTGCTTCCGCACTATCCACCAATTGTTTTCTGAAAGTATCGTTAGGAAGCTCTTCTCCGCTTCCAATAATTGGCATTTTAGGATCGTCAAATACCGCAAAGCCTTGCGCTAAATGCGGCATAGGTCCCCAATAACTAACGCGTACAAACTCGTAGGGAGAATCTGTCACCTGCCCCGCTACACTTTTATCCTTGTATTCTAAAGGGTAAGCCCACATTAAAACCGGTAGCTTGCCTTGACTCTTATCATAACCGGCCGGTAGATAAAGCGTCCCGGTTAATTCGACTCCATCTTTTCTTTTATACTTGATCTGTTCTTTCGTAATATCTTTAAAGGCAGGAGATGGATGAGAAAAGTTAGTAAACTGATTTAATTCTCCACTTTTGATATCTCTAACAAAAAAATTGGGTTGTTCAGTTTGGGACTCACGTAATGTTAAAACTTTAGTTGCTCCCTCATTGATGGTAAGCAGGACCCTTTCATAGTAAGGCGCTTCAGATTGCCATAAACGAGTCTTCTTTTTTGTCTCAAAATCAAATTCATCCATAAAAGGAATATTTCCTTTCGGCGATGCCCCTCTTCCTGTCAGCAGCACTTTACCTTTACCGATAACTTTGATGACATCTTCGCCAAACTTATTTTTGGTATAGACAAAATCTCCTGGATCTTTATAGCGGTCATTGTAAGAACGTTGTTGAAACATTACTTTTTCGCTATTTGGATCAGATGGTGAAATTTTCCACGTTCGTAGTTGCCTATCGCTAAATCGCCAATCGGCTACAACTGCAAAGTCCTCATTACCCCATTCGATTCCAGCAAATCGTCTTTCAATTCTTTGCAATAACTTCGGCTTCGATTTAAATGGCGCGGTCCATGTGTGCACCGAATCATGAAAATCCACCTTATTTTTCATATCACCGCCGTCCAATGCCTCAGCCCAATATAAGGTAGCAGCCTGATCTGGACGCCAGTTGATGCTTCGGCGGCCTTCTATGACCGAGTCAAAACCTTTAGGGATGTTTTCTCCCGAAGGTAATTCTTCAACGGTCTTAACAAGCTTACCTTTGGTATCCCATACTTGAGTTAAAAGTGGGAAACGATACGCAGGCACAAGGTATGAAAATGGTCTCTGATATTGTGAAACTAAAATATATTTTCCATCAGGAGAAGGATCATAGTTTCTGATCATTCCGACATCTCCAAGTTTTTTGACCCGGCCTTTTAGGCTTATTTCCGCTAACTGAGAAGTCCCCAGAAATTCAAGCATGTTTTCATCATGAGGTGATTTCAGTAAATTTGAATAAGTACGTACGGCGGCTTTCTTACCCGTTGTCTGCTGGATTACTGGCTCAATATTTTGTACCGATTGTTGTGGTTTCTCAGCAGCTGAAGCTGTAGTTAATCTGGTATAAAGCGCTTTGGAGTCATATTTCCAACGGTATTTACTGCCCCCTAAAGAAGCGTTAATCTGTTGTTTAGATACTTGCACCAATCGTTTGTTGGCAATTGAATAGCTCCACAAAGTCAATCCTTTAGGCGTTTCAAGAACAAACGCCAACTTCTTTGAATCCGGTGAAAACGAAACATTTAAGATTTTTCCTACTGGAAGCCCGTCAACTTTGCTCTCTTGGTTTGATTGCAAACTTTTAATTTGGATACCTGTGTATCCTGTTGAACGACTTGGTGCAAAAATAGCGGCATTTATTTTTAACCCGGCCAATTTTTCTTCAGGTTGAGCTAAATCAACAATGCTCTGTGCCCCCGGTCTCTCGAGCAATGCTATCCATTTTTTATCAGGCGAAATTGTAGCTCCAGGTCGGCGCGGTGCATCGACCAGATCAGCCAATAATTGTGGAGGTCGTTGGTATCCCTGTTTGTCTTGCGCGTTAGCGTTGATAGAAATGAAAAGGCTTGTGAAAACCAGGGTTGATAAACACAAGAGCCAATATCTGACTTGATGATTCAAACTTTACTTCCTTATTTACTTTGTAATTAAGGACGATACATTACCAAGTCGATGACAATTACTCAAACAGTTAGATTGGCAGATAAACTATCTAGCCATCCTGATAAGGGCAATCCATCTCCAAATACTTAATATATCCGCCAAAGCGGCAGCTACATAGGTAAGTGCGCATGCTCGTAATGTTTGTTGAATAGCGGGGATATATTTGTCGGGCACGTAATTACCTTGTCTTAATATTGGCAAAGCCTTATTAAAACTGGCATCCCACTCTTCCGGCAAAATTGCTGCGTAAGCAAAAACTGAACACAACAATGTAATTAGCCCCACTAAAGCGGTAATTGCCATCAGGTGGGGAATTCGAATAATCATTGCTATTAGGGGGAGAGCCATCAATACGGCAGCCCCGATTTTTTGCAAAGAATGAGCTTTAGTTAGGTATTTTCTGCGCAAAAAACTAACTGGCTCTTGGCGGTTAAACTGAATTGCATGACCTACTTCATGAGCTGCTACAGCAACAGCGGTAAGAGATTTTCCGTTAAGATAACTTGGACTCAACCTTACAGTATTTGACTGCGGATCATAGTGATCTGCGCCTTCCTCTGCTTCCTCAAGATTAACGTTAGAAAGCTCATATTTGTCTAGCAAATGTTGAGCGAGCTCGCCACCTGTACCAGGCATTGCAGGCAAGGGTTTCGCGTGCTTTTTTAGCACATAGCGCACCCACCACTGAGGGATGAAGACGACGGCAAGAATAACTAATAAAATTAAAATATACATGGACTCGGACACAAAACCATTTTTAACACCGTTTAATTGTTGCAATAAGTAACAGATAAGTCACATATCGTTAATAAAATAGTACAAGTTTGTAAGACCAATGTATAATATGAACTTGAAAATTAAACATACATCAGAAAATGATGTTCGAGAATTAACCAGAGCGCCTTCTGTTTATTTTATAGGGAAGCTATTTACTGGAGTTTTACACGTGAATGTTGTTGAGTTCATTCGAGAAAAAAAAGAGCGGTTTCAACAGAACAATGCTGAATTCAGGGCTAAAATAGAACCACAATTTAAAAATCTAACTCAATTAATCACCCAAACTATTTCAAATACGCTCAATAACCCTTGGATATCACGCTTCAATCCTTTTGAAGAAGAGCAAGAAGAGCAACCTCCCCAACCTTTAGTTTTAGTACCTGCTGCTGCAGAAATGTACAAAAAGCTAGAACAACAACTAGGCGAAGAGACTTTTGTCGGGGAGTGGTTTACCGTGGATCAAGATTGTATTAATCAATTTGCTGAGGTTACCGGTGACCAGCAATGGATCCATACGGATCCTGAACGAGCAGCCAAAGAATCGCCGTTTAAGACCACGATTGCTCATGGTTTCTTAACTTTATCTTTATTGCCCAAATTGACCGATACCGTTGACGATAGCAATAATCCTTATCCTGAAGCCAAAATGGCGGTTAACTATGGACTAAACCAAGTCCGATTCCCATACCCCGTAAAAGCAGGCTCGAGAGTGAGGGCACGCACAAAACTTGTTGAGTTATCACCGATGCGAAAGAGTATTGAGCTTGTAAACGAAATCAGTATCGAAGTTGAAAATAGTAAACGTCTCGCGTGTGTGGCAGAAACTGTGCTAAGGCTCTACTTTTAGTCTTTCTTAAGGTGTTTGTCGACTATTTAGCTAAGTCATCAGTCAAATGCCAAAGGGTGTACATATTAAAGGTGTCACTATTTTCGCTTTTACTATTTTCAATTACCCAATTTCAACCAAAATGCTCGGCGTCGGATTCATTGAACATGAAACCGCTATCCATTCCATCAAGTAAACGCTCGCTAAAAGCGATCACTCGTGCCTACCCTTTAGTTGAGCCACTCATGGATGCGCAGGGTCTTACTCGAGGCTCACAAGTTTTTATTAGAATATTCAAACAGGAATCAGAGTTAGAAGTTTGGTTAAAAGGCGTAGACAGTAAGTTTAAACTGTTTAAAATTTATCCTATATGCACCTACTCAGGTAAATTGGGCCCTAAACAGAGGCAAGGAGATAAGCAAAGCCCAGAGGGATTTTATTACGTAAAACCGAAGCAATTAAACCCTTGGAGCCTCTTCCATTTATCATTCAAC
>JAPHTP010000128.1 GCA_026196875.1 Kangiellaceae bacterium
GACTTTATTGTCAATTGGAAAGCTTTGAATATTTTCTGGAAAAACTTCCATCGTTATATTCTGCAATACCAGCATCACTTGAAATAGAGGGCTGGTGGCTAAGTTTCTTTGAGGCTGTACGCGCTCAACGACTTTTTCAAATGGAACATCCTGATTCTCATAGGCTTCCAAACAACTATTTTTGACTTGAGAAAAAATTGTCGTAAAGCTCTCATCAGCATCCAGGTTAGTTCGAAGTGCTAGAGTGTTTATAAACGCACCAATAAGGTTTTCTGTTTCACCATGCTGACGGTTGGCAATTGGACTTCCAATACAAATGTCTGTTTGGCCGGTGTAACGGTTGAGTAATATATTGAAAACTGCTAACAAAGACATAAACAGTGTACCACCTTGCTGTTCTGCAAGAATTTTCAACTGTTCTGACAACAAAGAGTCAACAAAAAACGTGTGGCGTTCCCCTTCAAACACTTGCACACCTGGCCTCGGAAAATCTGTTGCCAGATTTAACAGTTCTGGAACATTGGCTAACTTTTTTTGCCAATAGTCTAGTTGTTTTTCCAGTACTCCGTCGTTTTCTAACCAGGTCCGCTGCCAAACACTATAGTCAACATACTGAATAGGAAGCTCAGGCAGGTTTACCATTTCAAAACCTGACGTTCCCTTAAGGATTAAGCCCAGCTCTTTCATAATTACCGAAATTGACCAACCATCACTGATAATGTGATGCATATTGATCACAAGCACATGCTCATCATTCGCAAGTTTAATAACTTTACCTCTAATAAGAGGGCCTTGAGCGAGATCGAAATGACTTGTTGCTTCGCGTTGAACATGAGAGCTAGCCTGTTCTGTTCGCTTAGACTCATTTTTGATATCACTTAAATCAACCACATCAAGATTAAACTCAATCTGTTCTTGAATAACCTGATGTGCAATACCATTGTCGCTGGGAAATATGGTACGTAAATTTTCGTGGCGACCTATAATAATGCTAAACGCGCGCTCGAGCTGCTTGACATCGATCTCTCCTTGAATAGTAAGCGCACCAATAACATTGTATATTGAGGTTTCTGGCTCCAACTGATCGATAAACCACATTCTTTCCTGGCTATAGCTTAGTGGTAGCAAGTCAAATTCTTTTCTATTCGCGACCTCTATGGCTGATGTGTTATTAGCTTCTAATTTACTTACTAGAAGTGCGAGTTCTGCGATATTCCCTTTTTCGAAAATAGTCACTATTGGTAGGTCAACTTTCAATTCATCACGGATATTGTATAGCAATTGAGTTACTAAAAGTGAATGCCCTCCCAGCTCGAAGAAATTATCATTGACGCCAATTTTCTCTGCATCCAGATTAAGAACTTCTGCCCAAATTTTTCTCAATTGGTACTCTAGTTCATTGGTAGGCGCTACAAATGGTTGGCCCGATTCAAAGCTCACGTCTTTTTGTTGTAGGACGCGACGATTTAACTTTCCATTGGGAGTCAATGGCAATGATACTAAGGAGATAAATGCAGCAGGCAACATATAATCTGGTAAAAACTGTTCGAGATGAGCACGTAGTGATTCGCCTGAAATATTATTAATATCCCCGGTTTTTGTCTTACAGGAAATATAGAAGGCAATGAGCTTTTTGTCTGAACCCTCCCCTTGGGCTACGACGGCACTTTCTGTCACCTCAGGATGTTCATTTAGCTTTGCTTCTATTTCCCCAATTTCAATTCGGAACCCTCGAATTTTGACCTGCGTATCAATCCTACCCAAATATTCTATGGTTCCATCCACGAGCCAACGCGCCCTATCACCACTTTTGTATAATCGGGACTCTGCATCAAACGGATTGTCGATAAACTTCTCTGAAGTTAATTCCTCTCGGTTTAGGTATCCTCTCGCAAGCCCATCGCCGGCTATATGCAATTCGCCGGGCATACCGATAGGTTGAATATTAAGGTGTTTGTCGAGTATATATATCTGAGTATTGTTGATCGGAGAACCAATCGGAACCACTGAAGAATCTAAGTTCGAACAGTCAAAGTAAGTCACGTCAATTGCTGCTTCAGTTGGGCCGTATAAATTATGTAATGCAGCGCTCGGAAATGCCTCTTTATATCTAGAAACAGTATTGCCTCCGAGAGCTTCACCACTGCAGAATACCTGGCGTACACTATTACAAGCTGAACTATAATTTTCTAAAAATGTACTTAACATTGATGGAACAAAATGCAGAGTCGACACTTTTGTGGCGTTAATAAGCTGCACTAAATAGTCAACATCTTTATGCCCACTGGGCTTTGCAAAAACAATCGACGCGCCACACATCATCGGCCACACGAATTCCCAAACTGAAACATCAAAACTATATGGCGTCTTCTGCAATACGACATCATTCTGGCAAAGTGGATACTGTTTTTGCATCCAATCGATTCGATTGACCAGCGCACTATGTTCCACCATTACCCCTTTAGGTTGTCCTGTTGAACCCGAGGTATAGATTATGTAAGCCAAGTTTGATTGGTCTACTTTTGAATCTATTTCAACGCCGTCTTCCATTAGCTTCGTTCCGACATCAGCGATTGAATCCGATTGAATATCCATAACGACCAAGCCATCCTTGATCGGCTGGATTTGTTTTAGCTTAGATTGGAGCTTCTTTTGGGTTAATACAATCTGCGCACCACAATCACTTAACATGTAGCTCAATCTTTCGTCGGGGTATTCAGGATCTAAGGGAACGTATGCTGCTCCGGCTTGAAGTATTCCCATAATTGCGACCAGCATATCCAGCGACCTTTCCATAAATAAACCGACCGGGCTATCAGGAGTAATTTGTTTTGACTGCAAGTACAAGGCAAGCGCTTTACTTCTCTCGTAGAGTTGCAGATAGGTTAGTTGGTCACCTTCAAAGGTTGCCGCAATATTTTGGGGGGTTGCTTGAACTTGCTCAATAAAGAATTCATGTATACATTTTTCTTTAGGATAATCCGCCAGAGTATCATTAAAATCTACAGTTAGCTGTTGCCTTTCTATCTTACTTAGAAAGTCAAACTGACTAACTTGCATATTCGGTTGAGAAACCACCTCACTACATAACTTAATAAAGTGCTCAAACATTCGCTCGATAGTTTCAGTTCGATAAAGCTCGGTACTGTATTCTATGCTCCCGTTCAAACCTTCCGCAGATTCTCTCAGCTCAATGATCTGATCTAAATTACTCACTTCACTATCCAGAGGGTAATGTTGGACATTTTCCCCAAGCTCTAAGGGTGTATTGTGAAGCATCATCATTATCTGATACAAAGGATTAACCGCCTTATTACGTTGCGGCTGGACTAAATCAACTACTTTCTCAAATGGCGTATCCTGGTTTTCATAAGCTTCAAAACAAGTGTCCTGCACCTTTTTCAACACATCAATAAAGGTATCGTCGCTTTGAATGCTACTTCGTAGCGCGAGCGTATTGATGAAGACACCAATAAGAGTTTGGGTTTCATCGTGGCGTCGATTGGCAACGATTGAACCGACACAAATATCTTCTTGACCTGAATAACGATGCAACAATACTTTTAATATGGCCAGACAAACCATATAAAGGGTGCACCCGTTTTGATCGGCTAAAGTCTTCAGTTGGTGAGTTAATTTGCTATCAATGAGAAAGCTATGCGTTGCCCCTGACATCGAAGGTTCTGCAGGCCGTGGAAAATCTGCTGGCATATCGAGCGTCTCTGGAACACCTTCTAACTTTTGTTGCCAATATGATAATTGCTGTTCGAGTACGCCTCCGTGTTCAAGCCAATCCCTTTGCCAAATGCTGTAATCTGCGTACTGAATAGCTAGTGGCGGAAGACGAGGTGGTTTGCTCTGGCTCAAGCAATCCAAAATATAACTGTACTCTTTTTGCATAATTCCAATCGACCATGCATCACTAATAATATGATGCATATTGATCAGAAATATATGTTCGTCTTGGCTCAGTCTAATTACTATAGCGCGCAATAGTGGGCCACTTTCTAAATCGAAAATATGGTGAGATTCTTTTTGGCATAAATCTCTTGCTTCAGTATCCCTAACTTGTCGCGATTCGACTCCACTGAGATCGTATAAATCCAATGAAATCTTAAGCTGATCCAGAACAACTTGTTGAGCAACTCCATTTTCACTTGGAAACACAGTCCTTAAGATCTCGTGCCGTTCGATAATAATATTCAGCGCTTGCTCCAATAGTTCCGAATTAAAATCACCACTTAACGTGACAGCGGCAAGGGAGTTGTAGCCACTACTTTCCGGATCTAGTTGATTCATAAACCAAAACCATTCTTGAGAATAGCTCAGAGGAATACGCTCAAATTCTGCTCTGTCATAAGGCTTAATCGGAGGGATGCTATTGATTACCGACACTTCTTTTAAGAACTCGATAATTTCACTTTTCTTCTCAATTAGCTCAGAACGAATATCTTGGGTCAAAGCACCTTTCGGAGCCTTAAATTTTAGTTGGCCATTCTCTTGCCAAAGCTTGATTCCCTTATTACGAACTTTGTTAACTAGTGAAAAAACACTCATAGGGCTCCCTCTTCAAACTCATCACCAAAAGCCGCACTAATTAATTCGCTTTTGTCATATTGTTGATTGTTCGTTCTGCTGTTAGTTTTCTGTTGGAGGAACGAGTCCTCCGATTTCGATGTACCGAGAAATAAGTTCAATTCGCTATTTTTTAGGCCGGGGTTATTTACAATCGCTTGCGAAAGTTCAATGAAGCACCGAGTGATATTTCTGACAGTTTTCGGTCGATAAAGAGCAGTGCTATACTCAATGATACCTTCAAGGCCGCTTTCTGTTTCCCTAAATTCAACCACTTGGTCCAATGCACTGGAATTTCTATCAATCGGATAAGGCTTTATATTGGCCCCATATTCATATGGGATATTGTGGAGAACCAGCATTATTTGGTAGAGCGGATTAAATGAAATGGCCCGTTTAGGAACGACAAGATTTACAACCTTATCAAAAGGAATATCCTGATGTTCAAATGCTCCCAAGCATGTTTCCTTAACCTTTTGTAAGTTCTCAGTGAAACTGGCATTGCCGGAAATTTTGGTGCGCAAAGCCAGGTTATTAACAAACAATCCTATTAAGTTTTCTATTTCTCTATGGTGCCGACTAGCGATTGGACTACCTATGCAGATGTCTTCTTTTTTAGTTAAGTGATTAACTAAAGTTTTATAGATAGCCAGTAAAACCATGTATAAAGTGCAGTTATGTTGTTCAGCCAACCTTTTCAATTTGAGAGTCAGCGAACGATCGATTTTAAAAGCCTCGGTTGAGCCGACAAAAACTGGAGACTTAGGCCTCGCGAAATCTGTTTTAAACTCAAGAGATTCCACGGCCCCGGAAAGTTTCTCTTTCCAGTAATCTAACTGCTTTTCAAAAATTCCGTCTTGCTGTAACAATTGACGTTGCCACGCACTAAAGTCTACATACTGAACAGGAAGATTCGGCAGGTTTAGACTATCGTTTTTAAGCAGTAAGTCTATTTCTTTAACTAATATAGATTGAGACCACCCATCATTAATGATGTGATGCATATTTATTATCAATATGTGGTCGCCCTTAGCTAGCTTGATAAGAGTAGTTCTTATTAATGGACCAACCTCAAGGTTAAACGCTTTTGTAGTTTCTATTTGGCAATGCCGTTTTGCCTGCTTGTGTTTTTCAACATCATCCTTAATGTGAGACAAATCGATCGCGTTCAAATTGACTTTAAGTTCCTTAAGAATTTTTAGGCGAGCCGTTCCTTTTTCGCTGGGAAAAATGGACCTAATATTTTCATGTCTTGCAATAATCGTATTAATAATTTTTTCGATTATTTCCGGCTCAATATCAACTGTAATTCTTACCACTTCGGGAAGATTGTAGTTTGCGCTTCCCGGTTGAAGCTGATTGATAAACCAAAGTCTTTCCTGAGCAAAACTTAACGGCAAGCCTTCTGCTCTAGATCTATCAATAGGAATAATAGGTGGAACTTCTTGCCTGCTTGATTCAGATGCAGACTGGGCTAACTGAGAGATGGTTGATTGTTCAAATAGCGTTTTTAGTGATACTTCTAGTGATAGGTTTTGCCGTATCGATGAAACAAGTTGAGTTGCCAACAATGAATGCCCGCCGATCTCAAAAAAGTTATCGTTGATGCCAATTTTCTCGGGAGCCAACTGAAGAACCTGCGCCCAGATTTCAACCAACTGTTGCTCCAGAGGATTA
>JAPHTP010000059.1 GCA_026196875.1 Kangiellaceae bacterium
ATCCTTTCCTATAATGAATGAGTATTCATCCTATTTGGCATTGACAGGACTGTTGCTTAGTGTAGTATTCGCGCCCTTCAATCGATGTCTAAAAACTATACGCGAGCAAGCCATTGTTTAATCTTAATACCGATGCTCAATCGAGCGTCAAAAACGATTTATTATCCGGTCTTACAGTCGCTTTAGCTTTAGTCCCCGAAGCTGTAGCATTTGCCTTTGTTGCAAAAGTTGATCCCATTGTCGGGTTATATGCCGCCTTTATGGTCGGCTTGATCACTTCAGTTGTTGGCGGACGACCAGGCATGATATCTGGCGCAACGGGCGCGATGGCAGTAGTTATGGTCAGCTTAGTGGCAGTCCATGGCGTAGAATATCTATTCGCGGCAGTCGTTCTGACGGGTACCATTCAGATTCTGGCCGGCGTATTTAAGTTGGGGATGTTTATCCGACTGGTCCCTTACCCAGTCATGCTGGGTTTCGTAAATGGCTTAGCCATCGTTATTTTTAAAGCTCAACTTGACCAATTTAAAATCACCGAAGGTGATGCGAGTAGCTGGATGCAGGGTGAAGTGCTCTTGTGGATGGCAGGAATGGTTACCTTAACAATGGCAATTATCCACTTTTTACCGAAGCTAACAAAAGCTGTACCCGCATCTTTAGTCGCTATTCTTGTGGTCACCGGCATCGTAATCTCTTTAGACTTACCCATTCCAAACGTAATCGACTACGTACGTTCAAATTCAGGCAACCCTGAGGCAACATTGGCAGCGGGACTACCAACTTTCTCTATTCCTTCAGTTCCGTTTACCTTAGAAACATTCTATATAATCTTGCCGTACTCTCTTATATTGGCAGGCGTAGGACTGATCGAATCACTATTAACGATGACACTAATCGATGAAATAACTGAAACACGCGGCCAAGGCAACCGTGAATGTATTGGCCAAGGCACAGCCAATATGGTCAATGGATTCTTTGGTGGTATGGGTGGCTGCGCCATGATTGGCCAAAGCATGATCAATATTAACTCCGGCGGTCGAGGCAGACTGTCAGGCATCACAGCAGCCGTAGCGCTGCTCCTATTCATCTTAGTTGGTTCTTCCTGGATTGAGCTAGTGCCACTTGCGGCACTGGTCGGCGTAATGTTCATGGTAGTTTTAGGTACTTTTGAATGGGCGAGCTTACGCATGATAAATAAAGTTCAAAAGTCTGAAATTTTCATCATAATTGCCGTTACCGGAATAACCGTTATTGCGGACCTCGCCATTGCCGTAATAGTTGGCGTGATTATTTCTGCACTTGTTTTCGCCTGGAAGCATGCTAAGCAAATATACGCCAACAAGTCAGTGGACGAAAAAGGTTCCAAGATTTATCAAATTCACGGACCGTTGTTTTTTGGCTCAGCACGTAATTTCCAAGATATCTTTACTCCAAAAGATGACCCTGAAGATGTGATTGTTGATTTCGCTGACGCTCGTGTTTATGACCACTCAGGCATTGAGGCGTTAGATGCGCTTGCCGAAAGATACGAAAGAAGAGGTAAAAAGCTACACTACCGGCATCTTAGCCCCGAGTGTAAAGTGCTATTACAAAAAGCCGGTAATTTGGTAGAGGTGAACTTAATCGAAGATCCTAACTACCATGTCGCGGATTCATCACTCGCATAAATAACACCACTTTCTAAAACGCCCATTTTAAAATGGGCGTTTTTACATTCTGAGCCCTGAATTTGGTAGATATGAAAATATTCAAGAATGACTTTATTGTTTCATCTACTTATAATCACTCTCAATAAGAATTAATAATAACAGAGAACACAATTCTCTTGTCCAATGAGTGATTATGACTTTTAAACGCAAAATTGGTTACGGCCTTACAACGATATTACTGTTACTTTTAATTGTTGGTGCAGTAATGCATAGAGAAGTTTATCGCTTGTATAAAGTTATTACTCTTTTCTACCCTGAAAATATCGTTGAAAATTTTCAAAACATGTCCAATTTCTTTCCTGCGACGACCGTAAAAAAAGGAGAGCCAAACTTTGAGTTTCAAATTTCACGTCAAAAATTCAATGATAACTTTAATTTTCAAGACCAAACTTATTCAATCAATAATTATTTAGATGAAACTAAAACCACAGGTTTTATTGTAATCAAAGACGGAATGATTGTATTTGAAGATTATCGCCTTGGCCACTCTCAGGATGGGTTGCATATTTCCTGGTCAGTCAATAAGTCCTTTGTGTCAGCATTAATCGGCATCGCTATCGAAGATGGCCTCATTGAGTCTGTAGAAGATCCTGTAACTAAGTATGCTTCTATTTTTAAAGGATCCGGCTATGACAATGTATCTATAAAAAATGTTCTACAGATGAGCTCAGGTGTTAAATTTAACGAGGACTATGTCGATTTCCACTCGGATATTAACCGCATGGGAAGAGTAATCGCGCTGGGCAATTCGATAAACGAATTTGCTGCCAGCCTCAGTTCAGATAAACCCGCCGGGACCTATCATCATTATGTCAGTATGGATACTCAAGTACTTGGAGTTGTTTTAAAAAATGCCATTAAACAGTCGCCGAGCGAATATCTACAAGAAAAAATCTGGAAAAAACTCGGCATGCGCCAAGACGCAAAATGGCTCGTTGATGATGAAGGTATGGAGCTCGCTTTCGGAACCCTCAATGTTACAGTAAGAGATTATGCTCGTTTTGGTATGCTCTATCAAAATTTTGGAGAATGGCAGGGAGAGCAAATTATTCCAAAGCAGTGGGTGATCGATTCGATTACACCTGATTCTGGACACTTGACTCCAGGGTCAAACCCAAACTCATCGAGTCGATTTGGATACGGCTATCAGTGGTGGTTGCCGGAAAACTCTCAAGGAGACTTTTTAGCTCGAGGGGTTTACGGTCAATATATCTACGTAAATCCTGCGCGAAAAGTCGTAATCGTTAAAAATTCCGCTGATCCAGATTGGCGGGCCGGCGCCGAAGAAAATTACAAAACAACGGCAATGTTTCAATCAATCGCCAACAGTCTTTAAAGATGTACAGGCCTAATCATTATTTTAATTCCAAGTAGTAAAAAATGACTTTAAAGGCAACAAGTTTAGTTACAAGACCTCAAATGACAAAAGGTTTGAAGGCAATTTTGGCTAAAGAGAAACCACTATCGTTTTTCTTAGCCAGACCCCAATATTGGGGTGGTCTTTTTATTATGGGAGTATCCTGGTTTGTCGCTAAAATGCCCTTTAGAATTCAGGTGTTTTTAGCTAGAGGTCTTGCCTGGCTTTTACTCAAGTTTGCTTCAAGTCGCAAAAAAATTACTGAGATTAACCTGAAACTTTGTTTCCCTGAAAAATCAGATGAAGAACGCGAAGCCTTGCTTGAACGAAACTTTTTGATGACCGCATTAGCAATTATAGAAATTGCCAGCTGCTGGTTTAGTGATTTAAGTAGCCGTGAAAAACATACTAAACTAGTCGGTCTCGAAAACCTGGAGAAAGCCCGAGCTGAAGGAAAAGGCGTAATCCTACTATTCTTTCACTTTACCAGTATGGAAATCGGAGGCAGCATATTAGGGCATTATTTCGATTTTAACGCTATGTATAAACCCAATAAAAAGAACCAACTCGCCGAAACATTTATGCGTAAAGGAAGGCTCAGACATATTCACCGGCTGCTTACTCAAGACGATGCTCGGGCTACATTAAAAGCACTAAAGAATGGCGAGATAGTTTGGTATGCCACCGATCAAAATTTTGGTAATAAGAAAGGAAGTTTTGTTCCCTTCTTCGGCACTAAAGCCTCTACGGTTACCGCAATCACCAAGTTTGTAAAAATGACTGGGGCCAAAGTAGTACCTTTTACACACAAAAGAAGTGAAGACTTAAAATCTCTTGAGCTTGAACTTCACCCGGCATGGAATGATTTTCCGGGAGAATCTCCAGAAAAAGATGCGGAGCGGATAAATCTATTTTTGGAAAACTTCCTTAGAGAAAACCCTGAAAATTACTTATGGTTGCATCAAAGATTTAGAACGCGCCCTGAAGGAGAGCCACTAATATACCCAGCTAAGAAATAACCACCTGCTGGGTTAGCTAAATCTATGCTCAATCAATCCAAAGACCAACGAAATCCAGCAGCAACTTTGGCGTTGCTGTAAACAAATTCCCCTTGAGGACTGTCAAAAGCACCTGCTTGAAGGTTAGCGTAAAATCCCATATTCGTATCAAATAAAGTTGCAAGAATCCAACTATACTCAAGCTTTAATTTAAAGCCCCTACTTTGAGTTTCATCTTCATCATACAACTCATAAGGTTGGTCAAACTCTTCATCGTAATAGAAAGTTTGATAAGATAATTCCGCATCCAGGAAGTGGTAATCAGCCAAGCGGTGATCAGCTTTAACGCTGATTTTAGCCCGTTGAGCATCATAATATCTGGTGCCATTGGTCGAACGATTGACATAATGAAATCCGAATTCCCAACGCGTTCTATCATCGGGCTTATACACATAGCCGGCATCTACCCCATAACGGTTAAATTCAAGTAGAGTACCGGCAATTAACGCACCATCTTCTTCAGCTCGGTCTTGACGCTCTTCATAACTTCGAATGTTGTAATCAAGATCGAGGTAAAAATAACCATCATTTGGCGTAAAAAGATTTAGCCCCAAAGTTACCGTAGTTTCTGTGTTATTCAGATTATCTAACCCCGTCAAACTTATTTCTTCGAATACATCATTTTCTGTTCGGTACTCAATAAAATACTTTAAGTTTTGATCGTGGGGATAAGCGAGCCCCAGATAGTATCCATCAGTATCCCTGTCATAACGATTGGCCAAGCTTACACCGCTAATAGTAGCCACAGCGCCGGTCTGCTTCGATACAAAAGTCTTATCAAAGGATTCATAGTTAGCGCCAATGTAGTACTCGAATGGAACATCATAAACTGAAAAGTCTGATTGAAACTTTACATCCGCAGTTACCTCAAAGACATCGGCCCTTTGGTCATCTGGATAATAGAACTTTGTCGTACCAACATCCCAGTAGAACAATTCTTTAACATTTGAATCGCTGTAAAAACCTGCAGCAGCAAATACTTCATCATTAGAGTCAAGCGCAGAAGATAAGTTGTGGGGATTGTTGTCTAAACCGGCATATGCGAGAGTCTTAAATTCGATCGCGCTGGCTGTTAATGAAAAAGACATTAAGCTACAGCATGCGAGACTTTTAGAAATTACCCCAAACTTACTTTTTAAAAGTGTATTGTTCATGCTTGCTCTTTTCTTGGCTGCTTTCTTCATGATTGAATTCTTCATGACTGGTTTCTTCATGATTAATCTGATACGCCTATGGTTGCTTTATAGCCACCTAAAAACACATAAAGACTAGATCTTTGATCGAGTCTTCAGCTTTTTATAGATGTTCGGCTAGTTCTTTGCCAATTTTAATTGTGTCGTGGACGAATCTAGCACAAATACAGCTAATTCAAAATGATATGTTAAGTCTAATTTTGTGCGATTAGCTTGAAAGGGATCACAAACTAGCGAATTATCCGTTGAATTTGAGATATCAACGGATATTGCTTTGAGTTCAATAAGTTATATCGGGAAGTTAACAATCTGGATTACTATTCTTTACGCGCCACCATTACCGCAACTCGCTGTCCGACCGGTACATTCCGATTAGGAAATACCACCCCTTCTTCCTGGAATGCTACACGATAATTGTAGTTTTCGTCCTCAGCAATCAAAAATCCTTGTGGATAAGGGGTGAAATTTTCAACATCATCAGGAACGTTAAACTTAAACGCTTCTGAGTGTTTAATAATCTCAGCCACCACTTTATATTCAATCAGCTCTTCTATCTCCAAGTTGGCTAAAGAACGATCTTGCACCAAAATATCTAAACAGTTGATTGCCTTTTGAAAATCCTCAATTTTATTTTCTCCAAATGGCTTAACCTTACCTAATTCGAGCGTATAAGCCTCTGCTTGAAACTGTTCAACCGAGAACGCAGAAAAAGTGGTAGAAGGTTTATTGTGCTGTAATACAGCCTCGATACCGAGATTGACAAGCAGACGCCTGGAGTCGTCAGTAACCGAAGTTGTATTATAGGGTCTGATGGCAAAAGTCTTGTGGTACGAGGGTTTGATAGCGGTATGTAGATCAAGGTGCGTTTTCGAACCATCTTCGCGTGCGCTAAAAAACTCGGTAACATACTGTTCGAGTTGTTCTGCTCTTTCCAACTCATAACGAGTTTCCTCATTCTTTTCGTACTTCTTAAAAGCCCCATTAAAAAGCCGATTCATATTGATTGAAACAAAACGATCCGCAATTAGCATTGATTCTGGGTTCCCCAGTATAAACAGCAAGTTAACTTTAGGTTCGACCACCCCTTTTACGATTTGGCTAATCAAATTTGAAGTGATCTCTATTGGCGCGGTTTCATTACCATGCACGCCGCAAGAAATAACGAAGTCTTTGTTTGAAGGTAATGCAGGTGAAATCTCTAGAATACCTCGCTCACGGTAGCGGAGCTTCACCTTATTAGGTAACTCGGTCCATTCTTCACTATATGGTGCTTTCCTTTGTTTAGAAAGCTCAATAAATCCAGTACTTACTTCAAGAAAATCTAGCACTTTAGTTTCCTTAGTTAAAACCTATATGGTTTAAATTATTCCGTTACTGAGAGTAATCTAAATCTCTCACCAATACTTTGTCTGACAGGAACAATATCAAATCCTTCAATCACACTTTCAATATTACTTTCTATCGAGTCGCGCTCACTGGCGCAGCCTCATCTTTCACTGGTACCAAAAGCTGAGGGTCTAATCGCACGTTGAACCAATTAAGACGCCAATCCAGGTGAGGTCCTGTCGCCCTACCTGTGGCGCCAATGGTTCCAATTTCCTGACCTTGAGTAACCCTCTCTCCTTGTTTTACGGAAATTGAGTTCAAATGGATATAGGTAGAACTAATTCCATAGCCATGGTCAATCACCAGAGTACCGCCGGAATAATACATGTCTTGATGCACCAAGCTAACTGTTCCATCAATCGGCGCAATTACCGCCGTTCCAGTTTTATTGGCAACGTCTAATCCAAAATGCGGTCGTTTCGGTTCCCCATTAAGAACTCGCTGACTACCATAAACTCCGGAGATCCGCCCTTGAGCCGGCATAACGAAAGACATAAGAAAATCAGTCGCATCGCTGTTTATGGCTCTAGCATTCCTTACCTGTCCCGCTTCTTGTCTGATTCGTTTTAAAACAGCCTCACCTTTAGGATTTACCTTGCTTGGCGGAAGCCCATCTACCCTTTCAATTTTCCAGTCTCTTTTGGCTACCTGAATGGGATATTTAACAACTCCAGCATCTGACCTTAAAGTCAGTTCAATTTGCTCAGCCGAATCTCTCCCAACGCCGAATACCACAATTCCCTTGGGAGTAGGTCTTAATCTAGTTTCCTTAAAATAAACGTCTCCCTCTCCTGTTACTTTTGCCAAAATCATACTGCCCTGAACCGGCGACTGAGTAATAAGTTCTAGTTCTATGGCATGACTTTTTGGACTAATAAGGCAGGAACTAAAAACTAATCCGACTATAGTTAGAAATGAATTCTTCACAATCAAATTGGACCTTTTGGCTGAAGAGCAAACAACAAAATCTCTATTTTTCAGAAGCAAAAAATTAGACATCACTTTATCTAAAGATACGCCAATTTAGACAAGGTTTTAAGGAAAAGTTTGTAATTTTTTTATCACGAAAATGACAAATAAGATGAACGGAATATTTTATAAGCCAGCCGTATGTTTTTTTGAACTAACCCTCCCACGAAGCGGGAAGGTTAAGAAGCAAACTTCGAGGCAGGTTATACCAACTAAGCGCTTTGCTCTCGCTGTCTGATAAAGTCTAAAGCCCTATCAATACGCTGTAGCGTTTTATCTTTACCAATCCATTTAAGCGTAACATCTAGGCTCGGTGACATTCCTGCACCAGTTGCAGCAACCCTAAGAGGCATGCCGACCTTCCCCATACCAACTTCCAACTGCTCCGCCGTTTCATTGATTGCGGCGTGGATTGCTTCGGGAGCCCATTCAGCTAAATCATATAGCTTTTGCTTAACCGTCTCTAAAGGTTCTTTTGCTACAGGCCTTAAATGTTTTTTGGCGGCCTTTTCCTCAAAAGACTCAAAGTCACTGTAATAAGGACGAATAACTTCAACTAAGTCTTTAAGTGTCTGAACTCGCTCGGCAAACTCCGGAATAAGTTCAGCAATATCTGGACCGCTATCTAACGATAACCCTGCTTGAGCTAAATGCCATTGTAAGTGTTTGACGACTTCTTCAACCGGTAAGCTCTTGATATACTGTTGATTTAACCAATCAAGCTTCTGAGTGTTAAAAGCCGATGGCGCTTTATTAATGCTATTAATATCGAATAGCTCAATCATCTCAGAAACTGAAAACACTTCCTGATCGCCATGTGACCACCCCAAACGTACTAAATAATTAAGTACTGCTTGCGGCAGGTAACCATCATCGCGGTATTGCATTACACTTACTGCACCGTGACGCTTAGACAACTTTTTACCATCATCACCTAAAATCATCGGCACATGACCGTATTCAGGTACTGGCGCGCCCAGTGCTTTAAATATATTAATTTGGCGTGGCGTATTGTTGATATGGTCATCCCCGCGAACCACTTGAGTAATTCCCATATCCCGATCATCAACAACTACAGTAAAATTGTACGTGGGAGAACCGTCTGTACGAGCAATAATTAGGTCGTCCAATTCTTGGTTAGAGATGGTAATCTCTCCCTTAACCACGTCTTTAAAAGTGACTTCACCTTCTTGAGGATTCTTAAAACGAATAACGTGGTCTTGGCTTAAATCTATTTCGTCAGCGGATAAATGGCGGCACTTCCCATCGTAGCGAGGTTTTTGTTTGTTTGCCATTTGAGTTTCACGAAGCTCGTCCAATCTTTCACGACTACAAAAGCACGGATAAGCATCGCCAGCCTCCACAAGCTGTGCTATTACTTCTTTATAGCGGTCAAATCGCTTAGTTTGGAAATAAGGGCCCTCATTCCAATCAAGTTCCAACCAGCGCATTCCATCCATAATAGCTTCAACAGCTTCCGGAGTTGAGCGCTCGAGATCAGTGTCTTCAATTCGAAGAACAAATTGTCCATCATTGGCTTTCGCGTGCAACCAAGAATAAAGAGCGGTTCTTGCACCACCAACGTGCAAATATCCAGTGGGAGAAGGAGCAAATCTGGTTTTTACTGACATTGATAAATCACTTAGTTTTTAGGTCGAAAATTAGGCTGCGTATTTTATCAAAATGTGGGATTAAAAAAATATTTTATTTAGGTGTTGACCAAACATAATTTTGCCTCTAGAATGCGCCCCATCTTGAGCAACACGCACGAGATAGCCCTTTGAATTCTTTAGATAACTTCCCATGTTATCAATCACTTAGAGTTCAGTATGTATGATATGGGCGCTTAGCTCAGTTGGGAGAGCATCGCCCTTACAAGGCGAGGGTCAGTGGTTCGAGCCCACTAGCGCCCACCATATCATGCCTTCAAACTCTTTCTATTGTTTAGCTCCCTTATAGATTAGTAATCTTTTGTTTAAAGTTGATAGTGTATAGCCCCGGCTTCGTTCACTTTGATTAGCGCTGTTTTTAGCCATTTCAGTACGATTTCGGTTAAACTCCTCCTACCTCTTCTGGCCCGATTAATTCGAAAGCTAAATATGATCTCAGAAATTGTTCGTTGTCTTTATCTAAACAAAAAGAATCGCAATAATAAAAACTTCGCTCCTAAAGGCATATTTGAGCCTACTCGCCGAACATTCAGAGTAGGTTTTCGGGATATCGATTTTAATTTTCACTTAAACAACGCTCGATATATGCACTATATGGAGAAAGGTCGTTGGGACCATCCAGTACAAACCGGCAGTATTGGCGTGATGTTAAAGCATAAAGTGAACTTTATTGTTGCAGGTCTGGAAATAACTTATATCAGAGAATTGCCTTTATTTAAGAAGTTCGAAATGGAGACGCACTACGTTGGATTTGATGACAAGTATTTTTATCTCGAGCAAAAATTCGTTGTTGGAGAAAAGCTATTTGCCCACGGCTTGGTTAAAGCAGTATTTATCAAAAATAGAAAAGTTATGCCTCCCGACCAGTTATTGGATCTAGTTGAACACAAAACACCAGACATAAAACAACCTAAGTTTATTGAAAACTGGAAACGGCTCGCGGAACTCAAAAGAGATTCATAATTTCAAGGTTAGATAGATAACCTTAGTAGAGCTTATATAGTTTTCTACTTCCTACTGGACCGGAATCCCCCCACTCTAGTTCTGATTCGGTTATCGAATTTATTTCCATCTTTTCGACATAGGGCTTGTTGTTTTGCATATCTTTAGCCTCATGATAGATGTTGAGAACACTTCCTTTTAGTTTATACCTGCGTGTAAAGGTAAAGCCTGTGTGCCTTGTGATAGTTAGATTGGTACCAGTAAAAAGCCAGTGAGTACGATACTCGGCCATACTAGGAGATTTAAAATCAACCCAGGTGCCGATTAGCTTTATTGGTGGAATATTAACATCCTTGATCTTTTTCTTACTGCTAGCAGATTGACCCTTGAGCTCGAGCTTTTTTACTGTTCCGCCTTCACAAGGACGATCCTGGAATTGTTTTTTGCCTGTGTTGTCGGTGCATTCGTAGAATTCTGCTGCTAATCCAGAAACTGAAAATAAACTTAAAAAACACATCAATAGAAAAACTAATATTTCTTTCATTTTTTTCCTTAATCGTTTTCGAGCAATTTTCGTTTATAAGTTGCGACTACATTTTCGCTTTTACGCTAAGATTATTAAGGAGTTAACCACCTAAATTAGTACCCATTGCTTTGGTAAAGGTCGTTATTCCTTCTATGCCATAGTATTACAACCTCGCTGCACAATCATGCAGCTAAAGTTCCTATTCATAAACCAGCTAAATAATATTAAACTTACGTATAAACTTAACAACAGGCTATTAACGATTAATAGGATGCTTTTAGATTCGCGCAGAACAATTGAACTACTCTTCTTAGGTATCTACTTAGGATTTTTGCTAATTTGCACCGCATTATTTTTCCGACTCATGTCTCCCATATTAAGCATTTCATTATTACTTTGCATCATCACTCTATGGGGAGCGCTTTTTGTTTTGTATTTAATAAAGGGGGCCATAGCTTATTCTAGGAATCGTTCCTTTCAGCTTCCCTCTCGCTCTCTAAGTTTTCTTTTTACGATTTCCCTTCTTACGATTCCCACGACATTTTATTTTAGAGAACCCCTTTTGGGCTTAGATTTATTTTATGTACCGAGCGGTTCTATGAAACCTGCCTTGATCCCTGGGGATATAGTTATGGTAGATACCAAACACTATGACAGAACCAAATTAATGAAAAACGACATAGTTGTATTTTACCATGACAAATACGAAATGAACTTTGTCAAACGAATAAAAAATACATCAGAAAATAGATTTACGGTAGTCGGAGATAATATCCGTGAAACAATTTCAATAGATCAGATTGGCGTAATAAACAATCAAGCTTTGAAAGGCAAAGTGACCGCAGTTTTAATTAATACGAGACACTTTTGTTCTCACCCCAGAGTTCTAAGAGAAGTTAAATAAGTAGGAAAACCATAACCTAAAGTTAAAATCCTCTAGTCAAGGCTATCTGCAACATAAAGCAGGCGAGCAAATGTATCTTCTTTATCAATACTCTCATTGGAACTTTCTGAATAGTTAATATACCGACACCCAGAGCTATCTATGCAATACCATTCCTCTCCTTCATCTCCCAAACTGGCTACTATCAATCGATTTAAGCCAATGCCTCTGTAAGACTTTAGAATGTCTTCTGCGCTGCCTTCGTTTAGTACATCGTAAATACATAACCAACGGTTTTCTCCAGACCTCTTCGTTTGTTCTGGCACATCACAAAACTCTAAAGCAGTAAATGCTTTGTGGAAACAGGGCTTCACTTCATCGATTTCTACTGGAGCATTTTTTTCATCCAACATCAAACCGAAAAAATCTGCTAACTCTTTACTTGGTGTCTCAACTAATAAAGCTAAACTCATTTCCATCTATTTAACCCCAAGTTTTACCCACTCTTCTCGAGAACCTTTTGCTTTTTCCCAGATCAAATCTATGTCATGAGTTACCCCCGCATCAAATAGTTTTTGCCACTGCTCCTTTAGTTTCAAAGGTAATCCATATTCAGCATAGACCTCACCTGGCTCAGCAAAAAGACAGCGCAACATCAAAAAGTATAACCTTTCTTCAAACGGAGAATTATCGTAGTCAATACCAGAACAAGAATTCAATTCCACACGCTTTAAGCAATCGACTAGTAACTCAAAAGAAAATGCCAATAAAAAATTACCTCTACATCCAAGCTCTTTTTTTGCTGTTAAACATTCTCCCACTCGATATAGAATATAATGCAATATTTTCTCTGGCGTGCGATTATCAAATGAATGCAATTCCAATACGTCATCACAATTACTAGGTACTACATACTGATCAATATACGGCGAACGATCTGCAAATAATTCGTAACTTGAATCAAACCCTGCGTTTCGCTCAACAATTTTAAAGACCAGTAGCTTTTCACTAAGGCTGGATTGCGCCCCCCATTCCCTAAATAGAGCTTCGTCTACTTCTGGATGGTACCAAATTTTAAAGATAGGATTTAAGTCGAAAGGCTTCCCTATAACATTTCTATCTACTCTGAACCCATCCGACACCCACTTTTCGTCATAAGGTAACAAGCTTCCTTTAAGAAAATACTCTTTATGGAATCGAATTTCATTCTTGTTTAGCAAATCATACTTTGCAAATATTTTTAATTGATTATTTATGCTTTTCCAACGCTCACGTCGTGCTTTCACCCAATCTTTATCAGCAACATTCCAAAGCTTACTCATTTCGATTAGCCTCCGTAGTGTTTTTTTGACATGCTAATTGGCCTTGAACTGTTTCGTCCAGCTTTTCTTTTAGCTTGTTTATTTTTTCTTCAACCGCAGGAATAGAATCCCAGGGAATACGTGGAATTAAATCAATAAAACCTTGAAGTAATTCTATATCTATCCATGCTAACGACTCGTATGCAAGTTGAAGAGCGGTACCCATCTCAAATTCATCTTTAAGTTTCTCAACACTAAAAATATCATTAAAAACAGAAAATGGTTTGAATACATCATTTACATCACTACTTGCCCATGGTCTGTCATTATCAGATCCTTTCTCAAAGCTTAAATTAGTAAGGATAACTGCTTTTTTAGCACTTCTCGCTTTCGCTTCTGGGAGCAAAGCTATTTGCTTTCTTAGGTATTTAAAATCTTCATCAGTGGATGAGTCATTTTTGGGACCTTCATGATCTTTACAATACGTTTTTCCTCTATTTGTAATACTAGTGCCACGTTTAAATGATACCCCAACATCATGAAACCACGACTTATTGTCATTGAATTTTTTCAAATTTCGATAACACTCTGGCCAGCTATGTATATTCCAAAGGATTTGATCAACCTGTTTAGGTTTTATAGGTGGGCCACCACCAGGATTTGACAAAACTGGTGCAAGCGCGACTCTATCTAAGAAGATTTGTCTATGTGCACTTGTTTGTCGCTTATTTCCTCCACTCGTGAGTTCGTCTGATTTGTGAATTTTCCATTGTGGCCAATGAGCATTAACTGTGTCATCTAAAGCCTTGTTAGGTTTGGTTCCGTCTAACCCCCGTTTATCAGTGGGAGTATCCGCTGGATATGCTCTCACAGATTTCGCCTCCACCCAAACTTTCTCATTTCCTTTAAGTAACTCTAAATCTATATCTCGCTCGAACTCTGTCCAAACTTTATAGCTGGTAGGGTTAGACCCTCTTACTTTTTGTACCAGTGCTATATTATAGGTTTTTTGAATTGCATTAACTAAGCCTTTAGAAGTATCCACAAATTCTGAATATCCATGGTAATAAGCAATCTGCAATAACTCAAAGGCCATTCCATGATAATGAAATGTCATGTAGCACCCTAGACCAGACTCTTGTTTTTTCCTACTTTGAAAATTACGACTAAGAGCTATTCTTACGAGCGTCCTGATAATTAGACCGTCTACTTGTTCCCAAAGTTTTTGTCGATCTGCAGTACCTAAATGGGCACCCAAAGCAGCACAATCACTATCACTTAAACAGTCTTCAGACATTCTGTCCTCTAAGTACCCCATAATCATGATCATAACAAATGGGTTTATTCTAGAGTTACTTCGCCCAGCAACAAAATGTTGGAAGTTCACGGCATACTTCTTACTTAATTTAATCATTAATCTCGCGGCCAATTGAAGACTCTCTTTTGCGGCAAAAATAACACCTGCAACTACGGCTCCTGCAATTGGGCCGGCTGGGCCAACAGCATGTGCCTCTTCAATTCCCAAAGTAATATTGTTTGCTTGATTTACAGAAGTATAGGTTCCTTGATTTAACAAAAAGCGAATTTCGGGAGTAGCTACAATCATATTTTCTGTCCACTCCCTCGCATGTTCTACCAATAAGTTGGGATTTGAATCTATTAAATTCTGCATCTCATTCCCGGAATATACACCACGAAGCATTCCCGCTAACCTTGCACCGTCCATTCTACATAAAGGAATTGCAGATAATGTCTCATGCCCCGCATAAGGACTATTAAGTGAAGCAGTATCTAAGCAAGTTTGATCCAATGGAATTGCAGGAATATCCGTACCCCACCACCCTTGAGCAGGCAAAGACATCCATAAACTCCAGCTCATTATATCTTCCTTACTGTGAACACTTTCCCCAACTAATTGCGCTATTTCTGGATCTGCAATAATTAACTCAGCCCATACAACCAATGTAGTTAACAAAAATTTGAATGGTGCTCTTTCTCCATGACGAAGCTTCTTGATTTTGTCACTGAAATAGTCGGCAAAAGCATACTGTAAGTCCACATTTGCATGATTTACATAAAATCTAATCAATAAGTCTAACGCTTCTCCCATCGATTCCGACTCACTGTTAAAGTGAAGATAAGACAAAGTTGCGGTAACTAATCTTAACGGAGTAAAAGTTTGTGAATCGGAGGCAATGTCGAATACTAACCCTGCTACTGCGTCATGCCTTGGGTCATCAATTGCGGGCGCTATGAGGTTATGAAATTCCGTATAGTCATAGTTAGAGGCAAAAACGTTTTGCACCAATGCTGCATACTGTCTAGTAGTTTGCTCAGAGAGAATAGTAATGACATCTAGTTGTAGTTCATCATTAATGAGACCGACACTCGCCCTTGGAGTTGAAGAATCAAGATATGCAGCTTGCTCTAGATTAACAGAGCCAAGCCCTGCCCCATCTAGTGTGATTTCTTGACTTGTTTGCCCATTATCAAATCGAAGCAACTTTTCATCGGACAAATCAAAAAGCCTTAACTCTCCTAAAAACCCAGTAAACTCTTCGATTTTTAGTGAGTTACCGGAACTAGTAACGTTACCTGTAACAGGACTAGTTACTAACTGCTCCCCCACTTTTATATATACATTTCCTTCACTTATACCAAAAGCGACTTGCTGCCAAGAGTCGTTTGCAGCTATTGGGCTAGTCGCAACTACTGCTCCGGAATCTGTTAGGATCGTAACTTCAAAATTCCCGCTACTGTTTGTTGATACACTTATCGCATCACCACCAATATTTACTATTTCTGCGGCCCTTCTTTCACTTTTTATGCTAAGTACGCCAGCTAAATTATTTATGTCCAGTGATTCATCTAAAATAACGTCCGCACTATTTTGAGACTTAAATTCTAATGCGAATCCTTGGGGTGAGGTTGCGTCTGCTATAGTAAATAGATCTTCCGCTTCTATAACATGATTAGACGTTCGATCATTAACGTAATAATTTATTGAAAGGTCTAACTTAGGCGCGTGATTGGGGTTAAATTTGTCATCAAGCCTAACAGTTATCGATTCATTCGATTGACCTGATACGGAAACCTCAATTGAGGATGGCGTATCCATATCGAAACTCGCACCATTTATATCTGAAAAGTTTAATGGTGAAGTACTGTCCCGGCTTACGAAAGTATGCGCTTTTCCTTCTTTAGATGGATTTTGACTTACAATAGTAACTGACTGAGTAGACACATTACTGCCATCAGCTTTTAACATTACCTTTCCCTGTCCAGTCACTTTCCCAACTTTAAGCTTGAGTGTTAACTCTCCGCTAGGGTCCGTTGCAAAGTTATCATAAAGGACCTTGCCTTTATCGAACATTGAATCTACAAATTTGCCTTCTAAATCTCCAGAACCGGTTATCTTAGCTCTGAAATCATAAGTTTGTCCTGTTACAAGTTGTGAAGGCAGTCCAATAATTTCTATACCAAGAGGGCTGATAGAAATCATCGTTGGCGCAGATTCGACGTTATGAACTTGCGCTATAGCCCAATTATCAGACCCAGAATACCATCCCCCTCTAACGGTCATTGAAGCTTTACCGCCGGTGGTGACTTTATCTCTTGAAACGATTGAAGCTTTTCCGCTTACAGAAAACTTAATCGGAGTCCCGTCAAGTACAAGATTACCATATTGATCAGATGCTGTAGCTTCAATAACAGTGGTTCCCACTCCTTGGGCATGAGCATTGCTACTAGTTGTACTTAAAGTAACGCTAGCTGTTTTGCCCGGTAAGACTACAACTTCTGTAAATTCTGCTTCTGTCTCACTTTCAGCAATTTTCACAGAAGGGGTCGCTCTAGCACCAGCCGAAGTAGGCATTGTTAAAGTTGATCTGAAAATACCTTCATTATTAGTTTCGGAAGGATTAGAGAAAGTACCATCTCCATTCGTTAACCAACTAACCGATATAGGTTCTTTATCTTCTCTATCTTGGTAACCTACAATCATCGACTCAAGCTTTAATGTAGGCTCATCCGCAGATAGATAAACTATATCATCATGGATTTCTTCATACTCACTTTGAAAATCTTGAGGCGTATATATAGATAAGTATTCAAATGCATATTCCCATAATATATTTCCAGGGTCATTATTGTTATACAGTCTCAAACTGAAATAATCTTCCACATCTAGACTCGCTAGATGTTCTAAATTCTTAAACTCAAGCTGCTTATCTTCACCAAATTCTACTTTAAGTTCTTCTTCTCCAAGTGCAAATACTAACTCTTGCTCATGCCCTAAAAATTCAAGAGGTGCGAGCTCTTGTTCAAGTAAATTGTAGAGAATTCTAATCAAATCATCCGAACTTGAAATTACCGGAGTTTCTTCTTCGTAAATTGTTACTTCTGTTTCTGATTCGTCTTCATCTTTCTTAACTCTCAGTATGTCATGTATCTTAAGATCGTATAGACTAAATTGCATTTCAGGTCGATAAAACCATTTATATATGGGTTTAGGCTTTTCCATCTCTGAGTCTGGATTATCGCGTTTATACTCTTTGTAAGCTGTATATTGCTCCCAGGTCAAAGTTTCATCAGCAACTGCAACCTTAAAAGGAACGTAATGTTTCGGACGATATTGTAATGGCCCATCACCGGCACCCGTTGTAGAAAAGTCTGGGTTTTCTGATTTTTGTTCGCCGCTGACTTGAATATAAAAATGTTCGCTTAAAGTACCTTCACCTGTTACCTGAATGTTTTCCGTATGTCGCCCAGGTTTGATTGAGAACTCTGCAAACTCTCCACCTTGAGCTGAGAGTTCATTATCTCCGGTTATCTTAGCTAAACGACCTGTAAATCCTTCCTCTTCGAGTTCTTGTGGCAGCGGAGAGCCATCATGATCAAACCATTCAGTAGTAACTTTAACCCAAGTATCGGAGGTTAACGCAGCACCTTCATTACCTATTAAGAACTCTTTTTCTTCATCTTTGGTTAATCCTTTTTCAACCGTGTACATTCTTTCAGCGGTAATTTTAAGATTCGGAGGCCGCATGACTATCTTATCTTGGGCAAGCGCTGATATGATGCCATTCTCAACATTACCTCCAGCATGAATTTCTTGGACGGTAGTTCCGATATAGCCAGTCTTTCGATTTATGGCGACTATTTTAACTTTTTCATAGGCGCGTATATGGTCCGCTTCTCTTTCAAACAAGGACGGATCAATCTTTGCGTCGCTCTGCCAAGAGCTATACCAATTTCCACTTTTTTGAAAAAGTTGATTAGAATCGAAGGCTGCAGCATCTGGGCCTCTAATCATTAGCCCATAATAAAACTCGCCTGATTCTTCTGTTAGCCCACCTTCTTGTCTAACAGTAAAATCATCCTCTTCAAGATCTTCTCTCTTTAAAATTAACTGACCATTGGACTCCCTGAACACATATAAATCAGTCTTCTTTGAATCTTCTTCACTCAGGAATTTTAGTAATCCTTGATCCTTTAAATCGGGGGCCTTATCCGCCAATCGAACAAAGTCAGGCTGCGATTTATCTTCATCTTCTGGAGCGTCAGGATCTTGACTCCCAGAACTTAAGAAAATTCCTTGAACGTCTTTTCTACCATCTTTTGTAAACCAATCAATAGTCTTTCCCGCTATTTCTCTCTCTTCAACTTGTCCTAGAACTGCTATTTCAGGGTCTTCATCCCCATCAAAATCGTATTTGGTTTGCTCTACAGGCTCTTGAAAATCATCATCAATTTCATATTCATATTCCGTTGCCCCTACTGGAATTGGATCTACTTCATCTGAACCTATATTTTCTAAATCATTGGAGAAAAATCCCTTCCCGGAAAGAATGGCTGTATCCATTTTAAAATCTTGCTGAATAAACGGTGTCGCTAAGGACGCCACTATTCCAATTGCACTAACTTGTGCCATGACTGCAGTTAACGAGGCACCAAGCGGTGCTTGACCATATCCCACACAAAATTCATAGCCATTTTTCATCAAGTGATAAAATCTGACTCCTGAACTCGCTCCTTTGGGGTTATAACTAATGTAATGAAAACGAACAGTACTTAAACTCTTACTATCAATCGCAAAACCAGGGCATGGTGGAATAAAGTAAATCGCACTATATTTGCCGCGCTCATCTGAAACACCACCACCATCAATAGAACCCGTAGTCACTTGAACCACTGTTTGCTTGATTGGCGCGTAGATCTTTGAGTTATGATCAGGCTTATGCTCTCCTTCTAGCTCCCCCTCAAAATAAGCAACTTTGAAACCAATATTATGATTAGATTTAGTGTGTACCTTTCCTTCTTTGGTTAAAAGAACAGATTTAACAGACTCCGGATCGATATCTTGAGCATCATTCAGATCGATTGGAACCTGAAGTAGCATTGGGTCATTTTCGGGGATTAATAAAAGCTCATTTGATCTGACTAGCACCGATTTAATACCTGGAAGAAGTTCGCTTTTAGCGTCATCAGTAACCGGCTCACCATTGAGAGTCATAAACGTTTGATCACGGTAAGTATCTGCATCAAGTATGTAAGCTCCTCGAGCAATACCATCTTCATTTTCATCTAAAAATTTTCGGTAAAACTGGACGAGATTATGATATCCATAACCTGACATGACATAGGCTTCATCTAAGTCATCAGATGCCGGACCAATATCACTGACAATTTCACCTAGCTCGTCATACTCCGAATATATCGGAGTTTCACCATCTAAAACTAAGCCTCGGGCCATCAAATAGCCGTACTTATGCCTAACCTCAACAGCGCTTATGTCACTAACTTGACCGATAGTTCCAATTAAAACTAACGCTGAAATAATCCCTTTAAATAAATTTCTCATGCCCATATCTTCTAGCTGAATTAGTGTCTTCTAATTGATCTTTAAACTAAATTCGAATTATTGCTGTAAATAAGCAATTAATAACTGCAAACTAATTTCGCCGTTTGCGTAGTCGCGTAACTTCTCTTGATTCTTTTCTTCGGTGAAAGCAAAACCAATATAATCGAGGTTTTCCAATTGAAGATTACCAACGGAATTTAGATATATTCCATCTACCTCTCCCACACCGATTGGAACAACCGCATTACTATTACTTGGTCTTCCAACTAGAATCATTAACTTCCCATTATCAGGAACATAATCATAGCTGTTATAAACCTTTGGAAGCTTCATTCTTAAACTAACCTGCCCATTAACAGCAATGCCTGACGGTTGAGATCCATATACCCAGAAAGGTATCGCCGCTCGAGTCGCTTCACCAACCGTGTCATTAATTTCGAGGAATGACATTTGGAGGTTGCCCGATGTATTTCCGTCAGGGAAAGTCATCGTTGCATTAGTCATGTCGAACTGTAATTCGCCACCGATTAAATTAAGTACAGTTCCAGACTGAACGGGAACAAATGGATTCTGGGTATCAATTACCGGTGTCTTTATCAAGCGAAGCTGGTTTCTTCGATACGCTTCGATATTAATATGCTTGTGCACAACACCAAACTTGCTGTTATCAAATCCAGGATTAACTGTCAGCACATGCACACCTGGACTTAATTGATCTTCAGCACTATCACCGTAGCCAAACGCATAAGATCCATCACGGGTTGTAAAGGTTTCTCTATCCTGCAGCGTAACCTTTACGCCAGCGACTGGTTGATCCAACTGATCATAAACAGCGCCCGAAACAAAGGTTGGTAGCCCTCTAACCTGATAGGCAAATCGATAGAACTCTTCGCCATCATAGGTAACCTTAACAATGACATTAGCGCCATAAGCTAAATCTCTGTCCAAGTAGTAGGCATACATGCTGTCCCCTGGAACGGCACTTAAACCACCAGACACCAGTTCATTGCTACGACTGACTTCTTTTAATTGATAACCCTTCGCTTCAAACATATTAGCGCCCGGCTCATCTTCCTTAATATATGTTTTACCAGAAGCTGTTTCATAAACTTCAACAGATAGTAGCGAGGCATCTATTGCTTTAGAGAAATACAACCCGATAAAACCATTAGGCTCAGCATACTGTTCGCCGTTCGCAGGCTCTGTTCTGGTCATTTCCAGAGGAATATCTGCAGGGTCAATCAAGCTAAACTCTCGTGAGGTAGAACTGATCACCTGGCCGTCGCTAGCTACTATTTCAACTTTAATTTCATGGCTTCCACTCGACGCAGTAAACAGAACTTCGCCACTAACTAAACTCTCAGTGATTGCTAGCGGAACCTGATTAGCACCATCAACAAATGCTCTGACTGTTTCACCACCCTGTAAGCCTGTTACTCGAGCTAGTACTTTCAAGTTAAAGTTAGTGTCGGTAATAATAAATTCTTTATTACCTGTCGGAGCTATCAAGTCTAATTCTGCCGTCACATTTGAAATCAACCTAACTGCCTCAGTCGTGATATTGCCGGACATGTCTTGCGCTTTAAGCTCGACATCCAATTCAACGCCATTTTCCAGTTGGAGGTCAGCGCTAAATTGATACTCGTTAACGCCTTCTCCAGGTACCAAAGAAACTTGCTGCTCGTTAATCATTAACGCACTAATGTTGTCATCGGTGACAGTACCTTCAATCTTAAATGGATTTTGCGTTACCTCATTAAGTGCGGAGTTAAGTTGTAATGGCGTCGTTATCGCAATAACCGGCGCAGAACTATCTAAATAATAAGTAACAGATTCACGAATGACTTCATCACCAGATTGCGTGCCTACAAACTCGAGCAGAATGCTATTCGTATTGGCAGCAAATGATGCTAGGTAATTAAACGCTTGTGAATTGGTTCCAGTTTGAACAAGGTGAACAGGAACACCATTAACGGTTAAAGTAGACAAGGTACTACCCTGCACTTTTCCGCTAACCACAAAATCAGGATCCGAAACACTCATTCCCGGAAGAGGCGAACTGATCTCCAATAGTGCAGGAACCACATCTTGTTCTATTTCATAGATAATCGTTAAGTCGACACTGTCACTACCCTGCGCTGCTTGCGCAGTAACGGTTAAGTTATTTTGCCCTTCAGCTAATTGCAGATTGGCAAAAGTAAAACCATAGCTTCCATCCTGATTTGCAGTTAACTCAGTCGATAATTCACCCAATTTAATTTGAATATCTTTAATTGGTAGTTCACTTTGAACTCTACCTATCAGATCGATGAACTGAGACTTCACGGTTTGGTTATGAGAGTGACTAGTGATTTCCAACTGAGGCGTCAATAGATCTTCTTTGTTAACTTGCCGACTGTCAGAAATTTCGTTGCCCGCAATATCACTCGCCACAAAAGTAAAGACATTTTCACCAACCGATAATGGAACTTCTACAGTAAAATTATCTCCATCAAGTAATGCAGTAAACTCTTGCGCTTCTAATTGTGAAGATGATACGACAAGTTGCTTAACACCATTGTCGTCTGTCACAGTACCAGAGAAGCTATAAGTGGCTTCATTAGAATCAATGTTTACTGCACCATTTATGGTTAATTGCGGCGCAGTTGAGTCTGCGCGAATAGTTAAATTGGCATTGGCGTACTGAACAACCCCATTGCTGTTTACCTCACTCGAGACGTTCCAAACTGCATCCGCCACAGGCAAATCTACTTGAACAGATTTAGTGATGTTTTCTCGAGTGATAACCTCTGCTCCATTGGTCAAAGTGACACGAATCGGTCCTTCTGCATTCTGGTGAGAGATCTCTACTGAAATTGTCTCAGCCGTTGCATGAAGTATTTCAAATTCAGTCGGAGCAAGCTTAGTAGAGTTCGGGATCTCAATTCCCAGTTTTAGGGCATGGTAATAATTAACTTCACTACTTAATGGCCCATCAACATCAAACGTTTGTGAATCTATTGGGTTAGTGAAGTTCTTCCTATTAGCTATCTGATAAAAATACTGGTTGTTTTCAACAGTATAAGTGTCAGTGAAAGTGTTCTCGGTCACAACCGCAATTGGCTGGGCACCAGTTCCTTCCTGGCCTCTATAAACCACATATTCATCCGCATTGTTGGAATTCCAATTCAGCACGGCTTGTTGATCTACAACGGTGACAGCCAAATCACTGATCGCATCAATATTGTAAGCAACAAACAAGTCGATTTGATTTCCAGGCACGCTTTCAAATTGTGCTCCACCGGGATCTGTTGAAAGTGAAAAGCTAACCACGCGATACTGGTAAGCGCTTCGGTTTGTCACATCTTGATCACGATACTCAATTGTTGGATTTGATATACCTTCAAGATTGACACTATAAACACGTTGGAAACCCTGCCCCAAAACTGACTTTTCTAAATGATATCCAAAAATCGCGGTGCCATTTGAAATATCAGTCCACCTAACAACTAACTCTTGATTGTCCTGGCTAACTTGCAGACTAGTCACCGATTCTAACTGGCTGCGATTTGGATCATCAGGATAAACATCTTCACTATTAACTACCCCATCACCATCTGAATCAGGTTCCGGTCCAACATTAATTACGTAGCTTTGGTAACTCTGTAAACCAGTTTCATCGGAGACTTCGATCGTGACTGCGTTATCACCTAGTTGAGAAGCATCTGGCGTCCAACTGATCAAACCTGACTGAGGATCAATAGACATATTGGTCGATGAAACATTTAAAACAAAATTGAGTTGGCTAGCCTGATCATCGGTTGCAGTCACAGCATAGGTATAAGCTGTTCGGACAAACGCTTCAGTCACAGGCGAACTCGTAATTACCGGAGGGAAGTTGTCTGCGTCAACGGTAATAACAAACGCTTGAGTATCGGTTAATCCATCTTCGTCTGTCACGACAACAGTGACCGATTGCTCTCCTGCTTGCGGTAGCGTTGGAGTCCAGCTGATTACACCATTGCCTGGGTTGATGCTCATGTTATCCGGGTATTGAGACAAGCTATAAGTAATGGTGTCACCTGAATCCGGATCTTTGGCTTCAACATCATAGACGTAAGCTTCATCGACCTTGGCCGTTAATACAGGACTACTCATTATTCTCGGCGCATCATCGACTGTCTCAACCACTACATTAATGGTTTCGCTATCGCTTAGACCACTGTTATCCGTGACCGACATTTGGAATGAGTGGAAACCTAATTGCAATGGCGTCGGCGTCCAGCTGACTCGGCCAGTCGCTGGATCCAGAGTCATGCCAGTGGGTTCACCAGTTAAAGTGATCGTATGGGTATCGCTAGGATCCGGATCGTTAAATCTGAAATCGTATATGTAGAGTTCGTTCTCAACCGCACCCGCTTCTGGTGAACTGGTAATCTGCGGCGCTTGATTTACATTAGTAACCTGAATATTAAAACTTTGAAGGGCTTGAGCACCCGGCGTATCTGTCACGACTACTGTGACTTCCTGTTCACCTGTCTGAGAATTCCCAGGAGTCCAATTAATTAGTCCTGACACTGGATCGATTGACATACCAGCCGGAGAGTTTTGTAGGCTGAAAGTCAAAGTATCTCCAGGATCGGCATCCGTCGCGGTCACCTGATAGGAATAAGATTGTAACTCAGTCGCGGTGGTGATAGGCGAGCTGGTTATTTGCGGAGCCTGATTGCCACCTTCAACGGTGATCACAAATGATTGTGTGTCAGTTTTGTTGTCATCGTCGGTTGCTACGACAACAACATCGTAATTTCCACTTTGTAAACCACTTGGAGTCCAGCTGATAACACCATTACCTGGATTAATCGTCATGCCATCTGGATTCTGAGACAAGCTATATACGATCGTGTCACCTGAATCTGGGTCAACCGCATTAACATCGTAAATATAAGCTTCGCCAAAATTTGCGGTAGTAATTGGTGAAGATTTAATGCGTGGTGCTCTATCGGGAGTATGAACGTTTAGGTTCACCAACTGCTGGCCGGATTCTCCGCCGATGTCCGTTGCAACTACATTAAAACTTACATAGCCAACTTGCGCATAAGCAGGCGTCCAATTGAGCATGCCTGAAGCGCTATCTATGATCATTCCAGCGGGCGCGTTCACAAGAGAAAAACTGAGTACACTACCTTCTGGATCAACAGCATCTACATCATAAGAATAAAGCTGTCCTTCAGTTGCACTAAACTCATATTGTGAAGTAATTGTTGGAGGCTGATTAGCACCTATCCCACTGATAATTGCCTCAATAGGACCGGCAATGTCGCCACAATGCTCGCCTTGATCATTTGAACAAGCGGCCATATAAAATTGGTAAGTTCCGTTCTGCGTAAAATTAAACGAAATACTATTTTGAATTCCAACCGTTGAATAAACGCGGTCACCATTAAAATCGTATCTAAACTTATACCCAAAGGCTTTCTCAACAGCGTTCCAGTTTAATGTAACGTTGCCCATATTGTCGTTACTTGCAACCAAGAATCCAGTTGGTAGAGACATATCATCTTTCGTTGCGACATCAATTGATGCAGACAAACTGACTTCATTTATATAACCCGTCGCAGTTGCCTTACATCTAAAATGAATTGACTCGTCATACGTACCTGCAATTGGAAAATTTGCGGTGTGAGTTAAGTTGTCTGAAGTATCAGCGTACTTTGACCAATACTCATATTTTGATTGATCGGAAGATCTAAATTTACATTCAGACGCTAAGTTAGTCGATATAATCACTGAGGCCTGAGTGCTCTTATAAGGATAAGGACCGCCAACACTAACCAAAGTCATTGTCGGTGGGAAGTGAGCTTCGTCAGCCCCCACTGAAACAATCGCTTCCGAACTGAACTGACCACAATTTGAAGGATTATTATCTGAACAGGCAGCAATTCTATATTCATAGCGCCCTTGAGTGGGCCGGCTCAGCGAAACAGAATTTTGACCGTCAACCAATTCAACTGGCGTCCAAATATTATCTTCAAATTGTTCCATTAAATGGTAGCGACTTGCGCCTACTACAGGATCCCAAGACAAGGTAAAGTTGCCATCAAGATTCATAGGAATATCCGCGACAAAATTAGCTGGTGCAGCTAATAACTCTGCGTCTTCAAAATAGATTGGGAACTCAACACTATAGTCGTGATAATAGCCAGTTGCTAAAGCTTTACATCTGATATATTTAACTTGATTATAATCATCGTACACACTGGCATTAATCCGATGAACACGATTATCTGTGGATGCAAAAATTTTGCTCCAGTACTCGTAGATACTTTGGTCGCTATCCCTCATTTTACATTCAGCGTCAACGTTTGTTGAAATCACCATTTCCATTTGACGCGCCGAAGGCGGATAAGGACCACTGCCGGAAACAATCGTCACTTCCGGTGGGAAATGAGTTGGATCAGATCCAACGGATACAATTGCTTGATAACTATATGCACTGCAGTTTGCACCACTATCATCTGTGCATGCGCTAACCCTGTATTGATAACGCGCATTGGTGGGACGACTCAAATTGATATTGGTTACACCTGCAGACAGATCTACGTTTTTCCAATACCCCTCATTAATTCTTTCGATCAAAACATACGAAGACGCCCCTGCAACCGGCTCCCATGTTAGCTGAAAGTTCCCATCGTTATTCATAGGAATATCTGCAACTAAATTAGTTGGCTTGGACAATACATCTGGATTGTAAAAATAAATTGGAAATGGAGTGCTGGTGTCATTGACTGCACCGTTAGCCAACGCCTTACATCGAATGTAGCGGCTGATGTTGTAATCACCAGATACCGTGGTAACGATTGTATGAGTTAAATTATCATTTGTGCTTAAATCTTTTGACCATGAGTCAAAGCTGCCTTCATCTTTGCTGTTACCCCTACACTCTGCCGCAACATCTGTTGCAAGAACAAGTTCCATTTGGCGCGTACCCTTAGGATAAGGACCGCTTCCTTCAACAACGGTAATTTCAGGTGGTAAAACGGGATCTTGAACTGGCGCACTACAATTAACCCAAGCACTATCAGAATCATTCCGCTGTTCAGTTAAAGTGACAATATCAGCAACTACTGTCGCAGTGTTTTCTTTAAATCCATTAACGCCAGAGCAAAACTCTGTAGACTCTATCGTGTGAACTATTTCCGGATACTCAGTCTCACTATGAGGAAGCGTACCAAGAGATTCCGATACGCCTAACAAGGTATCAGTTAGAAGAATATTTTTAAGCCCACCAGGCTTATTGGGACACTTTGTGACCACAAACTTGAAGTGGGCACTGTCTCCAGAAATCGTTATCGCGGATTCTTGTGTATCTGCTTGAGACCACGAAACTCCATCTTCGCTGACTTCTTTGGATAAACAAATCTTGTAGTCTGCATAAACCGGCAAAGAGACTAGCGCCCCACCTAGCAAACTGGTTGATATCCAAAAGAATTTGAAAAAATTCCTTAACACAATAATCCCCTAAAAATCTGTACGCTCAACACGACTTAAAATACAATCTAGTACAATTTATTCTTTAACTGACGAATCTACATATTCGACATTAGCTTCTTTTAATAACTCATCAGAAATTTTTCTCACCGCTCTTTTTAATTGAATGGGCGCCAATGACTTTCTGATGTCTGAACGGACTTCAGTTAATGGTTTGGGCTTGATTACTTTTTCAGCAACCACTTTGAAGTACATTGGGTAACCATTTAAGTAATGTAATGATGAAATTTCATCCTTGTTAAGTCCGGCAATCAAAGACTCTACCTTTTTGTTTAACGATTGTGCGCCGCTCACACCGGTTGAAAACTCCAATTGAAAACCTTCTGTTTTGGCTTGATTGACTGAAGCAAACCAGTCTTTTTGCGAGGTTATATTTTTCATTCTTGCCAACAGGTTTTCTCTAACTTTACCTTGTAACTTGGTAAGCCCCTTTAGGACTTGATACTGCTTGATCGTCTTTCCACCAAACTTGTGTGGATTAGCAGCGTAGTACTCCTCCACCATTTTATTGGTAACAGGTACCGCAGTTACATTTGATTTCAAGTAGTTTTTCGCTAGCAACTCTGTTTTATATGCTTGCACTTGTCGTTCAATTTCTCGTTGTTGCTCAGGCGAATATGAAGCCATTTGTTTTTGCGCCATGATTTTGCTGAGTACAATACTCTCTAGAACCTTTTTCCGGCCTTTACTGTCGAGCTGGAAAGCGCCCATTTCTCCGACGGTACGGATGATTGCCGCATCAAGATCCTGCTCACTGATGGATTCTCCATTGACCGTAACTAAAGAGTTTTCAGTGTTTAGTTGTGTATTTTTACTTTGAGTTTGATTTTCTGAAGGCGTGTCAGTTTCTTTTTGACACGCCGATAACAAGCTCGCCATTAAAACAACAACTAATATTTTATTTTTGCCAAGTATATTCATGTCTTCTTTCTTGCTTTTTACTTTCTTAGTATTTCTAGTCAAAAGTCTAATTAATCTACAGTCTATTTCTTCTCTGGGATCGACGTAGGCTGAGTCGCCATCAAACGATCAATTTCTACTTGTCTGACTTTTTTCCTTAATTGATATCTGATATCGCCTTTGACAGATTCAAGCGGCTTTTTGACCACGCTTGGCTCTTCAAGCAGTTTGACGATGTGGTAACCAAAAGATGTTTTAAAGGGCTCGGAAATTTCATCTTTCTTGAGTTTTTTAAATGCCATTTCAGAGAACACCGGATCAACCGCGCCTTCATTAATCCAACCAATCTCACCGCCTTTTTTTACAGAAACCGAGTCTTCAGAATACTCTTTGGCGATAGTCGCAAAATCAACACCAGTCTTTAACTTAGAGTAGGCTTCCGAAGCACGAGAGTATTTAGCTTGAGTTTCAGTTTCAGACATATTCTTTTGAGTACGAATTAATATGTGAGCCACTTTAACCTTTTTGGACTCATATTTTTCACTATTACTTGCATAGAATCCACGGATAGCTTCATCAGACACTTTGTCTTTCAAATGTTTTTCAAAGTAACGGCTAATTAACATTTCCTTTTTAAACTCTGCTAATTCGGCTTCAATGATATCTTGATCAAGAAGCTTTGATTCCTCAATCGCTTTAGCTAGCGCTTCTCTTTCAACATAGAGTTTAAGATGAGATTCAACTTGTTTTTCATCGTTGGTGTTTACACGTTTGAATTTTAGATAAGCATCAAACTGATGCTCGCCTATTTTCTTACCTCCAACAGTAGCTACCGACTCGCCGCCATCAGAACACGCAGTGATCATTCCTAGAATAAAAACTAACGTCGCGATTTTTGTTAAAGTTTTCATGTTTACCTTTCCATTTAAATTAATTAGCAACTCTTCGTCACTAAACTGCTAAATCAAATTCTTGTTCATACGAAAAATTATTCCGATGAATGTAAGAAACCTTGTTATCTAATGATTCGTCCCCCGGAACATCGTCCTCACCGGGAGATTTTCCATCTGGCAAGCCACCAGGCTGGGCCTGAGAGCTTGGCCTAGCATTCTCATTTAAAGAGCCGGACTCATTAATAAAACTAGGGGCAAAATCTTCATCCTTTGGCTTTTCCCCATCGCCCCCACCTGAACTGTTATATTGCAAATTAATACCGGAGGCATTTAGCTTATCAATCAACTCTTGATTAGCCGATTTGATACGAATACCTGAGTCCGAATCAAAGTTTGAATTATCTACATCTTGAACTTCAAGTCTATCCAACCCGAAGTCGATGGAAGCGCCATTAATAATAGATAGTGTTTTCAGATACTGAATTCCTTGAAATTCACGTCCTTCATAGCTTGATAGATCATCAGTCGTTGAAATAAATAGTGCGTTTTCTACGTGCTCAATAACTTTATAGATAGCATTGCCAGGGTTCGTATTGTCCAAATCTATATAACGTCCAACGATACCGTCTCCCAGCTCTGCAGATTCCTTCCATCTTTCACCCGAACCACCCGAAGCACCTGTAGTAACCTGATAATTAAAACTATATGACTCAGAACAGTTCAATGTTGAGGGGTCAGCCGTAACAACAGCAGTATAGTTCCCAGCAGGAAGTTCAGCAGTAAAGCTACCGTATCCCTCTAAGCCGCATCCGCCTTCATAATCAATGTTATTTGCCAATCCATCATTTTCATCCGTTACATTGCCAGCTTCGTAAATCTTAACCAGTGGCGTAAATGGTCCCCCCCAATCGTTTTCTCCTGAAACAGTAAAGGTTAACGCTTCTGACTCGCTTAATGTAAAGTCATGGGTTTCAGAAATTCCGGTATCTTCTGAAATTCCGCCTTGGAAATTTAGATTAGCTCCGGTGCCACAAGCCCCGCCTCGACCGATTCTCCACAAACCGGATTGGACTTCATTAACACACTCTACCAAACCAGTGCCGATGGAAGCAGTCTTGGTTCCCCAATCTCTGCTTCTTGGACCTTGGTTGTCGAAGGTTAGTGATCCGTAAGTATCATCAGTATCCATTACATAAATGGAACCAGCAGATGACGAAGGATTCCTGGTAGAATTGTCCGCGCCGGCTTGGTAGGTTCCTTGAAAAGTTGAAAGTCCAGAATAAATACTTATACGGCCAGCACTTGATCTATGATAGCCAGTTCCCCTGGTGTTATATCCCCCTTGTACCTGGATACTTCCATTTGAACTTCCCGCCAATAACGGCGTTTCAATGTGGATACTTCCTCCCGCACCACCAAAGTAGAAGCTTGAACTGCTATACACATTTTGACCATTAGCGCTAACGCTTCCATCAACAACAATTTGTGAAGCAATCAGGCTTATAACACCTCCACCGTCACCTGAGCTGCGATTTCCACCTTGGCCTTGGAATTTTGCTTTCAGATAGTTCCCAGAGACACAATCACTTGGATCGCTACTATTACTTCCTACACCCGCATGACATGCAGTGCTATTGTTATAAGCCCATGCACCACCTTTACCATCCAAATTAATATTTGAAGTTTCATCAATTGAAATCACGCCCGTAGCATCAATATTTAGTACCGCATTATTTGGCTTAGAAGAAGTAACTGTCGATGAATCTGTCAGCACAAGGTTACCTACAATTGTGACCTTGTTTAATACATCTAGATTCAAGGTACCACCTGCTTCAATTCTAACATCTCCATTAAACACTAAGGTTTCTGCCTCAATGGTTTGAGTAGATGAGTTAACTGTAGTTGCTCCCAACTCTAAGTACTTGGCAATCACCTTACCGCCGTTTGTCGAAGCCCAGTTAATTAAATCCAAATCTGCCTTACCTACACGAAGGACCGCGTCTGAGCTAATACTTGACTGAGTTAAATCGTTAACTTTTACGAGGTCGTAACCAAAATCAATTTCAGCATAGTTATTCAGATGAATCTCTTGGAACACATGCACACCAACAAGCGTACTACCTGACACAAGCGGACTGGCATCTCCTTGGACTGTCAAAGTATTTTCTGTATTCGCGATGATTCGATATAAAGTCTCATCACTGTCCTCTGAACTGAGGTCAACATAAATGCCAACTAAGCCATTAGATTCAGCAGAACTAGCAACCCAATTAGCATTGGCAACATTGACTCTCCATTGATTATCCGGCAATGAATCGATACTTTGAATAGCGTGCTCACCAACCTGTTGAACATAAATGGTGCTAGTCTGCGAATCGAAAGAACATTCGAGGCAGCCGCCGCCCGACTCAGAATTTATACTACCAACAATCAAGTTGCCGAATTCTGAATTACCGCTGGATACAAAAGCCGTTCCATTTGTAACTAACACCGGTCCGTCGTCTTCTACTTTTTCGCCAGTATTTATTTCGCCCACGAAACTATTACTGCTTTCAGTGTGTATACGAATTCTACCACCAGAACCAATTGCCACGCCGTTGTTGTACTGCCACGCCCCCTTAGCTCTAATTCTACCGTTTCCGGACATGTTATTGACGTTAAGGGTTACGCTTCCGCCGGCAGACGGAATGGTAATATCCGCTCGATCTATCTCAGTGCCGTTAGCACTAATAACACCATCTAGTGTAAGTGTATTTGCACTAATATCGACTAAGCCTCCTCCACGATACTCATCCATAGTACTGAGATTGTATTCACACTCCGAACCACATCCAACATAGTTACCGCCACTTCCGGCATGCTGTGTTTCACGATAATTTCCAACTGAGCCAGATGTCTGTTCATTGGTATGTAACGCAGCGCTAGCATGAGCACCTATATTCACGGCTTTCGAGAAGTCTGGAGCACCAAAATTAATCGGGTACCCTTTGCCTGTGACGTCGATTTTTGAACTCACATCAATTGACATATCTCCAGATACATCGAGCAAAAGAGGATAGATAATTTTGCGATTGCCATCAGCCTTAGCTGTAGATAGTTCCGAGTTTCTGAGAAGCTCAGCGTTACCAGATATTAATATCGGTGTCGGAGAACTGAGGGCCAATTTTCTTCCATCAAGTCTAAAGTCTCCATTGATTGTTATTTGTGGTGCCGTGATTGTAGGAACAGCGTCGCAATTATCCTCGCAATCTTCATTTCCACCAATATCAAACACCAACTCAAGAGATGCTAGTATGATAGGAAGTGACAACTCCAGTCTGTAACCATTTTCAATAATCCAGTTAAATATTTCTGAAGTTACACTTCCCGCTCTAATGGAAGCGATAATTTGAGGATTACCCTCGCCATCAAATCGACGAATATTTGATCTAGTAAGATCGTTAACAACTAAGTGATCATCTCCAATATCAATTGAAGACTCAGTTATCGAAAGAGCATCAATAATTTGTACACC
>JAPHTP010000098.1 GCA_026196875.1 Kangiellaceae bacterium
CAATACAGTACACATTGCTGCAGTCAAAGTTGTTTTTCCATGGTCAACGTGGCCGATTGTTCCTACGTTTACATGGGGTTTGGTACGTTCAAATTTTTCTTTAGACATTACCTTTTCCTCATTACATTTAATTAAATTAAAACTAAGATTTTCTTAAAATTAGTATCTTTTAAATTAATACTTCATTGCTTCCGAAACACTCGCAGGTGCTTCAGAGTATTTTTCAAATTCCATAGAGTAGCTTGCTCGACCTTGAGTCGCGCTTCGCAAATCAGTCGCATAACCGAACATTTCACCGAGCGGAACTTCAGCACGAATTACTCTGCCAGTAGGATTATCATCCATTCCCTGAACAACGCCACGACGTCTATTTAAATCCCCCATCACATCACCCATATAATCTTCAGGAGTAACTACTTCAACACTCATAATCGGCTCAAGCAAAACAGGATCAGCCTCTAATGCACCTTTGCGGAATCCCATTGAAGCAGCAATCTTAAATGCCATTTCGTTAGAATCAACATCATGAAAAGAACCGTCAAAAAGCGTTACCTTGACATCAACCATCGGATATCCTGAGAAGACTCCTTGTTGCATCGCTTCTTCAGCGCCTTTTCCTGTAGCAGGGATATATTCACGAGGAACAACACCACCAACAATTTCGTTAACGAACTCAAACCCTCCACCTTCTTCAAGAGGCTCAAGTTTTAGCCAGACATGACCATATTGACCACGACCACCAGATTGGCGCACAAACTTACCTTCCGCTTCGACAGACTTGCGTATTGTCTCTCGATAGGCAACTTGTGGTTTTCCGATGTTGGCATCGACTTTAAATTCGCGCTTCATTCGGTCAACAATAATATCTAGGTGTAGTTCTCCCATCCCAGAAATAATTGTTTGGCCAGATTCTTCATTGGTCTCAACTCTAAAAGAAGGATCTTCTTGTGCCAACTTACCTAAAGCGATAGCCATTTTTTCTTGGTCCGCTTTAGTTTTTGGCTCAACAGCAATCGAAATTACCGGCTCAGGAAATTCCATTCTTTCTAGAATGATTTTTTTATTGGTGTCGCAAAAAGTATCTCCAGTTGTAACATCTTTAACCCCAATCATGGCTGCGATGTCACCTGCGTATACTTCTTTTACTTCTTCACGAGAATTGGAATGCATTTGAACGATTCGGCCGACGCGTTCTTTTTTACCTTTAACTGAATTATAAATTTGGTCTCCTGTTTTAAGGACACCAGAATAGACTCTGAAAAAGGTTAAGGAACCAACGAAGGGATCGGTTGCGATTTTAAAAGCTAAAGCGGCAAAAGGCGCTTCATCTTCCGGCGGACGAGAATCTTCTGTTTCACCATCTTCTAGAATACCCGTAATAGGCGGTACATCAATTGGCGAAGGCATGAAGTCGATAACAGCATCTAATACTGCTTGTACACCTTTATTTTTAAATGCGCTTCCGCAGGTCGCGACGACAATTTCATTGGATAGGGTTCTAGCGCGCAAGCCAGCTTTGATATCATCTTCAGATAAATCTCCTTCTTCGAGGTATTTATCCATCAAATCTTCGTTTGCTTCAGCAGCTGCTTCGACCATTTTTTCTCGCCAAGTTTCACACTCGGCTTGCATATCCGCAGGAATATCTCCGTACTCGAAAGTCATTCCTCGATCAGCTTCGTTCCAATGAATCGCCTTCATTTTGATTAGATCGATCACGCCTTTAAATTCTTCTTCAGCACCAATTGGTAACTGAATTGGAACAGGGTGAGCCCCTAGCCGTTTTTCGATCTGTTCAATTACTCTAAGGAAGTCAGCTCCAGCTCGGTCCATTTTATTAACAAATACCATTCTTGGAACATGGTACTTGTTTGCTTGTCGCCAAACTGTTTCTGACTGCGGCTCAACACCAGAAGAGCCACAAAATACAACAACCGCACCATCCAAAACACGTAATGAACGTTCTACTTCGATAGTAAAGTCTACGTGTCCGGGGGTATCAATAATATTGATGCGGTGGTTTTCGTATTGGCCCTGCATACCGCGCCAAAAAGTCGTGGTTGCAGCTGAGGTAATAGTAATGCCACGCTCTTGTTCTTGCTCCATCCAGTCCATAGTGGCCGCGCCATCATGAACTTCACCAATCTTATGCGACAAGCCAGTATAGAAAAGTACGCGCTCAGTGGTAGTGGTTTTACCCGCATCCACATGCGCAACAATACCGATATTGCGATAAAGATTAATTGGAGTACTTCGTGCCATTAACAATTCCTCTCGATAGCTATGGGCATATCAATACTAATAAGCATAAACAACAGGCAGTGCTTACCAACGATAGTGAGCAAATGCTTTGTTAGCTTCAGCCATGCGGTGTACGTCTTCACGCTTCTTAACACAAGAACCACGGTTCTCGATAGCGTCCATCAACTCACCAGCTAAACGTTGGTCCATTGATTTTTCGCCACGCTTACGTGAACCATCAACCAACCAGCGCATTGCTAAGGCAGTTTGACGTGATGGGCGGACTTCTACCGGTACTTGGTAAGTAGAACCACCAACACGACGTGATTTAACTTCTACCAAAGGCTTAATCTTATCTAAACCTTCTTCAAAAATTGGCAGTGCATCTTCAACGTTTTTCTTCTCTTTGATGATATCAAGAGCGCTATAAACGATCTTTTCTGCAACTGATTTCTTTCCATCAACCATTAGTACGTTGATGAACTTAGCTAATAGTTCACTTCCAAACTTAGGATCTGGCAGGATCTCACGTTTGGCGACTACGCGTCTTCTAGGCATAATATATTTTCCTATGTGTATCTTCAGGTATATCCAGGACATGTGCCCGGACCTTACTCACATCACTAAGGGATGTCTGTTCACCCAGCTCAGTTATCATCTCAAACTCCTTGCGAGCCTGGGAAAACACTGTTTGATTAGCTGAATGTCATTTTTAAATTAGTCCGTAGGACTCTACGACTAATTCTAGTTTTCTAAATTAAGTAAGAATTCTTACTTTGGTCGCTTTGCACCGTACTTAGAGCGGCCTTGCTTACGATCTTTCACTCCAGCCAGGTCAAGATTACCTCGAACACAGTGATAACGAACACCTGGAAGGTCTTTAACACGACCACCACGGATCATTACAACGCTATGCTCTTGTAGGTTGTGACCCTCACCACCGATGTAAGAAGTAACTTCGAAACCGTTAGTTAAACGAACACGAGCTACTTTACGAAGTGCTGAGTTTGGCTTTTTAGGAGTGGTAGTGTAAACACGAGTACAAACACCACGCTTTTGAGGATTAGCTTCAAGCGCAGGTACGTTACTCTTTTGAACCACCTTTTTACGAGGCTTACGTACCAACTGATTAATAGTTGACATTGTTTACAATAACTCCAGCTTTACTAAAAAATTAACCTTAATCCACTGACTTAACAGTAAAAATACCTTGCCAGCCCGCTTTTTAAGGGAGCGGCATTGTAATTGCCAGCAGCTAAGATGTCAAGATGACCACCGAGACTTTGAGCAAATAATGTTCAAGCTTCGGTGGTCAAATACAGTTTTACTCTTCTCCACCTTCCAGGTCGGAAGAGCTTAACGCATCGCTTAATGCTTTTTCAGCGTCTTCAGCAGATACAGACTCATCCATATCAAACTCAAAATCACCTGCTAAACGCTTGCGACGTTCTTCGTGATAAGTTAGCCCAGTACCAGCAGGGATTAAACGGCCAACAATAACGTTTTCTTTAAGTCCGGTAAGGGTATCTTTCTTACCGCTTACAGCAGCTTCAGTAAGAACACGTGTTGTTTCCTGGAACGATGCAGCAGAAACGAAAGATTCAGTAGCAAGCGACGCTTTGGTTATACCCATTAGCACGCGCTCAAATTGAACCAGATCCTTTCCTTCAGCGGCTAGCTTGTCATTAACCTCAAGCACACGGACGTATTCCATTTGCTCGCCTTTTAACAACATACTGTCACCAGGATTAGAGATAATTACTTTACGCAGCATCTGGCGAACGATCGACTCGATGTGCTTATCGTTAATTTTTACACCCTGTAAACGGTAAACGTCTTGTACTTCGTTGGTTACGTAGTTTGCAAGTGCGCTTACACCTTTAAGGCGTAGAATGTCATGTGGATTATCAGCACCATCAGAAACAACCTCACCCTTTTCTACTTTCTCCCCTTCAAACACGTTGAAGTGGCGCCATTTGTGGATTAGCTCTTCGTACGCGTCACCTTCCTGCGGCGTGATAACTAAGCGGCGTTTGCCTTTGGTCTCTTTACCAAAGCTAACTGTACCGGAGATTTCTGCAAGAATTGCAGGCTCTTTTGGTTTACGCGCTTCAAATAAATCAGCTACTCGAGGTAGACCACCGGTGATATCACCAGTTTTTGAACCTTCTTGAGGAATACGCGCGATCGCTGTACCAACACCAACTTCTGTGCCGTCTTCAATGTTTACGATTGCGTTAACAGGAAGAACGTATTGAGCTGGCATGTTAGTACCAGGGATCATTAGCTCTTTGCCTTTCTTGTCAAATAGCTTGATCATGGCACGCATTTCATTAGCTTTTGTGCCGGTACGCTTAGACTCGGTAATTACCAATGAGCTCAAACCTGTTAACTCGTCAGTTTGGCGAGTCATGTTAACGCCTTCAACAACATCCACTAATTTAATAGTACCCGCAATTTCAGTGATAATTGGATGAGTATGCGGGTCCCAGTTTGCAACGATATCGCCGCCGCTTACTTTGTCACCATCATTTAACTCTAACACCGAACCGTAAGGTACTTTATAACGTTCACGCTCACGACCAAATTCATCAAGAAGCGTCAACTCGGTCGAACGAGAAACAATAACAAGCTTCTTATCATCACGAGTTACATATTTAGCGTTGTGTAACTTCAGTGTACCGTCATTTTTTAGCTGTACATTATTCTCAGCACTTTGACGAGATGCCGCACCACCGATATGGAACGTACGCATGGTTAACTGTGTTCCTGGCTCACCGATAGATTGTGCAGCAATAACACCGACTGATTCACCAATATTAACCCGATGACCGCGAGCTAAATCACGACCATAACATTGCGAACAAACACCACTACGAGTTTGACAACTAATTACAGAACGAACCACTACTTGGTCTACGCTATTTTCTTCAAGAGTTTCTACCCAAGCTTCATCTAACAAAGTTCCTGCTTCACAAAGCACTTCATCAGTTCCTGGCTTGTAGATATGATCAGCATTAACACGACCTAAAACTCGCTCTCGCAATGGCTCAACAACATCGCCCCCTTCAATTAGCGGGGTCATTGTCAAGCCGTGTTCAGTGCCACAATCGACTTCAGTAACAACCAAGTCTTGAGCAACATCAACTAGACGACGAGTCAAATATCCTGAGTTAGCTGTTTTAAGAGCGGTATCGGCCAAACCTTTACGCGCACCATGGGTTGAGATGAAGTACTCAAGTACGGTTAGACCTTCACGGAAGTTCGCTTTGATTGGACTTTCGATAATCGAACCATCCGGTTTTGCCATCAAGCCACGCATACCAGCCAACTGACGGATCTGAGCTGCACTACCACGAGCTCCAGAGTCGGCCATCATATAAATCGAGTTGAAAGATTCTTGTCTGACCGTCTCACCTTCTGCATCGACAACGTCTTCGAAACTTAAGTTATCCATCATCGCTTTGGCGACTTGTTCATTAGTATGAGACCAGATATCAACTACTTTATTGTAGCGCTCACCTTGAGTAACTAAACCAGAAGCGAATTGATCTTCAATTTCACGCACTTCTTGTTCTGCTGAGTCAAGGATTGTTTTCTTTTCATCTGGGATAACCATATCATCGATACCAACTGACGCACCTGACAGTGTTGCGTAGTTAAAGCCGGTGTACATTAACTGGTCAGCAAAAATAACTGTTTCTTTTAGACCAAGACGACGATACGCTTGGTTAACTAGGCGTGAGATCGCCTTTTTAGTCATCTTCTGATTTACCAAATCAAATGGTAATCCTTTCGGTACAATTTCAAATAACAATGCACGACCAATTGTTGTATCAACAATTGAAGTGATTGTTTCTTGATTGCCTTCTTCGTCAACATGAGTTTGAGTTAGACGAACTTTGATTTTTGCATGTAGGGCCGCTTGACCGCTACGATATGCTCGTAGTGCCTCTGCAGTATCAGAGAAAACCATACCTTCGCCAAGGTCGTTTACTTTTTCACGAGTGAGGTAGTAAAGACCAAGTACAACGTCTTGAGTTGGTACAATGATTGGTTCACCGTTTGCAGGAGACAACACATTGTTGGTGGCCATCATTAACGCACGAGACTCTAACTGAGCTTCAATAGTTAAAGGTACGTGAACTGCCATTTGGTCGCCATCGAAGTCAGCGTTGTACGCCACACAAACAAGTGGGTGAAGCTGGATCGCTTTACCTTCGATAAGTACCGGTTCAAACGCCTGGATCCCCAGTCTATGCAAGGTAGGTGCACGGTTAAGAAGTACTGGATGTTCACGGATAACTTCTTCAAGAATATCCCAAACAACCGGCTCTTCTCTTTCAACCATCTTCTTAGCAGCTTTAATGGTAGTAGCAAGACCACGTAATTCTAATTTACCAAAGATAAATGGTTTGAATAATTCCAATGCCATTTTCTTAGGCAGACCACATTGGTGGAGTCTTAGTGTCGGACCAACTACGATTACTGAACGACCGGAGTAGTCAACACGCTTACCGAGAAGGTTTTGACGGAAACGACCCTGCTTACCTTTGATCATATCTGCCAAAGATTTTAAAGGACGTTTGTTAGAACCAGTAATCGCGCGACCGCGACGACCGTTATCTAATAATGCGTCAACCGCTTCCTGAAGCATACGCTTTTCATTGCGAACAATGATGTCAGGTGCATTTAGATCTAATAGTCGCTTCAAACGGTTATTACGATTGATAACCCGGCGATATAAATCATTTAGATCAGATGTCGCGAAACGGCCACCGTCCAGAGGAACAAGTGGACGCAAGTCTGGCGGAAGAACTGGAAGAACGGTCATGATCATCCATTCAGGCTTATTACCTGACTCGATAAACGCTTCCAACAGTTTCAAACGCTTAGTAAATTTCTTCAGCTTAGTTTCTGAATTCGTATTCGGAATTTCTTCACGAATAGCTTTAGCTTCTTCTTCGATGTCGATTTGAGTTAACAAAGTCATGACCGCTTCCGCGCCCATTTTTGCTTCAAATTCATCACCGAATTCTTCCAATGCATCTAGGTAAGATTCTTCACTCAATAGCTGACCACGTTCAAGCGTCGTCATACCAGGCTCGGTAACCACAAATGCTTCAAAGTAGAGGACGCGCTCAATATCACGTAGCGTCATATCCATCAACAAACCAATGCGGGATGGAAGAGATTTTAAGAACCAAATGTGGGCTACAGGACAAGCCAAGTCGATGTGACCCATACGCTCACGACGTACTTTAGCTAACGCGACTTCAACGCCACACTTTTCACAGATTACACCGCGATGCTTAAGGCGCTTGTACTTACCACATAAACATTCGTAATCTTTTACTGGTCCAAAAATCTTGGCACAAAAAAGACCGTCTCTTTCTGGTTTGAAAGTACGATAGTTAATTGTCTCAGGCTTCTTTACCTCACCAAAAGACCAAGATCGAATCATTTCAGGTGATGCTAAGCCAATTCGAATCGAATCGAATTCTTCAGTTTGATTTTGCTGTTTTATAAAGTTTAATAAATCTTTCAACTTTTTCTCCTCCCGGAGTTAATTAAAACTGAGGGTAAGTGGCTAGCCTATTTTAATAGCTAGCCGTTCCGCATAAGTACTTAGCTCTCCTGCTCAAGCTCGATATTAATACCAAGCGAGCGGATCTCTTTAACCAGTACGTTGAAAGATTCAGGCATTCCTGGATCCATGCGGTGATCACCATCAACAATATTCTTGTACATACGTGTACGACCATTAACGTCATCGGATTTAACGGTAAGCATTTCTTGCAAGGTGTGAGTTGCACCGTAAGCTTCTAGTGCCCATACCTCCATCTCTCCGAATCGCTGGCCACCAAACTGAGCTTTACCACCCAATGGCTGCTGCGTAACCAAGCTGTATGAACCGGTTGAACGAGCGTGCATTTTGTCGTCAACCAAGTGGTTCAATTTCAGCATGTACATATAACCGACAGTAACAGGACGCTCAAAACGTTCACCTGTACGACCGTCAAACAGCCAAGATTGACCCGAGCGGTCTGCACCGGCCAACTCAAGTAAATCTTTAATTTCAAACTCTTGTGCACCATCGAATACTGGTGTGCCCATTGGAACACCGTTTCTCAAATTGTGCGCCATTGCCAAGATTTCATCATCTGATAATGAGTTTAGATCGACCGTAGGCTCATCACGATGATTATAAACTTTCTCCAAGAACTCGCGGATTTTGTTAACGGTTTCTTGTGCTTCCATCAAATCATCAATGCGACGACCAAGACCTTTAGCAGCCCAACCTAAATGAGTTTCTAAGATCTGACCGATGTTCATTCGAGAAGGTACACCCAGCGGGTTAAGTACGATATCTACTGGCTCTCCATTTTCAAGATGCGGCATATCTTCAACTGGAACAATATTAGAGATAACCCCTTTGTTTCCGTGACGACCTGCCATCTTGTCACCAGGTTGGATACGGCGCTTAACCGCCATATAAACTTTTACGACTTTAAGCACACCTGGCGCTAAATCATCACCTTGAGTGATTTTGACGCGCTTAATTTCGAGTTTCTTATCATATTCTTTTTTCTGTTCTTCAAGGTTTGCAGCCAATGCTTCGACTTGAGTTTGTAACTCTTCATCGCGCAATTGAACTTCCAACCATTGGTCTGAACCGATTTCGTTTAAGTACTCTTCCGTAAGAGTTGTACCCTTCTTCAATCGATTAGGACCTTTTTCAGCAACAGCACCATTTAAGATCTTAAATGCACGACCTTGGATATTGCCTTTAAGAATGGCCAACTCGTCATTCAAATCTTTCTTAGCGCGAGCAATTTCACTTGCTTCAATATCTAATGCACGAGCATCTTTTTCTACGCCGTCGCGGGTAAATACCTGGACGTCGATTACAGTACCAACGGTTCCAGAAGAAACACGTAAAGAAGTATCTTTAACGTCTGAAGCTTTCTCACCAAAGATTGCACGTAAAAGCTTTTCTTCTGGCGTTAATTGCGTCTCACCTTTTGGCGTAACTTTACCAACCAGAATGTCACCAGCTTTTACTTCAGCTCCGACATAGACAATGCCTGACTCATCAAGTTTAGCAAGAGCGCTTTCACCAACGTTTGGAATATCAGCAGTTATTTCTTCTGCACCAAGTTTAGTATCACGAGCAATACAAGTTAGCTCTTGAATGTGGATACTGGTGAAACGGTCTTCTTTTACAACGTTTTCAGAGATAAGGATCGAATCCTCAAAGTTGTAACCATTCCACGGCATGAAAGCAATTTTCATGTTTTGACCAAGTGCTAATTCACCAAGGTCAGTTGAAGGCCCGTCAGCTAATACATCGCCACGGCCAATCTTGTCACCAACATTGACAATTGGGCGCTGATTAATACAAGTGTTCTGGTTAGAACGGGTGTATTTAGTTAAATTGTAAATATCAACGCCAGCTTCACCGCCAATAGTTTCTTCATCGTTTACACGAACTACGATTCGACTAGCATCAACAAATTCGATTTGACCACCACGATTTGCGGCTACTGTAACACCAGAATCAACTGCAACAGTTCTTTCCATTCCAGTACCAACTAAAGGCTTATCAGCACGCAAAGTTGGAACTGCTTGACGTTGCATGTTTGACCCCATCAATGCTCGGTTCGCATCATCATGCTCAAGGAATGGGATCATCGAGGCCGCAACCGAGACGATTTGTTGTGGCGAAACATCCATATATTGAACGTTATCGGCAGTCGTTAGCATAAACTCGCCTTGGAAACGACAAGATACCAAGTCATCTACCATTTGGCCTTTTTCGTCTAGTCGAACATTAGCCTGAGCGATGTAGAACTTACCTTCGTCGATTGCCGATAAGAAATCTATTTGCTCAGTCGCTTGGCCATTTTCAACACGACGATATGGCGTTTCTAAGAACCCATAATCATTTGTACGTGCGTAACAAGAGAGCGAGTTAATCAAACCGATGTTTGGTCCCTCAGGTGTTTCGATTGGACATACACGACCATAGTGAGTTGGGTGTACGTCACGTACTTCGAAACCAGCTCTTTCACGTGTTAGACCACCAGGCCCTAACGCTGAAACGCGTCGCTTATGAGTAATTTCGGATAATGGATTGTTTTGATCCATAAACTGAGAAAGCTGTGATGAACCAAAGAATTCTTTGATTGCTGCAGATACCGGCTTAGCGTTGATTAAATCCTGTGGCATTAGATTATCTGCTTCAGCCATGCTTAATCTTTCTTTCACCGCACGCTCAACACGGACTAAACCAACACGGAATTGATTTTCTGCCATTTCGCCGACACTTCTGATACGACGGTTACCTAAGTGGTCGATATCGTCCACTTCGCCTTTACCGTTGCGAATATCAAGTAAAGTGTTAACGACATCAATAATGTCTTGCTTAGAAAGTGTACCCTCGCCTTCGTCTGAATCACGTCCAACGCGACGATTGAATTTCATTCGACCAACACGTGATAAATCGTAACGCTCATCGGTGAAGAATAAGTTCTCAAATAATGCTTCCGCTGACTCCTTGGTTGGTGGCTCACCAGGACGCATCATTCGATAAATTTCAATCAAAGCTTCAAGCGGACTATTAGTTGGATCAACTCGCAATGTGTCAGAAATATACGGACCGCAATCTAAATCATTGGTGTATAGAGTTTCGAATCGAGTAATTCCTGCTTCCTGAACCTTAGCAAGTAGCTCTTCAGTCACCTCGGCATTTGCTTCAACTAAAATTTCACCCGTTTCTTCATCAATGATCTCTTTAGCTACAGCTTTACCAACTAAGAAATCTGAAGGAATTTCAATTTGAGTGATGCCCGCTTTTTCGAGTTCTTTGATATGGCGAACCGTAACACGACGGCCCCCTTCAACCATAACTTTTCCACGTTTACCTTTGATATCAAAGTTAGCGGTTTCACCACGTAAACGCTCAGGAATAAGATCAAGTGTAAACACTCCATCTTTATCAACTTCTACCGCATCAGTGTCGTAGAACATTTCTAACATTTCTGGCGTGGTATACTCTAACGCACGTAATAAGATGGTCGCAGGTAATTTACGACGACGGTCAATACGTACGAATAAACAGTCTTTCGGATCGAATTCAAAATCTAACCAGGAACCACGGTAAGGAATAACACGCGCGTTATAAAGTAACTTACCTGAAGAGTGAGTTTTACCTTTGTCAGAGTCAAAGAAAACACCTGGACTTCTGTGTAGTTGAGAAACAATTACACGCTCGGTACCGTTGATCACAAAAGTACCGTTTTCAGTCATCAATGGCATTTCGCCCATGTAAACTTCTTGTTCACGGACTTCCTTGATTGTTTTGTTTTTGCTCTCTTTATCGTAGATAACTAATCGAATTTTCACTTTAAGTGAAGCGGAATAAGTCACACTGCGGATTTGACATTCTTTAACGTCAAATACTGGCTCACCCAGTGAATAGCTGATGTATTCAAGCGCAGCAGAACCTGAATAACTGGTGATCGGGAATACGGACTTAAAGGCTTTTTCTAAGCCTGAATTTACAACATCATGTTCATTTAAAAATGAACGATAAGAATCCAATTGGATCGCCAATAGATATGGGACGTCCAAAACCCTTTGGTTTAAACCAAAATCTTTACGGATTCGCTTTTTCTCAGTATATGAATATGCCATCTGGGCTCCTCAGTTAGCCTTCATTCATGTTTTATAGTCAATTCTTGATACGATAAAACTGACTATTAACAACGCGCGGGATACATGATAATAATTCACGTGATAAATACATTGCGGCATCCTCCCCGCTGACCTGTTGATATTCGCAACTCCATTTGTCAGTTTTTATCAACAAGCTCGTATCAATCGAAACGTATTAATCTGAACTACTATCTATCCCAATGATTTTCAATCTAAATCTTTCTTTCTAAATTACTTAAAACCGCTCTTAAAACACGGCTTTTTAAAACGGCAAAACGGCCGGGGACAAATGTCACCAGCCGGATTGCTTTAAAGCTTAGTTAAAAGTAAAAATCAATTATTTGATTTCTACTTCAGCACCTGCTTCTTCAAGCTGCTTTTTAACTTCTTCAGCTTCAGCTTTGTCAACACCTTCTTTGATAGGAGTTGGCGCGCCTTCTACTGCTTCTTTCGCTTCTTTAAGACCTAGGCCTGTGATTCCACGAACTGCTTTGATAACAGCAACTTTGTTGCCGCCGAAGCTTTTCATGATTACGTCAAACTCAGTTTGCTCTGCTTCAGCAGCGCCACTGTCAGCAGGACCAGCAACAACAGCTGTAGCTGCAGCAGCAGTTACGCCGAATTTTTCTTCCATTGCTTCAACTAGTTCAACAACTTCCATTACTGACATTTCAGCAATTGCATTTAAGATATCGTCTTTAGAAAGAGCCATTACTCATTCTCCTGGGTAAATAATTTAAAACTAAAAAAATAAATCGTTTATCGTGTCTTAATACGATTACGCCGCTTTTTGATCTTTGACCGCCGCGATCACACGAGTAATACGCGATGGGAATTCGTTCAATGTACGTGCCAGTTTGGTCACTGGTCCGTTCATTACACTCATCAAAGAAGCAATCGCTTCGTCTTTGGTTGGTAGCTTAGCTACGGCTTCTAATTTCTCAGGGCCGTGTAATTCACCACCAACTGCAACTGCAGTCGTTACCAACTTGTCGCAATCTTTTGCAAAATCGCGGATAAGTCGAGCTGCAGCGCCAGGTTCTTCTAGTGAGAAAGCACTAATAACCTGACCGACTAAAGCGTCATTCAAGCAAGCGAACTCAGTATCTTCGACAGCACGTTTGGCAAGAGTGTTACGAACTACTCGTAAGTAAACTCCACTCTCACGGGCCTTTACACGTAGCGCAGTCATATCTCCAACTGTCATGCCACGGTACTCAGCAAGTACAGCAGACAAAGCGCTTGAAGCAATTTCATTTACTTCAGCAACAATCTGCTTTTTACCTTCTAGTCCAAGTGCCACGTCGTTCACCTCATAAAAGGTCTGACTGATAAAAAGTAGAACTTATTAACTGTCAGATTGTTTACAAAACAGGATGATTACAACTAGTTAAAAACTTGTTAGAGCTAATAACTAAAATCCTCCCAGTGTAAAACGGTGAACCGCCCAGAAATCTGAGTCGGGTACCACCGTCTGCGTAGGCTATTTTTAAGACCACTTTCTTTCTTGCCTAATAAAGGCAAACTACGAAAAAAGTTTTCACCTACGGTCTATGACGGGATTTGGAAGTGCTTTTCGTTGCGACTACATAACTGCAATAACAATTAACTACAACTAATGAGCGCAACCAAATACCCAAGCTCTTCGGCGGCTAGTTAAAGCCACCTCAGAACTAATTCTTAGTCCTTAAGTTCAACAGTTGCAATGTCAACAGTAAGGCCAGGCCCCATTGTTGAACTAATTGCTAACTTCTTGAAGTAAGTACCTTTTGCAGAAGCAGGTTTACCTTTCTTAAGAGCGCCTACCAGTGCGCCAAGGTTCTCTGCAAGAGCTGCATTATCAAAACTTGCTTTACCAACGGTAGCGTGGATGATACCGCCTTTGTCAGTTCTGTATTGAACCTGACCTGCTTTAGCATTTTTAACTGCAGTAGCAACGTCAGGAGTAACAGTTCCAACTTTAGGATTCGGCATTAAACCGCGAGGCCCAAGGATTTGACCAAGCTGACCTACAACACGCATTGCGTCTGGGCTAGCGATAACAACATCAAAGTCCATGTTACCTTTCTTAACTTCTTCAGCTAAATCGTCCATTCCAACGATATCTGCGCCAGCTTCTTTAGCTGCATCAACATTTGCACCTTGAGTGAAAACTGCAACGCGTACATCTTTGCCGGTACCGTTTGGAAGAACAGTCGCGCCACGAACAACTTGGTCAGATTTTTTTGGATCCACACCAAGATTAATCGCTGCATCGATAGATTCATTGAACTTAACGTTAGAAACTTCTTTAATCAAAGAAATCGCTTCGTCAAGTGTGTAAACTTTAGTTTTATCAACCTTCTCGTTGATTAGCTTTTGACGCTTAGATAGTTTAGCCATTGATTAACCCTCCACATCTACGCCCATTGAACGAGCAGTACCCGCCAATGTTCTTACTGCAGCGTCAAGGTCAGCTGCTGTTAAATCAGGCTCTTTCATGTTAGCGATTTCTTCTAACTGAGCACGAGTGATCTTGCCCACTTTTTCAGTGTTTGGACGACCACTACCAGACTTCAAGTTAAGTGCTTTTTTGATCAAAACTGACGCTGGTGGAGTTTTTGTAACAAAAGTAAAGCTACGGTCGTTGTATACTGAAATAACAACAGGGATTGGTAGACCTTTTTCTACTTTTTCTGTGGCTGCGTTAAACGCTTTACAGAACTCCATGATGTTAACACCATGTTGACCTAATGCAGGACCAACCGGTGGACTAGGATTCGCCATACCGGCGCCGACTTGTAGCTTGATATAAGCTTCGACTTTCTTAGCCATTTTTCACCTCATTGTGGGTTCAGACGCTTTGCTCTTTTAGTCACTTTTATAACAACAAAAAGGCTAAAGCTCCCCTTTTCTTTAACGTAAAAAAAACACCCACAGCCCATCTAAGCTATGGTTGTTTTTCAATTAAACTGTCTAACTCTTCTTTATTAAGGCGAGTTTAGCCTTTTTCTACCTGACTGAAATCAAGTTCAACAGGGGTTGAGCGACCAAAGATCATTACTGATACGTGTAGTCTACTCTTCTCATAATTCACTTGCTCCACTACAGCATTAAAGTCTGCAAATGGACCATCGATAACGCGTACGGCTTCGCCCGCTTCGAATAATGTTTTTGGTTTTGGCTTATCAGTCGACTCTTCAAGTCTATTCAAAATAGCATCAGCTTCTTTTTGACTGATAGGCGCAGGACGGTCGCTAGTACCACCGATAAACCCTAATACTCTTGGTGTTTCTCTAACCAAGTGCCAGGTATCGTCACCCATTTCCATTTCAACAAGAACGTAACCTGGGAAAAATTTGCGCTCGCTCTTTCGCTTTTGACCGGCGCGCATTTCAACAACCTCTTCTGTTGGCACAAGAATTTGGCCAAACTTCTCTTCCAGACCGTGTAATTTGACGCGCTCTTCTAGAAGGTTACGAACTTTACTTTCGTAGCCCGAGTAAGCTTGTACTACGTACCACTTAAGCGACATTCAATTACCCTCTAAGAGTTAGGAAGTTGATTATTGCAACAATTGCCATATCGATAAAATATAGTAGCAATGACACGATTGCGACAGCTACGATAATGATCAATGTGGTTTGAACAGTCTCTTGACGGTTTGGCCAAACGACCTTACGTGCTTCAATTCGAGATTCTTTAGCAAAAGCTAAACCTGCCTTACCTTTAGCAGTAGTAAAACCAATACCTAAACCGGCAGCAACCAAAGCGATAATAACACCAGCTCGGATCAATACAGAATCGTCAACCAAGTAATGGTTTGCATACACAGCCGCAGCCAAGGCTACTATTGAAAGTATCCACTTAATTGCATCAAATGATGAAGCTGGCGCTTGTTCTTGTGTACTCATTTTTTTAAACCAATTAGTTACTTATCTCTGTACAGTTATTTTATCCGACTACTCAAATAACCTTTCGTTTTTATACAACCTAATTATCTACGCAACTCATTTGCTGCGTAAAATTATCTATTGCAGTGGCAGGCCAGGAGGGACTCGAACCCCCAACCTGCGGTTTTGGAGACCGCTGCTCTACCAATTGAGCCACTGGCCTGCAATAGAAGGTAGTTTCAAATAAAACTACCTTATTACTCTTTTAATAAGATCCTTTCTTAATTAAGCAAGGATCTTAGCAACAACACCAGCACCAACAGTGCGGCCACCTTCACGGATAGCGAAACGTAAACCGTCGTCCATCGCGATAGGTGCAATCAATTCGATTTCCATCTTGATGTTGTCACCAGGCATAACCATTTCTACGCCTTCTGGAAGCTCACAAGCACCCGTTACGTCAGTTGTACGGAAGTAGAACTGTGGACGGTAACCTTTGAAGAATGGCGTATGACGGCCACCTTCGTCTTTGCTTAAGATGTAAACTTCTGCTTCAAACTTAGTGTGAGGTGTGATTGAACCTGGCTTAGCCAATACTTGACCACGCTCTACATCTTCACGCTTAGTGCCACGTAGTAAGATACCAACGTTATCTCCCGCCCGACCTTCATCTAGCAACTTACGGAACATTTCAACACCAGTTACCGTTGTCTTAGTCGTTTCTTTAATACCAACGATTTCAACTTCTTCACCAACGTTAATGATACCTTTTTCGATACGACCCGTTACTACAGTACCACGACCTGAGATTGAGAATACATCTTCAATCGGCATGATGAAATCACGGTCGATGTCACGCTCTGGCTCTGGAATGTAAGAGTCTAGTGCTGCAGCTAGCTCAAGAATCGCTTCTTTACCTAGAGGACCTTCGTCACCTTCTAGTGCTTTAAGCGCTGAACCTTTGATGATTGGCGTGTCGTCACCTGGGAATTCGTAAGCGTCTAATAACTCACGTACTTCCATTTCTACTAGCTCTAACAACTCTTCGTCGTCAACCATGTCACACTTGTTCAAGAAAACCAAAATCTTTGGTACACCTACCTGGCGTGATAACAAGATATGCTCACGTGTTTGTGGCATTGGGCCATCGGCTGCTGAACAAACCAAAATCGCTCCGTCCATTTGCGCTGCACCGGTGATCATGTTTTTAACATAGTCAGCATGTCCTGGGCAGTCTACGTGTGCGTAGTGACGACCTTCGGTTTCATACTCAACGTGTGATGTTGCGATTGTGATACCACGCTCTTTCTCTTCTGGTGCATTATCGATTTCATCGAATGCTTTTTGCTCACCACCAAATGCTGCTGACAATACAGTACACATTGCTGCAGTCAAAGTTGTTTTTCCATGGTCAACGTGGCCGATTGTTCCTACGTTTACATGGGGTTTGGTACGTTCAAATTTTTC
>JAPHTP010000060.1 GCA_026196875.1 Kangiellaceae bacterium
GTGAAATGGATCGATGCCAGTAAACTCTATTGAAGCTTGCTCAATGTTTGCCCCTTCAAAAGGGTCGACATGAAAATGCCAGCGATTAGCAATTTGCAAATACCCTTGATCATCAAATTTAAGAGAAACAGCTGCAATTTCTAGCAAAGCGTCTGTTTGTGCGTTAAATCCGCCAGTCTCAACATCAACCACCACAGGGTAAAATCCCCTAAACCGGCGGCTCATCATAGTCATTGGTTGTTACAGCCTTAAAACTATTTGAATATTTATAGTTTGTTGTGAAATTTGGGCTATTCTAGCACTGATTCATATTTATCAGCAAAACAGTTAGTAGTTAATTCCTGTTCATCTCGGCTTTATGCTAACGCACCTAGTAAGAAGCAAATCCTACACTAAGGGGATCTTTGTACTTTTGCCGGGTTACTAGCGGTAATCGCCATTCTTATATCCCCGATACAACTACCACAGCCATTTCCCGCACCTGATTTATCGCAAACAAATGCGAGCTTTTCATTAACGGCGTACTCAGCCGGACACTGTGCAATTGTCTCGTTAATCTTTGCAAAGCCGACAGACGAACACAGACAGAAATCCTTTTCCAAGCCTTCCGGGCTTCTATTAAAGGCATTTACCAGATAGGACTGATTGATCTTGTTCCATGGTTGATCGATTAAATTTAATAACCAGGGCTTAGTAAGTTTCCTCTTGCTTTGTCCAACTTGGAATATCGCGGCGATTTTTTTGTTAGTTACCAATACTGATAATTTTAATGAGCCTTCGTTTCTTAGAGATAGACAAATATTAGAAAATACGAGATCGTCCAGCTCCGAATATGTCGTTTTAAGCTGGTCTAAAATCAAACTGGCTAGTTTATCCCCCGTAACGTCGGAAGCTAAATAGTAGAGATTTCTATTTTGATGAATATGTTTGACCCAATAGTCAAAACTAGTAACTTTAATTTTTCGTGAAGTTACCAATTGAGCACTTGTATATTCTTGCATTGGCTTAACACTTACCATTGCTTGTTTAAATGCAGGTTGTCCAGACTGATGATCGCATTCATCTCCGACCAAGCTGTTGATGCAGCCCGAACTAAAGTTTCTACTATTCCAATGCATCGCGGCAAAAACTTCGCCTTTTTTGACTAAATGACTAACTTGAGCACGTATAAGATAGTTTTTCTTAGCTACGCTAAGGCTGACTAATGAATCGTCTTTAATTGCACGTAATTTTGCATCCTCTCTAGAAATTAATAATTGTGGTTCCACAGAATGAGCATTTAGTCTAGCCACTAAACCAGTCCTAGTCATAGTGTGCCACTGATCGCGACTTCTACCTGAATTCAGAACCAAACTGTCAGCCTTCTTCTTGGTAATTTTTGATTTCACAGGAACCATATTGGCAAGTTTCGAATCGGTATGGAAATTACCGTCTGAAAAAGGTTTAACTTCAGAAAGCTGAAAAGACTTGTCCATTGACTGAGGCCATTGGATATTGGTGATATTGTCGTAGAGCTCATCTGAAAGATTTTCCATTTCTCCTAAACTAAAACTGTTAGTAAAACGACTTGATAAGTTTGAAAGTTGAGCGTGTTCATTAAATATTTGTCTCGCATTTTCAAAGTTAAAACCATGTTCAAAACCCATTGCTCGAGCAAATTGACAAATTATCCACCAATCGGGCTGACTTTCTGCAAAGCAAGACTTAAATGCCCTTTGCCTTGAAATCCGGCGCTCTGAGTTGGTAACCATGCCCGACTTTTCACTCCATGGCGAAGCAGGAAAGACTATATCAGCGTAATCTAACGTTTCGGAAGTTTTAAAAGATTCACTAACAATAACCGTTGGGCACTTCTGTAACGCCTTTTTAACCTTCTCAGAATTAGGCATCGTCGCTGCTGGATTTGTAGCCATAATCCAAATCGCTTTGACTTTGCCTTTCAATATTTGATCGAACATATCCACCGCTTTTAAACCAGGCTTGCGAGCGATCTCTTTGCTTTGCCAGAAGTCCTCAAGCAAGTAAAAGCTCTCGTCGTTAAAATCTAAATGAGCAGCCAACGAGCTGGCCATTGCACCTACCTCTCTTCCCCCCATAGCATTGGGCTGCCCTGTTATGGAAAGAGGTCCCATACCAGGCTTACCTATTCTTCCAGTTGCTAAATGACAGTTAATTATCGCGCTGCAGTTATCAACTCCGCTTGATGACTGATTGACTCCCTGAGAAAAAATGGTCACTACTTTTTCGTTACTCGCAAACCAACTCAAGAACAGGTCTAACTGCGACCTTGAAATTCCAAGTTCAACTTCAGCATTTGGATAGCAATCCAAGTCCTGCTTCGCCGCCCTATAAGTTTCTTTAAGATTGTTTACTTTCGCTTCTTGACAACCACTGATATTGTTTTCATAAAGATGAGTAAGCAATAGATTAAAAAGGATAAGATCGGTGCCTGCGTTAATAGCTAAATGTAGATCAGCAATTTCACAACTCGCTGTTTCTCTCGGGTCAATCACTACAACCTTTAACTTTGGATTTTCCTTTTTGTGTCGCTTGATTCGTTGAAACAGAATTGGGTGACACCATGCCAAATTGGAACCAACTAATACAATTAACTCCGCTTTATCGAGATCCGAATAATTTACCGGTACCGTATCTGAGCCAAAAGCTTTTTTATGTGCAACTACTGGAGATGACATACAAAGCCGGGAGTTGGTATCAATATTGGCACTCCCAAGAAACCCTTTCATCAACTTATTCGCTACATAATAATCCTCAGTGAGTAACTGGCCAGATACATAAAAGGCTACCGAGTCACTTCCAAATTTATCTATGCAACTTCGAAATTTTGAGGCCGCTAAGTTAATAGCTGTTTGCCAGTTCGTCTGCCTCTGGTTGACTAATGGCGCTGTAGTCCGCGTATTTGTATTTAGAGTAGATAATAAGCTTCGCCCTTTGGTACAGAGCAACCCTCGATTCGCGGGGTGGTTTTTATCGCCACTTAAAGATAGCTTTCCATCAGAAGCCATTGATATAACGACACCGCATCCAACGCCACAATAAGGACAGGTTGTTTTAACTGAACGCTTAGAAGTAGATAACTCATTCCCCCCAGACTCTTTAAGTTTAAAGTTTGCAATTACTTTATTTTTTTGAAGTGTTAGATTTCTAATTTTCATGGATAAACTAATTATCGCGCTTTCGCTAATCTATTTTAAATTTTTCTATAGAAAGCTCTGCAAACAGCATTCCAATAATTTAGAAAAGTCGATTTTCTATATACAAAAAAAGAAAAAGCCCTCAGAACAAAGCAAAAACGGCAAGCTGAATTTTGATTAGATTGTTTTCGATAAAAAGCCAACAAAGTTAACCCGCACCAGCAAAGTGCGGCTAATTTTCTTAGCAGGCTGTTCGCACTTTGAAAGTGCAAAAAGCTTGGCCGGAAAAAACTCTAAAGATGTATCTTTAAAGGTTTACCTTTACCAATATGGCTCGATAACTAGTTGAGTTAAAAGCCATTTTTCAACTCATTCCAATTGATTATATTGAGTTGGCACCGACTTTGCTCTAGCTACAGAGTTCCAACGCAAAACACAATTAATAAATAAAGCGTGTACAAAAAAGCTAACTAACAGAACGAAGCACGAGCAAGCAAATGAAAAAAAAACTATCAATACAAACAGGATATCCCAAGCCTGAACAGACTAATAGCAAACCTGGAAAAGTTTATCTAGTTGGAGCAGGACCTGGCGCTGCAGAACTCCTGACAGTCAAAGCTCTTAAGGTAATAGAGTCATGTGATGTCATCTTATATGACAACTTAGTCAGCGAAGAAATAAAGTCCTTATTCCCCGCAAATATCTCGAAGCTATTCGTCGGAAAAATGAAGAACTTACATAGTGTCGCTCAGCAAAATCTGAATCAAATATTAGTTGATTATGCCATGAAAGGATTGAAGGTTTGTCGGCTTAAAGGCGGCGATCCATTTATTTTTGGGCGCGGCAGTGAGGAAATGCTGACTCTTAAAGAAAACAACATTGACGTCGAAATCGTTCCGGGCATTACCGCTGCTTCGGGTTGTACAAGCTATGCAGGAATTCCACTTACCCATCGCGGAATATCCCAAGGTTGCACATTTTTGACAGGACATACCGAAAGAGATCCAGACTTCGACTGGCAAGCTATTGCTAAACTTGACCACACGCTAGTGTTTTATATGGGTCTTTCAAAACTTGAATTTATTAGTCGAAATCTAGTCACTCAAGGAATGGATGCAGATACTCCCGTAGCTTTGATAGAAAACGGCTCGAGGCCATCTCAAAAAGTCGTATCAACAAAACTAAGTGATTTACTCAACGGCAATTCAAATCACCAACTTAAATCGCCTTGCCTAATTGTCATTGGCCAAACAACCGAACTTAGAGAACAGTTGCAGTGGTTTGAAGGAGACTCACCAGTCAATAATTTACAGACGGAAAAGCTAGCACCCTATAGCTGGAAAAGAACGATGTCGGCGTAGCATCACTTAATTGAAGATGATTACTCAGAAAGCAAATTAACGACATCTCCCTGAAAAATAATTTGAGCCAACAAATATTAAGATCAAAACAACCAGGAACAAAAACATGCAACATTATCAAGTCATAGTTATCGGAAATGGGATGGTAGGACATCGATTTGTCGAGCACATGATTTCAATCAACAAGCCAACTGATTCAACTTTTTCAGTCATGGTGTTTTCTGAAGAAAAGCACCTTGCCTACGATCGAGTCCAACTAAGTAGTGTTTTTGCAGACAAGTCAGAAAAAGAACTAACCTTAACAAGTAAAGATTACTATATTAACAATCAAGTCGATGTCAGCATAAATGAAAAAGTTAACTACATCGATAAGCAAAGTAAAACGATTACAACTTCAATTGGTCGAACCTTTTCCTTCGATAAATTGATAATGGCAACCGGCTCCTATCCTTTTGTTCCTCCCATTAAAGGAATACATCAAGACCACATCCACGTATATAGAACTTTTGAAGACCTCAGGGATATTAAGTCTTCTGCAGCAGGTGCGAAAACAGGTGTTGTCATTGGCGGGGGCTTGTTAGGCCTAGAAGCGGCAAATGCACTAAAGCAACTCGGTTTGGAAACACACGTAGTCGAGTTTGCTCCCCAGCTAATGCCGGTACAAGTAGATGAATCAGGCGGACAAATACTACGAAAAAAAATAGAAGAGATAGGTGTAAAAGTTCACTTGGAAAAAAGTACCAGCCAAATATCCGCAGGAACTGAGTCGAGATTTACACTAAATTTTGCAGATCAATCTTACTTAGATACGGATGTCGTCGTATTTTCAGCAGGCATAAGACCACAAGACGAGCTTGCTCGACAGTTTGATTTAGACGTTGGAGAAAGAGGAGGTATCGTAATCAATGATTTTTGCCAGACGTCCCACCCAGATATTTACGCAATTGGAGAGTGCGCACTTTGGCAAGATAAAGTTTTCGGCCTTGTAGCGCCGGGTTATCAAATGGCAAAAGTAGCTCAGACTCATCTAGTTGAAGGTAGCGCTAGCGAATTAAAATTTGAAGGTGCTGACATGAGCACCAAATTAAAATTATTGGGTGTAGATGTAGCCAGCATTGGGGACGCTCATGGTCAAACGAAAGGTTCATTAAGCTACAGTTTTATTAATGAAGTCGAACAAATATATAAAAAGATAGTTATCTCGGAAGATGCTAGACACCTCCTCGGCGCTGTAATGGTTGGCTGCACTGCTGACTACGGCAACTGGATACAACTTTACTTAAATAAAATAGATCTGCCAGAATATCCGGAAAGTCTTCTGGTTCCCTATGCTGAAGACACAGGGAGTACTAGCGGAGGAATAGAAGCACTACCCGAATCCGCCCAAATTTGTGCGTGTAATGATGTTTCGAAAGGGCAAGTTATTTCTTGCATTAAAAATGGCGCGACAAACTTAGCAGAAGTGAAAAGTCAATCCAATGCGGCAACTGGTTGCGGAGGATGTGGTCAACTGGTCGGCCAAGTTTTAGATGCTGAATTATTAAAGCTCGGAGTAGAAGTTAACGACCATCTGTGCGAACACTTCGAGTATAACCGTACTGATTTGTTCGACATTATCCGAGTAAAGCAGATAAAGACTTTTGAACAACTAATTTCTGAGTACGGCAGTGGACATGGCTGCGATCTATGCAAACCAGCTGTAGCTTCAATCCTCGCATCTCTGTGGAACGAACCTGTGCTCAATAGAAACCATGTTAGCCTGCAAGATACCAACGATGCATTCCTTGCCAACATGCAAAAGAATGGAACCTATTCAGTGGTACCCAGAGTCCCGGGTGGGGAAATAACCGCAGACAAGCTAATTGTTATCGGAGAAGTCGCTAAAGAATTCAATTTATATTGCAAGATTACCGGCGGACAAAGAATAGATTTATTTGGCGCCCAACTCCACGAACTTCCTTTGATTTGGAAAAAACTAATCGACGCCGGGTTCGAAACCGGTCACGCCTACGGCAAAGCACTAAGAACTGTAAAATCGTGTGTTGGTAAAACTTGGTGCCGGTTCGGAGTTCAAGATAGTACCAGTATGGCAATTTTATTGGAGGAAAGGTATCGCGGGATCCGATCGCCGCACAAAATAAAAATGGCCGTATCAGGGTGCGCAAGAGAATGTGCCGAAGCGCAAAGCAAAGACTTTGGTGTGATTGCATCTGAAAAGGGATGGAATCTATTTGTCGGCGGTAATGGCGGTATGCGCCCAAGACACGCTGACCTTTTTGCAACCGACCTTAGTGATGAAGAACTAATTCGTTACATCGATAGAATTATGATTTTCTATATCCGAACCGCAGAAAGACTGCAAAGGACCTCAGTATGGCTAGAGTCGCTGTCAGGCGGACTCGACTATCTGCGTTCAGTAGTAGTCGAAGACAAATTATCGATAGCTGATGACATGGAGAATCAAATGCAACACCTCATTAATAGTTATAAGTGTGAATGGAAAGACACAATAGAAGATCCACAAAAGTTAAAACGATTTAAACACTTCATTAACAGTGACAAACCAGACCCTCAGGTTATCTTTGTTGAAGAAAGAAAACAGATTAAACCGGCCCAAGTTGAAGTGGCCGAAGCGAAACTGACTGCGCAAGCTTAAATTAGGAGAAGATAATGAGTATAAGAGAAACGAATGGTAAAACTTGGGTAGATATATGCGAGCTAAATGACATAGAAATTGATACTGGAGTTTGCGCGGAATTAAATGGAGAGCAGGTAGCAATTTTTAGAGTTTCACCTGATAACAAGCTTTACTCCATTAGTAATTTCGACCCTCTCGCCAAAGTCAATATGCTTTCGCGAGGGATAATAGGTGAAACAGAAGGGAAACGCGTGGTTTTTTCGCCACTTTATAAGCACCCTTTCTGTCTTGAAACCGGACAATGCACTCAAGAGGGTTCGGCAAAGGTAAAAGCATATCAAGTTAGGGCTTATGAAAATCGGGTGCAATTAAGATTAACCTAAAAAGTAGAATATTAACTCGAACAATAATAACTATGAAACCTTATTTTTTTAAACAAGATGACGCCGGATCTAAATATATAAAAACTTGATTTCGACGGAGATAAGCATGGCAACCAGTAAATTTGACTTAATGTCATTCAGCGGGAAAATGAAAATCCTACATTTAAGTTGGATGGCATTTTTTATTACCTTTGTTGTATGGTTTAATCACGCCCCTTTGATGGGGGCAATAGCGGAGTCTTTAGGGCTAAGCGCAGCAGAGGTAAAAACGCTTCTAATTCTAAACGTAGCAATAGCTATTCCTGCTAGAGTTCTAGTTGGTATGTTAACCGACCACTTTGGCCCGAAACTTACTTATAGTTTGTTACTGATAATCTGCAGCATCCCTTGCTTTATGTTCGCACTGGCTGACAATTTTGCCCAAGCGGCCGTAGCAAGATTTTTATTGGGATTTATCGGCGCGGGTTTTGTTATTGGTATCCGATTGGTAAGTGAATGGTTCCCAGCAAATGAACTAGGTGTTGCCGAAGGCATTTATGGCGGTTGGGGTAATTTTGGTTCAGCAGCTGCAGCGTTGACACTACCTAGTATCGCATTACTGTTCGGCGGTGAAGACGGCTGGCGTTATGCCATTGCCATTACCGGTGTCCTATGCGTAGTGTTTAGCATTATTTTCTTTGTAGAAGTGAAAAATACGCCTAAGGGTTCTACCTATTTTAGACCTAAATCAAATGGCGCTATGGAAGTGACTAGCAAAGGCGACTTTATTCTACTACTTCTAATGAAAATCCCAATGTACCTGGTGTTAGCTTTACTAGTATGGAAGTTGGCAGAACCTCCAATAAATTTATTAAGCAATAATACTGCTGAGTGGATTTATGTCTCACTAATTGTTGTTTATTTATTTGAAACTAGTCAAGTCTATCGAGTCAACAAGAACATATTCATTGAACCGGTTGAAGAGATCCATCGCTACCAATTTAAACAAGTCGCGATCTTAAATGTGCTCTATTTTGCAACATTTGGTTCCGAGCTTGCAGTTGTCTCGATGTTACCGCTATTTTTTTCTGAAACCTTTGACCTGAGTATGGTTACGGCAGGTATTCTTGCATCGACTTATGCCTTTATGAACTTAGCTTCCAGGCCTGGGGGTGGTTGGATAAGTGACAAGTTTGGCCGTAAAAAGAGCTTGCTTATTCTTACCGCCGGGTTAGCCATAGGGTATTTCTGTATGGCATTTATCAATAGTAACTGGCCCCTCGCTTTAGCGGTACTAGTAGCGATGTCTTGCAGTTTCTTTGTGCAGGCTGGCGAGGGTGCGGTATTCGCTACCGTGCCTTTGATCAAACGACGATTAACTGGACAAATAGCAGGAATGACAGGGGCTTACGGAAATGTCGGCGCTGTATGCTATCTAACAGTTCTTTCTTTCGTTAGTTATCAGTGGTTCTTTCTAATCATTGCATCGACTGCGGCACTAAGTCTAATTTGCCTGGCCTTCATGCATGAGCCGAAAGGTAACATTGCTGAGGTTAATGAAGACGGTACTATTGAGCTCATCGGTGTCGGCTAAAGTAACTTTATAGATAGCAGAATATGGCTTACTCCACTTCCACAACAGAATATATTTCGATAAATCGCTCGCAATCCAAAACCAAGCTGACGATCGAAATGCAGAGTTTGTGTGGAGTAAAACCATCAAATGATGATTGTTTTCTGGCTGCAAAGCCAATGGCTGCTCAATCATCTATAAAAGGTCAATTGTTTGCGGTAGCTGATGGTGTGTCTCATGCAAACAGAGCAGCCGAAGCCAGTTGGTATTGTCTAAACGAACTTAGAAAAAGCTACTTTTCAAGTGCAACATCCTGGTCCACTCAAAGGGCAATTTCGCAGTCGCTGCAAATGATAAACTCACAACTTTACTCTCGAACAGACAGGCATGGAACGAATATAAAATTTGGCGAACAAAACTTCGAAAGAACGAGTTCAAACGAAAAAGAACAATGGTTGTCTACATTAAGTTGTGCAGTATTAAAGGGAAAAAAAGCACATATTTTTCATGTAGGTGATAGTCAAGTTGGCGTTGTCAGAGATGGTCATTTTAAGCGACTGACCAAACCACACAATAGCCACTTGGGTGGGCATTCAAAAGTACTCACAAGAGCAATGGGTGCAGACTCTCACCTTCAAGTCGACTATTCAACCTTTCCGATTCAACCAGGTGATATTCTTATATTTTCAACTGATGGCGTGCATGAGTTTGTAAGTGAGCCGGAAATAATAGAAGCTGTTTCTTCAGAAGCAGATTTAAACCAGGCGGTTCAACGTATTACTCAGATCGCTACAGCAAATCACAGTGACGATAACCTGACCTGTTTGCTCGTAAGAATTGATTCCTTAGCCCAATCGGAAGAGTTCGAGTTTGAAAAGCTCTTGGCTTCTAAAAAGATACCACGCGCATTATCATCTGGTAGTATTATTGATGACTTTAAAATAATCGAAGTTCTTCACGAAACACCTCGTTCTCACCTTTATTTGGCTGTCGACAAAGATAACGATCAAACTCAACCCACCCAAAAGTATGCGGTCAAAATTCCATCCATCAATTTTGAAGATGACAAGGAGTATTTACAGCGATTTATACGTGAATCGTGGGTATCACAATTGATTGCTTCTCCTCAAGTATTAAAGGTTTTGCCATTAAATCAGAACTCTCCTTTCCTTTACCAAGTCTATGAATACGTCGAAGGACAAACGCTAAGGCAATGGATAGATGATAACCCCAATCCAAATATTAATAGTGTTAGAAAAATAGTCGATAAAATCTCAAAAGCGCTACGCCTTTTTAAAAGATTGGACATAGTTCACGGAGACATCAAGCCAGACAACATTATGTTGGATGAAAGTAATGAAGATATCAAAATCATTGATTTCGGTGATGTCTCAATTGCATCACTTGATGAATTAATCAATGATGATTCTGCACCTACGGCTGCAGGTACGATTAACTATCTTGCTCCTGAAGTGATTCACACTTTTCGCTCCTCTCATCAAAGTGATCTCTTTAGTTTAGGCGTTGTAGCCTATGAAATGCTGACGGGTAGCTTGCCTTACCCTGACTTGTCAGATATGAACAAGCATAGAGTTAAAAATGTTAAACTTCATTATCAGAGCGCAAAGGATAAAAGGCAATCGCTGCCTTTTTGGATCGATCTTGCATTGAAGAAAGCAACAGAACCGGATCCTGGCCTTCGATACGATACCTATTCTGAATTTGTCACCGACTTAAGTAGACCTCACAGTCAGATTGAAGAAATTTATTTTTCCCGGCCATTAATAGAAAGAGACCCAGTGAAATTCTGGAGAACTACCAGCGCTGTATTAGCGCTTTTATTGGTGTTCACAATATTACTTTAGGTCTAGAGGCATGTAATTTTTTGTGGTTGTTTCCTTTCTAACTACCTTAGGTGGAGTTACTATTCTTTTTAATTTAGTTAGCTTCTAATTGCTCTATTTAGTTGAATTTTTAGGTCATTTCTTTGAGCTAGAATTTGTTCAATTCGAGTAATGTTGTCTTCAAATTGGTTATTCAAATTCAATAAACACACCTTCCTACCACTTAAGGTATGTTGGATCAGCTCATCAATCAGATCTCGATCATTCAGAAACGAGTCCCCTTCCTCTTTAGATAGCTCGAAATCGTGATGTATCGCATCGCGCCTAATCAAATTTTCGTATTCGCTTGCAAGTTTTGTGGACAGATAAATTTCATCTACCTTTTGGAGCTTCTTCACAGTGGAAATCGTCAAGCTTTCAGCTCTACCATTTCCCAGATCAATCAAACAAATCTCGCCAGCAGTCTCATTCTTATCGCTGTGTATTTCATTAAAAACCTGATCAACGTCCAGGTTTACATCGCTTCCCTTTTGTACATTTTCAGCGACTGACCACCCCAGCAGCTTTTCGAAAAAGGTTTCCCAAAATTCTCGTCTTGCTTCAATTGATGGATATAGCTTGGTTACTTCTGCTCGTTTCAATTCAATCCTCTCAAGCAACCCCGCAAGGTTTTGTGGCAATATCCATTCGAGTTTTTCTCTTAACATTCTTGCTAATACCGGTGCGGCCCCACTACTTGATATTGAAATACTCAAGGAGCCACGGTTAACAATTGACGGCATAATAAAATTACATAAGATTTTTTGGTCAACTACATTGACCAATAAACCCATCGCATTTGCATCTTGTGAAATCTTACGATTAACTTGCAAATCGTCTGTCGCCGCGACAATTAATCTTTGCCCCATCAAACAATCAGATTGATAAACTTGCTTGGTAACTTCTGCTTTGCCTTCGTCTCCCAGGCTTATAATTTGCGAAATAAACTCTGTCGCCAAAAAACGAACTTTTGCCCCAGCTTTAATCAACAGGCTTCCTTTTCTAAGGGCAATTTCACCTCCCCCGATAATTAAGCAGGGCTGCCCTTTTATATCAATATTGATCGGTAGAAATTCCAACAATCTTCCCTTTATTTATTTTTGCTATGTACATAGTGACTAGTGTTACCAAAATAGCATATTTGAACTTGGTATAGCAGGCTTGCTTTTATACAAATTAGATTTAAGTCGGCCTTTTGAAGGCCGATAACTAGTACAGAGCAGCACCTATTTAGACATCGCGACACCCAATAATGGTTAGAAAATCCTGAGTTGTCGCACATTTCATATATTGGAAATATTGAAAATGAAAAGGACAAAACAGATAATATACGTAGCTATAAAAACTCTCTGTATGTCGAGCATGGCAATAATCTCTCTATCAGCCAGCGCCAGTTTTAAGCGCTTTGAGGCGCCTATGGATGAATCTCAATGGCAATTCAGCGGAAATCCCTTAGGTTGCTATCTAAATCATGACATTCCGCTTTATGGAAGAGCCGAATTTAGTAAATCGGCAGGTAAAAAAGAAGTACTCTCTTTTAACTTAGGCTACCAAAGGCACCAAGTTGCTACCAACACTTTTGCTAATGTGAGAGGTATTGCACCAAGCTGGCAGCCAAATTCTAACTCAAGAGAACTAGGAAAAATAAAACTCACAAGTGGTAAACACATTGTCAAAAGTCGTGATAAGGCAAGTTGGAAGCTACTTAATGAGCTTGAAGTGGGTCGCTTTCCAACTTTTATGTATCAAGATTTTGAGCAGCTAGAAGATCAAGTATCCGTTGCATTAAACTCAGTTGGGTTTCGAGCGGAATATGACAAATTTTTAGATTGTCTCGCCAGTCTGGTTCGATACAAACTTCCAGAACTTACCAAAATGACACTTTTTTTCGACTTTGACAAAGCCGGAATTAAAGATAATTACCGTGAACGACTCGAAGCGTTGTCTCAATATATTAAATACGATCCTTCAGTCCAGGTTGTATTTATTAGTGGATATACTGACAGCAAAGGCCCACGCTACTACAATCACAAGTTATCAGAACGGCGCATAAATTCAGTTAAAAAACTCTTACAACTTGATGGCGTAGAAGATTCTCGATTTAAAACCCAACCACATGGCGAAAAGAATCCAGTAGCAACCAACAGAACCTCAAAAGGTCGAGCTAAAAATAGACGAGTTATAATTAGAATTGCTCAAATCAATTAATTTTTTCGGTAAAAAGCGAACCAAAAAAGCCGCAAGATATTGCGGCTTTTTTACTTCTACTTGAAGAATCTTCGGCGTATTCCCAACAATCCAATAACAAACAAAACTGAAAGACTTCCTCCTCCAGAGGACGAACTTGGCGGATTAGAATTACCGCCCCCACCAGTCGAATCAGGCGTTCCGCCTCGGCTTATTTGGAAACTGTGGCTTCCCATATAATCAGGGTCACTTGCAATACCCAATGCCACCACACCAAACCATTCCGTGTTCACAGGATTTAGATCAGCCCAAGATAAGTCGATGTTAAAATTCGAAGTCCCGTCCAGGTTCATCGGGGCAGATACAGTTAAATTAGATGAGGCAGTGTTTCCAACTACAGCGTAAGTTAAATCGACATTATCTGTCGATGTACTACTTCCGGTAAAGTTTTGCACCAGAATCCAATAAGTACCTGCGGCAGGTAAGTCGAAAACAACTTCCTCATCCGCATTTGAACTACGGCTGCTCGAGATCTCCTCTGATTCTTGAGGAATACCATCACCATTGGTATCCAGGCCGACATAGAGATCGATGTCATCCGCACTTGAATTATCGGTTTGAGCGATGAAAAATTGCGCCCCTTGTGGCACTGTAACTGTGCGGTGGGTTGCCCCATCCGATACATCATCATAAACGTCAGAGTTATCTGAATCTTCAGCTAGCTGGAGCGTTAACTCAGTTGCTTGCGCTAAATACCCTGTGGCAGTGACGTTCGACTGAGCGATACTTTGAATATCCGCGAACTGATGTGAACCGGAGCTGGTACTGTTTGACAGTTGGATATGCCCGGCTAAAGTACTATTAACGTTTCTAGCTACAACAGGTAACCTTGTTGTACTGAGACTAGCGCCATCAGGTTGTAATGTGACGGCACCTTGAACCCACTCATTATGTGCCAGGCCGGAAATAGAAATATTAAAATCCAAAGAAACTGATTGACCCGCTGTCAGACTAAAATTATTTTGGGATACACTTATAGTGGCGTTTGCCGGGTTGTCTACAGTAACATTCCAAGTACCCGCTTCAGCAGCAGTGAAATTCCTAGTCCACGAGCACTCTAGCAAGCACAAAGAGTTTGCCATCGAGGGTAAATTCAGATCTTTAGGATTAACACTCGAACCCGGTGCAGCATTTCTGAAATTCGCCCCGGTATCGACAATATGTAATCCGGCATTTAACGCGGCAGGGATGTCTACCCGGCCACCACCGATATCAAATGAGTCCGCAGCGGTGACACCATCTTCTTTCGTCAAATTAACGGAGCCTGTTGTTGACAGCGCTGAGTGAACTTCTGCCGGTCCCCAATTGGGTTGCAATTGAATAACCAATGCAGCAGCTCCAGCTACGTGAGGACTAGCCATCGAGGTTCCACTTTTGAAGCCAAATAACACAGGATCTAAGTCAGCAGCTAAGATGTTGACTCCTGGCGCAGCTAGTGAAGGAGTAAGAACCGACGCAGGTGCTGGATTCGGACCACGAGAACTGAATCCGGCAACAATATCCGCTGCGTCAGGATCAACTCCAACATTTCCCGAGGTACCAGTGACAGTAGCCGTATGCCCTGCCCCAGAACTCAACCATGTTCTGAGTGAATTACCGCCTGCGGCAGCGATGTGGATCCCTGGGATTACATAGATATCATCCGCTAGATTAGTTGCTCCTGAATCAACATTCGCGAGAACAAAACCTCCCGCACCACCAACAGCAACATTCTCTGCTTTTTTAACTCGGGCTATTTCCCCGCGATCACACACAACGATTTCACCAGTGAATGTTCCGGCGGGAAATGGATTCAAACATTGTTCTGGATTTGTGTCTCCATTTGAGTAATTCCCGGCATAGACGATATTAGCGGTTATACTACCAGTGAGGCTTCGGCCGGTAACATCTGCTGGAGGGGTAGTATCACCTCCACTCATAGAACCAATAGATTTGGTTGGAAATACACCTCGGTCATGGGTTGTTGCAGCAACGCTTGTTAGCCATGGAGCATTAGCCGGTGCTCCAACCGTTTCAGGTTGAGGACCAGAATTACCCGCAGACGTAGCTACAAAAATGCCTGCCTCTCTGGCGGATAAGTAAGCCAATGCTGTTGAATCGCTCCAAGGGGTCCCAATTGCATCAGAACCAAAGGAATAATTAATAACATCAACGCCGTCAGCAATCGCTTGCTCGATAGCAGCGATTGATGCGGAACCCTCAGAAGAACCGGAGCTATCCGCAATTTTATAAGAAATGATGTTTGCTCGGGGTGCAACTCCTGATAACTGAAAAGAATTTCCTCCGCCTAAATCAAAGTCCAGAGTGTTACCAGCCGCAGTTGAAGCAACATGGGTTCCGTGACTCTCTTCATCTGCAGGGTTAGTATTACCTGATACAAAGTTATAGCTACCAATTAACTTGCTATTACACAAATTAGGCTGACCTACACAATCACCAAGATAAACGTTATTGCCTAACGGATTGATATGCACATACCCATCCGAAGGAGATGTACCGGCAAACGAATCATGGTCATGTCGAATACCAGTATCTATGATCCCAACAACAACACCTTCCCCTCTTGCCTGAATTGCATTAAAAACGCCATTCCACACTTCTGGCGCTTTAATCATTGAAGGCCCTCGGTCAGTATGCACCCGGTATTTTCTCGATTTTTCTATAGACTTGACTCCAGGCATTGATTTCAAACTTTCCATTTGTTCCTTGGTCAGCTTTATTGAAAACCCATTGAGTGCTCGAGTATATTGATGAACGGGAGCCAGATTAACTTTCATTTGCTTAGAAGCATCCTCAAGTAATTGAGTTTGTTTGCTTTCTAAATATTTTGAATATTGAATTGCTTCTGCAGATTTAGCGTTAAGTTTTCTTTTTCCTGTCACTGACAAACTAGTTGCTTTAAATTTCGGATTACTACCGTTATATTTTGTAAGTGAAGGCTCTTCTAATTGAACAATGTATATGGCGGTACTTTTATTGTTTTTTTCCACTTGTGCGGTTGCATTTAAACAACCAACTATCGCTAGAAAAACCGATAGTATTTTCAGGTTTAGATTTTTCATACTTTTACTACCCCTTTTTTGTTATTTCCCGATTTCTCGAGAACACCCTGGCTGACTTCTAGATAGATAATGGCATCCAAGAATACCTCAATATTATTATTTTAAATAACTTAAGACGGCTTCATATAACCGCTTAATAGTATTTATATAGCGTTTTATTTGAAAAGATTCTTTGATTCATAGCACAGTTTTCTACAAGCCACTCATCAATATACTGCATTATTAGCGTTATTCTCAATGGATTTCATATGCAGCGCATTGTTCTAAGACTCAAATACAGAAAAAGCGTTACATATCAATTATGAAGTTTTACGCACAAATTAGAAATTCTATAACAAGTGGACAACTCAATTATTAGAAAGTAACTTCGGAAGTTGCAAATTGATTTGTTGGCAAACTTTCTGTAATTCCGAAATAAACACATCGATTTTCTCTGGTTCACTTGCATCGACTTCAGTATAAAGAAGCTCTAACTCTAAGCTGCGTCTATTTAAACGCCTCGCACCAATTGTCGCAGCCAGCCCTTTAACGGTGTGAAAAAAGTCATGAAGTGAAGCTCCCTCTAAATTATCAATCATTTTTTCTCGCGAAGTCATAACTTGATACTTTTCTAAAAACATACTGAGTACATCGAAATAAAGTTCCTCGTTGTTATCCATAGAGCGAATGCCCTTTTTTATGTCGAGTACATCATTAATAGAGTCAAATGGCTTAGGTTTTAAACTTTCTAAATTATCACGTTCTAGACGGCGGGTCTCGTCCGCGATATCTTCGGCCAACCGGTTAAGCAACCCGGCTAACGAACCAACAACTGATGATTCATCTTTCAGTAGCCAGTTTTTCATGCACTCATAAAGAATTTCGGGTTTTATTGGTTTGGACACATAATCATCCATGCCAGCTTCAATACACTTCTCTTTATCTCCGACCATAGCGTGAGCGGTCATTGCAACAATTGGTTCGTCTTTTAATAGCTTCTTTTCCCTGATTATTTTGGTTGTTTCGGTTCCATCTAAAACCGGCATTTGCATGTCCATAAAAACCATATCGTATTTGAACTTTTGCAGTAATTCGATTGCCTGCTCACCGTTATCAGCACAATCAACATGGACACCAAATGCTGAGATCAATTCTTTTGCAACCTGCTGATTAATTTCATTGTCCTCAACTAGAAGCACATTTTTTGAAGCCAGTTTTGCTAACAGTCGAGTTCGCTCTTCTTCTGATAAACTTACATCTGTTGTTTTCGGAACTCTTAAATCGAGACTAGATAACAAACCATCATGCAGCTCAGATGGCGTTACCGGCTTTTCGATAATAGTGTCAAATATTCTATGGTGGAGAGGCTCAACACAGGTAGCAATGTTGGTCATCAACAAAACGTGGGTTGGATTTTTCCCAACTTGGTGTTTTAAGAATTGTCCAATCTCTGCAAAGCTAGCATTGGGAAGACTGCTATCCAACATAATCAAATTGAATCTTCCAAAATCCATACCGCTATAGCGCAACTGTTGTGGACTGATATCTGAAGCTAGATAAGGCGTAGCCCTAATCCCGAAAGACTCTAGCATTCTGATCAAAGTGACTAAAGTTTCTTGATTATCTTCAATAACAAGAACTTTGAGCTGATTTAATAGTGGCTTATCCTCAAAGTAAAGTGACTTGCTTGATTTCTCTATACCAAAATGGGCGTTAAAACTAAAAGTCGTACCTTGATTTTCTCTGCTGGAAACATGTACTTCACCACGCATTAAGTGAACTAGACGACGACTCAGCGATAATCCTAAACCGGTGCCGCCATATTTTCTTGTCGTCGACATATCCGCCTGGGTAAATGGTTGAAATATTTTCTGAATTTGTTCCGAGGTCATTCCAATCCCTGTATCAATGACCGATACTTTTAGCTCAATAGTATTGTTAGATTCGAAAATTTTCTCAAAGCGAATTTCGATAAATCCTTGCTCCGTAAATTTAATCGCATTGTTCGCCAAATTAATAATTACCTGCCTTAAACGAAGCTCATCACCAATCAATCTGAAATCGATATCCTCCAAATGCGAAACTATAAGCTCGAGTTCTTTCTGGCTGGCTCGTGGAGAAATAACATTAACAACCTGCTTTACTACATCTTCTAACCTAAAAGCCCGTTTTTCCAATTCAAGCTTATCAGCATCAATCTTTGAGTAATCCAGAATGTCGTCAATGATACGCAGCAGTGATTTTGATGAGGAATCAATTTTACCCAGGTAGTCTCTCAATTTATCATTCATCGGAACTCTTAAAGCTAGCTCACTGAGTCCGATAATAGCATTCATAGGCGTCCTAATTTCATGGCTCATGTTGGCGAGAAACTTCGATTTGAGCTCGTTTGATTTTACCGCATAATCTTTTTCTAGTTGCGCAATTGTTTTTTCTTTGTCAAGCTTCTCGGCTAAATTCCTCTGTCGGTTAATAAAATAGATTAGTGCAATCAACAGAGAAAAATACAAGAAATATGCAGGGGAAGACTTCCAGGGAGCTGCGACAATTTTTATTTTTAGTGCAGTTACCTCATTACTCCAAACTCCGTCTGAATTACTAGCTTTTACATAGAAAGTATAATTTCCGGGGTCTAAATTCGTGTAAGTCGCTCTTCGGTTTTTGGCTTCGGTGTAAAGCCATTCACTATTAAAACCTTCTAGCTTGTATGCGTAGTAATTTCTCGATGGCGACACAAAGTGAAGTCCCGCGAACTCCAAAGTAAATGCATTTTGTTTGTAACCAAGAGTGATTTGGGAGCTCTCCTCTATCGACTGTTTTAACGGGGAATTCGCCTCAGAAGATATTGCCACACTTCGATCAAACAACATTAATTTGGTTAACGTTACTTTTGGTTCATAAGGATCTACATTTACCAAACGAGAGTCGAATGCAGTTAATCCACTTACCGCGCCGAAGTAAAGAACTCCATTTTGATCTTTATATCTTGAACGGATGTAATAACCACGCGTCAAGACCCCTTGTGCTGATGAATAGTTAGTCACCTTATTTTCAACTGGCTCTAATTTGGCGATCCCTCGCATACTACTGGCCCATATATTTCCATCTGCACCTTCTAAGATCCCCCCTGTCGCGCCAATTGATTGGCCGCCTTTTTCACTCACTAACTCAAAAGAAAGAGAAGTTTTCAACTTATCTTTCGGATCGACAAAGACTCTGCTCACTCCCTTATCGCTGCCAAGCCAATAACGTCCTTTGCTGTCGCGGAAAATGTCAGTGAGGTTATCGCTCGCCAAAGATCCCTTTTGTTCTTCCTGTTGATACTTAGCCACAACCTTTCTAGTTTTAGTATCAAAAAGATTTAATCCTGCCCCTTCAGTACCAACCCACAATATGCCGTCAGCATCTAAATGAAGGATACTGATCGAGTTTAAACTGATCGCTGTAGGCTCATCGGGATTTGCCTGATATCTTGTAAACTCTTCCAATTTTTGGTCAAAGTAGTTTAACCCTCCACCACGAGTTGCGATCCAAAGATTTCCGGAACTTTCTTCTACAATATGGAGTATCTGATTATGGCTTAAGCTTTTGCTATTCCCTTCTTCAACCCGAAAGTTCTTAACCGTATTTGACTCTAAATCGACTTTAAACAGTCCGTTTGTCGTAGTCCCGGCCCAAAGGTTACCTTTAAGATCGACAAAAATCTCTCGTACATTGCCGGTTAGATTTTTGGGTAGCAAAGAGATTTCTTGAGTAAGCCCAGTGGCTGGATCGAAATGGATCAAACCACTGTTCCACGCGGCTAACCAAATTCGTTTTTGTTTATCTTGATAAATTGCCCTCACCGGTTGTGACTCTATGTGCGCGCCATGTTTTGTCTGTAAATATTGTGGAAACTGATGGGCAGAAAATCCTAGTTTATTAATCCCCCTAGTCCATGTCCCCGCCCAAAGTACTTCTGTCGAATCGATGTAAAGCGATACAATATCGGTATCATTAAGATTTGAGCTAAATGAGTTTTCTGGAGATAAATGCTGAATAGATTGAGTTACTTTATTAATCTGATATACCCCTTGATTTTGCGTAGCGATCCAAAGGCGATTATCGTTATCCTCGACTATGTCCGTTATTGGTGTGGAGAGATTGTCTTTTCCAAACATTTCAAAAAAAGGCTGGGAAATTTCTCCTGTAGCTAAATCAAAATTAATCAATCCACTAGAGGAGCTTCCCAGCCATAAATTTCGATTAGCGTCTAAATAAAGAGAAGTAACACTGTTTAGGTGGTCGTAATAGTAATTTGTCGAAGATAGATCGACAGTCTCTAAATGGTAATTTGTGGGGTTTAGTTTATTCAGCCCACCTCTATGCTTACTAGGAAGTAAACGAGAGCGACCGGAAGCAATCCATAAAGTGTTTTGCTCACTATCAAAAAGTAGATCGGTAATGTTGTCGCTTGGGAGGGACGTTGGATTCCTATAATTGCGATTAAACCGCTTAAACTCTTCGCTATCCAAATTGAGCTGATTCAATCCCCCACCAGCAGTGCCCACCCACAAATGGCCTAATTGATCCTGCGCTATTGCAGTTACATAATTATTAGAGAGTGATTTATTATTATTCTCACTATGAACATATCGTTTAAAACAATAGCTAGAATAATTGAATTGATTAAGTCCATTTCTGGTTCCAACCCAGAGTTTTCCCTCTCTGTCGATAAACAGTTTATTTACAAAGTTGTCGGAGAGTGAACAAGGATCTTCTGCGCTGTACTTAAAGTTTTTAAACTCATAACCGTCGTAACGACTTAACCCCTCCTGAGTGGCAAACCACATAAACCCTTTCGGATCTTGAACCATATCGAAAATGGTTACCTGGGTTAACCCCTGTTCAATACTAATATGCTCAAATTTTAATAATCCTTGCGCATAAGAGTTAGAACTAAAAAGTAGACAGTTAAAACTAGAAAATAGAATACTTAGCAAACACGCAAAAGAAGAAGTTCGTAAGCATGCAAGCTTACTAGGATACTTTGATGATTCTTCTGTTGTATTCGTATTGTGCATATTCGACGACAAAAAATCAGAAATTATTTGTGAAGCTGTACCCACAGCAACGCTCCACTTCCCCAATTTAAAGTGTAGTCGAGAATTTGTTTAAGTTTCGGAAAATTAAGACAAAACAGGGCGGTTATACCGCCCTGTTTTAACAACTAATCGATACCGTTATTTTTCTTGATTAGCAAGAAACAACCAAGTTTCTAACACAGTATCCGGGTTGAGAGAAACACTGTCGATGCCTTCGTCCATCAGCCATTTTGCCAAATCAGGATGATCGGAAGGCCCTTGTCCACAGATACCAACATATTTGTTGGCTTTTTTACATGCTTGAATTGCTTGGCTTAACAGCTTTTTAACCGCAGGATTTCGCTCGTCAAACAAGTGAGAAATAATACCTGAATCTCTATCAAGTCCTAGGGTTAACTGAGTAAGGTCATTTGAACCTATTGAGAATCCATCAAAGTACTCTAAGAACTCGTCTGCCAATAACGCATTTGAAGGTAATTCACACATCATGATTACCCGCAAACCATTTTCACCTCGCTTAAGGCCGTATTTAGCGAGCAAATCGATAACTTGGCTTGCTTCTTCAAGGGTTCGCACGAATGGGATCATAATTTCAACATTGGTTAGCCCCATTGTTTCTCTTACTGTTTTTATTGCTCTACACTCTAATTCGAAGCATTCTTCAAATTCCTCCGAGATATATCGGGAAGCACCTCTAAAGCCTAACATTGGATTTTCTTCTTCAGGCTCGTATAAGTAACCGCCGACTAAGTTCGCATACTCATTCGACTTAAAGTCAGACATACGCACAATTACTTTTTCTGGAGAAAATGCACAAGCTAGTGTTGAAATACCTTCGACCAACTTATCAACATAAAATTGAACTGGAGACTCATAACCCGCCATATGATCCAGAATATTTTGCTTTAAGTCTTCGTCCTCCAGCTTGTCAAACTCAAGCAGGGCACGCGGGTGCACACCAATCATTCGGTTGATAATGAACTCTAATCGGGCTAAACCAATTCCATAATGAGGTAAGCGGGCAAAATCAAATGCCCTGTCAGGGTTACCAACATTCATCATTATCTTGAAAGAAAGATCGGGCATATCGTCAATCTGACTTTCATTGACATTAAAGTCGAGTAATCCTTCGTAGATATTACCGGTATCTCCTTCCGAACAAGAAACGGTAACATCTTGGCCATTTTGAATTCTGTCAGTTGCGTCGCCACATCCTACAACCGCGGGAATTCCCAATTCACGAGCGATAATTGCCGCGTGGCAGGTACGTCCGCCGCGATTGGTTACAATAGCCGATGCTCTTTTCATGATTGGTTCCCAATCAGGATCGGTCATATCTGTTACTAGTACATCACCCTCTTTCACAGACGACATTTCCGAAAGATCAGAAATAACTTTAGCAGGCCCTTTACCAATCTTTTGGCCGATAGCGCGGCCAGTTGCAACCAAATTTGAAGTATTGGCTAATACATATCTCTCAATAACTCGACCATCATCACGGCTTCTTACAGTTTCCGGTCTAGCTTGTACAATGTACAGTTTCCCATCAGCCCCGTCTTTTGCCCACTCAATATCCATAGGACGCTTGTAGTGGCTTTCAATGATCATTGCTTGTTTTGCCAGCTCCTGAACCTCATCAGCATTGATACAGAACTGTTGACGTTGCTGCATATCAACTTCAATCGTAGCGACAGACTTACCATGATCGGAATCATCAGTGTAAACCATCTTTATGGCCTTTCCGCCAAGCGTCTTACGCACAATTGCCGGTTTGTCAGCAGTTAGCGTTGGTTTATGTACATAGAATTCGTCTGGATTAACAGCTCCCTGAACTACAGTTTCACCTAATCCGTATGCACCGGTAATGAAAACCACATCGGAAAATCCTGATTCAGTATCGATAGTGAACATAACGCCGCTCGAAGCAATATCACTGCGTACCATTTTTTGTACACCGGCACTCAAAGCAACTTCAGCGTGTTCAAAACCTTGGTGTACACGATATGAGATGGCTCTATCGTTAAATAATGAAGCAAAAACTTCTTTCAAAGCAAGTTTCACATTTTCCCAGCCACGCACGTTAAGAAAAGTTTCTTGCTGACCCGCAAAAGACGCATCGGGTAAATCTTCAGCCGTAGCAGATGATCGAACGGCTACCGCAAATTCTTCATTAGCATCACCTTTTAGCTCAAGATACGCTTTTTCGATGGATTCCTCTAATTCCGGTTGGAAAGGGGTGTCGATAACCCATTGGCGAATCTTGCTACCGGTAGCTGCCAAGGCGTCAACATCATCAACGTCAAGTTGATTTAACTCAGCTTGGATTTTGTCATGTAAACCGCTTTGAGCCATAAAATCACGAAAAGCTTGAGCTGTGGTGGCAAATCCATTGGGCACGCTCACCCCCATATTACTCAAATTGCTGATCATCTCTCCTAAAGAGGCGTTTTTACCCCCCACTCGATCAACGTCGTTCATTCCTAAACCATCGTACCAAAGCACATGTTCTTGCACTGTTATTCACTCCTCAAGTCGTGTATTTGTCGCCTTTGCCTGAATTAATTCAGCAAGTTTTATTGCCGATTTGTCCCTTGCGTGATTAAATCCTTTCCCTGAAAGTCGGTTATTTTACTTCAAGGGCGCACAAATATGAAACGGAAGGTATTTTTTATATCAGACAGAACTGGAATAACGGCGGAAATGTTCGGCCAGTCATTGCTATCCCAGTTCGAAAATGTCCCGTTTGAGGAGGCAACTTTACCTTATGTAGATACAGTCGATAAAGCAGAGAAGGCGTGTGAACAGATAAAGCAGGCAGAACAAGAAACTGGTATGCGCCCAATAGTATTCGATACTATCGTTACGCCAGAGATACGCCAGGTAATCCAGTCGAGCGGCGCTCTAGTACTGGATTTCTTTCATACTTTCATTGGTCCGCTTGAAACTGAACTAGGTGAAACCTCAGGTTTCAGGGTCGGAAAAACCCACTCATTGCGGGACAACGAAGCATATGACTCTAGAATTGAAGCTGTCAATTTTGCTCTAAACAACGATGATGGCATTACCACCAGGCATTATGATCAGGCTGACGTGATTTTAGTTGGAGTTTCCCGCTGTGGTAAAACCCCTACCTCTCTCTATATGGCTATGCAATTTGGAATTAAGGCTGCCAACTACCCTTTCACCGAAGATGATATGGAAAAACTTCGTTTGCCCATGGAGTTAAAGAAGCACAAACACAAAATTTTTGGATTAACGATTAATCCTAACCGACTGCATGAAATCAGAACTGAAAGACGGGCAAACTCAAATTATGCGGCGCTTAAGCAATGCCAGTATGAAGTGAGAGAGGTTGAAGCTTTGTACCGTCGAGAAAAGATCCCAAGCTTAAACACTACCACTCGCTCTGTAGAAGAATTGGCGACCAAGATACTCGCAACGACCGGCATTAAACGTCACATGTTTTAATGACCGAGCTATTGATGTAAACAAAATCAATTTAGTAAAGTAAGCTCTCACTTACCTGAGAGCCCTTGGAAAAAATAACTAATTCAAATCAGTTTAATTACTCGTCGAGTGTTACGTTACCCTTGACGTTCTTAATTGACAGGCCGCCGCTGCCTGAGTTGATTATGGTTAGTCCATCTTCTAGGTGGTTAACTCGAATACTACCTGACCCATCATCTATAGTTACATGGCCAGCAGCCTCAACAACACTTAAATCACCCGAACCGTCATCAACATCAACTTTGCCGCCAATTCTGCTTAATTCAATTCCACCTGATCCATCTTCAATTTCAATAGATTTCTTAACATCAACAATATCAATTCCCCCAGAACCATCGTCAATCGTCACCTTTCCACCCACTGACGCAATATCAATGCTCCCTGAGCCATCATCGATAGTTAAATCACCGCCGATGTCTTTGATAGACAAATTGCCTGAGCCATCATTAACAGTGAGGTCCGCCATCAGGTTATCAATCTCGATAAACCCTGAACCGTCTTTTACATTAGTTTCTAACCTGGCTGGAATTTCGATAGTTAGGTCGATGCTCGGAGAACTACTCATAAAACTGATTCGCTGAGTGTTGGGTTCAGCAATCAGCACTGCCTCGTCACCACGTTTATCTAAGGTAAGTTTGTAATGGTCCCTGTCAACTTTAAGATCTGCTCTTACTTTAATTTCGTCGAGCCCTTCAACTCCCTTTAATTTGATAAAACCGGCACCGGCATCTACACGAAAGCTAGAAATCCCGTTAGCAGATTGGGTTAAATTCTCGGTTGTTTCATAATTTAGATCGAGTGCATGAACGGTGATGCATCCACTGACAAGAAGCGAGCCGATTGATAGGGCCAGAATATTACGTTTTTTAATCATTATCGTTTCCTTAACTTTTTCGCTAGATTGCTGACTTTTTGAGTATTTGTTAAATCTGTAAATAGATAAGGCAAAAGCCATGCCATAGCTACAGCCTTGAATTTTCAACTAGTTAGACTGAATAAACGCTGAAAAGGTTGGCAGATAATGGATTAATTGGCGAAATTCGCCAAATTGGTAAGATAGACACTTTGACTCGATTACATTTTCTTCAGACAAAAAAAAGCCACTTACAAAAGTGGCTTAAGATTTATCGGAGATTCTTTACTCAAAGTCTGCGTTTAGTTCATCAGACTTAGTCAGGAAACCCGATTGCCTAACTAACAACCGAAGGGGAGTTACATTCTCTGTTAATTATGACCGGGCTCATTTCGAATAGTTCCAAAATATTTAAGTTTTTTTAAACTTTTTTTACCTTTGAATAAAAACTATTACTTTTCAACTAGTTAGATAACACTTCATCTATGCAACTATCCCACTTTTGGCCTAAACAATATTTCCCTTTTTCATTTTTCTCCAACTTACCCATCGCAGTTTGAGAATCATGAGTGAAAAATAATAACCCGTTGCGATTTAATAAGTCGGATAACAAAGATTCCTTTTCATCAATCAGTAATTCTGCATAACGGTCATATCCCATAGCAATAGGCAAATGCACCCACGGTTCTCCTGGGATCAAATCAGCACAAAACACCACCGGCCCTCGCGGCATTTGAATCTCCGTGAGCATCATTCCGGGTGTATGGCCGTTTGAAATATGGAACTTGTAATCTTCACCTAGTACTGGATGGGTTTCTTCTTCAACCAGATACACCCTCTCTCGTTTTTCAAGTAGTTCCATCAAATGTGGAACAAATGACGCCCTATCACGATAGTGAGGTTTAAAGGCTCTTTGCCAGGCTTGTTTACCGATAACAAAATCAGCATTAGGGAAGAGCAATTCGGATTTTTCCCCCTCCTTCCATTCTGTTAATAATCCGCCAATATGGTCAAAGTGCAGATGAGATAAAACAACCACGTCTATATCCGTGTGTTCTAATCCTATTGCCTTAAGCGAATCTAAAAGGACGTGATGACTTTCTACAATTCCGAATCGATCTTTTAACTTAGGTTCAAAAAACGCACCAATGCCGACTTCAAACAAAATGTTCTTGTCGCCATCCTGAACGAGCAAAGCACGACAAGCTAAATCGATTCTGTTTTGTTCATCGACCTGAACCCAGTTTTGCCACATGGCTTTCGGCGCGTTACCGAACATCGCACCACCATCTAGCTTTTGAGAGTTTCCTTTAACTGAGAACAGCTTCTTCATTTGAACTTCTCTTTTTGACTACGGGAGGGGTATCCGTCTGTGGCTCTTCAGGAGTGTCGGAATCATCTTCATCATCAATCTTTTCGATTTTGAAATGGGTGATACCATAAATTACCGAAATAATTGGATTGGCAATATTGAAGAAACAAAACGGAAGATAAACTAAAGTGGGCACACCCAAAGTCGCTGCCATAAATGCACCACAGGTATTCCAAGGAATCATTGGAGAAGTAATTGTTGCGGAATCCTCGAGAACCCTAGACAAGTTTTTCGGATGTAACCGTCTTTTCTTAAACTCTGCACGATACATTCTTCCCGGAAGAACAATTGCAATGTATTGGTCTGCCGCAATTAAATTAGTTCCAATACAAGTACCGATCACAGTAGAAACTAATGACCCGGTTCCTTTTACCAGTTTTAACGCGCTTGAAACTAGCCGTTGCAGTAATCCGATAGTTTCTATAACTGCACCGAAAGTCATAGCACATAAAATTAGCCACACGGTATTCAGCATATTTGCCATACCACCTCGGCCATCGCCACCATTGCTCAACAATTTGTCTACAACTTGATCACCTGTGGTAACCGTGTACCCTCCGTACATTGCTCTCCAAACCGCATCTATGGCATTTACTAAATAGTAATCTGATGAACTTGCCATTTTCTCAATAGCTTGTGATTGGAAAATCATAGCTAATACACCGCCGAATAAAGCACCTATCAATAATGTTGGAAACGCCGGCATTTTCTTATAAGCGAGAAACAAAACTAAAAAAAGCGGTAGCAAAGCAATAAATGAAATTTCAAAATTTGCTTCGAGAATCTTCAAAGTATTATTTAATCCATCATCACTGCTACCAGCATCAGAAGTTAAACCAATAATAGTAAAAATGACTAGAGCGATTAAAACACTTGGACCAGTTGTCCAAGCCATATGTCTAATGTGGGTAAATAGCTCTGTGCCCGCAACTGCTGGAGCAAGATTAGTTGTATCAGAAAGAGGAGACATTTTGTCGCCGAAATAGGCGCCGGAGATGATAGCTCCCGCAGTAATCGCAAGCGATAAATCTAACCCGGCGGCAATTCCCATTAATGCAACTCCGACAGTTCCTGCGGTAGTCCATGAACTACCAATACTGATCGAAACAAAAGCACATACGATACATGCTGCAGCATAAAAAATACTTGGGTCCAGCACGAGTAAGCCGTAATAAACCATGGTCGGTACTGTACCGGATAAAATCCACGAGCCGATCAGTGAGCCAACCATTAATAGAATTAAAATAGCGCCTAGCGCCATAGAAATTCCTTTTACAATTCCAGCCTCGAGTTCTTTCCACTTGTATCCATTCTTATGTCCAATCAGCATTGCAATTGCTGCAGCTAAAATAAGTGCAATCTGGTTCGCCCCATATGACGAGTCAGAACCATATAATTTTACCGATGCAAAGAGCATCACAATTAATGACACAACAGGGATTAGCGCATCTAATAAACTGGCCTGCTTCTTTTCACTACTCATATACTTTCAACCTTAAGTTTAATTTTTATTATTATTTAGTAAACGCTTGTTCCTGATTACCTTTTAGCTCCCAATAACGGTCACGTAAGCGTGTCGCTCGAGATACCATTGGTTGATTTTGTCCCTGAATCAAAACAAACTCAGCGTTAGAAGTTACTTCGAGGGGATCCCCGTCCCATACTACCACGTCGGCCTCCATCCCTATTTCCAACTGTCCATAGTTTGAAATGCCAAACACTTCCGCAGGATTGATGGTCATAGCTTCGATTGCTACTGCATGGGGTACACCGTAAGCAACCGCATTACCTGCGGACTGACGAGCTAAATAAGCGTTGTGAGAACCGCCACCAACAAAAATTAATTTCACTCCTGCTTGATACATACGTGCGGCTCCGTCCAAACGCACAGCCAAAGAATCAAATCCTGGTAAATTGCGCATAGGGTCCATTACTACCGGGACTTTCGCCGCTGCAATCTGATCAGCAACTAACCAACCTTCTTTGGCACCAGAAATAATCAATTTAAATTTATGTTTTTTCGAAAGACCAATTATGTTAACGATATCGTCTGCGCGATTAGCAGTGATTACCAAAGGAATTTTTCTTTCCAAAACAGGGAAAAGTGCTTTTAGATCTGGTAAAGACTGACTAAATTGGTATTTAATTCCGGGAGTAAATTTGGCTTGATTGGCTCTTAAATACTTTGCTTCACTTAATGCTTTGTCGAGCATCGCTAAAGCAGCTGCGCGAGAGCCTCCGGCGTGTGATGCCCCGCTCGTTCCATATCTAGCCAACTGAACCGCTTTAGATTTTAATAAGCCTTTTTCCGTAGAGTGAAGTGCAATAACCGCTCCCTGACCGGCAAACAGAGATTTGCCGAATCTTGGCATCACTACAGCACGAGTCAACCCGTTAATCCTATTTTGCGGTATCAAAGTTGAACGGAAATTAACCGCGGCACTGATATCAAATGATGCCCCTAATTTTTTAGTTGAAGCGTCAACTGTACTCGACACAGCTCCAATTTCAACGAGTCCTAAATTAGTCGAGGCGTTTATAAATCCTGGAGTAACGTGTTTACCTTTTGCATTTACGACTTTAACCCCATCGGTTGCTGTTAAATCAATTCCGATCTGGGCAATCTTGCCATCTCTGACTAGCAAGTCCGCATTTTTTAGACTACCTTTCGCAGTCGCTGTGTGTAAGGTAGCATTTTTAAAGAGGTAACTTTCCGCCTGTAAACCTATGCTAAAAATTGAAGTAGAAAGAGTGACCAATGCTACGGCAATTCTTTTGATTGGTTTGGCTGTTTGTTTAATTTTCATAGCCTTTCTCCTTCAGGATTAGTAATGCCTAATTCAAAATCGCTCACTGCATTTTTTGAATTATCCATCAGGTCAAACACTAACGCACCGTCGATATATACCTTTTCAGCTTTTGCATAAACGCTAAAAGGGTTTTGATTCCAGATAACGAGATCGGCCATTTTGCCACTTTCTAGCGATCCAACTTTATCTTCAATACCAATTGATTTAGCTGCGTTAAAAGTAATCCACTTAATTGCATCTTTGGCTTTCAGTGATAGTCCTTTTTTGTTGCCCGCAGCCATTGCCTTAGCCGCTTCTTGATTTAAATGTTGAATGCCAATGCCCGAGTCAGAATGTACCACGGCACAGCCCTTCGCCTTTTCTACCATTGCCACGTTTTCTTTTACCGAATCGTAAGCCTCATGCTTAAACCCCCACCAGTCGGCCCACATTGCAGCACAAATATTATTCTCAGCCAAAACGTCTGCAATTTTGTATGCTTCCACAGCATGGTGAAAAGTCGAAATCTCGTATCCGAATTCTTTAGCCACATCTATCATAATGGCCATTTCTTCAGCGCGATAACAATGATTATGGATCTGCACCTTGCCTTCTAAAACTTCCTTTAAGGTTTCTAACTTTAAGTCTCGTTTAGGCGGATCTTTTTCTTCGCCATTTTCGGCTGCTTCGTAATACTTATCCCACTTTGCTTTATAAGCAGCGGCTTCAATCCAAGCTTTACGATAACCAGCAACATTTCCCATACGAGTCATAGGCGCGCGTTTTTTGCCACCATAAACCCTTTTGGGATTTTCACCACAAGCCATTTTTAAAGCATGAGGCGCATCTGGAAATTTCATTCCTTGCATAGTAATTGAAGGAATGTTTTTCAAAGTAACACCACGACCACCGAACAAATTTGCCGAACCAGGTAGAATCTGTAAGCTAGTCACCCCTCCAGCTCTCGCCAAATTAAATCCCGGGTCCTGGGTCCAAACTGCGTGTTCAGCCCAAACCTGAGCGGTGTTGGGATCGGTCATTTCATTACCATCAGCGTTAGCTTCGTGCGATGGAGATGGATAAACGCCTAGATGGGAGTGAACATCAATGATCCCCGGAGTGACCCATTTACCTTTTGCATCAATGTAAGTTACCTCTTGTGGTGCTCCTACAGATTGACCAACCGCTTGTACCTTTCCGCCCTTAACCCACACTGAAGCAGCATCAAGCCGCTCTCCAGTACCTGTCAGAACGGTAGCATTTTTTATCACAAACTCATTCGATGCCAATGGTTCATAAGTAGAAACGAAAACAGGCGCAGGTCGTTCAACTTCTACCGGCTTCTTTTCAGTTTCATTTTTCATTTCGCACCCTGCCAATGAGGCAAAGAGTGCAGGAATCACCAACAGTTTTATTTTCAAAACAAACTCCGCATGCTTTGTCGTTGTTATCTATTAATTTTACTGAGCAACTAGCCCAGTAAAATATTAATTATTTTTATTCCCAAAAAGTTATCGAGTACCGTGACAATGAAAATGGCTCCAAGTAGCACAGGACATATATAGCTAATGGCGAAATCAACATAAGTCTGTAACCAACTCCCTTTTATACTTTCATCGCCATGCGCTATTTCAGCGTTAAAGTTTTCTTTGCGCCACACATAAGCAGTAAATACAGCAATCATAAATCCGCCTAGGGGCAGGAATGTATCGCTTGCTATCAAGCCGGCAAAATCCATAAAGCTAATCGCTGATTCTTTGCCTGGTAGTTGAATAAATCCGGTAAGTGCGTCTACAGCTCCTGCAGATAGCAATGAAGGAATACCAACTAGGAAAATAATTGCAGCCACAATCCAAGTCGCTTTAGAACGAGGAACTTCGTGCTCATCAACCATATAGGCTGTCGGAACTTCTAATAGAGAAATAGTCGATGTAAATGCGGCAAAAGAAAGTAATAAGAAGAAAAATGCACCGACCACTACGCCTAAGATTGGACCAAGAGATTGGAAGACACCAGGTAAAGTCATGAAGATCAGTCCTGCGCCGCCGTCAGTTTCGATTCCCTGTGAGAAGACAAATGGGAAAATCATAAAACCTGCAAGGACCGCTACACCAACATCCATTAAAGTAATTTGAGCTGCAGAACTAACGATGTTCTCTTTTCTATTGACGTAACTACCATAAGTAATCAAAGCCCCCATACCTAATGAAAGTGAGAAAAATGCCTGGCCTAGTGCAGCGTAAACAACAGTACCGGTAATCTCACTAAAGTCAGGGACAAGATAGAATTTCAATCCTTCCATCGCATTTGGCAGGGTGAGAGAATAGAAAATTAATGCAATAATCATCACAAACAAAGTAGGCATCAAAATCTTGGCAGCTCTTTCAATACCACCGGCAATACCGTGAGAAACAACGTAAGCTGTCGCGACCATAAATATAATGGTGTAGCTACCAACCTTCACCCAATCAGAAACAAATCCACCAAATGCCTCTGCGCCTACTGAGAAATTCCCCATCACAATATCAATGAAGTACCCAAAAGCCCACGCAGCTACAACGTTGTAGAAGGAGAGGATTAGTACCCCACTGGTTAATCCAAGATAGCCAATTATTGACCACTTTTTATGACCCAAAGCGGTAAACGCACCCACAGCATTTCGTTGTGTTTTACGGCCTATTGCAATCTCCGCCACCATAACCGGAAAACATAAAACAAAACAAAAAACTAAATACATTACTACGAAAGCAGCTCCGCCACCTTCACCTACCTCAAATGGGAATTTCCAAATGTTGCCCAGACCAACTGCCGATCCGGCCGCTGCAAGTATGAAACCCAAGCGGGTACTAAATCCGCCACGTTGAATTGCCATTTCTTATCCTTCTTCGTTATAAGTCGTTGTTGTTTAACCCTTGATTTAGGCTAAGCGAAAAGGACTATCTTCTGATAGATTGTTATTGCCCTAAACTCTTCATAAGACCACAGATAGTAGGGCCTCGACAAGAGGTCGAGGCAAAAAAACTGCTCCTCAGAGGAGCAATTATCCCAAATTAGCTATGTAACCCTTGGAAATTTGCAATTAATACGACTAAACGTTAGCTTTAGTCTCTTCGAATAAATTAATTAGGACAAATAACAATGAGAAAGCTGCTTGTGGTTCTTTCCACTTTGTTTGTTATAAGTACTCAAGTTATGGCTAAAAATAAACCAGTTGCCATCGCTATTCATGGCGGTGCAGGCACAATTTTAAAATCCAACATGACTCCTGAGCTGGAAAAAGCCTACCACGCCAAACTTGAAGAAGCCCTAAAAGCCGGCCACCAATTACTCAAAAGAGGGAGTTCAAGTGTTGAAGCTGTGCAAGCAGCCATCGCAGTTATGGAAGATTCTCCATTGTTTAATGCCGGTAAAGGTGCAGTATTTACCCATCATAAAACCAACGAGCTCGATGCCTCTATTATGGAAGGTAAAACTTTAAACGCTGGCGCGGTTTCTGGAGTGAGCCATATAAAAAATCCAATAAAGTTAGCGGCGCTGGTTATGACAAACTCTAAACATGTCATGCTGAGCGGAGAAGGCGCGGAGCAATTTGCTAAAACTCAATCAATTGAAATGGTAAAACCAGATTACTTTTTTACTGATCGGCGCTGGCAACAACTGCAAAAAATCTTAAAAAACGATCCAGACACTTTCAAACTGTCCGAGGATAAGGACGACAAACATGCCAGCTCTTTGCATCAGAAGCCCAACTCAATATGGCCAGATGATAAGAAGTTTGGCACAGTCGGAGCTGTGGCTTTGGATCAGTACGGCGACCTTGCCGCAGGAACGTCAACCGGAGGAATGACCAATAAAAAGTACGGTCGCATCGGAGACTCACCTATTATTGGCGCGGGAACTTATGCAGATAATGACTCTTGCGCTATTTCAGCTACCGGTCACGGAGAATTTTTTATTCGGGTAGCAGTCGCGCATGATATCTGCGCACGGGTCAAATATAAGGGGCTCGAGCTGCAATCGGCTTCCGACGAAGTAATCAAGGACAAGCTCGTAAAAATGAAAGCCCAAGGCGGTATTGTCGGCATGTCGCCTAAAGGCGAAGCGGTGTTTTCTTTTAATTCTGCCGGGATGTATCGCGGGTATATCAACTCTGAAGGCAAACTATTTACCGCGATCTATAAAGACTAAGCTCAATCTAAAGTCAAAACGAAGGGCGAATCCGCCCTTTTATCGAGTAACAGATCTAGCGAACTAAAAAACGTCCGTTAGCAGCACCCCAAGTCCGATCCTTGTGTTAGAGTGATTGTAATCGATCAAGCTCTCACCATACCCATTAAATATCTGTAAGTACCCTTTAAACCTGCTGCCCATTGGAAATGTCCAATCCAATTGGACGGCACCGCGATTTTTGCCGGTATCCAAATTATTGCGAATCATTATTCCAAACGTCTGCTGATCCCATTGGTACACGCTGGTAAACTCAAAATGTCCCATAAATTCATCTATATCGGGGTTATCGTCGCCATCAGCTTGTCCGGGTTCAGTTTTTGGATCTTCTGGCAAGCGATACCAAGGTTTAAACATAAATACCCACTCATTGTTTTCCCACACAAATTGCGCATAAATTCGATTCCAGCTTCTTGAAAGCATTTGTGAACGTCCATTTGACTGGTGCTCTATTCCAATGACATTTACCAAATTGGTCCATTCGCCTATCGAAAAATCATTGGTGAAAGCGTAAAAGAGCTCAGGTTGGTAGTTAGTTTCTCGGAAAGGAGAGGAAACTTCCGTATTATACATTTGCCAGTACGATTGAAGCGTAAACCCAAAGAACAATGTATCTTCTTCGGTAAATACTTGCTCCATAACCGGCGCCTTGAAACTCAATTGAAATTTCGCCTCATATTGGTCCAGCTCTACACTTTCAGGAGCCTCTTGGTACGGCGCTATATTGGGCTCAGAAACGTAGCTCAAAGGTAGAAAATAGTTACGTTTATGCGACGAAATGACATTTGGGTTATTGCGATTTGCTCGTTCTCTAGCAATCCTTTTACGTAACGGAGAAAGCTCTTCCTGTTTAATATTTTCGCTTTCAAGCCGCTGCATACAATAGTCTTGTACATCCTTCACGCTGGTACTGTCATCAGACACAGCAATCTGCTTTGCATAACACTGTTCAAGTAAATCCTTAACGGTTTCTGTTTGTTTTTCGGATTCGGCTCTAGACCCCGTAGATACGGTATATAGACCGAGACAAACTAACGATATAACCAAATGAGATTGTTTCATTATATAAGATGGTTTTTTATTAATTCCTTTCCTATATTGTAAATGAAGTGTGCGCATTGCAAAGCGCAATTTTAATAGATTGTTAATTTTGGGAATGTTTTATACAAGGAGTTGAATATGTCAGTTCAGCAAATCCCTACAATTTTGAAAACTATGCGTCCTCAGTTTGAGGAGCAAAACGCTATCAAAATTACTTCTTCACAATACAACATGATGAAAGAAGTAATTCAAGACTACTGCCGAACCCATGATGCTCCACGGCTATATGGCATTCTTGGCCGCATCAATAGACGTATGAAGCAACCCAATAATCCGCACCTTTGGCAAACTGAATTCGACTATTTCGCCACCAGCATGATGGGAGCGCTCAAAGAAAACAATTACTGTCGTTTGGAAGATACGATTGAAGACATAAATGAAATCTTTTCGCGCCAGAATAAGCACTCCATTCCAGGCCATAATAGACATTCGGACAGATCTCAAATTTTGAGCATTTTTGGCTAGATCGTAAAACTAGCTAAAGTCAGGCATCAACTCGACTTTTAGGGTCTTCAGCCCTTCGTCAAGCCCCACTGTTTAGATCAAAATTTTGTCAAACTACGACGTTTGACGAAGTTTTGGTCAACCCCCAACGCACCATGCCTAATTCTCCGCATCTAACTTGTGGATTCAACGCTTTCAAAGAAACTGCTACAATGCCGCTTTTCATTTATTTAAAGATAACAATATGTCATTTGAAAGCACAGTAGCCGTGGTTAGCGGCGGCGCGTCGGGTCTGGGCCTAGGCGTAGTTAATCGAATTGTCGAACAAGGCGGAAAAGTTGCTATTCTTGATATCAACGAAGAGCAAGGCCAAGCGGTTTCTCAGGCCAACCCTGAGCAGATTATATTTATCAAAACAGATATCAGTAACGAAGCTGATGTTGATTCTGCGGTTGACCAAGCTGTTGAAAAGTTTGGAAAAGTTACCCTGGCCGTTGGCTGCGCCGGCATTCTTGGAGCAGGTAGATTAATCAGCAAAAAGGGCCCCATGCCTGCTGACTATTTCCAGAAAGTAGTCGACATCAATTTAGTTGGAACTTTTCTACTCACACGAGCCGCAGCCAGAGTTATGCAAAATAATGACCCGATTGAAAAAGAGCGTGGGGTAATTGTTCATACCGCCTCTATTGCTGCGTTCGAAGGGCAGTTTGGCCAAGTCGCTTATTCGGCAACTAAGTCCGCCATAGTTGGGATGATGCTTCCGCTCGCCAGAGAATTCTCAAAACTAGGTATTCGCTGTATGGCAATTGCTCCGGGTAGTTTCGAAACGCCCATGATTGCTGACGTACCAGACGAGATACGCGAACAGTTATGTGCCACAGTCCCTTTTCCATCTCGTTTTGGTAAAGCAGAAGAATTTGCCCAGTTAGTTCAACAAATCGTAGAAAATCAAATGCTTAATGGAACAGTTATTCGATTAGATGGCGCGGCTAGATTACAGTAGTAATTGGCGATATCTGAATTTGTGACGCCCAGAAAGCCGACTCTAAGTCGGCTTTTTTATGCGGCCCAAATTTAAAATGGAATATCCAGTTGACGTAACATTATTCTTTTGGCTTTTTCAGGAAACTTAACTCCGATCCCTAGCAACCTGATTGGCTCGGGGTATTGCTTCCTTAGACGTTTAAACAGTCGCAACAATAATTGGATATCAAAACCTTGGGATATAGATTCGGCACTGTGGATTTGAAAATTGCTCATCTTTACTTTGACATAGACCTTATTAATCTTTTCTTCGCTCCCCAATTTCTGTAAGCGCCGTGATAAGCTGGAAACCAGTTCCAAAAACTTGGATTCGCATTCCTCCCAACGTTCAATATTTTCTTCGAAAGTTGTTTCTACACTGACTGATTTGCGCGCTGAATGTGGTTTCACTCTTCGTGGATCATTACCTCTACACAAGTCGTATAGATACTTACCGGTTTTACCAAACTTATTCAATAACACATTTAGCTCAACTTGCTTTAACTCGCCGCAAGTAAGAATATCCATTGACTCTAATTTTCCCGTCATCACCTTACCGACCCCATGGAGTTTTTTTACCGGCAATTTCTCGATAAACTTTTCTTCTTCTTCCGGTAAGATAACTTTCAATCCCGCCGGCTTATTCCAATCACTAGCAATCTTGGCAAGAAATTTACTACGAGCTACTCCGGCTGAAGCTGTCAGTTGAGTTTGTTTGTAGATCTCATGACATATCGCCTGAGCGATCCAGGTCGCGCTATTATGATATTGATGGGAGTCAGTTGTATCTAGGTACGCCTCATCCAGAGACAAAGGTTCCACCAAGTCTGTATATTGATGGAATATCTTGCGGATGCGCTGCGACTCTTCTCGATATTTCGTATGATTAGATTTAACAAATACTAGATCAGGACAAAGTCTTGCAGCTTGAGCCGATGGCATAGCGGAATGAACACCGAATTTGCGCGCCTCATAGTTGCAAGTAGCGACCACACCACGGGAATCTGGTTTGCCTCCCACTGCCACAGGAAGACCCGCCAATTGAGGGTTATCCCTCACTTCAATGGCGGCAAAAAAGCAATCCATATCTACATGGATAATTTTTCTAATTTTTCTTATTTCAGACTCTTCACTCAGCATCAAAATATACTACAACCACTAACCAATAAAGCTAGTTATACAAGTAGTACATATTAACAATAATCAAAGGATTTAAAAAGCTAATTAAATGAAAACAGATTTTCTCAATTGACTAAGGCGTGTTTATCCCTCAACTATTGGAATACTGATTTTAAATTTAGCCCCGCCAAGCTCGCTATCGTCGATGTTTATCCTTCCTTTATAGGTTTTGATAATATCCATGACAATTGAAAGCCCCAGTCCTTGCCCTTCGGCTTGTTGATCAAGCCGCTTGCCTCGATCAAGAATTAGAGACCTTTTTGCAGTCGGAATTCCAGGCCCATCGTCTTCAACTACAATAAACAACCCATCTAATTGAGTATCAATGTTAATCACAATTTTGCTTTGGGCCCATTTACATGCGTTGTCCGACAGATTACCAATGAGCTCCATCAAATCACCTTGCTCACCAGGAAAGTTTGCATCTGGCTCGACAAAAACTAAAAAGTCTAAGCATTTAGCAGCATGTACCTTTTTTAAAGCCTCAACAATTTTATAGACTTCCGGCTCAACTAGGCATTTTCGCCTTAATGTTTGTCCGGCAGACACCACCGAACGATTGAGTTGGTACTTAACTATATCGTCTATTCGCTCTACCTGCTTAATCAGTTGTGTCGCGGTATCATCCTGCTCAAGTTGATGCAATTCACTTTTCATCACCGCCAATGGTGTTTTTAAACTATGTGCAAGATTTCCTAAGCTGTCTCTATACCTTTGTTTTTGCAAATACTCAGCGTCTAATAAGCTATTAATACTTGAGGTTAGCGGCGACAACTCAGAGGGAAACACGCCTTCAACCTTATTTCGCTCCCCTATTCTGACAAGTTCAATTTGCTGTTGAGCATCCTTTAATGGATTTAAAGAAAGCCGCATCGCGATCATTAGTACAATAATTAAGGAAAAAGTAGCGACCCATAACCATGTGGCAACTTCGGTTTTAAACTGAGTAACTTGGGCACGCATAATTTGTTGCTTTTCGCCGATTAGAAACAGGTATTCGCCTTCCATACCATTTTCATGTTCCCAGATAATTTGATCTCCGATCCAGAACATGCCGTGTCCATCCAGCGCCGACTCAGTTAAATTAGCAAGAGAATAATTGATGGAAATGTCAGGTAATACGGCGAAAGTATCGCTCGATTTAGAACGCCAAATCAGGTCTCCGTCAACGTCTAACACGTAGGCAACCAAACCGGAGTTGAGCTGGTTTAAGCGGTCATTACGTAAAAAAGAAGGTACCGTTAGTTGTGCGTCTTGATCTTCTGCGACCGCCATCAATGCATAAATCTGTACCGTTAAGCTTTCTTTAATTCTGGCTTTACTGGCATTGATATAGGCGGTTTTGGTGAGCAGGTAAATGGAGTAAAAAGCAATCAACACAATGATTGCTGTGACCGACATTAGCCGCCCTTTCAATGACCAAGAGCGAAGTGGCCCGAAGCGCATAATTCTTGTCCCTTAGTTTAAGATAGATACTCGGGATTAAGACGATAGCCTTGACCACGTAATGTTTGAATAATCTTTAAAGACTGATTGGGGTCGATTTTCTTGCGTAAGCGTCCAACAAAAACCTCTAAAACATTACTATCTCGGTCAAAATCTTGTTCATAAATGTGTTCTGTTAATTCAGTTTTAGAAACGACCTTTTTTGGATTGAGAAATAAGTATTCGATTACCTTATATTCATAGGCGGTCAATTCAATCACCTTACCATCTTTGGTAACAGACTGAGCCATAGTGTCTAATTCAATATCAGCAAATTTAATCGTCGGTGAAGCATATCCGGCACTTCTTCTTAACAACGCGTTACAACGAGCCAAGAGCTCCTCAAATTGAAACGGTTTAGCCATATAATCATCGGCACCGGTGGATAATCCTTCCACTTTGTCCTGCCATGAATCTCGCGCAGTCAACACTATGACCGGAAGCTGATTGTCTTTGGCTCTCAGTTGTTCAATCATTTCCAAACCTGATATTCCAGGTAAACCAATATCAACGACAGCTATATCTAGCGGATATTCAGTCGCAATAAAAAGACCATCTTCGCCGGATTCTGCCGCTTCGGTGGCAAATCCCGCTTTTTTAAATGATTCAATCAGGTTTTCCCTTAATCTTTGCTCGTCTTCTACTATTAGTACTTTCATATTTTAATCTTTTACTTACACGCTTTAATTGAAATGTTTTTAATTCTCTTATCACCGACCAATACTCTGACTCGGTAAACAGAATCTTTGCCATCATTTTTTAATTTAACACTGACTACTTTACCGCCGGTTTGTTTTTGCGCTTTTTTCACCGCTTGTTGACGTGAAATCATACGACATTGCTTTTTAGTCTCCGCTTTTTCGGCAAATGCGAAAACAGGAGTATGTCCTCCGAAAGACAGTAAGCTAGCAACGATAATTGGAATTAATTTTCTCATTTTGGACTCTTTAAAAAAGTACCGATACAATCATTTGCAAACATATTAAAGTATTTAATGCGCCTGACATAGTGTTAATTTAATCAACATTCTACTCAGAGGAGTATGAATTGTAACTGAACCTAAAACCCATTGATAATTCGTCAACCGCCACTGCCCAGGCATAGGTTTGCTACAAAAAAAGCGCATAATAATGCGCTTTTTGATTGGTTAGATATGAATTTAGGCGACTAACTGCTTAGCCATTAAGTCCAACGTTTCGGCTTCAGATTCTATGTCTTGCAAAGTAGATTCAAGTGTTTCTATATCAAGAGACAAGAGTTCTAACGTCGAATTGGGGATATCCGTTTCAATAGCATCACCAATCCCCAAACGTTTGAGCATTCGATTGGCGACCAAAACAATATTAGAATAAACCGCATGCTTACTCCAAAACTCTTCTTGGTGATGCCGCTGCACCGCCACAATTAACTCATCAGGCATATGCCAATTTGCCATAAGCCAAGCACCTATTTCCTCATGATTAACGCCAAGAATATAGAATTCGATATCTTCTACTGCGATGTGAGGATTCGCTTCTATGGTGCGATTGACCAGTTCAAACTGCGGAGGAAAAATATGCCCTAATAGCAAATGACCGAAGTTGTGCAGTAAACCACTCAAGTATATTAACCCCCTTTCCGGTCTTTGTTTAATAGGCATATTCCGACAAATTTTTTCTGCGAGATTGGCAGAATAGATAGCCTGCTTCCAAAATTGGCGAATGCCTAAAGGTCCATCCATGGGAACCTTGAGCGATTTGCCGATAGAAATTCCTAAAGCTAAATTCATGACTAGTTCAAACCCCAAAACACGAGCGATCGCTGTTTCAACAGAGTCGACCTTACCTTGATATCCGTAATAGGGGGAACTTGCCCAACTTATAACTTGCGCCGCCAAAGATGGATCCCGACACACTATCTTTGCCAGTTTGGTCGCATCCGCACTTGGATCTACCCGTAGCTTCATTATGTCTTGAGCAATTTCAGGCATTGCAGGCAAGTCGAAAGTTTCATCCACACGTTGCTTTAAACGAATAGGCGTAAAACTAACATCGAGATCGGTCGATTCATCTGAAACACTGTTCCTGCCAGCATATAGTCTTTCAGATCCAGCAGCAAAGTCAGCAGTATTGGCATTTTGATAAAGTTTACTGGTTTCGGAGTTTTCTATTTGTAACAACAGCTTAGGGTTACCGCTTTGAATAATAATCTGCTCAAACTCAAAAACTGTCTTATCGATAAAGAAGATGGCGTCAAATGCTCCGGCAATCGGCGCCCACGAACCATCTTGGCAACCTTTAAATAGGCGATGATTGGCCTCAGGCGCCGAGAGCACAGCTTCCTGCTCTATAGCCAGTTCTAGTTGTTTTATATCTAATAAGTGCGTGTAAGGCAAAATGGCGACAATAGGCTTATCACCACCTCTGAATGTCACTGCTCTCACCAAGTACTTTACCCGCTCTTCTAGGAAATTAGCACTGCTTTTTAACGAAGAAGCTTCGGGCAACTCTATTTGTTTGTAGTTAATTTCTGCGGATTCGAGATGTTCCTGAACTAGCTTTGGGATAGACAATTTGAGGATCCTTTTCTTTATTTACTACCCATAAATATAGTTCAGAATCTAAATCTTAGAGAACAAATGCTTTTTAAATGTGAGCAAATTCCTACAATAACAGTCCTATATTACCATTTGAGATAACTATCTCTATTCATTAACCAACTCGTCAGGCGGCGTTAGAGCAACACTGGCGTCATCAGCATGCTCTAAGGAAACGTCCACCCTTTCAATTTTATCAAACCTGGAGGTAATCTTTCGTGCTGATGTATGGACTTGTTCTACATCTTTGCTAACTTGACCAATGTGCCTCGAAAGACTGTCCATACGTGACTGAAATCGCACGAAGTCTTTGCCGAGAGCAGACAAGTGATCCTTTATAATGTGAACTTGTTTACGAGTTTGTTCATCCTTAATGACAGCAGATGCTGTGGTCAGAATCGCCATTAAAGTCGTTGGAGAGACCATCCAAACTTTTTTGTGGTAAGCATGTTCAACCAACCCTGGATAATGGCCATGAATCTCAGCAAACACGCTCTCGGCAGGAATAAACATAACTGCACCATCGGAAGTCTCGGGAGGTAAAACGTATTTTTCTGAGATATCATTTATGTGCTTTTTGATGTCTTTTGCAAACTGGCGAGATGCATCTTTACGGTCACTTTCGGCACGCGTAATATCGGTCATTTTCTTAAAGCTCTCGAGCGGAAATTTCGCATCAATAGCAATTTTTCCAGTCGGCTCCGGCAATTCTAATACGCAATCAGCAATTTTCTCATTAGAGAATTTATACTGCATGCTGTAATGACTTTCAGGCATGATATTGCTCACCAATGATTGCAATTGAACTTCACCAAATGCGCCTCGAGATCGCTTGTCATTCAGTATTTCCTGTAAGCTCACTACATTGCTAGAAAGTTCGGTAATCTTTTTTTGAGCATCATCGATTAACGCCAACCTTTTTAATACATCGTTAAAAGTCTTAGTTGTCTTATCAAAACCTTCGCTAAGCCGCTTCTCAACCTGACTACTGATTTCCTTTAGCCTATTGTCAGTACTCTCTGTTAGCCCACTTATACTCTTACCAATAGCATCATTTTGCTGTTGAATACTGCGGTCTAAATCAGTTCGCAAATCTTTAATCCCTTTACGAATATTATCAGTGATTGCTTCACGAGTTTGAGTTTGGTGTTGCTCTAATGAACGATTTAATTTCTCGCCAAATTGATTTACAGTTGAACTAATCTGCTGTTGACCTTCAGCGAGTGACACTGAAGAGCCTCTTTGTAATTTCTCAAACTTCTCTACCATATCTGCCTTAAATGCTTGGACATTATTAGTTAATGACAAACTGGTCTCTGAAAAACGTTTTTCTAGCTCAACTCTAAGTTCACCAATCGAATTAAGCTGTCTTTCCCTATCTTGCATTATATTGCTAAACAATTGCTGTTGATCGCGAGACAGTCGTTCGTCAAGTGCTTTGAGCTTTACTTCTAGAGTGCCATTTAAACCTTCAAGTGAGTCTTGAATATTCTTGGATTGTTCGACGTACTTTTGCGCAGCACTCACTTTAATCAGCAATATGCACAGTACAACAAAAGATAAAAATACAAATCCCGCGATTATCAGCGAGAGTGTCTGCGGATTAATTTCAAGGCCCATGAACTAGCGTCACTCTTAGCTTATAGAGAAGTAAATTCTTTAAATTAGTTGTTTATTGTTAAATAGTGGGGCCAGTAATCAGATTTATGATTCTGGCTTGGACATACTAACACTTAGTAGTCTCTTACGACAGCTACCCATTGACGCACAAATACACCGTAAAAGTAATCTATTGCAATATAGCCATTTCTTATGTGCTAACTCATCGAAAACAACTTCTCCCAAAAGAAAAAAAAAAGCTACAACTTCACGCCCCTGTGATTAAGCTGTAGTGTCCCCTATCAGTGGGAGCCACCCTGAGGATGATAAACTTTCTTGTGGAGAAAAAGCCAGGGTTGAAAGCCCTCGAACACGATCTAACCGCAGTTCTCACCGCAGAATCATTAAACCATATTAATTAAGCGACTTTCATAACCAATAAAGAACGACTTTTGATCTATCAAAAGAAGCTGTTTCCAATGAAGGTACATATTAGCAACAGAACAACTACTTGATCAAGTAGTATTTATATAGATAGGACTTAATTGTGCTTAGACGTCCATGGCTCTGCCAGTAATTATGAGCCGGACCTTTCTGCGGTCTTCGCCTGAGCGTCTATCAATTCCCGAGCGCATATCCGGAACAGTAATAACTCTACCACTCATTTGGCGCCTATCCTGGCCTGAACGGCGATCTTTTCCACTTCTAACTCGCTTTCGAGATGACCAGGTCACTTCGTCTTCCAATTGTTCAGTGTTCATATCGTCTTTAGCCATCGACAGTTAAAATCCGTGCAAGTGCAGCCTATTTGCGAGCAATTGGTGGAGCCTTTTTCGGTCCCAACCTGCTCAGGTGAAGTATTGAATGAATTAGCTTAAAATCCCATTCTGGCTAACTCTTGAAGCAATTTTAATTATAGTTACTTTTTATCGCGTTCCTATAATAATTTTCTCATCAGTAAATATTTAATCTAAAAAATCCCTATTTCAAGCATTTAGCAAAGAGCAACTTGCTAGTATTGAAATAGACTAAACTCAGCACCTAGTGTTACAACTCGAGATTTTCTCCGGTGTTTAGAAGAATTTATCAGAAAACTATCTTCAAGTGTGCCACAATCAAATCTATAACGAGACCTTAAGAGTTCACCTGCACCCAATCCTAGACAATGTCAGAGCAAGATATTCAGCAAAAAAAGTTGTTTGATTCGCTACTTTCAGATAATCATAGTGATTTAAGTAGTGAATCAATTAATCAACAAAATCAGCGCCTTAAGACGACTTTACAGCAATTATTGCATAGTGCTCAGCACAATCAGGAAACTCAAGAGAAATTCTATCAGCTTGAACTCTATTTTTTACAAGCTGACTCGTTTCAGTGCCTGATGAATCGAGTATTGCAAGAACTTAAATCAAAGTTCCGATTAACTCAAGTTGAGTTGTATTTATTTGATCCTGAGAGAGAAGTTAGACAATTACTCGAAGAAATTTACGGCCGACTTGATTATGAAAACTTACATTATTTTGACAACCTACAGCATCTGAAAGCCCTTTACTCCAGTTCCATTAAGACACGACTAAGCCAAGACTCTGGCTTCATCAAGCCTTTGTTTAAGGGATTTCCTCAACAGTCGAAGAGTGTAGCCCTGCTGCCATTAACCAGAGGCAACACAGTTATTGGCAGCTTGCATATAGGAAGTCGAGACGCAAATCGTTTTTCGCCACAGCTGGCTACCCATTTTTTACAGCATTTAGCTTCGATCATTAGTGTGTGTATTGAGAGTTCTCTCAATCAGGAACGTTATAAACATTTAAGCCTGGTTGATATTTTAACCAGGGCAAAAAATCGACGCTATTTTTTCCAGGCCTTAGCAAAAGAAATTTCCCGCTCAGTTAGATCAGAACAACCTTTGTCGTGTTTATTTCTGGATATAGACCACTTTAAAAAAATAAATGATAGCTACGGACATTTAATAGGCGATAGAGCGTTAAAATTTATTGTCCAAAAAATCACGCCATTACTAAGGCGCTCAGATGTATTAGCGAGATTTGGTGGAGAAGAGTTTACCGTCTTGCTACCAAACACAAACCAGCAAGACGCTTACGAAATTGCCGATCGAATTCGAGAGATTATCGAAACAAATCCCCTCCAAACTGACGAGCATGAAATCCCGATAACTCTATCTATCGGCTATAGCGCGTGGCAACCCAAAAGTGACGTCCGTATGACTCCCGAAGAAATACAAAATCTAATTATCAATCAGGCAGACGAAGCAGTTTATGCGGCTAAAAGTTCAGGCAGAAATTGCGTCAAACCAAATATCTAGTTTTCGCTAGTTAAAAAACGAGTTAGTTTTTCCCAAAAACGTTTATCTTGCATATTCCCCCATTTTGAATCCCATCCAACATAATCTCTTCTTGGTACTTTAAAGCTAGAAACGTAGTTTTTCCGCAAATTATCGAAATGTTCGGCAATATTATCTTGAGTAGACTGCGTTAATTTACGATGATCTCTGACAATATCATAGATTGATAAAAACATGCCTTCTAGGGAACTAAAACTCATTTCAAGTTGATTGTCCGATGGAAGCAGCTGGGCAAGCTCTTTTTCTTTCGGAAGCTTAAAGTATTCGCAAAAAGACGTATATATCATATAGGACCCCCGAGTCTTACCTTCTAAGGTATGACCGGCAATATGCGGAGTCGCTAGCAAACACTTTTGAACTAACGAAAAATTGATTGTGGGTTCACCTTCAAAAACATCCAACACAACTTTCGCTGCCGTCGGCGATGCCAAATAGTCTAGCAGCGCGTCATTATCAATAATTGCGCCTCGAGAAGCATTAACTAATAATTGAGAAGAGCTCAATGATTCTAATTGAAAACGATCAAATAGGTGGTATGTTTTATCTTCTCCATCTAGATTTAACGGCACGTGTAATGTAACAACGTCACAATTTAGAATTTCCTTAATACTGTTGAATTCTCGCTTGTCACCAGAGCGTTGTAGTGGCGGATCGCAAAGTAAATACTTGATACCAATCTGGTCGAGCAAAGTGGCTAATCGAGTTCCAACGTTACCGGCCCCAATTATGCCCACGGTTATGTGTTCTAATCGCTTGAGAGAAAATGAATAGTCCGTCTCCGTTTTTACATTAAACCAATAACTAATGGCACTCATCACATATTGAACTACTGCGTCCGCGTTGCAGCCGGCAGCATTGGCCCAGCGAATTTGTTTTGAGTTAAGCCAATTAATATCTAAATGGTCAGTGCCAATGGTTGCAGTGCCGACGAACTTCACCTGGGTTCCTTGTAACAGTTCTTTGGTTACAGGCGTGATAGAGCGACATAATAGAGCATCGGCATCAATTAGGTCCTGGTGGTTAATTTCTCTTCCCGGTCGCAATACGACATGCCCAAATTCTCCGAACAACTGTTTCACATTGGGCATATTTTCATCGGCTACTATTCTATACATCTTTCTTCTGATACCTTTCTTATTTGTATCTTTCCTTTGAGATCTGTCCTATTCATTCGGTTCAAATATAAATTCGTTTATAGAAATTATTAATAAGACAATTGTACCTAGCTTTCCTCTTACTATGTTAGACTCCAGCAAAATTTTTTGGTTATTTAATCTTGCTCGACACCACACTACTATCGATTTTTATTCCAACATTTTTATTGGTTTCTGCAACACCAGGTATGTGCATGACTCTGGCGCTCACGCTAGGCATGACTATCGGTGTTAAACGAACCCTTTGGATGATGTGGGGTGAATTAGCCGGCGTTGCTACAGTATCGGTACTCGCAGTTATCGGCGTCGCAAGTGTGATGCTGAATTTCCCTATTGTTTTCCAACTGCTTAAGTATGTCGGAGGACTGTACTTAGCTTACCTAGGCGTTCAACTATGGCGCTCAAGAGGCAAAATGGCGATAGATCTAGACAATGAGCAAGATATCTCCGTATCTGCTAAAACTTTAGCCACACAAGGATTTATAACCGCAATTGCGAATCCTAAAGGGTGGGCATTCACCATTTCACTTCTGCCTCCTTTCATTAATACCGAGTTGCCAATGGCGCCGCAATTAAGTGCATTGGTAACTATCATACTACTAAGTGAGCTTGCTTTTATGCTGATTTACGCCAGCGGTGGACAAACTTTACGCAGATTATTGGAACAAAGCGAAAATGTTCGGTTTATCAACCGAATATCGGGCAGCCTGATGATCGGCGTGGGGATTTGGTTGGCGCTTGGATAAAAGCGCGTACTCGACTACAATTGCAGCAGTTTCAGGCTCGCCAGCACCAATAGAGCCACATTTAGCCAATTAGAGAGATTAAAATGAGCGATAAACTAGCCCAACATTATGCCGAAATTCTTACCGAGCTAGGTGAAGATATCGATCGCGATGGCCTAAAAGATACACCCAAGCGCGCGGCCAAGGCGATGCAATTTTTAACTCGTGGCTACCATCAAAACCTAGATGAAGTTGTTAACAACGCAATTTTCGAGTCTGACAATGACGAAATGGTGATAGTAAAAGACATAGAACTTTATTCGATGTGCGAACATCATATGCTGCCATTTATTGGCAAGTGTCATGTCGCCTACCTTCCTACAGGCAAAGTGATTGGACTATCAAAAATTGCGCGTATTGTGGATATGTTTGGACGCCGCCTTCAAATACAAGAAAACATGACCAAACAAATCGCCGAAGCAATTATGCAAGTCACCAATGCATCAGGCGTTGGTGTTATTATCGAAGCCAAACATATGTGCATGATGATGCGTGGCGTGGAAAAACAAAACTCAGTTATGAAAACTTCTGTTATGCTAGGCAACTTCCGTTCAAAACCAGCAACTAGAACCGAGTTTCTAACTCTGATCAAAGACTAACCAAAGTATATTTAATCTACGACTCCCGTTATGTCGAGCTCGCATTTACTTAAGTTTGAAAAAGTAAAACCAGCGGAAATAGTGTGGCGGGAGGATATCCCGTTCAGTAAAGAGTTCGACGATATCTACTTTAATCCCCAAGATGGACTGGCTGAGTCGGAATACGTCTTTTTAGAAGGTAATGATTTACCAAACGACTGGGTTAATTCCAGACAAACAAACTTTTGTTTGGCCGAATTAGGATTCGGTAGTGGTCTTAATTTTCTTATGACTGCAGCTCGTTGGCAGCAATCGCGAACGGAAAACAAAAACTTAGAACACCTTAACTATATTTCGATCGAGAAAAGACCATTCTTTGCATCAGATTTAAAACGCTCCCACCAGCACTGGCCTCAATTTAAAACTATTTCTGAGGCGCTTTTAGGCCGATACCCTTCGCTTACCTACGGACGTCATCAACTGGTATTTTCCGAGTTAAAGCTAACTTTAACATTAATGATTATGCCGGCTGAAGATGCTTTGGCCGATTTAGAATTAGAATCAAGACAGCAACAGAACAAAATTAAAATTGATCATTGGTTTCTAGATGGTTTTGCACCGGCTAAAAACCAAAGTATGTGGGGCTTAAGTCTTGCCAAAAAACTTGCTCGACTTTCAAACACAGGCAGCAAACTGGCTACTTTTAGCGTGGCATCTTCGGTTAGAAGACCGTTGCAACAAGCGGGCTTTTCTTTAACCAAGAAAAAGGGATTTGGTCGCAAAAGAGAAATGCTCACGGCAAAATACACTGAAGAAAATACCCTACTAGATACTTCGGAGTCTCCCAGAACCCCAAAGGCTATAAGGTATCTTAACTTAAAGTACGATAAACCATGGTTTAACCTCAGTCCAAGCCAACGAGACAATAACTCTAATCGAATAGCGATTATTGGTGCAGGCATCGCTGGATGTGCTTTGAGTTTTCAGCTGGCAAAGTATGGATATCAAATTGATTTGTACGACGAGAATAAATCAATCGCTAGCTCGGCTTCAGGCGCAGCAGCTGGAATATTCCATCCACAGTTGACCGCCGACATGAACTATAACAGTCAACTAAATTGGCTGGCATACTTATATTTGCTCCGATTTCTACAGGAACTCACTTCTAAAGAAAAAAGTGAAATTATTCTTTCTCAGGGTTTAGTTCGACTGTTGCCCGAGAAAAAATCACGGCAACAATTACATCAGCTCACAACAAAACTTCTACTCTCCGAATGGATAAAAGATGAAGATTTTTACCATTCATCAAGAGGTGTATTTTTTCCACACTCAGCCGCAATAGATATTCCGGCGCTATGTCATTTGTTACTGTCCAAAATATCAGTGAGTCAACTTAATTTAGAATTCGAACAAAAAATACAGCAACTCGAACAAGTATCAGATGGTTGGAAAATTATTTCTGAAAAAGTCGAACGAAAGTACCCACATGTCATTCTCTGCGGCGGTGCGAATAGCTTGTTAACTAAGCGATGGCTTAATTGTGAAACTAATACTACCCGCGGTCAGACTTGCTTTTTTAAAAATAAGGACTTATCCCAAAACCTTCCAAAAGCTCTAGTCGAACAAACCTATGTTGTGCCCAAAGGCGTGGATACAATTCACCTAGGCACAACATTCGAAAACTTTACTGATGATAATCTAAACCAACAAAGCCAAACAAATATGTTGTTAAAAGCGAATACGCTTTTAACTGAGTTAAAACTTCCGACCATATCCCGACAACAAGTGGAAACCTTACCTTTAAAAGGTACATTGGGATATCGCTTGCACAGCATGGATCGATTACCACTAGTCGGGCCGGTATCTGACGTAGCGAAGCTGGAAAAAGACTTTGCTAATATAGGTCAGCGTCGAATTAATATGGCAGATTTGAGTTACTACAATTTGCCTGGCTTGTGGTTAAATACTGCCTACGGCTCTCATGGCTTACTATATTCTTTGATTGTTAGTAGTCATTTGGCTAGCCTTATTGCTAATGATATATCGCCAATATCCAGCGAACTGGCAAATAGTATTAGTCCGATACGGATGCACTTTAGAAAATCTAATTAATTTCCTTATAAAAAAGGACAAAAAAAAGGCCAACATTTGCTGGCCTTTTTAATTCCTGGTAATCAGAATTATTTCTGGTAAGTTGCCGTTTTATGGAACTTAGCTAAGTCTTTAATTTCCTTCTCTCCAGCTAATTTCGCAAAAGGCTTATCTTTGAATTTCTTGCCACGAAGCTGAATTGAAAGTCTCGAAGCATCGCCGTTTCCAGCCGTTTCTTTATAGAAAGCCTTGATGTCTTCCAAAGTAACTTTTTCAACTTCCGCGATTAGTTTTTGGCGAGTATCAAAGTCAAATTTTTCTTGATACCAATCATTAATCATTGGAGCTTGCTCTTCCCTTAAGTTTTTAGGCTTTTCTTTAAGCGAAACTAATACACTGTTTTTTAACTGCGCAAATTCTTCTGGAGTAATTGCGTTTAATTTTACAATATACTCTTTCTTAAAGTCGTCAAAACGTTTTTGCATATCTGCAACGTCTTTCACCGGAGTCTGAATAGCAAAGCCTAACGCAGTATAATCTTTAATTGAAGTTGATAACGCCCCTACTGCATAAGCGAGTTGTTCTTCCGTACGTAATGTGTCAAAAGTAGCTGTTTGAATATGGCTTTGTAACACACGCCCTCTTGCTTCCTGCTTTAAGCTAGGTTCTGGATGAACGTGCAAATCGAATATTGCAACATCCGCTACGTCTAGATCACTTTTAAGACTAAGCGTCTGACCTTTTTTCGGGTCCCAAATCTGAGTACGCGCATATTCAGTTACTTTACGATGTTCAGGTAAAGAATGCTCAATCTGTGAAACAAAATAGTTAACATCTTTTTTGTCATAGTTACCAAAAGCAAAAACTCGTACATGGTTGTTTGCCATTACTTCATCCATAAAGTGAGCCAGGTCTTCTGATTTCAATTTTTTCGCGGCTTTAACCAGATCGGCATTACTATAGCCAGAACTAGCGATCACACTATTCATCTTGCCGCGCAATTGAGAGATTGGAAATTGCTTTTCCTGATTCTTAATATCTCTGACGTAACGGTCAATCGCCTGATTGAAGCTGACTGGATCAACTTTAAACGATAACGCTTTAAGTCCTTTTTCAAGTAACTGTGGCTGCTTGTCGGTAAAACCACTCACGGTTAATTGCAATCCATTTACATCACTAATGTCTAGTCCCATACCTGCAATTGACGCTTCAGTTGATAACGCGCTTTGGCGTAGATCATATAGGTCGGCCCAAACTGAAAGCAGGATTTGACCTTCAATGCTTGCCTGACGTTCCGGGCTATTAAAGTAAACGCTCAGAACACCTTTAGGCTGGTTTTTAAATGCTTGCGAAGGATATTGCCAAACAGTAATACCTTTATCACGATGTACAACTTCTGGTTTGGTTTGTTTATTGTCACCAGTTTTAAGCGCGAATCCTTCAGGAAGCAAAGTGTTTACCTTGGGGAGATTTAGCGCAAACTTGCTTGGCTTACTCCAAGATTGAATTTCCGATTTCGGCAAATCTACAATTTTGTATTTGCCATCGTAGAAATGCATTTCCTTATCACTTGGTTCTTGTTTACTAACATACCAAACACGCAGTCTTTCAGCTGTTAACTGGTCGAGTACGTTTTGAATCGACTTAGCGTCAAACTTCTCGTAAGTAAATGGAGCACTAATCACTTCTTCGACGGGGTAAGACTGCATTTCGTCAGCTAGATTTGAAACATAACCAAATGCATTGCCCTTTTCTAAGAACCTGAATCGATTGTTCAGTGAAGTTCGGATTTCTTTAAAATACTTTTTGTTTACGCCTTCCTTACGAACTTTGTTGATGTAGTTCATCAACACTGCAGTAATGTCTTCTCGCGCTTTCATCCCCGCATCAGTCAGTTCGATGGTAATTGATAACTGACCATAGTTGCCGTACATATCCGGAGTAGCGTTCGAATTTAGACTAGAAATTAAACCTGCTTTTTTTAATTCAAATGCAGGTGTTCCCGGCATTTCGCTGCCTAACAAATAGCCGAGATAACGATTTGGCTTGGTTTTGTAGTCCTGCAAATTGTTATCAATGGTAAAATCGAGAATTAACTGTTTAATGTCTTGATTCGGAACGTAGTGAATACGTTTTGCCCCCATTTCACCAAAGTCCAGTTTTGCAGTAACATGAGGCTTTTCAATCTTCTTATTTTTAATATTTGAAAAGTGCTTTTTAGCCAGCTTTTTCATTTCCTTAATCGGCAGATTTGAAACCATCGCGACCTTCATGATATTAGAAGAATAATAATCGTTAAAAAACTCGACGGTTTGTGGGTGAAGTTTGGAGCCTTCTTTATCACCTAAAGTTTCTAAGTTTCCGATCAAAAATCGATTTGCTGGATGCTCTCCCATCATTGCGCGGTTTAATTTGAACATGCCAAAGAAGTCCATTTCACGACGCATGGACCACTCAGCATTTACAGCATTCTTTTCTTTATCTGTATATTCTGGATAAAGTTTGGGGGATTTGAAAAAGTCTGAAAAACGATCAAGCGCTTCACCATAGGCACTATTGTTAATTTCGAACATATAGTTAGTTATATCTAACCAGGTGTAGGCGTTGTGTGCACCACCATTTTTTGACATAAACTCACTATATTCATTAGTTTCGGGGAAACGCTCAGTTCCTAGAAATAACATATGCTCTAAATAGTGAGCCATACCTTGCTGAGACATAGGGTCATGTAAAAGGCCAACTCCTACGCTTAGTGCTGCCGCAGATTTATCTACTGTAGGATCAGAAACCAATAATGCGGTAATTCCGTTGTCTAATTTAACGGTCGCGTAATCACGTTGATCATTTGGACTCACAATTACCTTATCAGCTGCAGCGCCTGCATAAGTATTAGTCGAGAGAGTCATACCACCTGCCATCACCATCGCGGCAGAAAGTACACTTAAGCTTAGTCGTTTCATATTTAAATCCAATCAGTTTATATAATTCATTGATTTCAATTGAATTAATTCAGTTAAAATCGATTTGACGCACTTTTTTATTTGGCGCCTAATAAAAAACAGGTCAACATTATAATTCGCAAGGGTTGAACAAAAGGTTATTAAATTGTTTCGATTTATTAACTTATAGCTACTTTACGCGTGAATATTACCAAATCCGCTTCAATGAAGAAAAAACAATCAATTACGGAACTTGGAGTGTCACCAGAGTAGACTCAAGTAAAGCAATGAGGTGCGTAATTCACACCGACTTCCACATTTAATCTTGAAAAATCATCTAGTTATCTATTAAACCAGGTTTATTAATTGAAACGCTTGCTTCTAAATACAAAATCTCTATAATTTCCGCAAATAAGAATCATTATTAATTAGTGAGAGTTCAATGAAAAATATTCTGTTGTTACTTTGTGCAATCGTAACGCTTCCTGCGTTTTCTTCTGAAAGCGTCAATATATATTCTTATAGACAAGCCTATTTAATTGAGCCAGTAGTAGAACGGTTCACCAAAGATACGGGTATAAAAGTCAACGTACTATTCGCTAAAAAAGGCTTGGCGGAACGCCTGCAAAGAGAAGGCAAGCATACTAAGGCAGACTTGGTCCTTACGACCGACATCAGCCGACTGATGGAGTTGACGGATCGCAAACTCACTCAGGGACTAGACAACAAAGTAATCAATAGCAATATTCCTGCACACTTAAGAGACCCAGACAACCAGTGGTTCGCTTTAACAACTCGCGTCCGTAACGTCTACGCTTCAAAGGAAAGGATCGGAAAAATCGATATTCGGTACGAAGATCTGGCGGATGAGAAATTTCGCGGCAAGATCTGTACTCGAAGTGGTAAGCATCCTTACACAATCGCACTTGTTTCTTCAATGATTTCACATCACGGTTTAGAATCTGCCAAGACATGGCTCGAAGGTGTAAAAGCCAATCTCGCGCGCAAACCACAAGGCAATGATCGAGCACAAGTCAAAGCAATTAATGAAGGTCTTTGCGATGTTTCCTTAGGAAATAGCTACTACTTTGGTAAAATGCTTTCCGATAAGAAGCAGAAGACTTGGGCAGATTCGGTTCATATTCTATTTCCAAACCAAAAAGACCGAGGAGCTCACATTAATGTTAGCGGTATGGCATTAACCAAGCACGCTCCTAACAAAGCCGCAGCTATCAAATTAATGGAATACCTTAGCAGTGACAGTGCTCAGCAGATTTATGCCGAAGTCAATATGGAATACCCTGTTAAATCGAGTGTGAAGCAAGCTCCATTGGTGGCTTCCTGGGGTCAATTTAAATCAGATCAATTAGCTATGGATAAAATTGCTACCAACCGACAGCAAGCTATCAAGCTAATTGATGAAGTTAAATTTGACCTATAGTAAAATCTGAAGCCACGTATAATTCGATTATTAAACGCACACTTTTTCGCATGATAGAAGCAAGTGTGCGTCAATGGCTTCAACCTAGATGTATCAAAATTTAAGTCGCAAGTGGCTGGTAGTTTGCTGGCTAATTGCTCTCGTCTTAGTCTCCCCTATAGCGGCACTGGTTTGGCAGTCGTTTGCCGATGACCAAGCTATCTTTAGCCATTTATGGCAAACCGTATTACCGGATTACATTCTAAACTCTATCTTAGTCACTTTCGGGGTCATTGTGCTTACCTCTTTAATTGGGATCCCCTGTGCTTGGATTGTTGCCATGTATGATTTTCCCATGCGCAAGACGTTTATCTGGCTTTTGTTATTGCCTTTAGCCATTCCTTCATATGTAGTCGCCTACGTATACACCGACCTTCTGGAATGTGCCGGTCCTATTCAAAGTTTAATGCGTGGTTTTCTTGGTATAGAATCTGGCGTTGGGGGATGCCTGTATGAAATTCGCTCAATTGGCAGTGCAATACTAATATTGTCGCTAGTTCTATTTCCCTACACCTACTTACTGGCTCGCGCCGCTTTTATGGAACAGTCTGCATCGCTGATTAAAAGTGCCAGAGTAATGGGCTGCAACAGCTGGCAAAGTTTTTACCGGGTTTCACTACCTCTAGCCCGTCCAGCCATAGTTATTGGGATCACTCTGGTAGCCATGGAAACTTTGGCGGATTTCGCGGTAGTAAAATATTTCGCGGTCTCCACACTAACCACAGCCGTTTATGATACCTGGTTGGGTTATGGAGACCTGACAGCTGCGGCGCGTATTTCATCACTAATGTTAGTATTTATATTTATCCTTATAGCCATTGAAAAGCTTGGCCACCAAAAGCGAAAGTACTATCAAAAATCGACGGGCCAATCGAATGATGCCAGGAAGCAGCTATCCGGGCGCGAAGCTCTTATCGTCTTAAGTTTTTTAATACTAGTATTTACAGCTTCATTTTTGTTCCCGTTTTTAACACTTGCGAAATACGCAATTGAGTACTTTGAGCAATCTTGGAACAATCAATTTTTAGAGTATAGTTTTAATAGCCTCTTTGTGGCTATCCTGGTTAGCTTAATCTGTCTGTTTATAGGTCTACTACTCGCCTACTTTAAGCGCCTATCAGTTGCAAAATCTAGCGCAATTCCGGGAAAACTTTCTAGCACAGGCTATGCGTTACCTGGTACGGTGCTGGCGATCGGAGTACTCGTGCCACTTACCCTACTGGATTACAAAATCAACGATATATTCGAATATTTCGAGTTACCTGCCCCAGGTCTCATATTTTCGGGAAGCCTGTTTGCGATAGTTTTTGCTTATGTCGTTCGATTTTCAGCGATTTCGGTCGGCGCAATTGAGTCAAGTTTAACTAAGGTATCTCCATCGATTGACATGGTGAGTGCAACAATGGGGATTTCCCCGCTCAAAAGAATGTTTAAGATCCATTTGCCGTTGGTTAAAAAAGGACTATTAGCAGCAACTACGTTAGTCTTTATTGAGTCGATGAAGGAATTACCGGCGGCATTGCTGCTGAGGCCATTTGGCTTTGAAACCTTAGCCACACATGTCTATCAATTTGTTTCTGATGAACAGTTAGAACTTGCCGCGCTTTCGGCAATAGTGATTGTTTTTGTTGGTCTGATCCCAGTAATATTGTTAAACCGCTTTTTAGAGCAAGGTCGTTAAAATGTTAAATCAAGGCAACGATATTAACCAGAATACTTATCAGCTTGAAGTTAAAGAGTTATCTTGCCAGTACTCTCAAGAATCAGTTATCAGTGACTTATCTTTGAGGCTTGCCAAAAATGAAATCGTTGCCTTACTGGGACCGAGCGGGTGCGGCAAAACAACGCTACTCAAATCAGTCGCCGGTTTAATGCCTATTACAAAGGGATCTATAAAAATAGGAGAGAACTTAGTCAGTGAACAGAATTTTACTTTGCCTAGTGAACAAAGAAAAATAGGAATGATTTTTCAAGATTACGCATTGTTTCCCCACCTCTCTGTTTTTGACAATATTGCTTTTGGAATTAAAAATCTTACCAAAGATGAAAGAGCTGTTCGCATAGAGGAAATGTTGGAGCTCGTTAAACTCAGCGGTTTAGCGGAAAGATACCCTCACGAACTTTCGGGCGGGCAACAGCAAAGAGTGGCGATTGCGCGAGCGCTTGCTTATAAGCCAGATCTATTGTTATTAGACGAACCATTTTCAAATATAGATAGTCAATCTCGCAGCGCACTTATGCGAGAAATCAGAACCATTTTAAAACAGCAAAATGTCACCGCTATTCTGGTCACCCATAGCAAAGACGAAGCCTTTATGTTTGCCGATAAAATCGCGGTTTTTGATCAAGGCAAGATTGCACAAGTAGGTAGCGCAAAAGAACTCTACTCACGACCAGCAAACAAATATGTCGCCGACTTTATTGGAAAAGCCAATTATTTAACTATTCGAAAGCACGCTGATGACGGAGTCGAAACTGACATTGGTTTTATTTCTGCACACACAACAAATCAAGTTGATATTAATAAAAAGGTGTTAATGTTAAGGCCCGAACAGCTAGTTGTAGCATCGGAAAACTCCAGCCCCCTTACCATTTTAGAAAGATTATTTTGCGGCTCACACTGGAACTACTTAATTGGGCATTGTGAAGATAAGCAACTGCTGGTCGAAGCCCATACCAACGATGAGTTTGATTTAGGTAGTCGTGTCAATCTGAACGTGGCAGCACACTCCTTGGTCGCCTTTTGATCTAAATCAAAATCATTCTCATAAAAAACGGTATCTTTCTAGCTTAATTCAATCCACATCATTTGTTACAGGCACCTTATTGCCTTAAAATTAACTGCAGATGAGATTGATTTGCATTTATATTTGTAATAATATTCGCAAAAACCAATACGATGGAAAAACCATGAATAAAATAGCCCAGAAGTTATCTCTTTCAACAGTTGCGGCCTCCGTTTTAATCGCACTCTCAGCATGTGGCGGAGGAAGTAGTGACAGCCCAAGCAACCGCGCCCCTACCGCGATTAATCTATCAGCTAATAGCGTCGCAGAAAATGCACCTGGCGCAACCGTTGGAACCTTATCCGCAACTGACCCAGATACTGGCAATACCTTCACTTATACAACCAGCCATGAAGATTTTGAAATCAGCATGGGCTCAACACTTAAGCTAAAAGATGACGTTTCATTCAATTATGAAAAGAACCCATCTGCGTCAGTTTCAGTGACAGTAACGGATAACGGTGGACTTTCACACACCCAATCACTCACTGTAAATGTGACAGATGTACTAGATACATATTCATTTGTAAACGGGGATAACAATTCTACGGTTTCCTACTCTGGGCAAATTACTCGCATGGCTTTGATAGCTGAATTAAATCAATACATCGGCAGCGAGTTACAGGACGACCTGATCTCTGGCAGTTTAACTAGTCGCCAAACAGTTATCGATAAGTTAAATTCTTTCTATGAAATCTCTGCTGATGACTACGACTTAAGGGCTGATACCTTTATCATTGATTTTATTGATATGCCATTGCAAACAACATTACGTGACCTTTCCTCTTCACAAAAAGATTTATTGGGCAAAATTGCTGGTAGTGATGCAGTTGGTCAGCATAAAGATTGGAACAACGGCGCATTCGAAGGATGGGGAGCGGCAGGTTCAACTACCCCTCATGAATTGGTTCAGACCTTCTTCGGAATGCTTGGCGATCATGCACAAACTTATATCGACGGTAATACTAGAACTGACTTTAACGGCAATGAAATCACCAAGATCTACTTAACTGCGGACGGTCGCGACCTGAAGCAGTTAATCCAAAAATTCCTACTTGGCGCGCTCGCGTTCTCGCAAGGCGTTGACGATTACCTAGATAACGACACAGATTCTA
>JAPHTP010000084.1 GCA_026196875.1 Kangiellaceae bacterium
ATCCGCTTGTTGTTCGCCCTTCTTACGTACTTGGTGGCCGCGCCATGGAAATTGTCTTCAATGAATACGAATTGCGTCGTTATATGAACGAAGCGGTATCTGTGTCTAATGAATCTCCGGTATTGCTTGACCGTTTTCTTGATGATGCAATTGAAGTTGATGTTGACGCAATTTATCACGGTGAAACCGTTTTAATCGGCGGAATTATGGAGCACATTGAGCAGGCCGGAGTTCACTCTGGAGACTCTGCTTGTTGTATCCCTCCACACACTTTAAGTAAAGAAATCCAGCAACGCTTGCTTGATCAAATCGAGTCAATGGCAAAAGAGCTAGGTGTGCGTGGACTGATGAATACGCAGTTTGCGATTCAAGGCGAAGAAATTTATGTACTTGAAGTGAATCCTAGAGCTTCGCGTACCGTACCTTTTGTTTCCAAAGCAACAGGCCGTCCATTGGCTAAAATTGCGGCTAGCGTAATGGCGGGTAAAACGCTTGAGCAACAAGGTGCGACTGAGTCGGTTCATCCAGATTTCTTTACGGTAAAAGAGCCTGTGTTCCCATTTAATAAATTCCCTGGTTCCGATCCAATTTTGGGACCGGAAATGAAATCTACCGGTGAAGCAATGGGGGTCGGTGAATCGTTTGGCGAAGCCTATTATAAAGCTCAGTTGGGTGGTAGTTCGCAAGCCCCACGTGGTGGTAAGGCAATCTTAAGTGTTAAAGAAAATGACAAGGCCAAACTACCTGAAACGGCGCGCGCCCTAATTGAATGTGGCTTTGAAATTCTTGCAACTGGCGGGACCGCTTCTACTTTGATTAAGCATGGAATTTTCTGCCAAAGAATTAATAAAGTATTTGAGGGGCGTCCACACCTGGTTGACATGATTAAGAATGACGAGATTGACTATATTGTTAATACAACTGAAGGTAAACAAGCCGTTGCAGACTCATTCCAGATCCGTCGCTCGGCACTGCAATATAAAGTTGCTTATACCACGACTTTAGCGGGTGGATTAGCCACTGCGAAAGCCATCAGACATCAAACAAGACAAAAAGTTGTTTCAGTTCAAGAACTGCATCAACGTGTAAAGTAATTAAGGTTTTAAAATGAATTTTACTCCAATGACAAAAGCTGGTGCAGAAGCGCTGCAAGTAGAGTTAACGGACCTAAAGCAGGTGCAACGACCTAAAGTGGTTGCTGCAATAGCGGAAGCAAGAGAGCATGGTGATTTAAAAGAAAATGCTGAATACCACGCCGCGCGAGAGCAACAAGGGTTTATTGAAGGTCGTATTCAAGAAATTGAGTCAAAGTTAGGGTCTGCGCAGATTATTGATGTGACTACCATTGCTAATAACGGCAAAGTAATCTTTGGCTCTACTTTAGACTTAGTTAACTTGGAAACAGACGATGAAGTTTCTTACCAAATTGTTGGTGATGATGAAGCAGACCTTAAACTCAATAAAATATCTGTAAACTCACCTATTGCGAGAGCTTTAATAGCCAAAGAAGAGGGTGATATTGCCGTTGTTAAAACGCCAAATGGTAATGTTGAATACGAGATTGTTGAAGTTAAGTATATTTAATCTAAGCGCATTAAATTTAGTATGCACTACTCAAAAAAGCCCACAATTTTTGTGGGTTTTTTATTGGCAGGCTTTTAAATTGATTAAAAGACTGCTTCGCTTATAGCCAAATGAGAAGAATTCTCAATCTTTTTTTCTAGCTCACTCCACTATTGAGTCAGATCAAGTTAGGCCTCCATAGCTGACGTAAAATCACTTGCCTAGGTAACGCTGAATAATCTTGGCATTGCCAATTATTAAGCCCAGAGATTTTAGGAGGCAAGGATTATGAGTCACAAAAACATTTTGCAACTTGCTTTTTTCAGTATTGTTTTGAGTTTTACAAACTCAGCAAATGCAAAAGTACTTTCGTTGGCCGAGTCGATCAATAAAGCTGGACAGCAGCGAATGCTTTCACAGCGTATTGCTAAAAACTACTTGTTAATTACCCATCGCATTAATGCCAAAGATGCGCAGCAAGAACTCGATCAAAGCATCGCGACTTTTGAAGAAAATTTATTTAATTTAAAGGAGAGTATTGTTACGCCTGATATCCAGTCGAAACTAGGCGTATTGCAAAAAGAGTGGGGGACATTTCGGACTTTCATTATGGATAAACGTACCAAAGATCATTCCGAGCAGGTGCTCTACAACAATAATCAGTTGCTAGGTGCAGCTCATCAATTAGTGCTTGCTTTACAAGAATCATCGGGTAGAAAGAGTGCCGAACTCATCAATATTTCCGGTCGCCAAAGAATGTTATCACAAAGAATTGCGCTTTATTATATTGCTAGCTTTGTTGGCTATCGTGAAGATAAAGTTCATCAAACATTTGATGTAGCCGTTCAAGAATTTAGTGAAGGTTTAAGCTTTTTAATCAAGTCAAAACAAAATACGGACACAATTAAAGAATCACTAAATGGCGTAGAAAGACAATGGAATTTCTATCATAAAAAGTTCGTAGGGCTAGGTGAGCAAAGTTACGTACCTAGAGTAATCCGTGTAATTACGGAGGGGTTTCTTAGCGACATGGATAAGATCACTAACCTATATGAAGCAACTCTAAATCAATAACGGTCTTGTAGTCGAGGTAAATTCTGATGGAAACCAACATTTCAAAAGAGCTAGTGCGTGAGCATCAGTTGATTAAAACGATTCTCCGGTTAACTAGAGAGTTAGTTGCCAATGCATATCAAATTTCTGATGAACAGTTATATAAAACTTCTGGTGAACTCGTAAAGTTTGTTGAGGAATTTGTAGACGACTATCATCATAGCAAAGAAGAAAATATTCTTTTTGCCGAGTTATCTGAGCCTGGCGTGTTACAGCATTGTAATCCTATCGGGCAAATGCTGTACGAGCACGAAACAGGAAGAGAGCATTTAAACGGGATCAAAAGCGCAATTACCAAGAAATGCATTGAAGCACTTAAGATAAGTCTAATTGGCTATTGCGACTTATTAGAGCAGCATATTTTTAAGGAAGACAATATTTTATATCCAATGGCGGAAAACAATTTGACGGGGGAAAGAAAACAAGCGATTCAATTGGCTTACCGGCAATTGGAAAAAAGCAAAGAAAGTGCAGTTTTGTGGGCCAAATATGAAAAGCTTGTAGAGGAAATCCGAGGCATCATTGCGCAGGTTTCAATTTTAAGAGTTAAGTAATTTCTACGAACAGTGTTAGACACGAGCCGAGTTGATTTATCTACTTGGCAATTTGCTATAGGATACTGGTATACTGTCAGCAAAATAATTACTAAAGCTGAAGTTATCATGGAAGAAAACAAAGCTGCGGTAGAGTTCGACCGTGAACTCTATGCCGCAACTATAGAAACCATTCAAGATGGCGTATTCGTATTAAAGGATGAAAAATTTGTATTGGTTAATCAAGCATTTGTCGAAATGCTTGGCACGACTAGGTCAAATATCCTTGGTCGTTCATTCTTAGAGTGGGTTGCTCCAGAATCAATAGAACTCCTCAGAAGTCGGTACTTATTGCGGTTAAACGGTGATTCGACTCCCAGTGAACATGAGCTTGGCGTTATTCATGCTCAGGGTGATAGGCTTACTGTACAGTTAAAGTCCAATGCGTTCAAAGCTACAGATGGTAGTATCTATGTTGTTTCTAGTATAAGAGACATTACTCTACAGAAAAAGCTAATTGAACAAGTCAAAGCGTCTGAAAAAGAGTTACGTCAAATTATTGTCAATATGCCAGGGATCTTTTATCGTACCGACGCGGCGGGCACTGTAATTATGGCATCACCTTACTCAATAGAAGTTTTGGGTTACGACGAGCATGAGGTTATCGGCCAACCGCTTGCTCGATTTTATGCCGAGCCCCAACAAAGAGCTGAGATTTTAACAAAGATTTTACAAGGTCAGGGTAAGCCGGTTGAAGTAGAGTCATTGTTAAGACGACGTGACGGCTCGACCATTTGGGTGGCGACTAGTGCCTTTGCACGGTTTAATAAAGATGGAATTTTTACCGGTGTAGAAGGGATATCTCGTAATATTACCGATCGCAAAAACTTGGAAGCAAAACTAAGGGATATGGCTGTAAAGGATCAGCTAACATCATTAATCAATAGGTTTGGATTACAAGAACACCTTGAGGCGGCACTCAACCGTGCAAAACGTCAGAAAAATCAAGTTTCGATTATTTACATTGATCTTGACGATTTCAAATTGGTTAACGATTTATATGGGCATCAAATGGGGGATAAATATCTAGTCGCCTTTGCTCGAAGTTTACAAAAAAGTTTTAGAGAAACAGATCTTTGTGCACGTGTCGGAGGAGATGAGTTTGTAGTACTGCTTGATGACAATACTTTGGGGGATTCAATCAAAGGTTTGTTATCTCGATTGAATCAGGTCATGAGTGAGTCGCTGTTTTTAGAAAATACTGAACTCAGCTTTAAGTACAGTTTAGGTATAGCAACTTTCCCAAAACATGCTGCAAGTGCTTCAGAACTATTAAATTATGCGGACCAACAAATGTATTTATCTAAAAAAGTGGAATGCGAGCTATGAAAAACTTCTTGAGTATATTTTTTCTTTTCGTTATTTTTTTTAACGCGCAATCTAGTGCATCAGATCAGTCGTTGAAGGTTGAGTTAATTGTATTGGGAGTGGCACAAGACGCGGGCTATCCACAAATTAATTGTTATCAAGCACACTGTATTCCTGGATGGCAAGATCACAGTAAAAGAAAGTTAGCAACTTCCCTTGCAGTCGTAGATAGGAAAAATAAGCAAAAGTACCTATTTGAAGCAACGCCAGATATCAAACAACAAATGTATTTGCTTCATCAAGCCGCACCAGATCTCGAATATAAACTTTCAGGAATTTTTTTGACCCACGCGCATATGGGTCATTACACTGGACTTATGCATCTAGGACGCGAAGCTGCAGGTACTAAAAATATTCCGGTTTATGCGATGCCCAAGATGCGCCAGTTTTTAACCTCAAACGGGCCGTGGAGCCAATTGGTGAAACTCAATAATATTCAATTGATGCCGCTAATTAATAACAAGAAGACGAGTCTTAATAATTCATTGCATGTCACGCCCTTAATCGTCCCGCATAGAGATGAGTACAGTGAAACCGTAGGTTTCTTGATAGAAGGGCCCAACAAAATCGCCTTATTTATTCCTGATATCGACAAATGGCAGAAATGGAAAACTAATATCGCCGAATTAGTACAAGAGGTTGATTACGCGCTGTTGGATGCAACGTTTTTTGAAAATGGTGAATTACCGAATCGTGACATGAGTGAAGTTCCTCACCCATTTGTTGAAGAAACCATGAGCTTATTGAATGATTTATCGATGAAGGATAAATCGAAGGTAATCTTTATCCATTTCAATCACTCAAATCCGCTACTTAAAGAAAAAAGTCAGGCGAGAAGAAAGGTCGATATGGCTGGATTTCGTTATGCAACTGAGGGAATGAAATTAGATTTATAATTTTTAGAGCCGCCTCCAAAAGTATGTGGCTCAAAGAATTGGTGTTTATAAACCAATAAATCTTACAGAACCAACCAAGATCATTGTTTTATTACTGAGATTAGCTAGAATTATCTTACTTCTAAAGAATTTGCTGAGCGTCAAAACTCGAAGATGGAGCAACCAAGTGAACAATCCGGTGTAGTCAAGTATTCGCTGATACTCGCGGGGTTTTTGTTGATTATTATTGGTGCAATAGGAATTGTGGTTCCCGGGTTACCGACGACTATATTCCTAATAGGCGCTGCGGCTTGTTTTGCGAAATCCTCACCTTGCCTACATGCTTGGCTGTTGTCACATACCTGGTTTGGACCGGTGATAAAAGACTGGCAACAAAATAAGTCAATCCCTAAGAAAGCCAAAGTGATCGCTTTGATTTCCATGCTTCTTGCATGTATCTATACCTGGTTTGTGGTTCCCTCTACTTGGCTAATTTTCACTATTTACGCAGTAATGATTTTTCCGTTTATTTATGTATCCCGACTACCGCTTTCAGAGAGTTTAAAAAACGAACCTGCTGTGGCCGACTCTGCCGAGTCAGTCCGTAAATAGCTTTTCAAATGATGTCTTTTAGTTGACCAAAACCGCATCGAAAAAGCTGTTGATTTGGCCGGCGGTAAGGCTATTTTGCTGATTATATTTAGGGTGATAATTCGCAAGTGGTCGGAAGAGACCCGGTGTACAGCATATTCTGGTTGTATGAGGAGGGGGACACTATATCCAGACAAGTGAGCGTTTCGTGTTTTCTGGACGAGAAACTGTTGTTTTGCATATGGTTTATCAGCGGATGTTGGATTACTAAGTCAAAAACTCAGTTGCGGAGAATTGAGTGTATAGTGTGATGGAAGAGGCTACAGTAAAGGCATGACAAAAAAGTAAAATTGCGCTCCAATTCCTTTAGCCCTCCTCCTTTGTGGCTAACATAAGGTTTTATTGGGGCTTCTTACACGACAAAACTTGTATTTTCGATAAATAATTTTTATGAGAAGCCTGATTTATATAACTCATTCTGTTGATTGGGGAATATCTTATGGGGATGTGCTTCTAAACGAGTTTAGTCTTTATCGAGAATTTTGTGAAATCCTATAAATTATTTAAGTGTTTGATTTTAATTAATTTAATGTTAAATTGAATAGGTCTCACCATTTAATCTGATTTACTTCATTTAATAAACTGATATATTTAAATTATGGACTTACTTTATCCAAGGGAATTTTAATAACTGGATACTATTTTGTTGCTATGTCTAGGAGCGTAAGAATTGGATAATCGGAATAAAAAGTTAACTACACAAAAGATCTTTGCAGCTCTTAGCTCAACTTCGACTACCGGAAAGACGAAACAGGTAGCTATTGACTTATCTCCAAATGGCCGAAAGAAATTAATAATTGAAGCTGCCTTGGAAGATATAACACCTACAGAAAAAGCGAGACAAGCATTAGGCCTGAGTATAAAGACGAAAAAAGCGAGTCCGAAGCTAACCTTGAGGTTGACCGAGGAAGATTTCAAATTTCTAGCCAAGAAATATAATGTTGATCCAGAAGATAAGCTAACTATCAGAAATAAAGTCGCTGAGGAAATCGTTGCTAAATATCCGGAAGATAACTTTGAAATCATACCTAATTACTTGTGGCCGGATGCTTAAGTAGTAGCCAATTGACAATATTTAAGAAGTTACGAATTATTCGAATAATAATAAATTTAGCAAACTGATAAAATTTACCATTAATATCACCACAAATTTCGAATCCTATTTTGAACGCTAGATAACACGTTATATTGAGGCCCTGGTTCTGCAGCTTGTGCGAGTGGTATGGGCCAATGTGTTGATTCCAAATGCTGGCTAACAGTATCAGTAAGAAACCGGCTTTTTGCGCCATAAACATGACCATCACCATATTTGGGTTGTTCAGGGATCCAATATTTCAATGGCTGGATTAAATGCAACCCTTGTTTGGCACGGGTAATTGCCACGTTCAATAGTCGCCTCTCCTCTTCAATCGCTTTGTTATCACCTGCGGCGTACTCATTTGGAAAGCTACCATCGGCGACATTAAGTAAAAATACGTTTTTCCACTCTTGTCCTTTGGCACTATGAACTGTTGATAAGATGAGAAAATCTTCTTCTTTTTGCGATTTATCTGTTAAGTCGCTGGATAAAATTGGTGGGTCAAGAGTAAGCTCACTCACAAAGCTTTCTCGAGTGGCATATTGTTGCGCAATCATAGAGAGCTGAGTTATATCTCCCTCACGAACATAATCGTCGTCATAGTTTTCTTGAAGTATAGGTATATAAAAGTTCTTAGCCATTTCCATTTGAGCAGGCCAAATCGTTTTTTCTTTTTGAATATCACACAGCAACTCGACCATTGAATGCCAAATATCTATTGCAGGGGATGGTGGTGCAAAGCTATAAAGTGCGGAAAATTGAAATTGATTGAGCTCTAGAAGATCGAGAGCTTTCATTGCTGTTGCCGGACCAACACCTGGCAATAGCTTTAATATCCTAAATCCTGACAAGCGTTGTTTGGGGTTATCAGCCCAACGAATAATGGACAATAAATCCTTAACATGGGCTGCTTCTAAAAACTTTAATCCACCATATTTTACAAATGGAATATCATGTCGCATTAGTTCAACTTCTAATCGATCACTATGGTGACTGCTTCGAAAGAGTACAGCTTGTTCTCGCAATGCTGTGCCACTTTCTCGCTCGACTAGAACTTTATCGACAATATATTTCGCTTGGCTTAAGTCATCTTCAACAGTAACAAGTTTAGGTTTTGCTATACCATTTTTTGCACTAAATAGTTCTTTTTTGTAACCGATTTTACTTTCGGCTAACAAGCTATTGGCTAAGTCTAATATGGGCTGAGTAGAACGATAATTTTGTTTTAGACTAATGATTTTTGCAGGAGGTGAAAACAGTTCTGGAAAGTTTATAATATTTTCAACTTCAGCACTGCGAAAACTATATATTGATTGGGCATCATCACCAACTACAGTAACGCACCTTCCATCAGGAAAGAGACGCGTCAAAATACCTGCTTGAAGAACATTGGTATCTTGATACTCGTCGATAAGAACATGATCAAACTTACTTCGTATTGATTGCGCAACTTCAGGTATATCAACCAGATGATACCAATAAAGTAGTAAGTCGTCATAATCAAGTGTAACCTGTTGAATCTTTCTTTCAGTAAACAAAGAAAATAATTGAGTTAGTTGTTCAAGCCATTCCTCGCACCAAGAAAATTCCTTTTTTAATATTTTAGGCAAAGGCGATTGTGCGTTAATACAACGGGAATATATATTTAGACATGTCGACTTTTTCGGGAATCGACGGTTTAGTGTTGAAAATCCCAGTTCGTGCCGAAGAACGTCAATTAGGTCTTCTGCATCATTTCTATCAATGATAGTGAATCCTGGATCGAATCCAATTGACTTAGCGTGCTGCCTTAGTAATCGATTAGCTATCGAATGAAACGTTCCCATCCATGGGAACTGCAGACTAGAAATATTCTTTTGTTTTTTTTGTAGTTGTTTAATAGCAATGCGTTTAGTACGTTCTACCAACTCTTTAGCGGCACGCCGAGAAAAAGTCATCAATAGAATGCGTTCAGGTTCGACATCATTTAGAATTAAATGGGCAGTTCGATGGGCGAGAGTATTAGTTTTTCCTGTACCGGCCCCGGCAATAATTAGCAAAGGAGAAGATGTGAATTCTTCTTTGGCATTTAACTCGCCAAATTCAACAGCAGATTTTTGCTCTGCATTTAAAGTGATCTCTTTTATCATTTAGTGCTCTTAAACCTAACAGAAAAACTAGGCTACATCGCTTTGAAAAGGGGGAACTGGAGATGAATCAAAAAGTGATAAATTATATTGAGTTTGATTGTCTCTATTTAGTTGTGACTTAATGAGTGCTATATGATTCGGTGACGACATTTTGTATTTCTTACTATTACTCGAAATACTATTACTTGAATTACTGTTATGTGCGGTACTGTTATTGGACGAGTTTTTGTGGGTTGCTTTGGAATAAACGTTTTTAACTTTACGGCTTTGGTCCGTGTACAGACGACGGTAACGAGAATAAGCTAATTTAAGGTCGTTTTTCACCACAGATAATGGAAATTGATTTAATTTTTTGCTTGATTCTTGTGATTGAATATAATTGCCTAACGGAAATAAAAATTGCCATTCCGGTTCAAGCTGTTTAGCCAAAATAGCAAGCTCAGAATAGTTGTTTTCAAAATGCTGCTCTTTTTCTTGTTGAACTAAACGATGAACTTTTATTGACTGTATTTTAAGGTCTAAAATTAGTGAAAGCGGGATATTGATCCGGCTTTTAACGTTACCATTTTGTTTTCGAATGATCAGTTCATTCTTTTTAAGGTCAATATCTGAAATACGCAGGAAAAGTACTTCTCCTAATCTAAGCTTAGCTTCGAAAGCTAAACGCGCGACTAATTTAGTCGTACCTGACAAGTCGTTAATGATTGCTTGGCATATTGATGAGTCAAACTTGGAAAAAAATCCGCGGCGTGGTTTCAGCCGCGTAAATTGGAGATTCCCAAATTCAACATTGAGGAATTCTTGATATAGAAAAGAAAGCGCATCAACTGCATACTGTTGCTGGTCTTGCTCTAGATTTTTCTCTTCTGCCAAAAATGATAGATAGCTTTCTACTTCTTTTTGCCCCATTTGCTCAGGGTGTTGCATTTGATTAAAACGAATAAACCTTAAGATCCAAGTTAAATGACTAGATTTAACTTCGTAATTAAGTCCCTTTTTATCTGCAAGCTTTGCGAGCTTGTCTGATAATTTTAACGGAGCAATTTCATTGTTTTGGTTATCAATAGCTAGTGAAAATTGCCTTGGATCGTTTAAAGTAAAATCCGAATTACAAACTTTAACAGATGTCTTTGTAATAGATGTCTGTGTATGAGATATCTGAGCTATAGGCTTCTGTGGTTTGATTTGATTTTCCATAATTGCGTCCTCGCAGTATTGCTTAACTATGCAATATTTTGCAGATATTAATTATTTATTAATATCAATCACTTGGGGCCGATAATTAAAAAACATCAATAATAATTTTACTGACCAAGTTAATGCTATCTATTTGAATGGTATTTGTATGAGTAGTATTTGTCAATTAAAGATAAGCTAAATTTTGAGATATTTCAATTTTTCCTTCCTGATCGCATATCTTTAGATAGATGTTGACGTGTTTCGGAACCCGAGTTATTTTGGGTGAATAAAGTAAGCTATTGATTTTTATTGAAATTAGCCGGCTAGCTGGAGCTCTTAGTGATAATTATGAATCGAAAGTTAAAAATTACTAAATTGAGAAAAATAAGTCTTATCGCTATTGTTACTGCATTATTGGCAAGTTGTAGCTACCTTTTGACACCTAATGTTAAAACTGAGTTTTATGAGCTTGAAAAAGGCCAATATAAACTCGACCCAACGCATACCAGTGTGTTGTTTAAGGTTCAGCATATGCAGCTTTCAACCTACGTTGGCCGCTTTGATCAAATGCAAGCTGAGCTCGATTTTGACCCCAAAAATATAAAAGAAACCAAATTAAGTGCGCGGGTATTTACCACTAGCGTGAATGTTAATAACCAGAGCTTACAAGAGACCCTGGCTGAAGAAGATTGGTTTCATTCGGGGCAATATCCTACAGCTGATTTAAGCACTGTTTCTGTTGAGCCGACAGAAAAAGAAAACCAATTTATTTTCAATGCTAACTTAACTTTACGGGGGAAAACCCGCCCTTTGCAATTGCTGGCAACTTTTGAAGGTGGCGCAGATAATCTTCTGACTGGTTACTACACACTAGGGTTTTCTGCAAAAGGAAAAATACTTCGTTCCACATTTGGAATGGATAGCTATATTCCTCTGGTTGGCGATCAAGTTAATATTGAAATTTATGCAGAATTCCAACAGAAATAATATGTCAAATAATCTCAAAGCTTTAATTTAAGACTATCGTATCCAAATTTAAGGGTTGTACTTTAAGCTACCCCGAAATTGATATGCAGCAAATGAGTGAATTACTAAATTCAATTTATATCGGTGGCTGAAAATATTCCCTAAAAAATGAAATCTTATTTCTGGTTTGTCAGTTAGAGATAAACGCCGACAGTAAGGGCTAAATCGAATCTATTGAAGTGACTAAAGTTCGGTTATTCTCTACCTGCCACTTGATGTCAAAATCATACAAACGCATTGCATATTCTTGTTTATTCTGCTGCTTTTTTTTGTAGGCGGGTCTAGGATCTTGGCTGAGGATTTCTTCTATCAACAAAATTAACCCTGGATATTCATGAGAAAACGAAAGGCCGACTTGTTCAGCTTTGCTGGAAAACTGTACACTCATGGTGCGCTCCGGTTTATCCTCAGCAAAACCGTTGGTTGAATTAGGAATGCAGTCGGAATAGGCAATGTACGGCTTTATATCCAAAACGGGCGTACCATCTAATAAATCCATACCGCTAATGTGCAGTTTGACTCCGTTATGATGTTGTTCAATACGCTCTAATTTAACTACTGATAGACCCAATGGGTTGGGACGAAAAGTACTACGGGTGGCGAATACGCCTACCTTTTGGTTTCCGCCTAATCGTGGCGGTCTAACTTGAGATTTCCAGCCCTGTTGCATTGTTTGATGAAAAACAAAAGAAACCCATAAGTGACTGAAACCTTCTAATCCTTCTAAAGCCGCTTTATCGTCATAAGGATGTAGTAGATGAATAGATCCTTGTATGTGAGGGCATAGCCCCGGTTGTCGGGGAATACCAAACTTTTGTTTAAACGGGCTTGAAACGATACCTATTGGTTCAAATTGAAAAGTCATGTGATTAATTTTATATAGAAGCGCGTTAGCGATAAGATAAGCTAGATTCTTAATAAAAGAAACATTTCATAATTTGGTAGAGATCTGGACCAAAGACTTTAGCTAGACCTACAAATGTGGTGGGGTTAGCTAGAATTATATGCAAATAAGAATCGCTTAGATTTAAATGGATTTCGCTTATGCTTATAAACCATTAAGTATTATTTTTGGTTTTAAAATTTAAGTATTTTTAGCACAACTGGATTAAATTTCGAGGCTGGCTGTTATCTAATACTGTTAAGAAAATCTTTTCTCTTGCACTTAGAAACAGAAAACTTTAAATTTAACTATCTAATAATGAGATATTTATGATCGGGTTAAAATAATTGGGTTCTCTTAAGGCCCTAAAATGAATACCTAAGTAAATTTAATCACAATTATCAGTCGTACCAGAGCCTATTAAGATTGAGAAAAGTGGGCCCTATAATAATCACCATTAATTTCGGCAGTTTATGGGAAGTATTTTTAATTTTGAGAAGTTCGCTGAGAACTTAGGTAAGGTTTGCCAGTGCTACTGCTATCAGTGTAGTCAGAAAACTACATGGAAGTTCGGCAAACTTACTGAATGGGCTAGGTTGTTTTCTTTCAAAACAATTCCTTTTAGAAAAGAATATTTCGTTTTCTGCGAACCTTGCGGAGATGACCACGAGCTCGATTCATACGAGTTTAAACGTATTGAGAGTATTGTTAAAAGTCTTGGTTCGATCGACGATACCAACGTCAAAGAAGAGCTCTTTAACCGCATTCATAAAAGTCAATTAGAGAATACCTGCACCTCCCCACAAGAATGGAATCAAATCTCAGATAAAGAGCCTTCTTAACAAAGACGTTGAAATTCTCCTCTTAACGATTTAGATTGCATTAGGTCGTAAGTCCAGTTCAAGTACTTTGAATCTCATCGTTGAGTCAAGTTTATTCAACCAAGGAGCTACTATGTCTGCCCATCATAAAATTAACTATATCGAGTTCCCGGTACAAAACATCGAAAATACTAAAGCGTTCTTCGCAAAAATATTTGATTGGGAGTTTACTGATTATGGAGAGGATTACTGTGCCATTAATAACGCTTCAATCGATGCCGGTTTTTATCATTCTGATTTAACAATGTCGAGTGCTAATGGGAGTGCGTTAATTGTTTTGTATAGCGATAATTTAGAAACTACACAAAACCAAGTTGAGCAAGCTGGCGGTAAAACAATTAAACCTATTTTTGCTTTTCCCGGTGGCAGGCGTTTTCATTTCAGTGATCCCAATAACAATGAGTTTGCCGTTTGGTCAGATAAGTAAGTTCTATTAATTTAGGTTTGAAATCATAAGCTGGGACAAAGGTGGGCAAGTTTTGAACTATAAAAAGCTATTCGATTCTCCTCCCAACAGGCGGAACTCATACTGTATTAAGTGGGACAAGAATCAAACGAAGTTTGGTCGAGATGATTTGATCCCGTTATGGATCGCAGATATGGATTTTGCTGCGCCCGAACAAGTAACCCAAGCAATAAAAGAGAGAGCAGAACACGGAGTATTTGGATACAGTTACCGTACTGATGATTACGTTGATGCAATCGTGAATTGGCTGGGCAATATACATAGCTGGCAAGTTGAACCAAGGCAATTGCTATTTTACCCTCCAGGCACGGTTGCAGCGGTCAACATGTTAGTTAACACGCTAACAGAAGAAGGTGATGAAATTATAGTGCAAACGCCTTCTTATCCACCTTTAATGAACGTTGTAAAAAAGAATGGGCGAACACTGATTGAAAATCCTTTGTTGTTAACTGATAAAGGGTATCGGATAGATTTTGAAAAGTTTGAGTCTCAATTAACCGAAAAAACAAAGTTGTTTTTATTTTGTAGTCCACACAACCCAACGGGGAGAGTTTGGAGCAAAGAAGAATTATCTCGGTTAGCTAAAATATGTAAACGATATAATGTCGTAGTCGTTAGCGATGAAGTGCATGCAGATTTGATCGAAGAAAATAAACGGCATTTTCATTTTGAACGACTTGAACATGATATCAAACCCCCTTCAGTCACTATTATTTCGAGTTGTAAGACGTTCAATATGGCTGCTTTACCTCAGTCTACATTAATATGCAGCGATCTCGGTTTACGAAGAAAAATACAGCATCAGATCAATAATTCCCAAATAAATTTAGATGGACTGTTCAGCGCGGTAGCTACGCAAGCTGCGTATCAGTTTGGCGAGCCTTGGCTGCGTGAACTAAGAGAGTATATTCAAGAGAATCGGCGGACGTTAAATAGATTATTACAGGACAATTTACCCACGGTGAAATTAGTGCCGGCTGAGGGTACTTATCTGGCTTGGTTGGACTTTCGAGAGTTACGGCTGACCAATGCAGAAACTGAAAAGTGCTTAATAGAGCAAGCTGGGATCGGTTTATACAATGGATTGGATTTTGGCGAAACCGGCGATGGTTTTTTTCGTTTAAATCTGGCTTGCTCTCGTTACTTGCTATGCGAAGCGGTTAACAAAATTATTGATGTGTTTAAATCGCAATAGGCTACTAAGCCATTAAAAGGCATATACCAAAGTATTTGATTTGAAAAGAATTTAGACATAACAAAATCCCGGTAGATTAATAAACCGGGATTTTTTGTTTTTTTAAATTAGAGATCGACAGGCTTTGGTTGATGGAAAGGTGTAATCACTGAAGAACCTTCGACACAGAAAGTCGCTTCTTGGTGTCGAGATTCCATCACTTCTCTTACAATTTCTTCTTGGCCTACTTCTACATCTACTAAAATTAGAAAATATCCTTCCTCAATTTTGTCATGAAATCGGCGTAGCTTGTAATTCTCTGTTTGGATCCCATAGAAACCGCCGAGCCAGCCGCCTAGTAATACGCTAAATATAATAACGAAGAACGCTGTCGAACCGTCGATGGTGCTACCAAACACGGGAACCGTTGATAAAAACCAGGAGCAAATTAAACCAGCTACAAAACCGATCACAACGCCTCTTTCCGCGCTGTGAACTATATCCGATTTATGCAGTAGATTAGCTGAATGAATGTGGCGTCGGTAGAGACCGGCTTCGCGCTGTTTACTCACAACATGAAAATTCCAATCGGTGACACCGGCCTTATGCAGGTCATCAGAAATCTGCTCGGTACTTTCCATGCTTTTGGTTAGGTAATAGAGTCTTTTCATCCTTTTTCTCCTTTAAAAGCTACTTAAATTGGCAGCTTAGAAATCCATAGTGGTTATTTTTAACATAGACAGATCAGGTAGTTATCTCCAGCGATAGCGCCTTTATATAGCGCAAAGATTTCACAGGATTATTGGATATGAAGAGAGAGTATTGGAAAAGGTGATTTAAATACTTTTGTGTACAATATGTTGATGGTATCCTTGGCATCTACTTTCGAATCTAGTTAGAAGATCTCTTAATTTATAGTGACCGGAATAATTGTATGTTGCAGTTTATTGATAAAGAAACGATTGAATCGAGTTATTCATTTGAAGAGTTAGTTGAAAAGCTTAAAAGCGCATTTGCTGACTCAAGCGTGACGGTGCCAATGCGGCATCACCACGACTATGCCAATCCTCCCGAGGATCGAGAGTCTACTTTGCTATTAATGCCTGCCTGGGAGCCCGGCAAAGACTTGGGCGTTAAAATGGTGACGGTATCGCCTAACAATGGCAACTATGATCTGCCATCTATACAGGGGATCTATTTGTTGTTCGATGCGCATAAAGGGAATTGCCGAACTTTGTTAGACGCTAAAGCTTTAACTGCCATAAGAACAGCCGCGACTTCGGCATTGGCTTCCTCATTTCTGTCTCGAGAAGAGTCAAAGACTCTATTGATGATTGGTACCGGCGCCTTATCCCCAATGCTAATTAAGGCTCACGCAACCGTGAGGCCAATCGAGAAAGTACTTGTTTGGGGACGAAATACCGAAAAGGCTAATGGAGTAGCTAAAGCGTTGGTTTCGGAGAATTTTACGGTAGAATCTATTGGTTCGATTGAAGAAGGTATCAAACGAGCTGATATTATTAGTTGCGCGACCTTAAGTGCTACGGCTTTGATCAATGGAGAATGGTTACAGGCAGGACAGCATTTAGACATGGTTGGTGCCTATCGTCCAGATATGCGTGAAGCTGATGATACTTGTTTAACTCGAAGCCGAGTCTTTGTGGATCATTATGCCGGTGCCACGAAAGAAACTGGCGATATTGTCATTCCGTTGGAACAAGGTGTGATCACAAAGGAAGATCTGCAAGCCGATTTATTTGAGCTGTGTCGGAATGAGAAGCAAGGGCGTCGATCAAGTCAAGAAATCACATTTTTTAAGTCCGTCGGGCACGCACTAGAAGATCTGGTTGCTGCGACCATGGTTGCAGACAAAGTGATTGGGGTGGCGGATTAAGTACCCGGTGAAACGGAGTGAAGCTGATTTCTTTTTATATTCCTGGCAAAACAAGACCATTGATTTAGGAAACAAAAATGAGTTTTTTTGAAAGATATTCTGCCAATAAAGAATATCGATTACCTGATGGTGCGTTGGAGCTTACAGCGATCGATATGCATACTGGCGGAGAACCGCTACGCGTTGTAACAAGTGGTTATCCGCAAATCGAGGCCAAAAGCCTGTTAGAGTTTCGGCGTGTCTTAAAACAAGACTATGATCATTTTCGCACTGCGTTGATGTTTGAACCGCGTGGACACGCAGATATGTACGGTTGCTTATTATTAAAGCCGTTTCACCCTGAGGCCGACTGTAGTGTTATTTTTATGCATAACGAAGGCTACAGTACTATGTGCGGTCATGCTGTTATTGGCATTATGACTTTAGCCGTCGAGATGGGCTGGGTTGAAGTTATTAATGATCATGCGCGACTAAATATTGAAGCACCATGCGGTCTAATCAAAGCGCAGGCTGAAATCACCAATGGCAAAGTAAAGGCGTCATTTGAATGCGTACCTTCTTTTGTTACCGTATTAGATGCCAAAGTTTTTGTCACGAGCATCGGCAAAGAGATCCGTTACGATTTAGCTTATGGTGGAGCCTTTTATGCGTATGTCGATGCAGCCCAATTAGAATTGGACGTAACATCGGAAAACTATGCTCGCATTATCGAGCTAGGGCGCGAGATAAAACAGGCCGTGGTTGAAACTAGTAAACACATTTCTCATCCGCTTGAAGGCGATTTGAGTTTTCTTTATGGCACCATCTTTATTGATGGGCCGGTAAGTGATGGATGTCAAAGTCGCAATGTCTGTGTATTTGCAGACGGTGAGGTTGATCGCTCGCCGACCGGCTCTGGAGTTTCAGGAAGAATGGCCATTCACTATGCCAAAGGCGAGCTTCGGGTCGGTGAAGGTATGCGAATCGAGAGTGTCATTGGCTCTAGCTTTTATGCTGAGGTTACTTCAACTCTACAATACGGCGGACACCAGGCTGTAATTCCCAAAGTCTCCGGCGATGCTTATGTTTGTGGTACCAATCGGTTTATTATTAACCCGGACGATAATTTAAAACACGGATTTTTGCTGCGTTAACAATGAGCCTTTTGAGTTATTTTAAAAAACTCGGTTTCTGATCAAGATCCGCTGATCTATTGATGCTAGAATCCGCCCATACAATTCTCCAGCTTTCACAAAAGTATGGGCCTGATTAGCGATAAAATTACCGAAGGTGGCAGAGAAAAAGCCATTCGCCGAATTATATTCCTGGAGGGAATGGCGAACTTTGCCGTGTTAAGTGTTAAAGCTGTGGTCGGTTTTACCACCGGCTCGATGGCGATCATTGGTGACGCACTGCATTCGCTAACAGACGTCGCCAATAATATTGTCGCCTGGGCGATTGTCAAACATGCGCAAAAACCCGCCGATAGAGAACATCCCTACGGACATCATAAATTTGAAACGCTGGCAGTTTTAGGACTTGCGGTATTGCTAACCGTGCTGGCGTTTGAATTAGCCATAAATGCAATCAGGCAAGTTGATAAAGTGCCCAATGCGGCGCCTTGGGAACTAGTATTAATGATAGGCGTTCTGTTGGTTAATATTTCGCTAGCGACTTGGCAGCGAGTGTGGGCTAACAAGCTAGAATCTGACATCTTGCAAGCGGACGCCAGCCATACTTTTGCCGACGTATTAACTACACTTGTTGTTATTGTTGGTTGGCAACTATCAGCCATGGGTTATCCGTGGTTAGATAAACTCTGTGCACTGGGTGTAGCGGGATTTATTTTCTATTTGGCTTTTGAGCTTTTTAGAAAAGCGGCGCCGATTTTAGTGGATGAGTATGCCGTCGACCCGGAACAACTATCCGAGAAAGTGATGCAAGTAGAAGGTGTTGATAAAGTCAGCCGAGTGCGTTCGAGATGGATTGGAAATCACGCGACAGTGGACCTTATTATTTGCGTTGCGCCAAATCTTTCGACTCAAGTTGCGCATCAGATCTGTGATCAAGTTGAAGAAAGCATCGAAAAAGAATTTTCCATTTCAGATATTTCTATACATGTTGAACCCAATACTGACTAGTATATTTTCCTTTAAAATCTTAGGTTGAGATTTGGTGTTTTAGCTAAACTATATTCAACTTATTTATTCAGATTATCTTTTCAGCGCTAGTATATGGCGATAAAAACGACTCAGAAAAACCGGTAAATTCCCATCCAGATGATAGGTTAACTCTATTTTTCTCGATATTCGCATGGCGAGATTGTAGGGCGACTAGTTCTCATATCAGTATGCCATTGAGCCGTGATTGTGTTTTTGATCACAATTTGGTGTAAATCAATTTGAGCAAAGCCATATAACTGCCGATAGTTTCCAATAGCAATGAGCAGTATTTCTATTGCGAGGCAAATATGGCAAATCTAGTGGCAAAAAAATCAGGTCAAAATAGAGTTCTTTCTTTTTGGTTAATCCCTATGTTATTGGTTCTCGGTGCGTGTGGCGGTGCCGATGAAACCAGTGATTCGGGAGATGACAGCAATGGAACCAATGCACGTCCGCTAGTTGAAATAAGTTCACCGAGTCAAAGCCAGGAATTTGAAAGTGGTCAATTAGTAAGGTTAAGCGGAAATGCAAGCGATGAACAAGATGGAGACTTAGGAAGTTCTATCGAATGGCGCTCTGATCTTGACGGGCTGTTAGGAACCGGAGAGGAAATTTTTGTCAATCTATCAAACGGCAGCCACTCGGTTACTGCTACTGTGGCGGACAGCAAAAATTTAACTGCGACAGATTCAGTTTCTATTTCAATTGTTGAGCCTCAGCAAAACACTCTACCAACGGTGACAATCAGTTCGCCTTCAAATGGCACGTCTTACGTTGAGTCTCAGCAAATTGTTTTTACCGGATCAGCGTCAGATGCAGAAGATGGTAATTTAAGTAATCAGATAGCGTGGCAGTCAAGTATCGACGGCAACTTGGGTACAGGAAGCTCCGTAACCGCGGTACTCTCATTAGGCAACCATACGATTACCGCCACTGTTAGCGACCAAGATAGTGGAACAACTTCTGCTGTAATAGAGGTAAGCGTTGTCGAAGCCGAAACTAACTCGCCACCTCAAGTTGAAATTACTTCTCCGGACAACGGCTCTCAGGGACAAGAAAATCAACAGATTCAATTTAGTGCACAAGCAAACGATGACGAAGATGGGGACATCAGCGGTCAGATTGTTTGGAGTTCGAACCTGGATGGTCAAATAGGAAACGGTGCCGTGATTAGCAGTCAACTTTCCCCCGGGACTCATCAGGTGGTTGCATCGGTTTCTGACTCGGAGGGTTTAGAAAACCAATCGACAATTGAGTTTATTGTAAACGCTATCCCGAACGTTCAAATTACCTCGCCTACTGAGAATACAGTTATTCAACAAGATTTGAATATTGATCTTGTTGGTGAAGCAACTGATAGCGAAGATGGTGATCTTTCAAGCATTATTGTTTGGAGTTCAAGCTTGGATGGCGCGCTTGGAACCGGTGCTGCATTAAACGTTTCTTTGTCTACCGGAGAACACATCTTAACGGCCCAAGTTGAAGATTCATCCGGTGCATCATATTCGACCAATACAACAATCCGAGTTAATGCAAAAAGCACTTTATCAATTACATCGCCTGGCAGTGGTGCTGAACTCGACGTGTTTGAATCTGTTTTATTAAATGCAACCGCGAATGACCCTGAAGATGGAGATATTAGTTCTAACATTCAGTGGACATCAAATGTAGATGGAAACCTTGGTCAGGGGACAGGTATATCGGTGCAATTAAGTGAAGGTGAACATCAACTAACTGCCACAGTGACTGATAGCGATGGACTTGCGGCGACTGAGTCAATCACTATAACCATGTCTAATGCGACCGGTACGGCAACCGTTTCATGGACAGCGCCAACTCATAATACGGATGACTCTGAGCTAGATGACCTGACAGGCTATAAAATTTACTATGGTCAAGATGCTGATAATTTAATCGATTACATTTTAGTTGAAGACCCATCACAAACTTCTTATGTCGTTGAAGGGTTATTTACTAATACTGTTTACTATTTTTCAGTGGTGGCATGTAATTCGCTCGGGATCGAAAGCGATTTGTCCAATATTGCCTCAAAGGACTTTGTTAACCAATAATAATTCTGGCAGCCGACACGGTAGGCTAATCACTTAGTCATTAGTTCTCTTCTCGACAAAAATAAAATCAAACACTAAGGTTGCACTGGACTTTCGCCCGACATAGACTGCCTCTAAGATATTTTAAGGAGGGCGCGATGTCCTGGTTTTCGAGAAGTCGTTTCGTTTTCTTAATTAGTTTTTTTTCATATTGTCTATCTGCAAGTCATGTTCTGGCTGAATCTGCAGGCGAGAAAGTCCAGCCTGACAACCTTTTCCCAAAGGTTAAGCTGACAACCAATGTTGGCGATATTGTAGTTGAACTGGACCGCAATCGAGCCCCTATCACGGTGAATAATTTTCTTACCTATGTAGTGACGGGTCGTTACGATGGAACTATCTTTCATCGAGTAGTCACTGAATTTGTGGTGCAAGGTGGCGGTTACGATATTTTGTATAACCCTAAAGATCAGGAAAAGCCAATTTTTAATGAATCGGGTAACGGTTTAAAAAACGAAATGTATAGTATCGCCATGGCACGTGAAGATGATCCGCATTCTGCTACCAATCAGTTTTATTTTAACTTGGCTGATAACACCAACTTAGATCCAGGTTCAACATGGGGCTATGCCGTATTTGGCGTTGTGATGGAAGGTGAATCGGTCATTGATACCATAGGTCGAGCAAAAACGCATCGTAATGAAAAATTAGGATGGGATGAGGTACCGGTTAGGCAGTTTGTGGTTAAGAAAGTGGAGGTTTTGCCTGAGTAAAAAGCTTTGGACTTTCTCAAAGATAAAGTTTTTAAGTTAGCTGTGGGCACGTAAGTCTTCTTATTATTGGCAATAATAACGCTTGTGAAGATATCTCAAATTGATTAATATTTAAGCCATAAAAA
>JAPHTP010000160.1 GCA_026196875.1 Kangiellaceae bacterium
ATAGAGACAGCGATAATGATACGATACCCGACGCGCTTGAGAATGGTGTAGGCACGTTGCTGAAAACTCTTGCAAATGAGAAGTACTCAAAAGCGGTTTCTGACACCGACGGTGATGGAGTGTCTGATCATATCGATCCAGACAGCGATAGCGATGGTATTAGTGATTTAGCGGAAGCTGCTACCGATCCCGTAGACTCAGATATGGACCAAATTATCGATCAATATGATGTCGATATGACCGGTGGAGTAGATGCTAATCTTGACGGGGTCGATGATGCTGCAACCATCCTAAATTCCGATAATGATGCCACTCCAGATATGTTTGATCTGGATTCAGATAACGATGGAATTAATGATGTTGACGAAGCGCAACTCACTGATGCTAACTTAGATGCACTTGTTGATTCTGAGTCAGATCGTACTGATTTCCCAATTGACTCAGATGGTGACATGATCCCTGATTACCGAGATCTGGACAGTGATGAGGATGGCACTTTTGATATTACGACCAGTGGCGCAGCGACCTTGGATATTGATGGTGATGGGCAGATTGACGATGCCAGCGTGGATTCTGATGGTGACGGTATCATCGATTTGATGGATGGTGAACCTATGCAGTTTGGCAGCGCACCTGACCGAGATCTGGATGGAATACCTAGCGCGGTTGATCTTGATGATGATGGCGATGGAATTTCAGATGTCATAGAAGGGTCTTTAGATACTGATGGAGATGGTTTAATTGATTCTTTAGATTCCGACAGTGACAATGATGGTCTTTCAGATTTATTTGAAGCTGATAGACCTAGCGCGCTGGGCATTGATAATGACAAGGATGGGATTGACGATGCTTATGATGTAGATTTCACCGGCGGTGTTGATGCTGATGGTGACGGCATTGATGATTCTCTGACATTAACCGATTCCGACGGAGATGGAATTGCAGATTTCCTTGATTCTGATAGTGATAACGATTCAATATCGGATCGCGAAGAACAATTGCTCGTCAGTTTAAGTAACATGGACTCCGATGGTGATGGCTTGGACGATAGTGTAGATGTTGATCAGACCTCTGGTACTGATACCAATGGTGATGGGCAAGATGATTCGACTATTTCCCAGGAAGACATGGACGGTGACGGCTTACTAGCATTCCGCGATAGAGATACTGATGGAGATGGTATTGCAGATATCAACGAAAACGGTGACTTCAATGGCGACGGGATAAATGATCGATTGCAAGCTGAAGTCGAAGTTCAAGCTGTTTCTGGCTCCGGGAGTTTTGGTTATTTAATATTCGGGGGATTAGTTTTGGTTTTATGGTCAAGAAGTAGCAGAAAAATAAAAGTTAGGAAAAGGCTTGCAGTTTTAGTTTTACTTCCTGCATCTCTGAGTGCTCAGGCCGCTTGTTCTGATTCAACATGTTGGTATGTGGGCGCAGGCTTTGGTCAGGCAACTAAAACCCCTAGTACAGAGATGACGTCATGGAGTGCATCAAGCAAGTCGGATCGCTCAATAAACCTTTTCATTGGGGCTGATTTTACCCAAAATTGGTTCGCAGAATATGGTTATAAGAGTCTTGGAGAGTCCAAGTTAGAAAGTGTGAATCCGGCTTTTAGTGATGAAAAAATAAACTATCATTCAAATCATTTGGCAATAGGCTACCGAATTATGCCAAGTTCAAAGAGTTACAATATATACGCCAAACTAGGCAAAGCTGATTTATCTTTTACTTCCAATCTTTTGGAAGATGGCGATGACTCAGTTGATTATTTCGGGCTTGGGTTTGAATGGAAAAAATGGGAGAAGGCATCCCTAGGTATGAGTTTAGAAAGCCTTGGGGAAGATAATTATAACTTTTCGATAAATCTTAAAACCTACTTAAACTAATTCTGTTTACTTTTTGTTGAAGCCTTCCTATTGAAGGAAGGCTTTTTTCTTTTGGTTTCTTCATTCATAATACTAGCTATTTCGACAAGCTGGATTTGTTCTTAATGGACAAGTTGCGGGTTTGAATTATTGTTTATTGTAAAAGTTGCCTAATAAAATGCTTAAAAATCAAATAGTTAAAGCTTTGTTGCTCGCTTCGCTGTTAGTGGCAGGTACATCCCAAGCCGATGAGCAAAACGCTAATTCCGTTGAGAATATAGTTAATGAAATTAAGCTGCTGGAAAAGGAAAAAGATCCTAAATGCTATGCGACTGCCTCGAGACTCGAGGATTTTATGTTCGGAACCCCACTTTCCCAGCAGGCCAGATTTAATAAGAACCTGTTACAGAAAGCCTGGGTGAGGCAGGTTTGGGAAGAGTCGTCAAAACTGGCAAACCAGAAAAAGCTCTCTTCGATTCCGCTAAGTCTGGTTAAGCAGGTTATTGAGCGCAAGCTCTCATATCAACAAAATGAAAAAGGGCACTGGGCGGTTAAGTTCAAGTCAGGCCAGGAAGTTCAAATTAATAAGGACGATAAACGTCAATACTCTACTATTGCTTATGCACTAAGAGCAATTTTAGCCGTTCAACAGGAGTCTCTATTAGATTTTGAGCTTGAACTAATGTCAATAAACCAAGATGTAATTAATGAGATTAAAAGTGCTCTTGAATTAGTCAGTTTATCTGTTTTAAAAGTATCCGATGCAAGAGCTAGAAAAGAAGATTCGTATGAAGTCAGCAGTTCTAACTTAGAATATGTTTGGACCGCTTTAATTACAGAGAGATTAGATAGTAAGAAAACGAAAGTTGCCAGTAACAATGAGCGACGAACACAAAATACTAATCTTGATTTAATCCGAAAAATAATTAAGCAAAAGGTTGAGTCTTATGCCGCCTACAATAAGATTTCTGAGCAGCTTTTCATTAGAAACTTACAGGTCTATTTTGCGCGACTGAGTTGGCCAAAAGACAAATCTAAAGCAAAAGAATTCCAAAATCTCTATATTGAGACCATGATTCAGTTCGCTTACGACTTTTACAAAGAGTCAGAGAAAATTGCGCTTAAAAATGGCCATGATTTAATTCAAGAGAGCGATGTTTATGAGTTGATTCAGATATTTTTACCTCATGAAATCAATGAATATGAAGATGCAGTATTTTTCCCAAGACTAGCTAATAACGAGAAAATAGATATTGAGTCCTATGATATGGATGCGTTTCGCGATAGCGGATTGCATTGGCGCTACCTGGAATACGCGATTAACAATCAGAATTTCAAGGCTGTATTGCAGCCGGATCCGTTCGCGCTTGAATTAATTGTTGAAAATATTGCCCAATTTGGAGTTTTATCTTTACGTGTAGCGGGCATAGAAGGAAAAAATCAGTCTTTATCTAGGATCAATTCGAAATTATTTATTGATGGACTAAAAATTATCCAAGCTCGGGTAAATAAAAATGTTCAACTGCAAGGTAAACCTCAAAGTAAGCAAACGATTGCCTCGAGCGAACAAAAGTCAATCCAGTCACCACATAGTGGAAAAATGTTCACCGATATTACAGATCGCGTAGGTGTTAAGTTTATGCATCGAAGCTCTGATTGGTTAAACAGGTTACTTAGGAGTTATCTTGAAAAAGGCAAGGATGTAGGAATTATAACTATTCCTCCAGCATTTGGTGGTAGTGGAGTCGCTGCGGAAGATATTAACAATGATGGGTATGATGATTTGTTAATCCTTTCCGGGTTAGGAAATAAACTGTATCTAAATAAGGAAGGTAAGAGATTTGTCGAAATCACCAAGCAAGCGGGCTTAGACTGGCGAAGACTTCAAGATAATACCTATGGCGAACCACGTCAGCCGATAATTGCCGATATTAACAATGATGGGTTGCAAGACATTATCATTACTTATGTTGACGATGCGCACAGAGTTTATAAGAATTTGGGGGGAGCTAAATTTGAGGATGTGACTGAGATTTCGAACCTTGGAGGAAATGGTTTGGTAGGCGGTCCAGCGACTGTGGCTGACTTCGATGGTGATGGGCTACTCGACGTTTATATTACATACTTTGGTCACTACACTAAAGGTGTTTTACCGACGTTGAAACGAAGAAATGATAATGGACTTCCCAATCAATTGTTTAAAAATCTAGGAAACTTTAAGTTTAAGAACATTACAGAGGGAAGCGGTACTGCAAATACTGGATGGGCTCAAGCTGTAGCTCACACGGATATCGATGGTGATGGAAAACAAGATCTAATTGTTGGAAACGACTTTGGTATAAACGCCTACCTAAAAAATTTAGGAAACAATAAATTTAAGAACATTTCTGCTGAATTAGGCACGGATAAACCATCATATACAATGAATATTGGAATTGCCGATCTTAATCAGGATTTGAAACCTGATATTTATATTTCCAATATAGTAACAATGAATAAAGACGAAAAATACGTGTTACCAAACGAAAATACAACTATGAAGTTTAATGCGGAAAAGCTAGCTCAAATGAGGGTTGTTGAAGCAAATGATCTGTTTCTATCAAAGCAATCAGAGTCGAATAAACTCGAGTATGAACTTTCTGATGCAGTTGGTAGAGGATATTCATCAACTGGATGGTCATGGGATGCGGACTTTTTTGACTATGACAATGATTCAGACGATGACTTGTACGTATTAAACGGTATGAATGAATTTAATCTTTATAGTAGCGAAAATCCTTACTATACGGATCCGCACAGTGAAGAGCAGAAGAATGTTTACATTCCCGTATCTACTAAAGAGTCGAATGTCTTTTTCGTAAACCAAGGTGGAAAGTTGAATAATCGTTCAAAAGAATCAGGACTTGATTTGATTGGAAACTCGAGAAGCGCAGCATATCTCGACTTTGATAAAGATGGAGATTTAGACATTATCGTTAACAATTATCATGAGGCTGCATATTTTTATCAGAACGAGAACCAATCGGATAGCGAATGGATAAAGTTTAAACTTATTGGCGAACCAAAATTAAAAATTAATCGCGATGCTATTGGAGCAAGAATTATTGTAACTCTGCAAAACGGTAGAAAACTTTGGCGGGAAGTTCACAGTACAATTGGGTACATGTCAGTTCACCCTAAAGTACAACACTTTGGAGTAGGAAATTCTGAAATTAACACGGTTGAAGTTATTTGGCCGAATGGTGAAGTTCAAACAGTAAATAGCTTTAAATACAATACGGTCAATGTTGTAAATGTAAAAAAGGTTAGTGCGGATGTAAAAATTGCCGTAACGGATTCGAAACAAGACTAATAGTAGTTACAGTACGATTATGAAATTAACAAAAGTTTTATTAGTCCTCTTTTTCAGTTTATTCCCTAATTTTACTATTTTGCTTGCGGCTGAATTAAAGATGCCGCCAGAATTAAATGAGCAGGATAAGCTAGCCTATTCACTATGGTTGTCAGAATATCAGAAGCGAAAAAATGGCGAGGTGATAGCCAGAGCGAAAGGTGATTACATCAACAGGTTAATTTCGAGTTCTTCACCATACTTAAAACAACACGCCAAAAATCCGATTAACTGGAAAGAATGGAATCAAGAACTACTTAACGAGGCAAAGGAAGCTAACGAATTAGTATTTTTATCTATTGGCTATTCAACCTGTCATTGGTGTCATGTGATGGAAAAGGAAAGCTTCGTAGATCCTGATATTGCATCCATAGTTAATAAAAAATACGTAGCTGTTAAAGTTGATAGAGAAGAGTTACTCCATGTTGATAACTACTATGCTTCTGCACTTGAACAAGTTAAGGGAAGTGCGGGTTGGCCTATCACAGCCATTATTACAGGAGACGGGTTGCCAGTTTTTATTGACTCCTATATCAGTAAAGACAAGTTGTCAAAGATTTTGAACAGAGTACACAATGTGTGGAATACTCGCCCGGAATTTCTGCTAGCACCCGCTAAGAATATAGACGCCTTAGTAAAAGCAAAGTATCAAAATTTTGAACTAGAAGAATTTGACCCAAAGATCTTAGAGTCTATAAATGAAAAGTTGATTGCACAATTGGACGGTAGTTATGGGGGATTTAAAGGAAATGTGAAATTCCCTTCTGAAAGCATGCTGTTGTATATAATGGATCAACTCAGGAGAGAACAAAATGATAAACTTGAAGAGTTACTTATTCTTCAATTAGACAAGATGATTGAAGGAGGTATCTACGATCATATTTTTGGCGGATTTCACCGTTATTCCACTGATGCTACATGGACCGTTCCCCATTTTGAAAAGATGTTATACAACCAAGCTCAGCTCATAATTGTATATTCGCAGGCTTACCAACTTTTTGGCAAGGAATCGTATAAACGTGTTGCAATTGAAACTGCAGATTTTGTGTTAAGAGAGTTTTACTCTGAGGATGGCTTTTACTCAGCGTCGGATGCAGATTTTAAGGGGGAAGAGGGTGGTTTTTATTTATGGGACAAAAGCGTAATTAATTCACATTCAAAAAATGTAGATTATAACTTATATAGTGTTAAGGGAAGCGAGAAGGTAGGAGTTACTCTTAATCCCGTGCGGGGATCTGGTAGCAAGCCCACAAAAGATTTCAGAGAAAAACTGGTTGCTTTAAGAGCGGAATATGGCCGTTTACATATTGATAAAAAAGTTCTTACTGGTTGGAATGGTTTAATGTTGTCAGCATTAGGTGTTGCTTTTGATATCAGTAGAGATGATAAATATGTAAGAACTGCGGAAGGAGTAGCGGAAAAGATCTGGAACCGTAGGTATAGTTCTGGAAGCCTGTTTAGGCAAGAAAGTTACAAACAGGATATTTTTTATCTAGAAGATTATGCTTACTTGTCAAACGCGTTTATTGATTTATTTGATTTGACAGGTAATCCAAAATGGTTAAATCGAAGTCAGGAATTGGCGAGTTCCTTTGGTAGCTTTGTTGATCTTGATAGAATGGCTACTGAGTTCGAATATCAGCTGCAAATATCTGATTCTGAGCTTCTGTCTTCTTATGTTATTGCTAACAATGTATCGAATAAGATTGAGCGTAGAAGTGAATGGAAGAACGATATAAAATCCAAGGAGATTTTTTCTAAGTTGCTCACATCCAAGGTTAAAAGTGAGCCGCTAAATAGTTTGTATGCTGCTAGTTCCTTGAAAAATACTTTTATCTCTGAAAGTTACAGAACGCGGTATTTTGCCCAAGGAAATGGAAAAATTCAATTTGTCTGCATGGAGTATGAGATGTTTTCGTGTTCTAAGATGAGAATAAATTTTTCAATGAAGCCAGGTTGGCATATTAATTCAAATAATCCACGCCAGGATTATTTGATACCTACTCATATTGAGACTCCAAATGGAGTAAAAGTTGACTACCCGAAAGCTAAGTTTGTTAAACTTGGTTTTGAAAAAGAGCCGTTAAGTCTTTACGAAGGTGAGTTTGCATTGAAGCTATCTAAAGATATATTGGACAAAACGAAATCATTAATCAAATTACCACTTCAAGCGTGCAATGATCGAGTCTGTCTTTTACCGGAGCAAACGGAGTTCGTTTTTTAAAAAATTGTAAAAATACCGTTATGCTGACGCTTCCATAGTGATAATTTGCTGGCTTAGTAGCCATTTGGTTGAGGTTTCAGATTGCTTTCAATACTCCGCCACAAGAGATAAACTCGACTATCAAATCGTTTCATTTTAGATAATTTTATGGATATTTCCTCTCTTAAAGAATGGAATAAACTCGAAATTCATTATAATAAAATCTCGAAGACTCATACTCGAGATTTATTTGCCGAATCTGAAAGAGGGAGTTTCCTTTTTAAGTCTTTCGACAATCTAAGTATTGATCTCTCAAAACAAAAAATAAATCGAGAAACAATTGTCTTGTTAATGGAATTGGCCGACAGGGTTGAGTTAAGAGAGAAAATTAACGCTTTAGTTAATGGTAAACCTGTTAACACAACAGAAAATAGACCTGCTTTGCATACCGCATTAAGACTAAGAAAGTTAGATTCGTTAATAGTTGATGGAAAAGAAATAAATAAGCCCATTCAAAATGAATTAGACAAAATGTCTGAAATAGTAGACAGGTTGCAATCCGGGCAATGGTGTGGATTCAGTGGAAAGCCAATTACTGATGTTATTAATCTTGGTGTGGGTGGATCTGATTTGGGCCCTTTATTGGCATGTGAAGCGCTCGATGATTTTAAGAATAAAGAATCTCTGGTAAAAACGCATTTCGTATCAAGTATGGATGGTTCTCAGATTTCAGCTCTAATGAACAAACTTAATCCGGAAACTACGCTATTTATATTGGTTTCAAAGTCATTTACTACCGTTGATACGCTTTCCAACGCAGCCACAGCGAAGTCATGGTTGATGAGTAAGTGCGCTAATGATTCTTTGTTAATGGAAAGACATTTTATAGGCGTTTCAGCAAGCAAAGCCAAAATGGATAATTGGGGGATTTCACCAAAAAATCAATTGCTTCTTTGGGATTGGGTCGGCGGGCGCTTTTCTCTTTGGTCCACAGTCGGTTTGAGCATTGCCATTAAATTGGGTATGAACAACTTCAAAGCGCTTTTAAAAGGCGCTAATTCTCTTGATAAGCATTTCGTTGACTGTGAGTTTGATAGTAATTTACCCGTGCTTTTGGGGCTAGTAGGGATCTGGAATATCAATTTTAGGAAAATCTCAGCTCAAGCTGTTTTACCGTACGATGCAAGATTAAAGTTTTTCCCTGACTACCTTACGCAATTAGAAATGGAAAGCAATGGAAAGTCCGTGTCTTCATTAGGACAACAGGTTAAATATAGAACGTGTCCCGTTTTATGGGGGGAAGTAGGACCAAATGCTCAGCATGCTTTCTACCAGTTATTACATCAAGGGACGCAGAAAATTAATTGTGACTTTATTGTGCCCATTAAAAGGTATAAGGACCATCCATCAAAACAATCAAAATCTTTGCGAGAGCAACATATGTTAACTTTAGCGAATTGTTTTGCTCAGTCTAGAGCTTTAATGATTGGAAATGAAGGGAAGCTTCAAGAAGAAAATGACATAAAGGGGATAAACGTTTTAACGCATCAAATTTATCCGGGCGATCAGCCTTCAACGACTATATTAGTCGATGAGCTAACACCTTACTCTTTAGGCCAGTTAATAGCACTATATGAGCACAAAGTATTTGTTATGGCTTCACTTTGGGATATCAATCCTTTTGATCAGTGGGGAGTCGAGTTGGGTAAATCAATTGCAAAAGATACATTTAGTTCACTAGAGGAAGCCGCTAAATGTACGAAGTTTGATGAGTCTACCAATAATCTCATTAATTTTGTTAAAAAAAAAGGGGCCTATAATTGTGGATAGTGCAATTCGCCTATTTTGCAATATCCGTTGGTTTAGCTTAGTCCTACTGTTATATCTGAGTTAAAATTTTTCTATAAATAAAAAGTCTTTAACATAGTGAGGGCGCATAGTAGGAGAATAGAGCTTTCCGAATAAAATAAAACGTATTTCTTTTTCTTATTAGCTGAGTGTATTTGATCTTTTAGAAATTTGAACAACTTTTTCTTCTTCTGGCTGAAGATTTCCTATTCTGCGATCACCTCGAACTTCAAAATCATAGATCTCGGCACCAGACTTTTTGTATAAGGAGCCAACTCTTCCAAGATAAAATGCCATAAATACGAGAAATGCGGCATAACCTTCTACCTTGGTAAGACTAAAGTATTGAATCGCAACACCAAAGGAAATAGTTGAAATAGTTAGTAAGTATATTAGATGCAAAGTATGCCTGACGGTAAGGCCTGCTCCCATTAGAACATGGTGAATATGGTCTCTGCCCGCTTGTAAAGGAGATTTCCCATCACGCATACGTTTCAAAACAACAGCGCATATGTCCCACACAGGAAGAGCGAATAGCCACAACATCATTGACTCCGGAGCAAATGTAGGGGCAAATAAGGTTAGTTTAATTGCAAGATATGGAAGTGCAAAGCCGAGAACAATTGTCCCCGAATCCCCCATAAATATTGAAGCTTTTTCTCTCCATGAAAAGCGATAATTGAACGCCCAAAAGCCTAGCACTGCCCCGAAGATACATATAGCAACGAGTGATATGTCCGAAGTTCCAGCTATGCTGGATATTCCGATCAGAAAACCAAGAATGATTAGGACTATCCCAGAAGAGAGTCCGTCTAGTCCATCAAGCATATTAATAGCATTAATCAATCCTAAAATTAGAATTGTCGTGAATGGATATTTAAACTCATTCAGTTGAAGAATAAAATTGTCGGTAAAAGTAATCTGACTAAGCCAGTTATTATCTAGCCATAAGGCGAACACAACTAGAGCAGTCTGAAGAATTAAACGGAATTTAGCACTAATATCATATTTATCATCTAAGAATCCTATGAGAAATAATCCGCATACGGCAATAGAGAAGCCTTCAAAGCCGTGAGGAAGCCCCCAGGTGTAGCTTGAAATTAGTAAAGAGAGAAAAATAGCCGCGCCTCCGGCTAGAGGAACTGAGGTCTTATGCTGTTTTCTTCCCCCAGGGTGATCGACTAAGTCAATTCTGACAGCAATTCTCCTAAGGAGTGGAATTAGTGCTAGTGAAATAACTAGTGCTAAGAAGAGCTGGGGAGAAACTAGGTTGTGTAAAAGAGGGGAAAGATCGCCCATTAATATTTCCTTTATTAATTTCCTGCTAACAGATTGCTACGCACGACTTCATTGTCTACCTGTATAAGCAAGCGAATTATACTTATTCTGTTTACAAAAACAATAACTTAGAGGAACTTCTTTTTCCTATTATTATGTTAGGCGCAAGTAATTTAGTCACATTATAGACAATAAACGAAATTTATATGAAAAAGATGACAATTTTTGTGAAAAATCAGTGAGTTTTTGTAATTTGGATATCATTGAATACTTGTTTGTTCTCATTGACTATTTAGTTGATTAGTGGATAATTCGGCCTTTAATTTCTTAATAATTGGTTTAATCGGTAGCTAAGGAACACGAGACAAATGGAAAGACGAATTTCGGTGATAGGCTTAGGTTATGTGGGATTACCAGTAGCTGTAGCATTTGGAAAGACTCATCAAGTTATTGGTTTTGATCTGAATTCGCAAAGGATTGAGGAACTTAAGGCTGGCCAGGATCGGACATTGGAGGTTGAGTGCGAGGAATTGAGAAGCGCTGATATCCTATTTACTTGTGATGCAGACGACTTAAAAAAGGCTGATTTTCATATCGTCGCAGTTCCAACCCCCATTAACAAAGCCAGACAACCTGATTTAAGACCTATGCTAGGAGCGTCGAAAACAATAGGACAGATTCTAAAAAAAGGCGATATTGTTGTCTTTGAATCAACAGTTTATCCTGGCGCTACTGAAGATGATTGTGTCCCAATTCTTGAAGCCGAATCTGGGTTGAAGTGTGGCAAGGATTTCACTGTAGGCTATTCTCCTGAACGGATAAACCCTGGTGATAAAGAGCACACCTTTACCAAGATCCTCAAAGTCGTATCTGGTCAAGATAAAAAAACACTAGATATCGTTGCGGACGTATACAGCAGTGTGGTAACTGCAGGAGTCCACAAAGCTTCAACCATAAAGGTAGCTGAAGCTGCAAAAGTTATCGAGAACACCCAACGAGACTTGAATATCGCACTGATGAATGAGCTTTCTGTGATATTTGAAAAAATGGGAATCGATACACTTGATGTGCTTGAAGCTGCAGGCACAAAATGGAATTTTCTTCCGTTCAAGCCTGGTTTAGTAGGTGGTCACTGCATTGGTGTTGATCCTTATTATTTAACTTACAAGGCTGAGCAAGTCGGTTACCGTCCAGAAGTTATCCAGGCCGGACGTAGAATAAATGACAATATGGGCAAATTGATTGTTCAACGGTGTATCAAGGATATGATTTTAAGGGATGTAAAGGTCAAAGGTGCAAAAGTAGGTATTTTAGGACTTACTTTTAAAGAAGATTGTCCCGATTTACGAAATTCGAAAGTAGAAGATTTGATTACCGAGTTTAGGAGCTATGGCATTGAACCTATTGTTCATGATGCTATGGCTGATTCAGTTGAAGCAGAAAAATTCTATGGAGTTAAACTTCATGAATTGTCTGAGTTTACCGACTGTGCTCTTGTAGTGACAGCAGTAGCTCACAAAGAGTACATATCATTGAGCGCTTCAGACTATAAAGCAATGCTTAATGAAAAAGGCATGTTTTTTGATATCAAAGGTATTTTGCCACGCGAAAAGTTAGCCGAAATGTCAGTTAATGTTGGTCGCATATAGTAGATAGGGAAGTTTAGGTTAATGAATGTTTTAGTTACCGGAGCAGCAGGTTTTATTGGCTTTCACGTCTCCAAGTATTTGATGGATAGAGGAGATTCAGTTGTTGGGATCGATAATATCAATGATTATTACGACCCTAAGATTAAAATGTCCCGCCTCGAGATATTGAAGGACTATTCCGAGTTTGCTTTTCACAAGATGGACATCGCAGACAAAGAAGCTGTTGCAGATTTGTTTGCTGGCAATAAGTTTGATGCAGTGATTAATTTAGCTGCACAAGCGGGAGTAAGATATTCTCTGGAAAATCCTCATGTGTACATGGAAAGTAACATATTAGGTTTCCTAAATATACTTGAAGGTGTGCGCCATAATAATGTTAATCACTTGGTTTATGCTTCTTCATCCTCGGTATACGGAGCTAACACGCTTCAACCTTTTTCAGAGCATCACAATATAGACCATCCTGTTTCTCTTTACGCGGCTAGTAAGAAATCAAATGAGTTAATGGCTCATAGTTATAGCCACTTATACGGTATGAAAACTACCGGGCTAAGGTTTTTCACCGTTTATGGACCGTGGGGAAGGCCTGATATGGCATTATTCTTATTTGCTAAGGGGATTTTAGAAGAGGAGCCAATAAACATCTTTAATAACGGCGAAATGATCCGAGATTTCACTTATATTGATGATATCGTAGAAGGAATTGTTAGGGTTATGGATAATCCGCCAGAAGGAAATCCTGAGTGGAATGGTGACTCTCCTGATCCTGCGACGAGCTATACAAACTATCGAGTTTTTAATATAGGAAACAATAGTCCGGTCAAATTGATGGATTTTGTGGGGGCTATCGAAAATGCTGTCGGCAAAAAAGCGATTAAAAACTTTATGCCCTTGCAAGCCGGCGATGTCCCTTCGACCTGTGCTGATGTGTCAGAGCTCGAAAAAGTTGTTGGTTTTAAACCAAATACCAGCATTCAAGAAGGGATTAATAATTTTGTCTCTTGGTATCGAGACTATTTTAATAAATAATATACAAATCTAAGTAAGTTTGAATAAAGGATTATTATGATTTTACCGGTTATTATGGCTGGAGGCTCTGGAACTAGACTTTGGCCTCTTTCTCGTCAACTTTATCCAAAGCAATTCTTAAACATTGTTGGTAAAAATACGATGTTGCAAGATACCGTTGCTCGTTTAGAAAAAATCGAAGCTAAAGCTCCTTTGGTAATCTGTAACAATGAGCATCGATTCTTGGTCGCAGAACAATTACGTCAAACTGGTGGAACAAGTGAGATTATATTGGAGCCTGAGGGGCGGAATACTGCTCCGGCTATAGCGTTGGCTGCACTCAGAGCTGTCGAAGATGGCGATGATCCTCTATTGCTGGTATTGGCCGCAGATCATGTAATTCAAGATGTACAGACATTCACTGAATCGGTAAACAAAGCGATTCCGTTAGCTGAGAATGATAAATTGGTTACTTTTGGCATTGTCGCTAAATCGCCTGAAACTGGCTATGGCTATATTCATCGGGGAGATTCGATTGGGGAGTGTGGTTTTGCAGTTTCGAGATTTGTCGAAAAACCAGACCTCAAAACGGCTAATGGGTATGTTGATTCCGGAGAATATTATTGGAATAGCGGAATGTTTTTAATGAAAGCCAGCCGTTATTTGGAAGAACTGCAAAAGTATGAGCCTGAAATTTTACGCGCGTGCAGATCGAGTATTAAAGACTTAAAACACGACCTAGACTTTGTCCGTATCGACGCAGAAGAGTTTGCCAAGTGCCCTTCTGAGTCTATCGATTATGCCGTAATGGAGCCACTTTGTTCAGCTGAAGATTCTAATGATTCAGTTGTTGTGGTTCCCTTAGATGCGGGTTGGAGCGATATAGGTTCATGGTCTGCAATTTGGGAAGTAAGCGAGAAAGATGGAGATGGGAACCGCACTCTTGGAGACGTAATTTCTGAAGATAGTAGAAATTGCCTGGTGCACGGAGAAGACCGATTAGTTTCAATACTTGGATTGGAAGATATAGTAGTTGTTGATACTAAAGATGCTGTTTTAGTTGCTCATAAAGACAAGGTTCAGAACGTAAAGAAAATTGTTGAAAAGCTAAAGTCATCTAATAGAGATGAATGGAAGATTCACAGAGAAGTTTATCGCCCTTGGGGAAAGTATGACTCTATAGACATGGGTGATAGATACCAAGCTAAAAGAATCACCGTAAAGCCCGGAGCTAAGCTAAGTGTTCAAATGCACCACCATAGGGCAGAGCATTGGGTTGTCGTTTCAGGTACAGCCTCAGTCACGAATGGAGACAAAACATTCCTCGTTTCTGAAAATGAGTCTACTTACATTCCTATTGGCCAAATTCATGCTTTGGAAAATCCCGGAAAAGTTCCTTTAGAGCTGATTGAAGTTCAAACTGGCTCATATTTAGGAGAGGATGATATTGTTCGATTCGATGATAGGTATGGCCGAGCAGATTAAAGAATAACAAAGATTTGCTGATTGGAGAAAAGGCCCTTTAAGGGCTTTTTCTTTTTCCAATGAGAAAAAGTAGTATCTCTTTTTATTTAGCCTATTTTTTATAAATAGGCTAAAATTCCAGTAATTCAATGAGTTAAATGAATTTATCGATAGCTGATATGTTTCAGATTTAGCGAAGGTAGGTATGGAAAGAAAAGGTATAATTTTGGCTGGGGGAAGTGGGACCCGACTTTATCCAGTAACTAAAGTTGTAAGTAAGCAGTTGATGCCTGTCTATGATAAGCCTATGGTTTACTATCCGCTAGCAACGTTGATGCTGGCTGGAATCAGAGATATTTTAATTATTTCTACACCTGAAGAGTTGCATAGATTTGAAGAATTGTTAGGAGACGGAAAAAGTTTTGGGATCAAGCTTTCTTACAAGGCACAATCGTCTCCAGATGGGCTAGCGCAAGCCTTTATTCTTGCGGAGGAGTTTTTAGCAGGGCATTCTGCTGCGCTCATTCTCGGCGACAATATCTTTTACGGTGTTAACCTGGTTAAGTCACTCAAAATTGTAAGTAAGAGAACTTCAGGGAGCACTGTTTTTGGTTATCATGTTTCTAATCCTTCAGCCTATGGCGTAGTTGAGTTCGACAAAGATTGGAATGTAATTTCGGTAGAAGAGAAACCCAAGATCCCTAAATCAAACTACGTTTTACCTGGTTTATACTTTTTTGATTCTGATGTTGTTGACGTTGCAAAAAGTGTAAGGCCTTCTCCGCGAGGTGAATTGGAAATTACTGATGTCATTAGTCATTATCTAGAAAAAGGAAATTTGAAGGTAGAAATTTTTGGTCGCGGCACAGCTTGGCTAGACACCGGAACGCACGATGATTTGTTGGCGGCGGCACAGTATATTTCTACAATTGATAAGAGACAGGGGTTGAAAATTAATTGCCCAGAAGAAATTGCTTTTAGAAATGGGTGGTTGTCTGAAGAAGAATTAAAACAAATTGCAGAACCTTTAGTTAAGAGCGGTTACGGACAATACCTTTTGAATTTAATCGACGAGATGGTCTATAACTCTCTAGATAGCAAAACGGAATCAAACGATCTCAGTTAATGAAAAATATACTAGTTACAGGCGGTGCAGGTTTTATCGGGTCTGCGCTAATACGTTTCTTAATAAATAACACTTCTGACTGTGTTCTTAATCTAGACAAGTTGACTTATGCGGGCAATTTAGAGTCGCTGCAAGCAATTGAAAACAATGATCGATATTCATTTGTTAAAGCAGATATTCGAGATTACGAGAGGGTTGAAAGTCTAATCCACGATTTTCAGCCTGATTTTATTATGCATTTGGCTGCTGAGAGTCATGTAGACAGATCTATCGACGGTCCTGCTGAATTTATCAGTACCAACATTGTGGGAACTTATACGCTATTGGAATGTGCTCGGAACTATTATCAGGCACTTTCAAATGAAAGAAAGAGTAAGTTTCGATTTCACCATATATCGACTGACGAAGTTTATGGTGACCTGGACGAAGACAGCAAGTTTAGAGAAGATTCACCCTATGATCCGAGTTCTCCTTACTCTGCTTCAAAAGCAAGTGCCGACCATTTAGTCAGAGCATGGCAGAAAACATACGGGTTACCCATATTGTTAACAAATTGTTCGAATAATTATGGCCCTTACCATTTTCCCGAAAAACTGATCCCTTTGATGATATTAAATGCTATGGAAGGTAAACCTTTACCCCTGTATGGAGATGGTAAACAAGTTCGAGACTGGCTTTACGTTGATGATCATGTAAGAGCTCTCTATCAAGTGGTGATCAATGGAAAAGTAGGTGAGACATATAATATTGGTGGTTCTAGCGAAAAACAAAACATCGAAGTAGTTAGAGTTATATGCGACCACTTAAACAAATTAATAGAAAAGAAGCCTAGTGGCATCGAAGACTTTAATGATTTAATAACCTTTGTTCAAGACCGTCCTGGTCATGACAAGAGATATGCGATTGACTCTAGTAAAATTAACAATGAATTGGGTTGGCAGCCAGCAGAGTCTTTTGACTCAGGAATTAAAAAGACTGTTGAATGGTATTTGAAGAACCAGGACTGGTGCAATCGAGTACTAGATGGCTCATACCAAAAACAAAGACTTGGTCTTAATGAGTGACTATAGAACTAACAACTGTTCAAACGAAATCTGCTGATCAAGTAGATCCCAACAATTACTCCAACGAAATCTGCAATCATATCTCCGAAACTAAAACCCCGTCCTGGAATAATGAGCTGTAGCAATTCAATTGCGATACCCAAGTAAATCGAGTTTAGGGCAATTTTAAAAAGGATAGCTTTAGAAAACGCCGCAGCATAAATAAAGGTGAATCCCGCAAATGCGACTACATGGTACAACTTATCTATGTTGTGCAGTTTTATTGGGCTTGCGACCTGGGGGCTCAGTGTTAAATAGAGTAGAACTCCTAAAGTCAGCCAAAACGCAATTTTCCGAAATTTGCGATACTCATCCGATTTGAGTATTTTTAACACCATTGTTTTTTGAGCCGTCTTCAGAGTAAAATCAAAGGCGCATATTACCGTAATATTGGCGTAATACAATACTAGTTATAGAAACATTCCAATCCGCTATTCAAACAAAAATTTGTAAGCTGCTAAGATTCTTCGCATATTGATTGGTTTCATTAGGAAAAGAAAATGTCGTCATTAATCGCCCCTCATGGTGGTGAACTTAAAAATCTGTACTTGCCAGTAGAGCAGGCTGAAATTGAGAAAACTGCAGCGAAAGATTATCCCTCATGGGATTTAACCCATCGTCAGATATGTGATATCGAATTAATTTTAAATGGAGGTTTTTCGCCTCTGGAGGGATTTCATTCTGAGAATGATTATAACTCTGTTGTCGATGATTCTCGGCTTGCTGACGGCACCTTGTGGCCAATGCCGATTACCCTAGATGTTGATAAAGAGTTCTCAGATTCTGTAAGTCTTGGTGACAAGATTGCTTTACGTGATGAAGAAGGAGTGATTATTGCCATTTTAGATCTCTCCGATAAATGGGTACCTAATAAAGAAAAAGAAGCTCTCTCTATCTTTGGTTCTAAAGATCAAGTTCATCCAGCTGTTGGTTATTTATTCAACAATGCTGGCGATGTGTATCTGGGTGGAAAACTGGTCGGTTTATCGCGTCCAAGTCATTACGACTTCAAAGGATTAAGAGATTCGCCAAAAGAACTTCGTGCAAAATTCGATAAGTGGGGGTGGAAAAAAATTGTAGCCTTTCAAACCCGTAATCCAATGCATCGCGCTCATCAGGAATTAACTTTTAGGGCGGCTAAGCAAGTCGAAGCTAATTTGCTGATTCACCCTGTGGTAGGAATGACTAAACCTGGGGATGTAGATCATTTTAGCCGCGTACGTTGCTACGAACACGTCCTTTCGGAGTATCCCGAACAAACCACTATGTTGAGTCTTCTGCCACTTGCCATGCGTATGGGGGGCCCAAAAGAAGCCTTGTGGCATGCAATTATTCGCAAGAACTTTGGTTGTTCTCACCTAATTGTGGGGCGTGACCATGCTGGACCAGGCAAAGATAGCGAAGGGAACGATTTTTACGGGCCTTATGATGCGCAAGATTTGATTAAGGAATACCAAAGTGAGTTAGGAATTCAGATGGTGCCGTTCCAAATGATGGTTTATGTTGAAGAGAAGGCTGAATATCAGCCTATCGATGATGTAAAAGAAGGGCAAACTGTGCTTAATATATCCGGGACTGAGTTTAGACGCAGGCTAGCTGAGGGGCTAGAAATTCCAAGTTGGTTCTCGTATCCCGCGGTAGTTAAAGAGCTTAGAAAACGCTATCCTGCGAGACATAAACAAGGTCTAACTATTTTCTTTACTGGATTATCAGGCTCCGGTAAGTCGACTATCGCAAATGCGCTATTAACGAAACTAATGGAACTTGGCGAACGTTCGATCACGTTATTAGATGGTGATGTAGTGCGAAAGCATCTATCTAGTGAGTTAGGTTTTTCAAAGGAGCATAGAAACCTAAATATTTTGCGAATAGGTTATGTCGCTAGCGAAATCACCAAAAATGGTGGTATTGCGATTTGTGCACCCATTGCTCCTTACAAGGAGACTAGGCGGCAGGTCCGTGAAATGATCAAGCCACTAGGCGGGTTTGTTGAAGTACATGTTTCTACTGCGTTAGAAGTGTGCGAAGAAAGAGACCGCAAAGGATTGTATGCCAAGGCTCGAGAAGGAATCATTAAGGAATTTACGGGCATAAGCGACCCTTATGAAATTCCGGAAAATCCTGAACTAGCTATTGATACTGTCGGATGTTCGCCTGATGAAGCCGCACAGAGAATCATTTTGAAGTTGGAAGGCATGGGCTACATTAAGTAGTCCTCTGTTTTCCAGATAATTTCACTACTTTTACGTCTTTCTTTTCTTTGCTTTCCAGTAGCTTATTAGCTATTATCCGCGTAAATCGCACAAGAATGTTTTAGTTCGACTGATAAAAGCACCTAATGGGTGCTTTTCGTGGTTTTTCAGGGAATCAAAATTCCCTGAAAGCATTAAGTTAAACAGATAAAAATAGAATTTTTTACACAAGGTTAAGTAAAGACGATGCCAATTATTACGCTTCCTGACGGTAGTCAAAGAGAGTTTGATAGCGCAGTGACTGTCCATGACGTCGCCGCGGATATCGGCCCAGGCCTTGCTAAAGCCGCTTTAGCAGGAAAAGTGAATGGGAAAGAGGTGGATACTTCTTTCACCATCACCGAAGACGTAGATTTGGCAATTATCACGGAGCGTGATTTAGATGGACTAGAGGTACTTCGACATTCTTGCGCTCACTTGCTTGCTCAAGCAGTAAAAGAGTTATTTCCTGAAGCTCAAGTCACTATTGGGCCTGTTATCGATAATGGTTTCTATTACGACTTTGCTTATGAACGTCCTTTCACGCCTGAAGATCTTGGAGCAATTGAAAAGAAAATGGCTGAGCTGGCAAAAGCTGATTTAAAAGTAGAGAGATCGGTAATGTTACGCGATGAGGCGGTTCAATTCTTCAAGGATATGGGAGAGGCATATAAAGCCGAAATTATTGCGAGTATTCCTGGAAACGAAGAGATTTCTCTTTATAAGCAGGGAGATTTTATTGATTTGTGTCGTGGGCCACATGTGCCTAGCACGGGTAGGCTAAAAGCTTTTAAACTAATGAAGGTGGCGGGTGCTTATTGGCGAGGTGATTCGAATAACGAAATGCTTCAACGTGTTTACGGCACTTGTTGGGCTAACAAGAAGGACCTTAAGGCTTACTTACACCGTTTGGAAGAAGCTGAGAAACGTGATCACCGTAAACTCGGCAAACAGCTGGAATTGTTTCACTTTCAAGAAGAATCTCCAGGTATGGTGTTTTGGCATAATGACGGTTGGACTATCTTTAAAGAACTTGAAGCTTATATTCGTCAAGTACTGAAAAAACATGACTATCAAGAGGTTAAAGCGCCCCAGGTTCTTGACCGCTCGCTTTGGGAAAAGTCAGGTCATTGGGATAAATTTAAAGACGATATGTTCACTACAGAATCGGAAAGCCGCACTTTCGCGGTTAAACCGATGAATTGCCCCGGTCATATTTTGATTTACAATCAAGGTCTTAAATCTTATCGTGACTTACCTTTGAGAATTGCAGAGTTTGGTTCTTGTCATCGAAACGAGCCATCTGGCGCATTACATGGATTAATGCGTGTACGTGGATTTACTCAAGACGATGCCCATGTGTTCTGTACTGAAGAACAGATCCAAGAAGAAGTTAGTATCTTAATCGATATGATTTATGCCGTTTATGCAGACTTCGGATTTGAGAATATCGAAATTAAGCTTTCAACACGTCCAGAAAAACGTGTTGGTGATGATGCAATTTGGGATCAATCTGAAAAAGCACTGGCTGACGCATTAACTTCTAAAGGTATTGAATATGAATTGCAGCCTGGAGAAGGGGCTTTCTACGGCCCTAAGATTGAATTTGCGCTCAGAGATTGCTTAGAGCGTGTATGGCAATGCGGAACTGTGCAGCTAGATTTCTCTATGCCTGGCCGATTAGGTGCGGAGTATGTTGCTGAAGATGGTAGCAAAAAAGTGCCGGTGATGATTCATCGTGCAGTACTCGGATCTTTAGAACGATTTATCGGTATTTTAATCGAAGAATATGCTGGGAAATTCCCACCTTGGTTGTCGCCAACTCAGGTTGTTGTGATGAATATCACTGATAAACAGTCTGAATATGTGGAAAAATGTGTAAATTATTTGAATTCTCAAGGGTTTAGAGCAAAATCGGACTTGAGAAACGAGAAGATCGGCTTTAAAATTCGCCAACACACTTTACAGCGTGTGCCTTTCTTACTGGTGGCGGGAGATAAAGAGGTTGAAGCAGGCACTTTATCAGTCAGAACTCGCTCAGGAAAAGACTTGGGGAGCCTTTCATTAGAGGCATTTGCTGAAAAGCTCAACAGCGATATTTCACTGAAGAGCAAATTTGAAGAGTAAGATATTGAATTAATAGATATTTGAGAGGGAACTTCGAAGAAAATTAGCCTATATTCTAGAGGGTATTGGCGAGTTAACTAGACGTTCTCTTCAGTAAATCATTTGAATGTACATTAATTGCAATAGCTAACTCATTGAATATTAATAAAATAGAGGATAAATAACATCAAAAGAGCAAGACCAAAACAGAGTCAAAAAGAACAAAGAGCGAATATAAATGATGAAATAACTGCTCGCGAGGTTCGCTTAATAGGCTCGGATGGAGAGGCTGTGGGCGTAGTTCCAATAAAGGAAGCTTTAACTGCTGCTGATGAGGTGAATTTAGATTTAGTTGAAGTTTCACCTGGGGCAGAGCCGCCAGTTTGTAAAATTATGGACTACGGAAAGTATGTTTTTGAGCAGAAAAAAGCGAAAGCTGCTGCTAAGAAAAAGCAGACTATTGTTCATGTAAAAGAGATTAAATTCCGTCCTGGAACTGACATTGGTGACTACAATGTGAAGCTTAAAAAGCTTCAACAGTTCTTGGAAGATGGCGATAAGACTAAAATTACGGTAAGATTCCGCGGTCGTGAAATGGCGCACAAAGAATTGGGCATGGAATTGCTCGAGCGCGTTGAAAAAGATTTAGCTGATTTTGGCGAAGTGGAAGCTCGTCCAAAGTTAGAAGGTCGCCAAATGATTATGGTGTTGGCGCCTAAGAAAAAGAAATAATCCTAGATTTCGAGAACGTTGCTCGAAATTAGCTAAGAATAAATGGCCAATGATTTCTCTTATATAGATGTCATTGGCCGTTTTATCTATACGAGGTTTTTGGCAACCCCGTGTAGATTTTGGTGGGAAGGGTTGTGTTAATTGGTAACTGTTTGATTTATTTAGATAATTATCAATTCCGATACCTTCTTTAATATAAACACTGTTAGGTACACAAACTGTATTGGCTCGAGCAGGAAACCTGAGAGAGTAAATACGACCTACAGTCATTAGTCATTGGAGTAAATACAATGCCAAAGATGAAATCAGACAGTGGCGCTGCAAAGCGTTTCAAGAAAACTGGTAAAGGTGGTTTCAAGCATGCTCAGTCGCATCGCCGCCACATTCTTACTAAGAAGAGCACCAAGCGGAAACGTCACCTTCGTGGAATGGAGATGGTACATCCGTCTGATGTTGAACAGTTGAATCGTCAACTACCTTACGCGTAAGAATTGGGAGGTTTAAAAGATGCCAAGAGTAAAACGTGGTGTGACCGCCCATAAGCGTCACAAAAAAGTCTTAAAAGCAGCAAAAGGATATTACGGTGCTCGTAGCCGTGTTTTCCGTGTTGCCACGCAAGCGGTAACCAAAGCAGCTCAATATGCTTACCGTGACCGTCGTCAGCGCAAGCGTCAGTTCCGTGCTTTATGGATCCAACGTATCAATGCTGAAGCTCGTGTTAACGGTATGTCTTATAGTCAATTTATCAACGGTTTGAAAAAAGCGTCTATCGCTATCGACCGTAAAATTTTGGCTGACATTGCTGTTTTCGACAAAGACGCATTTGCGGCTTTAGTTGAAAAAGCAAAAGCTGCTCTAGCTTAAGCACCAACTGAATTTAGATTTTCATTTTTTATTAAGTGTAAATCTAGGCACAGTCTTAAAGGGGAAGGGCAGTAGTCCTTCCCCTTTTTATTTGTTGACTAGTTCGGATCCTGTCGCCGAATAAAAATCAAGCTATAACTAACAGTTCATTTAAAACTAAAGCACTAAGTAATACTCTTTTTTACTGAGTGAGTATTGCTTAGAACTTTATTTAAATATTGAAATTTCGAAAACGGAAAAATAAATGTCCACTACAGTTGATGAATTATTAAACCGAGGACTTGAAGCTGCAAATCAGGCTTCTAATTTGCAAGAATTAGAGCAAGTTAAGGTTGACTTTCTTGGGAAGAAAGGCGAGTTGACACAGCAGCTAAAAAGCTTAGGTAGTCTGCCTGCTGAGGAGCGCCCAATTGTTGGCGCTTCAATCAATAAGGCCAAGAAATCTATCCAAGTCGCTTTAGACTCACAAAAAGAAAAGTTTGAACAAGCTTCAATAGAACAGCAGCTATCTGATGAGTCGATAGACGTAACCCTGGCTGGACGTAACTCACTCGTTGGTGGCGTTCATCCGGTTAATCGTACCCTTGAAAGAATAATTACTTATTTTTCTCAGATTGGTTTCTCCGTTGAAGAAGGGCCGGAAGTTGAAGACGATTATCATAACTTCGAAGCGTTGAACATTCCTGGGCATCATCCAGCGAGAGCGATGCACGATACTTTTTATTTTGGCAATGGAGACCTCTTAAGAACTCATACTTCGCCGGTTCAGATTCGGACTATGGAGAAGTCAAAGCCGCCAGTCAGAATTATCGCCCCTGGCAGAGTTTATCGCTGTGATTCCGATTTAACCCACACGCCGATGTTCCACCAGGTTGAAGGATTGCTTGTAGATAAGACGACATCATTTGCTGATTTAAAAGGAGTGCTAGATGAGTTCTTAAAGCACTTTTTCGAAAACGATAACTTGGCGGTAAGATTCAGACCTTCTTACTTCCCATTTACTGAGCCTTCAGCGGAAGTCGATATTGAATGTGTAATGTGTTCTGGTAAGGGCTGTCGTGTTTGTAGCCATACTGGTTGGCTAGAAATTTTAGGTTCTGGCATGGTGCATCCAAACGTTTTGGAATCTGTTGGAATTGATAGTGAAGAGTACACTGGATATGCGTTTGGCATGGGCGTAGAACGTATGACTATGTTGCGTTATGGCGTTAATGACCTGCGATTATTTTTTGAAAACGATTTACGTTTTTTAAAGCAGTTTAATTAAAATAATTTATTTACTCTTCTTAAATTAGAATTGAGTTAGCACAGAATTAATCGAATAAAAAATTCGGAAAACGAAAAATGAAAATTAGTGAAAATTGGTTACGAACTTGGGTTAACCCAGACATTTCTACTGATGAATTAGTCGCCACATTAACAATGGCTGGACTCGAGGTTGATGGTGTTGAAGTGATGGGCGCCGAATTAGAAGGCGTGGTCGTCGGCCAAATCGAAAAAGCAGAGAAGCACCCTGAGGCCGACAAACTGCAAGTTTGTTCCGTGAATATCGGCGCAGAAGAAAATTTGCAAATTATTTGTGGTGCACCTAATGCTCGCGAAGGACTTAAAGTCGCAGTGGCGACAATTGGAACCAAGCTGCCAGGTGATTTCAAAATTAAGAAAGCTAAAATGCGTGGCGTTCATTCTTTCGGCATGCTGTGTTCAGGAAAAGAGCTGGAAATTTCTGACGAGCATGATGGCATTATGGAGCTGGCAGAAGGTGCAGTATTAGGTACTCAATTAGTCGAACTACTTGGATTAAAAGACAACGCAATCGATGTCGACCTTACTCCAAACCGCGGAGATTGTTTGGGGGTTAAAGGCGTTGCGACCGAAGTTGGCGTTCTTACTCAAACCCAAGTCAATCCAATTGAAGTCAAAAAAGCGCCAGTAACAATTGACGACAAAGTCGAAGTTAAGCTCAGTGCGCCGGAAGCTAACCCTAGATTTGTTGCCAGAATTATTAAAGGCGCAAATATTAACGCAGCAACTCCTGAATGGATGAAAGCGCGACTGTTAGCTTCAGACATTCGAAGTATCGATCCGGTAGTTGACGTGACTAACTATGTAATGCTGGAACTTGGCCACCCGATGCATGCTTTCGATTTAAATAATTTGGAAGGTACTATTGAAGTACGTTACGCAAAAGAAGACGAAAAATTAATTCTTCTCGACGACCAGGAAATCGAATTGAAAACTGATACTTTGGTTGTCGCTGACGATAAAAAAGCGCTTTCTATGGCGGGCATTATGGGTGGTAAGTTTTCGGGTATTAATGAAGACACTACTGACTTATTACTGGAAGCAGCTCATTGGGATCCAATTCATATTGCTGGCAAAGCACGAAGTTACGGACTGCACACTGATGCTTCTCATCGTTTTGAAAGAGGAGTGGACTACAATTTGTCTGCAGACACCATCGAGAGAGCAACTGAACTATTGCTAGAGATTGTTGGCGGTGAAGCCGGCCCAGTTGTTGATCAGATTAGCGAAGAGCATTTCCCTAAACCAAAGTCTGTTAAGTTGCGTCGTACTCGCATTGAAAGATTATTGGGTATACAGCTTTCTGATGAACAAGTTGAGGATGTGTTAACTCGATTAGGTATGACTTTATCGAATAATGATGAAGGCTGGGATGTAGCAATTCCAAGTCAACGATTCGATATTTCGATTGAAGCGGACTTAATTGAAGAGCTCGTTCGTGTTTACGGATACAACAAAGTTCCTAGTCGCAAGCCAGTCAGTGAAATGGCAATGATTCGTCAGCCAGAAAACAAGCTACAAAGACTACAACTAGGCCGCTTATTAGCCGATAGAGGCTATCAGGAAGCGATTACATACACTTTCATTGATAAAGACTCTCAACAGCTTATCGATCCAGGGTTAGAACCTTTGGCACTGCTTAATCCTATTTCTTCAGAGTTGGGTGTTATGCGTACTTCGTTGTGGCCAGGCCTTCTAAAAGTGGTTGAGCACAATGCTAAACGCCAGCACGATATGATTAAACTCTTTGAAACAGGCCTTAAATTTGTGCCTGGAGAAGAAGGTCTTGTTCAAACACAAGTTATTTCTGGCGTTATTTCTGGTCGTCGTTACGCAGAAAACTGGGAAGCAGCTAACCAAGCTGTTGATTTTTATGATTTAAAAGGCGATATAGAAGCATTAATTGAGATGACTGCTGCAAATGACCAGTTTGAATTTGTTGCGGCGCAGCGAGATGGGCTACATCCGGGCCAAACAGCACAAATTTTAAGAAATGGTCAACCTTGCGGATATATCGGGAAATTGCACCCGCAAACTCAAAAAGATTTCGACTTAGATCAGGCTGCATATGTGTTCGAACTCGAGCTAAAACGCGTTTTATCGAGAAAAATCCCTAAATTCAACCCCTTATCAAAATTCCCGTCCATTCGTCGAGATTTGGCCATTTTGGTAAAAGAAAGCGTGACATCTACGCAAATTGTTGATTTAATTGGACAAACGGCCAAAAATTGGCTAAATAATATTGTGATATTCGATATTTATCGAGGCAAGGGAATCGAGCCCGGTTACAAGAGCGTTGCAATCGGCTTTACCCTCCAAAGAAGTGATAGAACTTTTAAAGACGCCGAGATAAGTAAGACATTGGACCGAATCATTTCCGCGTTAACAGAAAAACTGGATGCAGTTTTGAGGGATTAGCGAGATATGGCATTAACGAAAGCAGATATGGCAGAGCGTTTGTTTGAGGACTTGGGCCTTAATAAGCGTGAAGCAAAAGAGATGGTCGAAGGGTTTTATGAAGAAATTCGTGATTCTTTAGCCAATAACAAGCAGGTTAAGTTGTCCGGCTTTGGTAATTTTGACCTGAGAGATAAGAAGCAGCGTCCTGGACGCAACCCAAAAACTGGTGAAGAGATCCCAATTAGCGCTCGTCGCGTTGTGACCTTTCGCCCTGGTCAAAAACTAAAAGCCCGAGTAGAGGCCTATGCTGGAAGCGAGCAACAATAACGAACTTTTACCAATCCCGGATAAACGCTATTTCACCATTGGAGAAGTTAGCGAGCTTTGTTTGGTAAAGCCTCATGTTTTGCGGTATTGGGAGCAGGAATTTCCTCAGCTCAAGCCGGTAAAACGACGCGGCAACCGTCGCTATTATCAAAGGGATGATGTACTCGTCATTAGGGAAATACGTGAGCTGTTATATGATCAAGGCTTTACCATAGGTGGAGCCCGCCAGCAGCTTGAAATGGAGGAGAATGCAGAATCTCCCGACCCCAAGGCAATTCAAGCCATCATTAGTGATTTAGAAGACGTTTTACGTATTTTGAACAGCTAATAATCAATTGAAACAACTTTTTGCAAGTGATCTCAAGTATCGCTTGCAAACTCCTATTTTTGCGGTAATATTCCGCCCTCTACTTCAAGAGATTCCTGATTTCGATAGAATTTCTTACTCAATCGGAGCGTGGCGCAGCCTGGTAGCGCACTTGCATGGGGTGCAAGTGGTCGGAGGTTCAAATCCTCTCGCTCCGACCATTCTTAAATTCAAAACTATCCAATTAAGTCCATAACTCTTTGATATTGTTCTTATTTTAAAGAATTACTGTCCATTGATATTTAGTAGAATCAGACGATAACTTGCTCTTTCTGACGGTACCTTTGACGGTATCTGAGAGTTTGCAAAAAACAGATACCGTCATTTCATCAATTTGATACCGTCAAAATACTTCTAAATTTTTGTTTTTAATAAAGATTAAAAATCACCTTTATCAAGTCGCTACAAACCCTAGAAAACCGTGATTTGGGCTCCAAAGTACCGGCCAGTAAGGTCTTATTCCTTAGTTGCTGATTAGATCTCAAGAGATACCTTTGCCTATCACAAGACAATGATTTTTCGTTATCCGCAGCTTCTATTTGTTTCACCTAGACGTTCATAGTGGATTAATTAGGTCTCTTACCGTCTAAAGACGGATATTTTCGAACTTCTTTTTTGAAAAATAGAAAAATTCATTGGCGCTTTCTTAAACTGGGCTGCGAATAAATTCTGATTAAGGAGATTACGATGGAGAGAATTTTAAGAATGTGCGATGTGGTTAAGATGACCGGATTAAGCCGCTCAACAATTTATAACTTGGTAACTGAGGAGAAATTCCCCGCACAAATTAAGTTAACCGAAAGAACGGTAGGGTGGTTAGAGTCCGAAGTTGAGGATTGGTTGAAGGAGCGGATTGAAAGTCGGCCTGCAGCTTAAGAAGACTGATTAGGGACATTTATGTTAACTGAGCTTCAAATTAAGAATGTACAACCTAAAAAGAAAAATGGTAAAGCCGTCAGCAACAAGTTATCAGATGAGAAAGGGCTATATCTTTTAATAACCGCGACAGGCGCTAAGTATTGGCGATTTGACTATCGATTTGCCGGTAAACGTAAAACCTTGGCGATTGGCGTTTATCCAGAAATAAGTCTTAAGGAAGCGCGGAGCGTTCGAAGAGAGTCAAGGGAGCTAATTCGCCAAGACATCGATCCTGGGCTGCAGAAACAACTTAAAAAGCGTCAGGTTATCAAAGAAACTGAAAACTCTTTTGAGCTTGTGGCTAGAGAGTGGCAGAAAATTCACTTGAATGGTAAGTCGAACAGCCACGTTACCCGTTCAAGCGCGCTGATAAACAATGATTTGATACCAGAATTAGGAAGGAGGCCCATTAATCAAATTGAAGCGCCGGAGCTGCTGTACGTCTTGAGAAAAATTGAAAGACGTTCAGTCGATATGGCGCATCGGGCTAGGACATTGTCCGGCCAGATTTTTCGTTATTCCATTCAAACCGGTCGTTCATCGCGAGATCCGTCTGCTGATCTTCGCGGTGCTTTGAAGCCGAAAAATAAAAAGCACTATGCGGCAATTATTGAGCCCTCTGAGCTCGCTAGACTGCTAGTTGCTATCGATGATTACCAAGGGACTCTATCTGTAAAGAACGCGCTTAAACTAGCGCCAATGCTGATGCTTCGTCCTGGAAATCTTCGGGCGATGAAATGGAGTAATGTAAATTGGGAAAGGGAGCTTCTTGAATATTCTGCCGAAGAAATGAAAACCAAAGATCGTCCTCATTTGGTACCTCTTTCTCATCAGGCAATCGAAATTTTAAGACTCCAACAAATGTATTCTGGGCGTAGAGAGTATGTTTTTCCCTGCCAGGGTAAACCACAAAGGCCACTCAGTGACAACGGGCTAAGAACAGCCTTAATGACGATAGGATTTTCGTCCGAAGTTCATACGGTTCATGGATTTCGTTCAACAGCTAGAACCATTATGGAGGAGGTTCTAGATATTCCTCAGCATCTGCTTGAGCATCAACTTCATCATTTGGTCAGGGATAGAAATGGTAGAGCTTATAATCGAACGACTCATCTAAAAGCTAGAGGAGAGATGATGCAGAAGTGGGCTGATTATTTGGATGAGCTTAAGATTAAACTCACTTAACAAGTATTAGTTATGATGGTAATTAACTAGTTGTTAATAAAAGAAATTTTGGTTAGATTATCCCTATTGTTAAAAACTAGGATTAAGCGAAGGGAATCGAGCATCTTGCTCAAGACTTTGCTGTTATGACTACGAATAAAATGGCCAAAGAATATCCCAACGAAATTAAAATGTACGACCATGTATCGAATAGTGGAATCGTACATATGCCTGGGCGGCGCTTTCCGGCGGTTGCGATTCAAGGTGATACGCTCAGCACTATGTTCTCCGCTGCTAAATATTTCATGGAGAAAGCTCGAGAGTACGACGATGAAGATATGTATTTCGAAGCATTGGAACTAGCAGAAAGGTTTCAAGGCCATCTTTCTCAATATGAAGCGGTATTGGAAAAAGAAGGATTTGAGAAACCTTATAATATGGATGTTAAAGGAGTTGAGCTTGAGCAAGAATTTAAAAACTCATAACCATACGTTGAAATTTAGCGTTGGAAAACCCGCAAAATTAACAAGGCGCTAGAACTATGAAAAGACATCTACTATCTACGGTGATTTTTTTAGCTTGCTTAGAGGCGACTGCGTGTAGTTGCGTCGAGTATCCAACTCTATCTGAAAAATACGAGTCAGCCAAAATTGTTGCGATCATGGAGTCTCAGATTCCTGAAGAATATGTAAAAGAAGGGTGGAAGCATAAGAAATACAAATTTGTGACTCTTGAGACATTAAAAGGTGAGCCGCTTCCAGAATATGAACTCATAGAGTCCGAACCTCGTTCTTCCTGTGATGTAGATGTCAAAGCTAAAAGTAAGTATCTGGTATTTCACAATGAGGGGCAGACTTTATATCTTGGTCATTGTGGGGCAACAAAAAGACTTAAATGGATAGAGATTAAAGATCCCAATTGGAGAAACTCTTTAACTTTGTCAGACAGTTCTAAGAAGAGCCTGCAATTAAAGGCTAAAACAAAAAACAGCCTCAACTGAGGCGAGCGTTACAGCTATTAAGAGATCTTGAATGCCTGCATATATGTGTAAATGTGGAACTCGCGTTTCAGTCGGAAGAATTCCATGCGACCATCAATGGAATTTTATGTCTGATTCGGAGTTCGACAAATATGAAGATCAAGTTGATGCTGGTGAACTCTATAAAGAAATGAAAGAATTCTTTAAATGTCCATCATGCAAGCGTTTGGCTATGTTTTGGGATGGCTGGGACGGTGAGCCTACTTTCTATATTGAGGACAACTGAGCAGTGGATAGCTATGACAAGGCATGAAAGTTGAAACAGCAAAAAGCGCTGCTCAACTTATTTAGGCGTTGTACGAAAAATTAAATGAGCAAACTAAGTCATAAACAGAAAGAACTGTTCAAGAGAATTTCGAAAATTCTCTGGAAGGACTGGGATCCGATAGGTGTTTACAATCCAGAGGATGAGTGGGATGACGAATACGATTCGTATGTACCTCATTTGTTCCGGCTCGCCATGGAAGACAAAGATGCTTTCCATATCGCATCGAGCCTGAATTTGACCGCGACTCAGAATATCGGATTAGGGACTAATAAAAACAAAGATATGAAAGTCGCCAACTTGATTATCGAAGCAAAGAAAGAGATTATCGGTTAAATGAACAAATAGTATGACAATAAATTGCAAAATACTCAGGTTAAACTACAACCCGAGTTTTTGAATTGAGCGAAATGTTTACGAACTATGAGCTACGACTTTCAAATTGATAACGATAAAGGCGATACTTCACTGTACTCTCTGGAAGTGGAAGTTCACTCGTCAATCTTTAAGTTTATTCATGGGAATAAGCTCGACTTTCCTTTCGTTAATCGATTTAGCGACTATTACTCTGACGCTAAATTCTCGGAGAAAGAACTTTCATCATTAATAGATGAGATCGAGTCACTGGAGAGTCATTTTTCTTGTAGTGGGTCGACATTAGCGGCATTGAAAGAAATTAAGAAGTTAGCCTCTCAGGCCTTAGCTAAAAATGGAGTTCTACGAGGCTATTGTGATTAAACATAACCTGTCGTTGAAACATAGTATAGAAAAGCACGCAAAATTAACTAGGCGTTATACATTAGAAAAATAAAATGCAACCATCAGACTTTAAAGATCAACCTAGAGATACTAAAAAAGAGAACGAGGCGTCTAAGTGGCTCCGAGCTCAAGACGAATACACTAAATTTGAATTTATCTGGAATGTCGTAAAGTACAATCAGCTCTCTGGCTTAGCAATGGTCAGAAAATCGGCTTTGAAGCGTGCTCATCTAGAGGTTATTCTCGAATACGGATTGGTTTACGGTGATGCCAGTAATGTAAGGCTTTGGTATGACGCAACTGTTGTGGGATTAGGCGAGTCTAGGGCAATTGATATTATCGCATCGCATTTGGAAAATGGTCCTCTTATAGTTGAGAAAATGTTGTATTGGCTAAGACCAGAAACGGAAAAAGGTAAACTCAAAGCCGTAGAACTTCGAAGTAAATTTAACGATATGTATCCTAATTTTAGATCAACTAGGAGTACGGGAATACATGCTACACAAGAATAACAATGCGCTGAAAAAAACGCCGATAATTACTGAGACTCTTAGCGAAGCGCTAACCGACAAATTAGTATGTGGAAAAGATTAACTGATAAAGAAACTCTAAACGCTCTCGAAAATGACCTCTTAACGAAGCTTCCATTGAAGTCTGCAATCGAACTAGTCCAATTACTCCAGAAGAAGGATTATTCTGAGTTGCTTTACGTCGTTATTGGTATGGGGCATTTTCGTTTGTCGACAGTATCGTACGATGAGAGCCTAACCAATGATGGAACTGAGATTGGCATTTCTGAACGGGATGGGAAGTTTCATGCAGGAATACTGACTTCAACTGAGAATGAGAGAGTTTTGAGTTGCGAAGGAAGTTTAGAAGACATAGTGGAGTTTATAGATCGTTCGATGGTTAAGCTTCAATATGAAAAATAAGTTAGCCGTACATTGTAAAAAAAGTGTAAATCGCGCGTTTCAATCTAGTGTTAGGTATAAGAAATGAACCTAGATCGCGAGCCAGATAAAGTAGATATTGTTGCTATCGCAACAGACGGTGGAACTATGGTTTTAGATGTATATGTATCAGGCGAAATTCTCAACTTGTATGTGGATAATCGCATTAATACTTCTACACCAAAGCAAATTTATACTTCATATCCTGATGAGGATGAAGCAGTTATGCTCGAATCAAGTTCGAAACTAGTTTTGGGAATTAAGAAGTTAATCGAGGCTGATAATGCCTAATAGGAACAGGCAGGTGAAGAAAAACACAATAATCTGCTATGAGTTGTAGGTAAGAGATATGAAAATTCGAGCAACCGATGATGAAATCGATATTTCCGACGATTTACTCGGTATGAATGTTACTGGGAGAATGATATCCGATTTTCTATGTAGAGACGAAGAAACTGAAATAACTCTCGAATCAAATACTGATATCAACCCAGAGCCGTACGAGAGGGTACTCAATAGTTTAACGATACACAAAAATGACGGCCCTACACTAATCGAAGAAGTACAAGGTACGCTAGTGGTCTCAGTCTCTCCAGAAAATCTTGAGAGGTTTCTTTCATTCTTCGAATTCGATAAAGAAAGTAAGGTTGGAGACCATTCTCATTTCGACTATCTTGATGGGGATATTTATGTCCACAAAGATTCAAGATCACTGGTTGTGACTTTGGAATGAAATTAGCTAACCTGATGCGACAACAGACAAAAAAACGGGCCTCGAAATTTTAGCGACTGCGCTAAACGTTGAATTTAATATGGTTATATTTGTAAGTACAAAAGAAGGCTTTAAAGAAATGAAACCATTTATCGAGTCTGGGAAATATCCCATATGGCTAAATGAAGGCGTAGTTTCTCAATCGGAGCTAGCGGATTTAAGGGCGCGGAATATTGAAGTTAGTAACTTTCATTACGTTGTAGATATAGATGATGAAGAATCGAGAGAAGAAGCTCTATTCACTATTGCTGAACATCATCCTAATGAAAGAATATGGTCAGAGAGTAGGCCAAAGCTCTGAGTAAGAATTTGACCATACTATAAAAAAGAAACAGAAAGATGTTCTTATATTTGAGCCGTAGGTGGACTAAGAAATATGAGTTTACCCTCAGAGTTATAAGGCTGACTTAAATACAAACTAAGCGAAGGGGGAGAGTATCGTGCCCAAAACTTTGCTGTCATGTACGGAACGATAAGTATGAGTAATCCTTTAGATTTTGCTAGAGCCAAAACTGAAAGTAGGGTTTTACCCCGATTTCACGGACATTTTAGTTAAGGATGCTAAGTCCTGATCTAACTTTTCAATCCTACGTATTTTTTGTGGATTATAAAAGCAC
>JAPHTP010000115.1 GCA_026196875.1 Kangiellaceae bacterium
ACCTCTAAATAATCGTATTAAATTAATTGATGATAGCTATAATGCGAACTTGGACTCTATGCGAGCCGCGATCCATATGCTGGCAGGCTACAAAGGGCAGAGAATTTTAGTTATTGGTGATATGGCAGAGCTAGGCGAGTTTGGAAGACAGTGTCACGAAGAAGTTGGTGAGTTCGCGAAGCAGTCCGGTATCGATGTGATGTATAGCTGTGGGGTACTGAGTCAATTTTCGCAAAACATTTTTGCTGGGAATGGCCAACATTTTTCTAGTCAACAAAAATTAATACAACAATTAAAACAAGAGGCGAAAGCGAACACGACAATCTTAGTAAAAGGATCGCGGAGTTCGCACATGGAAAAAGTGGTGTTAGCTCTTATGGAAAATTCTGAAGTTGAGAATGAAGAGTTCGTTTCCGGAATGGGGGAAGATTAATCATGCTACTTTGGCTTTCAGAATATTTACAACAATATTATTCGGGGTTCAATTTATTTGGCTACTTAACAATGCGTGGAATTTTGGGGGTATTAACAGCTCTCGCTATTTCACTTTTGTTGGGGCCTTTTATGATAAGGAAGCTAACAGGGAAACAAATTGGTCAAACGGTTAGAGATGACGGTCCACAATCTCACCTTAGTAAAGCTGGTACTCCCACAATGGGAGGGGCACTTATCTTAACCGCCGTTGCAGTGTCAACATTACTTTGGGGTGATTTAGAAAACCGTTTTGTTTGGACTGTTCTACTGACTACCTTAGGATTTGGCCTTGTCGGTTTTTACGATGACTATCGCAAATTGGTTTACAAGGATTCTCGAGGCCTGGCTTCAAGATGGAAATATTTTTGGCAATCGGTTGTTGGTTTAGCTGCTGCTCTTTATTTGTACCAGAGTGCTCAACTGCCGGCTGAGTTAGAGTTAATTATTCCATTTTTTAAAAACGTGGCAATACCACTCGGCATGTTTTACATCGTGCTGACTTACTTTGTGATTGTGGGAACTAGTAACGCGGTGAACTTAACCGATGGGTTAGATGGTCTAGCGATTTTACCAACGGTCTTAGTGGCCGGAGCGCTAGGGGTCTTTGCCTATCTAACTGGAAATGTGAATTTTTCGAGTTATCTATCCATTCCTTACATACCAGGAACTGGCGAATTGATAATTTTTTGCGGTGCGCTAGCTGGGGCCGGCTTGGGGTTTTTATGGTTTAACACTTATCCCGCTCAAGTATTTATGGGCGATGTAGGTTCGTTGGGATTAGGCGCTGCCCTAGGAACAGTGGCAGTTATCGTTAGGCAGGAGCTAGTGTTGTTTATTATGGGTGGAATATTCGTGATGGAAACCATCTCTGTAATCCTCCAAGTGGCGAGTTTTAAATTGACTGGTCGAAGGATTTTTAATATGGCGCCTTTACATCATCACTATGAGTTAAAAGGTTGGCCGGAGCCGCGAGTAATTGTTCGATTTTGGATCATTTCGGTGGTTTTGGTTTTGATAGGTTTAGCTACTTTGAAAATCAGATAGAAGTTAAATAGAAATAGATATATGAAGTTAGACATGCGTGACAAAAAAGTTTGTGTCTTCGGTCTAGGCAAGACCGGGGTCTCTGTTGCGCGCTATTTCGAAAGAGTTAAACAGCCATTTTTTGTAGTTGATACGAGAGTTAATCCCCCTGGGATGGAAGAGGTTAATTCGTTACAACAATGTAAAGCCATTTATGAAAGCAGTTTAGACAAAGTTGATTTAAACGACTGTGATTATATTGTTCTTAGTCCAGGAGTTGACCCTAGAATTAAAATTATTCAAAAAGCCAAGCAGTTTGGGGTAGAAGTCATTGGCGATATTGAACTGTTCGTGAATGCTACGACGAGAAAGGTAGTTGCAATAACGGGGTCCAATGGGAAAAGTACGGTAACAGATTTAACTTATCGATTATTAAAGGCAGCCAGTTTGAATGCGAAAATTGGTGGAAATTTTGGCGTTCCTGCTTTGGATTACTTGCCCGAAGATGATGCTGATATTTACGTTTTAGAGCTTTCCAGCTTTCAGTTAGGGACAACCAAATCTTTGCGAGCAGATGTGGCGACGGTTTTGAACGTCACTGAAGATCATATGGATCGCTATGATGGTTTTGAAGAATATCGGCAGTCAAAATTATCGATATATAAAAATGCGAAAAAGAAATTATTCAACGCAGACGATCTGCTCACCAGACCACTAACTGGACACGGTTTTGATGCATTTAGTTTGCAAGATAGGTTTGCTAAATATCATCTTGAAGAAACTTCGGATGAAACCTGTTTGGTAGTGGATGGAGCCAAACTTGGTGATGCCAAAAAGCTCAAGTTAGTTGGACGCCACAACTGGAGCAACGCACTTGTATCACTTGGGATCGTTAACGAACTAGAAATAAAAATTAATGAGGAAGTGATTAAGCAGCTTTATGAGTATTCTGGTTTGGAACACCGCTTTCAATTGGCACATAGAACAGACAAAGTAGATTGGGTTAATGACTCTAAGGCGACCAACGTAGGTGCGACATTAGCGGCTATTAATGGCGTTAACAAAAATGATTACGAAAAGCTAATTTTGATCGCCGGCGGTGTTGCCAAAGGCGCTGACCTAAAGCCATTAAAGGCAAGCCTTGCTGACAAAGTCGATTTTTTGATTGTGTTAGGTGACGACGCAGATCTGGTCGCCGCCCAAATGGATGGCGACCAAAAGAGCAAAGTCAACGGATTAAAACAGGCGGTTGAAAAAGCTGCAGAAGTTATTGATACATATTCTGATAGTTGCAAGACAATGGTCTTGTTGTCTCCAGCTTGCGCAAGCCTGGATATGTTTAGCAACTTCGAAGAAAGAGGAAATAAATTTGTGAATTACGTTAAGGAGCTGGCTCAATGAGTGAAAGCCTGGCGCTTAACAATTTGGATCAACAATGGTACGACAGAATTCTACTGGCAACGGTGTTTGTTCTAGTCGCCATCGGCATGATTATGGTGACGTCTAGCTCTCTTTATCATGCAGAAAATATTATGGATGGGCGAACCAATTATTTTGTCATGCGGCATTTAATGTACATGACAGTAACCTTAATTGCGGTAACTGTGGTGCTAACACAACCGATCATTAGATGGCAGCAGTATGGACCTTACCTACTGGTACTCGGATTGGTGTTGTTAGTAGCCGTCTTGTTTATTGGCAGAACAGTTAATGGAAGTAAACGCTGGATTGCCTTAGGTCCTTTTACTTTTCAAGTTTCTGAAGCGATTAAACTTTTTGTTGTGGTGTATCTTGCAGGTTACTTGGTGAGAAGAACTGATGAGTTGCAAACTCAAATTAAGGGGTTTGCTAAGCCTCTCCTGGTATTGGCATTAATTACAGGACTACTACTTTTAGAGCCGGATTTTGGTGCTTCTGTTGTGATCCTTGCGACCTCATTAGCGATGTTGTTTTTAGGTGGGGCGAGGCTTTGGCAGTTTATTGGTTTAAGTGCAGCCGTCGGCGGGATTTTAGGATTAATTGCCGTTAGCCAACCATATCGTTTGCAACGACTTATGACATTTTTAGATCCGTGGTCTGATCCTTTCGGCAGCGGATATCAATTGACACAATCGTTAATTGCGTTTGGCAGAGGCAGTATCTGGGGGCAAGGTTTGGGTAATGGTTTGCAAAAGCTCGAGTATTTGCCGGAAGGTCACACCGATTTTATTTTCGCGATCTTTGCCGAAGAGTTTGGTTTGATCGGGGTTTTATTGGTACTTATTTTATTTTTCGTTTTCTTCTATCGAACGATGATAATTGGCCGAAAAGCCTTATTACAACAAAGGCCTTACTCAGCTTACTTGGCATATGGCATCGGTTTTTGGATTACTTTCCAAGCGCTGATCAATATGGGAGTAACAAGTGGAGCATTACCAACTAAAGGTTTGACATTGCCGTTTATTAGTTACGGTGGAAATAGTCTGATCATCTGCGGAATGGCGGTGGCTCTTGTTCTAAGAATTGATTACGAAAATAGACTAGTAGATAAAGAAATTCTATCGGCTGAAGCTAGTGAAGTTCAGCAAGGAGATAAATCATGACTGGTTTATCTTCGAATAAAGATAGCGCAATGATTATGGCTGGCGGTACCGGTGGACATATTTTTCCCGGCCTAGCTGTAGCAAAGGAATTAACTAATCAAGGTTGGCAGGTAACATGGCTAGGTTCAGTTAATGGTATGGAAGAGCGCCTGGTCAGTGAAAATGGCGTTGACATCGATTTGATCAGCGTTACTGGATTGCGCGGTAAAGGAATTATCGGTTGGCTTAAGATGCCATTTACTTTAAGTAAAGCTGTTTGGGAAGCGAGGAAAAATATTAAGAAGCGAAAGCCAAACGTGATTATCGGATTTGGAGGTTTTGTTGCCGGTCCAGGGGGCATTGCATCGAAGATTACATCGACACCGCTGGTTATTCATGAACAAAACGCAGTTGCTGGAATGACAAATAGGTTTTTAGCAAAAATTGCGGACAAAGTTTTTCAAGCATTTCCAAGTGCTTTTGAAGAAAGTCGCAAAGTTAAAACTATCGGTAATCCGATTAGGTCGGATATTGCAAAATTGCATAAAGTCCAAAATGAGCCGATAGGTGCTTGCGTTAATGTGTTGATTATCGGTGGTAGTAGAGGAGCGCTGGCGCTTAATAAATATGTCCCGATAACTCTAAAAGAGCTTATCGAACAAGGAAAGTTAAATATTGTTCATCAGGTTGGAAAAAGCAGACTTGAAGAAGCGAATACCTTTTACCGAGATGCAGGGGTTGAGGATTTGTCGACGATTGAAATAAAGGAATTTATTACCGATATGGCAGGAGCATTTAAGCGGGCCGATTTAATCATTTGTAGAGCGGGGGCATCGACCGTTTCAGAAGTTGCAGCCGCGGGAAAGTATGCCTTGTTTGTTCCGTTTCCTTATGCGGTTGATGACCATCAAACGGCTAACGCTGAGTGGTTAGCTGATAGCAATGCAGCAATGATTGTGCAAGAAGATGAACTTAAAAACGAGAATTTTAAATCAAAAATTAGCGAGCTATTAAATTCGCCAGAGGCAATATTGTCCGGAGCTAACAAAGCGCGGAGTCTGGCTAAATTGGATGCTGCAATTGAGGTCGCTAATTATTGTAATCAATTTAGGAAGCAAGCAGCATGATGAAATTCGATAAAACACTACCAAGTAATCTGGTAATGGACATTCCGGAAATGCGCCGAATCCGTTCCATTCACTTTATTGGCATTGGTGGTGCCGGTATGTGTGGAATTGCCGAGGTGCTGTTAAATCAAGGGTATGCGGTTACCGGTTCCGATCCTGCGGATAATCAAGTTACCAGGCGATTGGAATCCTTAGGTGCCGAAGTATTTCATTCCCATAATGCTAATAACATTTTGGGGGCTGATGTTGTTGTTGTTAGTACCGCTATTCCACACAGCAATCCGGAATTGGAAGCGGCCAGAGACAGGAGAATTCCAGTTGTTCCTCGGGCAGAAATGTTAGCGGAGCTCATGCGTTTTAGGCATGGTGTTGCGGTAGCCGGAACGCACGGAAAAACCACCACCACGAGTTTGCTCGCAACAATTTTTGCTGATGCCGGACTTGATCCAACGTTTGTTATCGGGGGATTGTTAAACCGTCTGGGAGCAAACGCTCGATTAGGTAAGAGTCGGTATTTTATTGCTGAAGCTGATGAAAGTGATGCGTCCTTTTTGCATTTGCAACCGATGGTTTCAATCGTGACTAACATCGATATGGACCACATGGACACTTATGACGGTGACTATGAAAAAGTTAAGCAGACATTTGTCGATTTTTTACACAATATGCCTTTCTACGGCTTGGCGGTGTTGTGTGCGGATGATGAAGGTGTACAGCAAATTATTCCCTCATTAATGCGGCCTTACGTTACCTATGGGTTTTCTGAAGGAGTTGATTATCAGGCAGTAGAGTTTCAACAGGTTGGCGGAGTCAGTAGCTATAAGATTAAACGCAAGGGTAAACCGGGGCTACTTGAAATGAAGCTTAATATGCCCGGAAGACATAACGTCCTTAACTCTCTTGCAGCATTTGCAGTAGCAAATGAAGACGGTGTGAAAGCAAAAGGAATTGTTGAGTCTTTAGAAAGTTTTGGCGGCATTGGGAGACGCTTCGAATCATGTGGGAATTATACAACCAAGGCGGGAACCATCGAACTGGTCGATGACTATGGGCACCATCCGACAGAGGTTGCAGCAACAATTAGTGCGGTTAGAGACGGTTGGAAAGATCGAAGGCTTGTAATGGTTTTCCAGCCTCATCGTTACACTAGAACTCGCGATCTTTTTGAAGATTTTGCCGCCGTTTTATCAAAGGCTGATGTATTGATTATGTTGGATGTTTATTCAGCTGGTGAAGCACCGATAGCTGGTGCCGATGGACGATCTCTTTGCCGTTCTATTCGTCAACGAGGCCAGCTTGACCCAATTTTTGTTGAAGATCCAAATGAACTAAAAGCTACGCTCGCTAACGTTGTGAAAGATGGTGATCTAGTGGTTACTCAAGGTGCTGGAAATGTAGGCGGAATAGCTAAGGATTGGTCGGCAACGAAATTATCATTTGTAGACGAACTGAGAAAAAAGACAGATTAAATTTAGAGCAAAAGTATTAAAGGTATTTACGTGAATAGTAATTTGAAGTTAACCAGAAAACCAAGTGACTACGGAAAAGTTGCCGTATTACTTGGAGGTAACTCTGCGGAAAGAGATATCTCCTTATTATCTGGCGAAGCTATTTATAACGGACTTAAAACTTCCGGCATTGAGGTGATCAAAATTGACACCCAGAAATCTCTTTATGACCAGTTAGTAAACAACAAGATTGAGAGAGTGTTTATAGCTTTACACGGTAGAGACGGCGAAGACGGTGTAGTGCAGGGGTTTCTCCAAACGCTAGGAATTCCCTTCACAGGATCGAGTGTAGCAAGTGCAGCATTATCCATGAACAAGCTGCTTAGTAAGCAAGTTTGGCAACAGATGGGAATTCCAACATCTCGATTTGCTCACGTGACTAGAGGCGACAAATTCGAACAGGTTGAAGCGCGTAGGTTGTTTGCAAAGTTAGGTCCCATTTTATTCGTTAAACCGGTGAAGGAAGGTTCAAGTGTTGGAATGTCTAAAGTTAAGACCGCGCAAGAATTGATTGAGGCGGTTAAGCTGGCGCATCAATATGACAAGCATGTGCTTATCGAAAGTTTTATCAGTGGTAAAGAATATACTGTCTCGGTACTGAAAGGTGAGACTTTGCCAAGCATAAGTATGGTTACGCCTCATGACTTTTATGACTATGAAGCAAAGTACCATTCAGATAAGACTGAATACTTTTGCCCCAGTGGTCTGACAGACAAGGAAGAATTAGAACTACAAGATCTTGCTGCGCGTGCGTTCGACGCGTTGGGTTGCGGCGGATGGGGAAGAGTTGATTTTATTCGAGATGGAGATTTAGGAGAGTTTCTAATTTTAGAAGCGAATACGGTACCGGGAATGACAGAGTCTTCGTTAGTACCTAAAGCAGCTAAGGTGATAGGGATCGATTTTAATGAGTTGGTTTTACATATTTTAGATACAAGCTTTAACGACGAAGCGTAGCCAACTGGCAGAGGACTGACGAGCGAATGTCAAAGAAAAAAATGGCGGTAAAAAAGCAGCCAAAACAGCGCAAGCTCAACTTAGAGTTTGCTCGCTCTGGGAAGGCGACTTTGCGCTCCATTTTTATTGCGGGTTTGTTCCTATCATGTGTGTGGATAGCTATTAAAGGAGCAGGTTGGTATGCGGATGTCTGGCCTGTCAAGCAGGTGAGCTTAGAAAATGAAAGCCAATATTTTGGTCAGGAAGAATTGATCCAATTTCTAAATCAAAAAGAGATCAAAGGCATGTGGGCCATAGATTTAGAGGAACTACAGCTAGAAGTGAAAAGCATAGATTGGGTCAAGAAAGTCGAAATAAGAAAAGTATGGCCTGACCATTTGAGCTTTTACATTGAGGAGCACCAACCCGTTGCAAGATTTGGAGAGTACGTACTAACACAAGCGGGTACAAAAATTGCTCAAGGCGACAAAGCTCAAGTACTCGAGTCGTTACCAAAAATTAGATTAGAAAATGCCAACGAAAAATCTGCACAAAATTATTCGAAAATTTGGCAAGAATATAAGGTGATTCGGCGACAGTTTGAGTTATTGGATTTGCAACTAAGTGAATTGGAAGTGGATCAAATTAATAATTGGTTACTTCATTTTGACTCAGGGATCGGGATCAATCTGGGACGAAAAGAACATTTGGAAAGAGTAGAAAAACTTGTACAGGTTTATAACTCAATTGAAAACAGAAAAGAGTTAAAGAGTATTGATCTTCGTTACCACAATGGATTTGCGGTGGAGTGGAAGTTAAAAGAAGATGACTCAGATAAGGAAAAAGTAAAAAGCTAATGTTAAGGGTGAGAAAGCTAAACTCCTTGGTAAAAGGAAGGTGAGCCAAAGTTATGTCAAAAACAATAGATAAAAAACTAATTGTAGGCTTGGACATTGGAACGTCCAAAGTTGTGGCAATTGTGGGTGAAATTGGTCAGGGAGGTTCTACCGACATTATCGGAATTGGTAGCCATCCTTCCACCGGTTTGAAAAAAGGTGTGGTTGTAAATATCGAATCTACGGTGCAGTCAATTCAACGTGCAGTAGAAGAAGCTGAGTTGATGGCGGGGTGCCAAATCCATTCTGTATTTGCAGGAATTGCTGGAAGTCATATTCGTAGTTTGAACTCGCATGGAATTGTCGCGATCCGCGATAGTGAGGTAAATGCTGGCGATGTTGAACGAGTGATCGACGCGGCGAAGGCAGTTGCAATCCCGGCAGATCAGCGAATTTTACATATATTGCCACAAGAATTTGTAATCGATAATCAAGAGGGAATTCGAGAGCCGGTTGGAATGAGCGGCGTTCGCTTGGAAGCGAAAGTTCATATGGTGACCGGTGCGGTAAGCGCGGCTCAAAACATCGTGAAGTGTATAAAGCGATGCGGCTTAGAAGTTGATGACATCATTTTAGAGCAATTGGCATCATCATATTCAGTATTAACCGATGATGAAAAAGAGTTGGGAGTGTGCATTGTTGATATCGGCGGTGGTACTACTGATATTGCCATTTTCACCGAAGGTGCGATTCGGCACACGGCCGTAATACCGATTGCGGGTGATCAGGTTACCAATGATATTGCAGTAGCCTTAAGAACACCAACACAACACGCTGAAGATATCAAAATTAAATATGCGTGTGCACTTCGTCAGTTAACTTCGTTGGAAGATACGATCGAAGTACCCGGTGTTGGAGACAGAGAATCGAAAAAAATGTCGCGCCAGACCCTGGCGGAAGTTGTTGAGCCTCGATACGAAGAACTATTTACATTGATTCAAGCTGAGTTAAGAAGGAGTGGCTTTGAGGAAATTATTCCTGCGGGAATTGTATTGACTGGTGGCTCTTCAAAAATGGAAGGATTAATTGAACTGGCGGAAGAGGTGTTCCATATGCCAGTTAGGCTAGGCGTTCCACAAGGCGTGCAAGGATTGGTTGATGTCGTTCGCAATCCAATTCACGCAACCGGAGTGGGATTATTACTTTACGGACAACAGCAAAATGAAACAAGGAGTAGCTACGATGAAAACGAATCAGGTTTCAGTCGAATGCTTAAGAAAATGAAGCATTGGTTTAGCGGTTTTTAAATTTAATTTTCACGCTTGATGAAAAATTTCAACAAGCAATTTTAGTTTTTAATTTTGATTTAGTAATTAATGAATTGTTTAGTAAACAAGAAGGGGAATAAACATGGCTAATATGTTTGAACTAGTCGATAACTGTCGCGAAAACGCGGTTATCAAAGTTGTAGGTGTCGGTGGTGGTGGCGGCAATGCCGTTGAGCATATGCTCAAAGCTAATATCGATGGAGTAGAGTTTGTGTGTGCTAACACTGATGCGCAGGCATTAAATCGTTCGGCTGCTCGAACTACTATTCAGTTGGGCTCGCAAATCACTAAAGGGTTAGGTGCAGGTGCAAACCCTGAGATTGGTCGCCAGGCGGCTATCGAAGATCGTGAGCGTATTTCTGAGATCTTAACCGAAACTGATATGGTTTTTATCACCGCCGGTATGGGCGGTGGAACAGGAACCGGAGCTGCGCCGGTTATTGCCGAAATCGCTAAAGAACTAGGCGTATTAACAGTTGCGGTTGTGACTAAGCCGTTTTTCTTTGAAATGAAAAAGCGTATGCAGGTTGCTGAAGGTGGTATCGAAGAATTACGCCAACATGTGGATTCATTGATTATCGTGCCAAACGATAAGGTTTTGAATGTAATGAAGGGTAAGAAGCTTACCGAAGCATTTAAAGCTGCTAATGATGTATTACATGGTGCGGTTCAGGGCATTGCTGAATTGATGACTTGCCCTGGTCTGATCAATGTAGATTTTGCAGATGTTAAAACCGTAATGTCGGAGAAAGGAACTTCAATGATGGGCAATGGTGTCGGAAGTGGTGAAGACCGTGCTCGACGCGCTGCAGAACTTGCTGTATCTAGCCCATTGTTAGAAGACGTAGATTTAGCGGGTGCGAAAGGTATTCTGGTAAATATCACTTCTGGTGAAGATATGAGCATTGATGAGTTCTCAGAAGTAGGTAGCGTCGTTCAAGACTTTGCAGCTGATGATGCGACTGTGGTTATTGGTACGGCAATTGATCCAGAACTAAAAGACGAAATCAAAGTCACAGTAGTAGCCACTGGTATAGGTAATACTGGAGTACAACAAGCACCAAAAGTGACCGTGGACAATACCAAGAAAGCAGATGGAACTAATAATTATCCAGAGCTGGATCGTCCTACTATTTTGCGTCAACAGGCTAGCCAGCCTAAGCAAGCTGTAGGAAGCGATTTAGATTATCTGGATATTCCTGCTTTTTTACGTAAACAAGCGGACTAACCTCGAGTCTGTCAATCGGAACTGTTGGACGCAATTTGCCCAATACGGACATAATTGCGGGTTTTATTGACATATTTTTGGCTAAAAGTCGACTGTTGCACAATTTATATTAGAGCTTTCAAGCTGCTCTTGAAGTTAGAATCTTAAGCAACTATTAAGTTGTCAGAGAGATTAATTGGCAACATGTCAGTAATAGGCAAGTCTCTGGGCGGTCACCTCGTTAGGGGATCCCCTTCACCTTCTGGTGGGGTGATCTACTGATGGCTTGCTTATAATGATGTGAGATATTAGTTAAAAAAAGTGAGGAAAATGCGCAATAACCGCTTAAAATGAGTTAAATTTGCGAACATATCGGCAGATTAGAATATTTAACAGGCGCTTTTCCGTGTCATATAGCTGTAGTTTGTGCTAATATGCGACAAATTTTGGTTTAACTCATCCGATGAGTTCAAAATTTGTTCAATCTAGCTAGTCAGCTAAAACGAACAGTATTTGATTGGAGAAAATTTCAAATATGATTAAACAACGTACTCTCAAAACCGCAATTCGTGCGACGGGCGTTGGTCTCCATACAGGCGAGAAAGTATATTTAACTCTGAGGCCAGCTCCGGTTGATTCAGGCATTATTTTCCGTCGTGTAGACCTAGATCCTGTCATCGAAATTTGTGCGGCGCCAGAAAACGTGGGCGATACCACGCTTTCTACGTGTTTAGTCAAGGATGGCGTAAGAATTTCAACAGTAGAACATCTGCTAGCCGCTATGGCAGGCTTAGGTATTGATAATGCTTATATAGATGTTTCAGCTGCAGAGGTACCTATAATGGACGGTAGTGCCGGCCCATTTGTATTTCTAATTCAATCTGCAGGTGTTGAAGAGCAAAATAAAGCCAAACGATTTATTCGTATTAAGAAGCGAATCGAAGTGAAAGAGGGCGACAAAGTTGCAATCTTTGAACCATTTGATGGATTCAAGGTTTCATTCGGTATCGATTTCGATCACCCAGTATTTACCGCGGGATCCCAGCATTCTGAAATAGACTTTTCTGCCACTTCGTTCGTTAAGGAAGTGAGTAGAGCGCGTACTTTTGGGTTTATGAATGATATAGAATACCTTCGTTCGCAGAATCTTGCGCAAGGCGGAAGCATGGAAAATGCCATCGTTTTAGATGAATATCGGGTATTGAATGAAGACGGCCTTCGCTATGACGACGAGTTTGTAAAGCATAAGATCTTAGATGCTATCGGCGACCTTTACCTTTTAGGTAACAGCTTAGTTGGTGCGTTTACTGGGATTAAGTCTGGCCATTCGCTTAATAATAAGCTTTTAAGGGCTTTAGTTGCTGATGACGAGGCATGGGAAGTGGTCACTTTCGAAGATGCTGATGCAGCTCCTATTTCATATATTATGAAGCCTGGATTAGCCGTTTAGATTCATTGTAATCATGAAAAACCGGACCTTGGGGTCCGGTTTTTTTATTTCTGACTTCAGTATCTCTAAACGCAATAAAATCAATAAGTTGTGAATAAGTTTGCGAATTGCGCGGATATTTCAATTCATACTGGTTTTTGCGAAGATTTAACTAAAGTATTATCGCGGTCTGACGATAACTTCAATATTAGCCAATCCAAAGTAACCCGACTCTCGGAAATGAGTTAATAAATCAGGTACTTGGAAACGGAGTTTGTTGGCCCAAGCGGCACTATCTACAGCGATCACCATGGTACTTTTACGCAAATTAACTACTCGGCAGTGTTTTGAAAGTGTTGCATTAAGTTTGCATTGTAAGGTATTGTTTAGCGTCTGAATTTTGGCCAGCTGGTCCATAAGGGATTTTATTTCCCCGGATGGGTCTCCAATTAGCTTATTCAGATTATTGGGAGAGGGACGACTCATATTTTTCACTCTGGCGGATTGAAAGGATAACCGCTTGAAAATAATACAAAAAATTATAAATATCTTATTGCAATCGGGATAAACAAGCGCGCCGTGTAGCAGGTAACAAATACTAATACGGCCGATAACTCACTCGCTAAGTAAGTGGTTACTAACAAAGTAGATATTAATAACAAAATACCAGTTAGCAGTAGTATACCAAATTCTGGGATTGGATAGATTAAAGAACACATATTTAAGAGTAGTCCATGAGTATAACGATTTTACAGCGTTCTCCACAGGGGATGCGCAGCATCAAACTGAAGAATAGGTATCTCTATTCTATGGTCAGCTTACTTGTTTTATTGCCTCTTGGCGCGGGAGTAAGTGGTTACTTATATGCTATGAAAAAGTCTCAGATGGCTGAGGTAGAGCAAGTAACTATCGATAATTGGAAGCGAGAACTGGCAAGTCAGTGGAAAGAACTGGAAATTGCCAAGCAGTCTTCCCAGCAGCAAATCAATGCACTTACCGCAAAGCTCGGGATGATGCAGGCACACATTCGGCGTTTGGATGCGGCTGGTGAGCGCATTGTCAACATATCTGGTTTAGATGCAAAGGAGTTTAACTTTAATGATGCTCCTGCGATCGGTGGGCCGGAAAAGGCTGCGAGTTCTGAAACTACGGATATTGCCGATCTATTAGCTGCTCTCAACGAAATTGATGGTCAACTGGATTCTCGAGAACAGCAATTGAGTGTTCTGGAATCCCTCTTGATGGACAAACACATGGGAGTTGAAAGATACATTTCTGGGCGCCCTATCAAAAAAGGTTGGATGTCATCTTACTATGGGACGCGTAATGATCCATTTACTGGAAAGCCCGCTTGGCATGGCGGAGTGGACTTTGCGGGTAAAGAAGGTAGCGAAGTAGTTTCTACGGCTGCCGGCGTTGTTTCCTGGGTTGGCAATCGATATGGATATGGTCTTCTAATCGAAATTAACCACGGTGATGGCTTAGTCACTCGCTACGGTCATAATAAACAGGCACTAGTTAAAAAAGGTGATGTGGTTAAAAAAGGCCAAGCGATTTCCAAGATGGGTAATACCGGTAGATCAACTGGTGCGCATGTTCACTACGAAGTATTAAAAAATGGCCGTACTGTTAACCCTTTACCTTACGTTAATCGACGCGCCAGGGGTTAGTGTTTAATTATTAAAATATTTTAAAAAGCCTGACAATGTCAGGCTTTTTTATTAGTTAACATAAATTAAATGAGCTTTTTAACTATATTTATTGTCTTAAATTAGGTAGTACCTAAAACCAATCAATACCCCAAGCTCAATATTCCGTAACGTCAACTTTCATACTTTAAAGTTATAAGCTATTGACCATCTCAAGCCGATTTTCTAAATTGCAGTCAATTAATCGCGTCGGGCCAACAGTGCTTGGCAACTAAGTTAAATTTTAAGATGGTTCAAATGCGATACGCCACAAGCAACATTTTAGGTCTGATCCTCCTCATCCGATGATGGGGTTTTTGTGTTGCTAGTAAAGAATTCGAAAACCCCGTAGCTAGAAACTACGGGGTTTTTTTATGGCAAATGAAGATGAATTTAGTAAAACGTTTGAGAGTAAAACAATGAACAAAAGCGAAGCCGTAGTCAGTAAGGCGAACCAAAGAAGATTCGCGTCGATGATTTCGAAGATTAAAAGCTACAAATTCAACCTCCTCTTAAGTCTCTCACTCCTCTGCGAACTGCGGCGGGCGTTTGTTGGTTTTTAGAAATTTATTGAAACTACCAATAACCCGCGAGAAACGCGGGTTTTTTGTGTGATTCGCAAAACATATTTAAAAGTATTTGAAGTATTAGATTTTAAACTTAATCCAAGGGCATAAAACATGAACAGTCAACCAGTTACCGGGAATAACGTCCGGCGAGAAGTGGAAAGTTCGCGAGTCGTCATTTTTGATACGACTTTAAGAGATGGAGAGCAATCTCCGGGCGCAAGTATGACTATCGAAGAAAAGATTCAGATGGCACATAAGCTAAGAGAATTAGGAGTCGATATTATCGAAGCTGGATTTCCGGTTATTTCCGAAGGCGATTTCAAAGCTGTTTCTATGATAGCTGAGCAGGTTCAAGGGCCCACGATTTGCGCGCTAGCTAGGGCGGTTGATGCCGATATCGAGGCAGCGGCAAAGGCATTGAGTAAAGCCCAAAACAAACGCATACACGTATTTATTGCGACCAGTGAAATTCATATGCAACACAAATTAAAGATGACCAGAGAACAGGTTGTTCTAAAGGCGGTTGCCGCAGTGAAGAAAGCCGGAGAGTACGTTGATGATGTTGAGTTTTCGGCAGAAGACGCGGCACGTACAGATATCGATTTTTTGGTGCAAGTCGTTGAAGCTGTTATTGATGCCGGGGCTTCCACAGTCAATATTCCCGATACTGTTGGTTACGCTACGCCTTCAGAATTCGGTGAGTTGATCGCCCAGCTTAAAGTACGTGTTAGCAACATAGACAAAGCAGTTATTTCTGTTCATTGTCATAACGATTTAGGATTGGCCACCGCTAATAGCTTATCTGCCATTGCAAATGGCGCGCGCCAAATTGAATGCACTGTAAATGGCATCGGCGAGCGATCCGGCAACTGTGCTTTGGAAGAAATTGTGATGGCTTTAAAAACGCGTCATGACAAATTTGGTGTCACAACCGGCGTCAATACCAAGCAACTGGTGAGCAGTAGCAAAATGGTGGAATCAATTACTGGCATTCGAGTACAACCTAACAAAGCGATTGTCGGTAAAAACTCTTTCGCACACGAAGCGGGGATTCATCAACACGGTGTAATAGCTAATCGAGAAACTTACGAAATAATGCGAGCCGAAGATGTTGGCTTTGAAAGTAACGAAATTGTTCTAGGTAAACATAGTGGCCGACACGCGATCAAATTGTGGTTGGAGAAAAATAAAATCAACTTGAATGATGCTGATGTCGCCGAGTTATCTAATCAAGTTAAGGCATTAAGCGACACTAAAAAGTCGGTGGACGACGATGATGTGTTTACAATTTTGCATAGAATAAGAACAAAGGCTGATTCACAAAACGAGCAGATTGATTTTGCAGCTACGGGTTTTGAAGAGGAAGAAAAAATACCATACGAAGCAACTCAATACTTGGGCGGAAGACGCTGGTAATAACCAATAAGATAAATAGATCACGGAAAAAATTAATGAAAAAAACATTGTTTGAAAAAGTCTGGGAGTCACATATCGTTTCGCCTGAATCGATAGATACCCCGGCTGTGTTATATATCGACACGCATCTAATACATGAAGTCACTTCGCCGCAAGCTTTCAACGTGTTGCGAGAAAAAGGTTTTAAGGTAAGGCGTCCTGATCGTACTTTCGCCACTATGGACCATTCCACGCCAACGACTAAACCAAATGCGGATGGCGAATATCAATTTAATGGTGAAAAAGAAAAGTCCCAAGTTGAACAGTTGAAAACTAACTGTAATGAATTTGGCATTACTCTGTTTGAATTGGGAGATGATAGACAAGGGATTGTACACGTTGTCGGGCCTGAGCAAGGTATCACTCAACCTGGAAAAACGATAGTTTGCGGTGACAGCCATACTTCAACCCATGGAGCATTTGGTGCGCTAGCATTTGGGATAGGCACGAGTGAGGTCGGTTATACCTTTGCTACGCAATGTATTCCTCAACGCAAACCGAAGACTATGGGTATAAAGATCAACGGTCATCTATCAGCAGGCGTTTCTGCTAAAGATCTAATACTGGCGATTATCGCGAAGATCGGCATTGGAGGTGCGACGGGGCACGTCATCGAATATTTTGGCGAAGCGATTAGCAGAATGAATATGGATGAGCGAATGACTATTTGCAATATGTCGATTGAAGCTGGCGCACGAGCAGGTATGATTGCACCAGATAAAACCACTTTCGATTATCTGGAAGGACGCCCTTACGCGCCAAAAGGAAAAGTTTGGCAGCAGGCAATTGACGATTGGTCACAGCTTTATACCGATCAAGGTGCTGAGTTTGACACGTTAATAGAAATTGAAGCGCCCGAAATTAAACCTATGATTACTTTTGGTACCAACCCAGAGATGGCAATTCCCATCACTTCTATTATTCCTGAGCGAGCACCACGGCATGCGCTCGCATATATGGGGTTTGAACCAAATGAGTCGATGATGGAAAAGAAGGTAGATGTTGTATTTATTGGAAGTTGTACTAATTCCCGAATTACCGATCTGAGAGAAGCTGCCGCGGTTCTCAAAAACAAAAAAGTTTCGCCTGGCGTGCGTGCTCTAATTGTTCCTGGTTCTCACTTAGTCAAGAGACAAGCTGAGTCTGAAGGGTTAGATCAAGTTTTTATTGATGCCGGCGCTGAGTGGAGAGAACCCGGGTGTTCTATGTGCTTAGGGATGAATGGGGACATTATTCTACCGGGGCAAATATGTGTGAGTACCAGCAATCGAAACTTTGAAGGCCGACAAGGGCCGGGAGGAAGAACCTTGCTAGCAAGTCCGGCTACGGCAGCTGCTTCTGCGGTCGCTGGAAAAGTTGTTGATCCAAATACCTTTAGCAAACAAGTAGTAGGGGAGGTCGCTTAATGTCTACCACTAACCAAAACAAGCAGACTTTTTCTAGGGAACCGATCAAACAGGTCGAAGGTGTTGCTGCGGTAATTGATATTGAAAACATCGATACTGATCAAATTATTCCCGCTGAATATTTAAAGATCACCAACAAAGACGGACTAGGCGAACACCTCTTTTCTAATTGGCGATACTTTGGAAACAGTGAGAGCGATCGCCAGGTTAATCCTGAATTTGTACTAAATAAGCCTGAAACCAAGACCGCTAGGATCTTAGTTGCCGGTGATAATTTAGGTTGTGGTTCGTCAAGAGAACATGCGCCTTGGGCTCTTTTAGATTTTGGAATTCAAGTCGTAGTAAGTTCATCGATAGCAGATATCTTTAAAAATAATTCAGTAAAAAATGGCTTGCTTCCAATAGTCGTTAATGAAGATGAACATCAATACTTGCTCACTCAGAATGCGAAGCAGATTTCGGTTGATATTGAGAAACAAACGATTTCAACCGCTGAAAAATCCTTCGAGTTTCAGATTGAACCCTTTGCTCGGTTTTGCTTTTTAAATGGTATGGATCAACTAGATTTTCTATTTAGTCAAGAACAACAAATTACAGAGTTTGAAGCGCAACAAACCGTTTACGCTTAGCTTATTGGAGAAGAATTAATGACAATTAAAATAGCTTGTTTACCAGGTGATGGAATCGGACCCGAAGTTGCTGATTCAGTGGTTTCCGTGCTCGAAGCTGTAGGTAAAAAGTACAATCAGAACTTTGAAGTCAACAAATATTTAATAGGCGGATGTGCCATCGATGAAACTGGAGAACCACTACCACAAGTAACCATTGACGCTTGTAAGAATGCCGATGCCGTATTTTTAGGCGCAATTGGTGGACCAAAATGGGATGACCCAAATGCAAAAGTGCGGCCTGAGCAAGGGTTGCTTAAGCTGCGTGCTGAGTTGGGCGTATTCTCAAATATCCGTCCTTTGACTGTTTTCCCTAAGTTGTTGGATGCTTCGCCGCTTAAACCGGAGTTATTAGAAAATGTTGACTTTGTTGTTGTTAGAGAGCTAACCGGTGGTATTTATTTCGGTGAAAAGTATCGCGGCACTGATTATGCAACAGACGAATGTAAATATTCTGAAAAAGAAGTTGAACGCATAGCCAAAGTAGCATGTGAAATGGCGATGCAAAGAGGTAAGCGTCTAACTTCAGTTGACAAAGCCAATGTACTTGAGACTTCGCGTTTATGGCGTGATGTAGTATCGAGAGTGGTAAGTGAAAATTTCCCTGAAATTGAACTTGAACATCAGTTAGTTGATTCTTGCGCGATGAAAATGATTCAAAATCCATCGCATTTTGATGTGATCCTAACGGAAAACATGTTCGGCGATATCTTATCGGACGAAGCAAGCGTATTAGCTGGTTCAATGGGACTATTAGCTTCTTCTTCCATTGGTGAAAGCTCGGGGTTATTTGAGCCTATCCATGGCAGTGCACCAGATATTGCTGGACAGGGAATTGCAAATCCTTACGCTTCTATTTTAAGTGCTGCGATGATGTTGCGTTGGCTTAAACTGGAGACAGAGGCAAAAGCGGTGGAGGATGCGGTACACGAAGCGATTGCTAATAATGTACTAACTCAGGACTTAGCCAATAATAGTAGCGTAACTACCCAGGACGCCACGTTAGCTGTAATTGAGTACTTATAATTAGCGAATAAGATCAGTGCTGAAATAAAAGGATGTGATCTCGATAGTTTATCTTTAGTCGAAAATAACTATAATCTAGACAAAAGATCACTTCCTTGAAAATTTATGGATTTTTATATTCAATGGTTTGCTGTCGTAATTGAGTTTATCGGACTTTTGTTAATTGCCGTAGAATTGTATTCACCTCGATTATGCCAATATTTTAAGAATACGTTTGAACAGACTAAACCCAAAGTCGAAGCTAGTCCGACTAAGTGGATTATAGGATTCATAGCCACTTGGGTGATAGTCGCGACGATTCTTACGTTATTAAACCCCTGGTTCGGTTTTGTAGCTAATATTGCTTTCACAGTTTTTACTGTCGTGATAATTTCTCTACTTTCTATTAGCAAGATCTTTGTACGCTTAGGCGTCGTTATTGGAAAAGGAAATTCTGTTGGCGGCGTAGGTCTAGTTCTTGCGCTAGTAGGATTTAGTTTAGAAATCGTTCAACTCGCAGCTTTCTAGACTTCATTCTAGTTAAATATAAAGGGGCGTCAGAGCCCCTTTATTTATTGCTAATACCAACCAACAATCCGTAGAGTTAAATTAATCCCTTAACCATTCAATGTTATCAAGAATAACTGTGCCTGAAGAGTTAGGATAGAAAGCGAAATAAACTCTTCGAATATCAGACATGTCAAGGCCATTAAATTCTGATAGAGGAATTGCGATAGTATTCATTGCAGTGTGTCGATCGGTCCTAGGAATTTTGCCATGAACATGCAACCGTTCCCAACGGGTGACATTATTCTTGTCTCTCAAGCCTATCCACATTGATTCATCATTATTGTTATTGGAATATGGAACTGGCGCTCCACGCAGCTGACCTATACGAATTGAAAGGTCAGTAAAAGTACTCGCATTTCTATAATTAGCAGGCACATTGAATGCTAGATACTGGTAACTATTTTTTTGTGGCCAACCTACAGAAAGAGAACGAGTTAAATGCCTTACGCGGTATGGAGAAAAATTCAATCCGCCTTCGTTGTTTTGCTGAAGAACGACGTCAGCACTTTTATAGGCCATTGAATATTGGCCATCTTCAAAGTTCTCTAAAGACTGTTTTTGTTTTGGACTAAATTGATTGTATAGACGTAAATCTGTACCGGCTGGTTCACCTAGATCATCGCTATCATCTGAGTCAATCATCAAGAAAGACAAAGGTCTCCATTCATCTCTAAGGAAACCTTTATAAACGCTTTCTCCACGCATATGGTAACGGAGAAATGCATTAATATATCCTTTACCAATGCAGAACTGATCATCTGATGAGAGATAAGAAACATCAGGCACATTGCCTAATACTTTGGTAGAAGTTCCAACGAACTCAGCATGGTCTGCACCGTGAGCAAAAGCCATTGTTTTTTCAAGCATTGGCATAAATGCCCAACAGGGTGGAGAGCTACAAGTAGTCGTTCCCTCTGTTCCTGTTTTATCGTATGCCGCAAAACCTTCACGAGGTGTGCCGGCTGTACCGCCCATATCTCTATCTCTTGAACCGTAAAGTGCAAGAAAGGAGGACGTGTGATAACCATTTAGATCGCCTGCATCGTTAACATTAGGTGCAACGTTTACAACTGAGCGGATCTTAAAACCCTCTTGTTCAGCGTAATTCTCGATCGCCGCATTATTAACCACGCCGCCGCCAACACTATGTCCGATTAAAGCTACTTTGGAATTTGGATCTAGAGAGTATTCACTAAATACTTTTTTAAGGACGTCGATTACGTAAGTTGGGTCCGTTTGTGCCCAACTATCACCTGGACGAGCCGCCACAACCGTGAGGAAACCATTGTGAGCTAAGAAGTCTGCAATGTTGTGGTAATTGCCGGAGTGGTATCCATTACCGTTAACTATCACAGCGACGTCGGCGGTGCCAGGTAACCCTGCAAGGACTGAGAGTTCACCGTAAACTTTGATTTGTGGGATGGGTTTATACCCTCGAATATTATGCAGATCTATCTGTACCTCTCGCTGATGAGTATTCATGGTGCAGGGATCGGGATACGCGGGAATAATATCGAGCGCGTTTGATTTAAACGCTATAAAAATTGTAAATATAAAAATACTGAGTTTAGAAAATACTTTGTTCATGATTTCTTTCCGAAAATTATTATTAAGCGGCGCTACGTTAACTAAATTTGAAATCGGTCGGAAATTAAATGAATTAATAGGGATATTAAAAAAATAGGGCTATTGTTGGTTGAGATAGGGCTGGCATTCTTCCTCAAGAACTTTAATAACTTGTAAATGTAATTCACTATAGTAAGGTGATGAAGGGTAATGTAATAAGCAAGGGGTTTCTAAAACTTGGTAGTTTTCAGCTACTTGAATATCATCAAAATCTTTCAACATATGTAATGGAACGACTCCTCTTCCCAATCCTAATCTTACACCTTCGATTATTCCATAAATGTCGCTGACAAAAGCTCTTTTGACAGGTTGTTTATATCCATCATTTTGAGACATTAAATAGTTTTCATTAAAATGGTCATGAATGTCATGATCAAGATAGATATCAGTAATTGCGTCCTGCCTTTTACTTTCGATCAGAACATTGTATTCGGTTCCGACTTGTTGCGATTCATAGCCAAGTCGTTCGAGTGGTTCCTGATTGATAATTAAATCGGCCTCAGCTCGATATAGTATTTCTGGTAGTTCACGTAAGTCTCTAATTCTAAAGTCGATTTGAATTCCTGGGTTTTCTCTTAACATTGGAGCTAGCGCTGGCATTACAACAGAGCGCATCAATGAAGAAAAGCAGGCGATCGTTAATGAACCGCATAATTGATTTTTTTTTGAGAGAATAAAATCATTGAGTAGTTCACCTTCCAATGATTGCTTAATGCGACAGTAGTGAAGCAATCGATGACCTGCTTGGGTCAATTCAACGGAGGATTTATTGCGAGAAAACAACTTACTTCCTAAAGAATCTTCTAGTAGCGAAATTCGCTGCGATAAAGCTGATTGGGTTAAACACAGTTCTTCTGCCGCTCGTGAAAAATTTTTGGTTTGTGATAAAGAAAAAAATGCTTCTAATTTTCTATGAGAAAGAACTGGTTTCATGGTGTTTTTTTATGTTTTTTTTAATTATTTTGAAGAGACATCGATTGGTTGAAATCAGGTGTAATTTAGTTCTGAGTGGTTTTTGTAACACTAATCATTAAAACAGTTTCTATCCAAATTATGCAATGTGAAAAATTAACAAATTAGATTCCAAAAAAGCAAATATCTCATAGCGGTAATAAAATTATATGTTAAAGAAAATAAAATTCGAAAGAACTAGAAATTTCAGGCGAAAAACTTAGCTGCTAATGCAATAAAACGAAAACTCAGGAAGAGTTTTTTATGTCAAGATTTGTCAAGAATGTGCAAGCAATGTGCAAGAAAAAAGGAAATAAATTGTTGAACGAGGGTATAAAAAATAACCAGCTGGATAGCCGTTTTTGAAAAATATAGGCTCCTAAAGTTTTCTTAATTTGTTGTGACGAAGTGCTAGTGAATTTTGAGAACATAATAATAATCAACAGGAGAACAACAATGAAAAATACAAAGGAAAGACTTTCTTTCCGTGCAGCTATCATTCCAACGTTAGTATTAGGCGTATGTTCAGCAGCTCAAGCAAACGCTGCAGATCGCTACATCGTAAAATACAAACAAGGTTGGGATGGCAATGCAACTCCATCTTCTGAAATGTCGGTAATGGCCAGAGACAATCGAAATTTTAATAATAAAAAGCATGTCGAAAATTTTGGTGGAAGTGTTAAACGTATGTTGGGACGAATTAATGCTGTTTCTGCTGAACTTTCGCTCAGTCAAATTGATAGGCTAAAAGCAACAGGCATGATTGAATACGTTGAGGCAGATCCTAAGCGTAGTATTTTTGAACCTGTGCCAATGGCTTCAGATATTACGCCAATGGCGGAATCTACTCCTTATGGTATTACCATGGTTCAATCTGACCAAGTAAGTGATTCAAACATAAGCTCTATGAAGGTTTGTATTACTGACACAGGTTACGATGGGGACCACGAAGATTTACGGTCTTATCAAGGTTCAAATATTTCGGGCGATGATAATGACGGAAATGGTAACGATACGGGGAACTGGTACCAGGACGGTCATGGTCACGGAACTCACGTTGCTGGAACTATTTCTGCTATTGGTGGAAACGGTATTGGGGTCGTAGGTGTTAGTTCCAGTGATTTAGTTGGATTGCACATTGTGAAAGTGTTTAACAATCAAGGAAGTTGGGGATACGGCTCTGATATGATTGCTGCAGTTGAACAGTGTGTTGATGCTGGTGCTAACGTTGTAAGCATGAGTCTAGGTGGTAGTGGCTCAAGTACCTCTGAAGAGAACGCTTTTGATGATGCATACAATGCAGGTGTTTTATTGATTGCCGCTTCCGGTAATGATGGCACGTCAAGTGGCAACGATTCTTTCTCTTATCCTGCGTCTTACGATTCAGTCATGTCGGTTGCGGCTGTTGATTCAAGTAAAAGTGTCGCTTCATGGTCGCAGAAAAACTCTCAAGTAGAAATTGCTGCACCAGGGGTTAGTGTTAACTCAACGCTTCCTAATGATACCTATGAGGCTTGGTCTGGAACTTCGATGGCTACTCCGCATGTGTCCGCAGTTGCCGCTTTAGTTTGGAGTCATTTCCAAAGCTGTACTAACGCTGAAATGCGAGCAGCATTTAATTCATCAGCTGAAGACTTAGGTTCTAACGGTTGGGATCAAAGTTACGGTAACGGCCTAATCTTAGCGAAAGACGCTTATGATTACCTCACCGAATTTGGGTGTGAAGGTGACAATGGCGGTGGCGGCGGAGGCGGTGGCACCGACGAAGGCGAGTTAGCAAACGGTGACACTGTATCGTCATTGAGTGGAGCAACAGGTGATGAGCTTAATTACTACATTGACGTTCCTGCCGGAGCGACCAATTTAGTTATCTCAACTTCTGGTGGTTCAGGTGATGCTGATTTGTATGTACGGTATGGTTCTGCTCCAACTACTAGTAACTATGACTGTCGCCCCTATGTGAGTGGTAATAACGAAGAGTGTTCATTCAGCACTACAAGTGAAGGTCGCTACTACATCATGCTTCAGGGATACTCTGCTTTTTCTGGCGTGAGTCTATCGGTTAGTTATACCGAGGATAACGGCGGTGGCGGCGGTGGTGGTACCGGCGAATCTTTTGAATATACTGATCTTTCAGCGAGTCGTAGAAACTGGGTTTACTACACGGTGGATATTCCTGCGGGAATGACTAGCTTTGAGGTAAACGTTGCCGGTGGAACTGGTGATGCTGATCTGTACGTCAGCGAAGGAAGTCAGGTGACAACTTCAAACTACGATTGCCGCCCTTACTTAAATGGTAACGAAGAGACCTGTACGTTTACTAACCCTGGTGCCGGTACTTGGTACATTGGAATTCGTGCTTATCGAGCATTTTCCGGTGTGACGCTCTCAGGAAGCTATGAGTAATGGTCCTTTATTAGTTGAAACAAACTAAAATAATTACTCATATTATTGTCAATCATTAATTGATTGTACTTTTGATTGCCCTTCTGTTTTGCAGAAGGGCTTTTTTATTTGGGAAATGGATATCAGTAGTTTACGGCGTATGAACTCGTACTTAGATTATCTGCCGAAACTTTTGCCAATCAGTTTTAATTTCTGCTCCAATTTGGGTAAGTAAATTCATTAATCCCAAATGTGCTCGGTCGAAGCAGAATTGTTCATTGAACATTCCTTTTAAGTACTTTAGGGCAACACTGCTTTCGGTATTAGGCGTTCCTGGACACGGCGTTTTGTTTTTAAAGTCAAAGCTTTCGTTTTTGTATGCTTCTCCAAACCATAAAGCATAAGGCTTCAAATAAGGTACAATTTCTTTATCGAAATTTTCTTTAGACACATCTTGTTCAATAAATTGAAGTTTATGATAAGTCTTGAATAATCCGCTAGAATCTTCTCCTTTATAAAAAACACTGACAACTTCAGGGATCATTTTGGAGAAGTTATCAACGAAATCTTGACTCAACTTTCTTACGCAGCCAAAGTCTAAGGCGCCCAGCTTTCCATCAGACATAAACAGAAAATTTCCTGGGTGAGGATCTGCGTTAATCATTTGAAGTTTAAAGAATGAAAACCAAAAGAAGTCGAATAGCAACTGACCAAAATGATCTTTTTCTTCTTGAGATGGGGAGTTTTCCAGCCACTCATCAAGATGTAAGCCTTCTAACATTTCGAGTGAAAGTACGCGTTTAGAAGAGATTGAATCGATTACTTGAGGAATAACGATCTCTTGAATACTGGTTTTCTCCTTAAAACATTTTAAGTTCTCAGCTTCAATGTGATAATCAACCTCTTCGGTCAAACGGGCTTTCATTTCTCGCAGAGCTTGGTCGATCACTGATTGTCTTGGCATTAGGCTGCTGGTTTTTGAAAGAGTCCAAAATAACTTTTCGATCATCTTTAAATCGCTTTCAATAGTTGCCCCAATTCCTGGGTATTGAATCTTCACCGCTATCAACTGATCATCTTTTGTCTTGGCGCGATGAACCTGTCCTATACTAGCCGCTGCAAAAGCTTGCGCATTAAATCCTTTAAAAATTTGATTAGGCGCTTTACCTAACTCTTGAACAATTTGTTTTCTTACTAATGCACGATTGATTGGGGGAACTTGATAGCACGCAGTTTTCAGTTGGTCGCGCACTGTTTGCGGTAGGATGTCTGACTCTTGACTGAGAAGTTGTGAAACCTTAAGCGCTGTACCCCGAAGTTGACTGAGAACTGAAAAAATTATTTTGCCCACTTTTTCTTCGTAAGCTTTTTGTGACTGTTCGGTTTTCTCTGCAGATGAAAATATATTCTTAGTTTTGAATCCAACGTGATTGAGCCCCACTTTTGCTGCTGCTAAACCAGTTATAGTAGAACGCTTCAATTTTGATGTTGGAGGGCGTTTTGCTTGCGACTTTGCCTTTACCATTTTATTTTCCGTGTTTTGCACTTATTAGCTAGCTCTTGAATTAGATTTCAACTTTTCAAGCTGAAGCAGGTTCTGCCGCATTTGTTTTTGTAATTAACATGGCAATCAGAGGGGGAAACATTAACCAAAAACCAGACTCAGGCATTATAGTGACACCAAGAATCGTCATTACCAGCAAGTGAGCCGTGACAGACAAGGCTACTGAGGAATCGCCTTTTAGTTCACTTGAACGAACTAGTTGACCAATAATGAAGAGTGCTTGTCCAAATAAGAAGAACCAAACGGCTAAACCGGCGCGTGCTGAAGTTATGCTCGCTATCCAATTGTTTTCGATTAAAGAGAGGTAATCCGCGCTAAAGACAATCAAAGCGTAGATTGTGTGTAGGATTGCTACTCCCATTATCCAAGTACTTTTCCAAGTTTTCATGACAATATTCCTAAAGTATAAAAGGTGATTATTTTGATTCGGTCCGTGACGCGACGAAACGGTTAAGCAATCCGCTATCCATAAATTTAAACAGATGTGCTTTTAAGAAAAAGCCTGCCAAGTCGGTTGCTTTACCAATAATTCCGCTACGGAGAATTTCTACCCCTAGCGCGAGTGACATATCTACCATTTGGGTCGTATTACTAAATTCATCCGAGTCATCTTTAACCCAATAGAGCAAAGTAGCTAAGATAAACTCGTTGGCTAATCGTGCGATAGAAGAGGTAAAGGGAGTTTTTGCAATTTCATTATTATTTTCGGCTTCAATCAGCAAATCATGGATGACTCCGACGAATTCTTCACGGACAGGAGTAACGTCCTTAAACAGGATACTTGGAGATTGCATAATCATCTTAATCGAGTCTGCTACAAACTCTCTGTCTGGAAGTAGTTTGCCTAAATAAATATCGATTAATAATTGAAGCTTCTCTTGCAGTGAATAATCTTCGAGTTCTTCTTCCCCCAGAAATTCTTGGACAGACTCTTCCGCTTTTAATCCGTAGTAAGCAAATATGAGCTTGTCTTTATTGGGAAAATACTTATAGATGGTTGCATCGCCTATACCTGCTTCGCGCGCAATCTGCTTCATGGTAGTTGATTCAAACCCTTTCTCAGAAAACATATCAATGGCGGTTGATATAATTTTTAGGCGGGTTTCTTCCTGTTTTTGTTTGGATATCTTGGCCATAACGATACAATATCTATTAAAAATCGTGTTTCATAGTTTTTATATGATAGATCGTATTGTATGTGAGGGTCAATAAATTCTGAAGCCAAGCCGAAAAATCAGAAATAAGCTAGCAAAAACAAATAGTTATACTAAATCCACTGCGAGTATGCCCGCTCTCAAGTCATTTCTACTTTGCTAAAATTCGATTATTGGGTTTTAAGTTGGAAGAAGTGGATGGATATTTGAAGGAAATGGCCGATGTAACTAATTCAAAAATCGGCGAGTAAATTAGAGTTGCATTGAATTGCTCTTATTATTTGGAGGCTTTAACTTTGAAAGCTACTTTCGTTCAGTAGTTTTTTTAATGCTCTGACTGCCGAATAATGATTCTTTCCTGATATTTCAATGTGTTTTAATTTTAGTCCGAGCGCGCCTAAGTAGGAAGCATATTCCTTACTTTGTGATTTAAATATTTCGGTTTCGTTAGATCCAACGGCAATCGTTAACTTGTTTGGTTGATAGATATTATTTGAAATTGGACTTAGGTATTTCACGTCTTCATCTTCGATATACAATGAGTCATTCAAATATGACTGTTGCAAAGGTAATAAATCATATATTCCACTGAGAAGGATCGCTTCTCTGATAATTAATTTTTCACTAGTTTTCCAATTAGGATCCATCAAGCTTGCAACTAAAAAAGCACCAACAGAGTGACCACACAAACACAGGTTGTCTTTATCACCATTCCAACGGTTAATATTTAAAGAAATCCACTCGAGGGCGTTTCGATTTTGTTCGATGATGTCCTTGATTTTAACCTTGGGGCATAAATCATAATTTAATAGTACAACGGTAAAGTGATTGGTGAGATGTCTAGCTAAAAAACTGTACTGGCGTTTATCGAGTGCGCGGAAATACCCACCGTGTATAAAAACGAATACCGGTGAGTTTGCATTCTTTGCAGGAAAAATATCGAGTTTTTGACCGGAAGTTTTACCGTACGCAATATCTAAATCACAATTTAGTGTCAATCGAGCCAAGAAGCTCTGGACTTCATTCAAAACAGTTAACCATCTGGCAAAAGGATGGTGCCGTTTTAAGTTAAGTTGGTTGTTGATTTCTGTCACAGGTTAAAATCCCATTTCTTGCATTTGTTCTTTTATGGCTTCAATGCACAAGCTAACTATATGCGGACAATGACCCGAGTATGCGTGTAGTGCATACACTTTCACCGGAGGAGAGCTAAAGTCCGGTAGAACATCGATTATTTGATCCGCTACAGGGGAAGATTTAACTACAAATTCAGGTAGCCAGGCTAAACCACATCCCGCTTCCATCAATTTAGTAACTGTTGGCAGCGAATCGGCATTCCTTGAAGCGTGAAAAACTATTTCCTGCGTATTTTTTTTACCTTTCGAATAGAAGCTGTGCTTAATCGTTCGTCCCTGCCACTGGTTGGCTATATAATCACAACTATCACGAAAGCTGGAATCATCAATTAATCTTTGCTGTGTTATCTGGGCTAGTTCTACGTAATTTTGGTGTGCCCACAAAGCCTCTTGGAATTGACCCAGACGTCTTTGTTTGTAGCTACTATCCGGCATCTCTCCAACTCTGATCGCAAGATCAATCCCATCCTCTAATAAGTTTACCCTTGTATCGCTGATAAGCAGACGAGGCTGAATCCTGGGATATTGTTTCAATAGCTGACCAATCGCAGGAGCGAGCACTATGCTTGATAAAGCACTAGGCGCGCTGATTGTAATTGACCCCATAGCCAATTGCTGAGAATCTCGCGCATCATTCCAGGCTTGTTCGCTAAATTGATTGATTTTCTGACAGTGTCTGAAAAAGTCTCTACCTGCTGGCGTCAACACTTGCGAGCGAGTGGTTCTGTTAAGTAGCGATACTCCCAAAGACGTTTCGAGGTTTTTCAGTTGTTGGCTTACAACGGATTTTGAGATCCCTAAATAATCTGCAGCTGCACTAATAGAACCGCTCTCTACCACCTGTAAAAACACCATCATATACCGAAGATTGTGCATAGTTTACTACTCTTTGATTGCTTTATTGTTCTGTTATATCGAACATACTTTGTTATTTTAGTCTATTTATCTGCACAAATCTCCTGGCATAAACTAGTCAACAGTTAAACCTGAATGGAGAAAGCCATGAATATTGAGCAAAATGAAAAACTAATTAATGCAGTACAGCAAGCGAGTAAACAGTGGAAAACCGCCTTTAATAGTGGGGATGCCCAGGGCTGCGCCGCTTGTTATGAGTCTGAAGCGACAATGCTTGCCGAGCCATTTGGCTCTTTTCACGGAACCAATGAGATACGATCATTTTGGCAGAAACTTATTGATGACGGATTCAGCAATGTTGAATATTTAAATCCCGAAATTCAAGTTATTGATGAGCATTCAGCCGAATTACGTTCGGGATGGAAAATGAATAATGCTAGCGGCGTTATCCATAAAGAAATTTGGGTTTTGCAACAAGATGGAAGTGCTAAATTGCGTGAAGACCATTTTGAAGCTATTGGATAAGGAAAATAGAACTAAAATCTCGATATATTTCGAGGTTTTAGTTTTTAAACAATTTTCGCATACTTAATGCCGAAAACGATTTTGTGTAGTAATACTCGCAAATTCCATTAACTTACTAACGATTTTAAAGCCTAAGGTTTTTTGAGGGTATTCTCCGGAAACATTTGGGCTACCCATTTTCATCCCACTGATTATTTCTATGGCTTGGTCAACTTTATCTACCGCGTAAATATGAAATTGTTTTTGCTTAACGGCTTGGATAACTTCTTCCGAGAGCATCAAGTTGATTTGGTTGCTGGTTGGAACAATCACCCCTTGTTCACCAGTTAATCCTCTAGCTGCGCATAAACTGAAAAAGCCTTCTATTTTCTCGTTTACTCCTCCAATTTTCTGTACTTCCCCCAATTGACTAACAGCACCGGTCATAGCGATTTGTTGATTGAGTGGTACGTCAACTAAAGCCGATAGAAGAGCGCAGAGTTCTGCTAAAGAAGCACTATCACCATCGATATATCCATAAGATTGCTCTACTGCAATATGGGCTGAGATCGCAAGTGGAATTTTTTTGGCGAAGCGCCCGCTTAAAAAGCCAGCTAATAATAATACCCCCTTAGAGTGGACCGACTGTCCTAATTCAACTTCTCTTTCTATATCTACTACACCTCTTGTACCCGGATGAACTGAAGCGGTAATTCTTATCGGACAACCAAATCGAGTTTCACCCACTTGAATGATTGATAATCCATTGACCTGGCCGCAAGCAAAACCTTCAGTTTTGATGCAAGTATTACCTTCGAGAAAATCCTCCAATGTTTGATCACTTAGTCGTGCATTTCTGCGCTTCTTTGTTTCGAGTGCTTTTGTTATATGGCTATTGGTTATTTGCTTGCTTTGTCCTTTGATACACCAAAAGTTAGCTTCGGTTACTACTTCCATAATGAGATCAATATTGGCAGAAATTTTCTGTTGATGCTCAGCTAGACGACAAGCATATTCTGCGAGTCGCCCCACGGCTCTTGATGATAGTGGATTAAAGTTTAATTGCTGACATTTGTGATGCATTAGCTGAGTAAATTGTTTCAGATTTTCTTCTGAAGCATTAAGTTCATTATCAAAGTCGACGAGAACTTGAAAAAGTTCATCAAAATCCGGATCCATCTCAGACATCGCATAATAAACCTGGCGTGGTCCAAGCAAAATAATTTTGACATTTATGGGGATGCTTTCAGGTTTAATACTCGATGGTAATCCCAGCACATTATCAAGTGTTGATTGTTCAATAGTAATTGATGATTGGCGCAACATTCGTTTCAATGCATCCCAAGTTTGTTGGTTTTGCAAAACTTTTTCCATATCTGCGATCAGATATCCTCCATTGGCTCTGTGCAAAGAGCCTGGGACAATCTGCTGGAAGTCAGAATTGAAGCTTCCATGGTCCGGCAAATGATTTATCTGGCCAAATAAATTCGCATAGGTTGGATTCGGTTCTACAATTATTGGTGCGCCGGAACGTCCACCTGAACGTACAAATAAATTTGGTAAATAGCGATTTTCTAGAATCTTTCTTCGGCTAGGTAAGGTCTCGGCTGCGTTGCTTTCTTTTTCGTCGCCGGCTAATAATTCTTTGATGACTTTTGGAATATCTCGATTCATTTGTGCTAAGTACAAAAGCATGCCGGCATGGCCTTGATAGGCTTGTTGTAATTCATCAAATAACGGTTTTAGTGATTGAGTAATTGTTTGATCAAACAATTGTCGAATTTGATCTTTCTGAGCTCTTTGCCATTTGGGAAGTTCAAGTAAAGCGTCGTTTAATTGATCTTCAAAGTTATTCACATTTTGATGAAATTTTTCTCGCTCTTCACCTTTTAATTGCGCGAACTCCGATTCATCTGCTATTTCTCCGTCAATGATCGGACTAAAAGTTATTGTGCCATCTTCTCGGTAAACTGCGATGCTTTGCTTGGCCGCTTGCTCTTCAATATTACCAACAGCATTGTCGTAGATCTCTTCAAATTTTCGGCTAATTGCGGTCTTCTTTTGCAAAAAGGATGGGTGTTCAAAAATGGCTGGGAAAGTAGCCAATAGTGCTTCGATAAATTCATCGAGATCATCTCTGAATTTAGTTCCTTCTCCTGGAGGCAATCGAATACTATGAGGTTCCCTTGGGTCATCAAAGTTATTAACGTACAGCCAATCGGATGGAGAGTTCGCGCGAGTTGCAATGGGTTCCAGATAATCCAATACATACTCCAACCTCCCGATGCCGTTTTCTCCCGCAACGTAGAGGTTATACCCAGGGTGCTGGACACCAATGCCAAACTCCAGTGCTTCAGTTGCCCTTAATTGCGGTAAAGTCTCGTATTTTTGTTGAGACTGAGCATTTTCGGTGGCAAGTAACCTTGATGATTTAATCTGCCGAGTTAGCAGAGTAGAGGCCAGTCGCATTGATTTTGGACTTTTTGCCATAAGCGATCGCTTAAAGTCAGTTTAATTGTCTTGCTTTAAGTGTAGTCGGAACCTAACAAAATCCCACTTTGAAGTTTAGATAGATTTTATTAAGAGTTTAGGTAAAAGCAGAGATTCGGTTGATTATGGTGGTTTATAAGACCATATTAGTTGAAACTTTGGGGACGAGCTGCCCCTTATGCTATAAGAGGCAGCCTGAGTTGAAACCCGCTAAGAGTTAGCTATCTGCTGATGTACAGCATTTACTAATGGAGGTGGTAATTGCAAGCCATTTGCGAGACGCTGAAGGTAGTCCCGGCCCTGCGGTAAGTCTTCATCAATAGCCAATAAAGAGGCTGTATATACTTCCATGGCCAGTTCGGGCGTATTTGACTGACGGATCACTGTATCTAAACTCATTGGGTTGCTGATTTCGCTAAATACTAAGTTTTTGTCTTCACCAGACAATCCTAAATCATCTGCTTTACTTAGAATATTCTGATATTCACTTGAATCGATGTGACCATCTGACATGGCCGCTGCGACCATGCATTTAAGAACAAAAATGGATTGGCTTTGATCTGAGTTAGTGTCGTCCAAATTATGAAAAGCTTGCGCGCCTAGGTTATTCCAGTTTTGGCCAGGTTTTGCATTTGAAGTTGAGGGTGAGGTCGCGGTTGAAGTTGAGGGGTTCTGTTTAGAACCTGAATACTGTTGATAAGCCTTCCAAGCCATCACCCCAACAGCAGCAAGACCTCCGGCCTTTACCAGTTTGGCCGCATTTTTGCGTCCTTTTTTACTGGTTAATGTACCGGACACTGCACCACCGGCAAGACCACCTAAAAATCCTTTGGCGGAACTATTGGATGAAAGATTGTTTAATATTTTATTTAAGTCCACTTTGTCATTCTCCTGACTATTTCAACTGTTTATTTTCTCAAAGCTGCTATGCGTTTATCTAAAGGCGGATGGCTCATAAATAATTCCGCCATTGAACGTTTACCGGAAATACCAAATGCTGTAAGGGTTCCGTCAAGCTCACTCTCCCGGTTGCCTTTTAGCCTTTCTAGCGCAGCAATCATTGCGCTATTTCCTTCAAGCTTGGCCGCTCCTTCATCTGCTCTGAATTCTCTTCGGCGAGAAAACCACATGACAATGATGCTTGCTAGAATACCAAATACGATTTCTAGCACAATGACCACTCCAAAGTAAGCAAATCCGCCAAGCCCGCCACTTTGGTTGTTGCCGCGTAAAGCATTATTGATGATTCCCGCAACTACTCGCGCGAGAAAAATAACAAAGGTATTCACCACGCCTTGAATTAAGGTCAAAGTGACCATGTCTCCGTTGGCGATATGCGACATTTCATGCGCAAGTACGGCTTCAACTTCATTTCTATCCATTTGCTGCAACAAGCCGGTACTAACTGCAATAAGAGAATTGTTCTTGCTAGCCCCCGTCGCAAATGCATTCATTTCGGGGGATTGGTAAACCGCGACTTCCGGTATTCCAACGCCGACTGTTTGAGCGTGTCGGGCGACAGTCTCCACCAGCCATCTTTCTGTAGCATTTGCCGGTTGGGCAATAACTTGGGCACCGACGGAGCGCTTAGCGATAGTCTTTGATAGCAATAGGGATATAAAAGCACCGCCAAACCCAAAAACTGCGGCGAATAACAGCAACCCGCCGTAGCTACCTTGCTGAATACCAAAAGCCGGTCCCAAGATACTAAGAACAATACTTAAAACAATGATTACAGCGATGTTAGTTCCAACAAATAGTAAGACTCTTTTCATATTACGATTCTTTCAATTGCAAGACATAGATAAGGTTTATATGGTTGGCTCTAACGTCTAATTCAAGTTTATCTTCCGTCTGATATGTAACAAATCCTTTCCTAAATTGATTGGAGTTAGGCTGCATAAAGGGTAAAAAACACTCAATCAGAATCTCGCTTCGGTATTTGTAACGCGCTCAAAATGTGAGCTGGTTCACATATAGCTTTGAGGTATAAAGTGATCGGTGGACAGACCACGGACCTCGCTCCACTATCTTCTGACCTGAAATGATTTTGATGATCGCTTCAGAAACTCGTGCTATTCGAGCTCTTAGGTAGTTATTCCTGAATTCCAGTCTGCAGGGAATAACAGAGTACTCGCTACGAATTTCTATCTAAAAAATTTTTCAGCGTTTTTTACTGAGATAAGAACGGGAAGGCTCATCACGTAGAATTCTGTGGGGCAGAAATTGTGAGTTTTCCTTAAATAACTAACGAGTAAGGAAGGCTATAAAATGAACCAACTCAAAACCGATAGATGCTCGGTGCTACTAGGTGCGCTGAGCTTAATTATTTCTTCGACCTGCGCTAATGCCGCGCAATCCAAAGATAACTCCATTTTTACGAAACATACGATGGTTGCGCCACAAGATATGGCGGAACAGCATTTACAATCTCCTGATAAAACAGGAGTGCTAAGTCACTCGACCATGTTGCCTGTCACTTTAACTGGGTCATTATCTGCCAATAAAGGCAGTTTGAATTCAAGAGCGGATACAAAACAAGACTCGCTAGGTTTTAGTACGAGAGTTTTATTCGATGGAGCCGCAGACAGCCCAATGCTTCTGATTGGTCCTGAGTCGGATAAATGGCAATTACAAGTGTTAGACGGCAACCATCAGAATATTTCTATCAATTCTCCTAAAGACAGCAATAATGTCTCAACCGGGTTAGTGAATATCGGAGGTCAAGAGTTTACTGGAAAGCAATTTATCGTGAATTCACCGAGCGTTGGTGAATGGACCGTCAAGATTAAAGGCGGTTTGTCTGAGCAGAAAAATAGCTTAAAGTCCAAAGGCGCTCCTGATGCTTACCTAATGTTTAAGGGCGATCCAAATTACAAACTCTACAGCTACCGAGATAACAATTTTTCGACTCAGAATAGCCAAATTAATATCGTGGCTTATATGATTGATTCGAAAAATTTAATAGGTAAACGTTCTCTAGCAACTAACCAACGGCCACTTAATTCAAATCTAAATAAACTTGTCGTTGGCGTGACTTCTCCAAGTGGAAAGCAGACTAAACTTAAGTTAAATGACCGCGGATTACATGGCGATAAGTTAGCAGGCGATGGTAAGTTTTCAGTATCTTTACCTTCAGATGAAATTGGAGTTTATTCTTCTCGGTTATACGTAGAAGGTACACGGCCTGACGGGATCCGTTTCTCCCGATCGGTGAATGACCTATATGTGGTAGAGGCTATTTCCCACCAAGTGATCGGCAAAAAAGGGTTGATAGTTGCTGGCGAAAATTATGTAACTGATGTTCAGATCCCTGTTCAGCAGAATACTAGCGAAAAGCGAGTGTTTGTTAGTGGGGAGGTGTATGGTACCGACGCAAACGGAAAGCTTCAGCCAGCAGCCTGGGTTGGTGGCATTGCATCTACTCAATCGAGTTTAAATCTTAACTCAGATTACCTTTCCTTGAGTTTTGACTCTCGTTGGTTATCGCGCAAAAAGCTATCTGCGCCGATAGGTATTAGAAATCTTCGCTTGCAAAGTGCTGATACCAATGTACCCCTATTACAGATTGATTCTCTCAGTCTAATCGCTGACACGAAAACTCTGCGTCTACTTAATTCTGTGCAACAAAGTAGATTCATAAAAGCAGCAGCTAGCGATTCTCGGGAAGATATATCGAAAGATATGCTTACTGGCAAAGCTCCCTTGGCAAGTTTAAGCTCCATTAAAGCGACATCCAATCCGAAACTCTTACTTGTTCATGGTTATTGTTCAGGCGGTGCCTGGAACCCCGGTGAGTTTAGTAATTCGGTGGAGTTTAAAGACTACAAACAAAATCGTAGTCATGATGAGTTTGCCAATCTGATTTTGAGTTTTGGTTCGCCTTATACTTCATATGGCATTGTTGGTCATAGCCAAGGCGGTGCAGCGGCATTGCATTTGTACAGCCGCTACTGGAGCGGTTTAGACTATGCAACCGGTGGGCGACTTATTCAATCGGTTGGCACTCCCTATCAGGGCACAGCTTTAGCGGGGAATTTAGCGGCAATAGGTGACGTGTTCGGCGTCGGTTGCGGTACCAATACCGATTTAACTTATAGTGGCGCTGCTAACTGGCTATCAACTATTCCTAGCTGGGCTAGAGCTGAAGTAGACTACTATACAACATCCTTTAAAACTCGTTGGTGGGCTTACGACTATTGCCACTTAGGTACGGATTTGTTCCTCGACGATCCTGAAGATGGTACTACCGAAAAATGGGCAGGACAGCTATCAGGTGCGAGTAATATGGGTCACAAAAAAGGGTGGTGTCATACTACCGGGATGCGCGATACAGCGCAGTACAAAGATACTAGTCGAAATGCTTCGATGAATTCACGGGCCGCAAGATAAAGAGTGTTTCCGCCCTCTCCGTTTGAGGGGGCGGTTAGTGTGTTTATTTCGCAGGGGCTTCGTCTCTTAAGAAAACCAAGTCATCTTCAGTACTTGATTTTTTATCAAAATAATAACCGCTTAAATTAAAGTCTTTTAACCCTTCTGGGTGGTCAATTTGATTTTGGATAATAAAACGGCTCATAAGGCCGCGGGCTTTTTTGGCAAAAAAGCTGATCATCTTATATTGCCCATTTTTTAAGTCTTTAAAATTGGCCGTAACAACTCGATAAGAAAGTTGTTTAGCCTTAACTGCTTTAAAGTACTCATTTGAGGCTAGGTTGACGAGGACAGGTTGCTCGTGCTTCTTGAGTTCCTTTTGTAAGTGAAGGTTTAATTGTTCTCCCCAAAAAGCATAAAGGTTTTTACCAACTATGTTTTCGAATTTAGTACCCATTTCTAGCCGATAAGGCTGGATTAAATCTAAAGGACGCAACACACCGTATAATCCCGACAAAATACGCAAGTGTTTTTGTGCGTATTGAAAGTCATCGCTAGAAAGAGTATCTGCGTCCAGACCAAGATAAACATCGCCGCGGAAAGCCAATAGCGCCTGACGAGCATTTTGCGGAGTAAAGGGAGTATTAAATTCCTGGAATCTGTCGTAGTTAAGAGCCGCCAATTTATCGCTCAGCTTCATCAGTGAAGCAATATCTTGGGGAGCCAGCTCTTTAAGTTCATCAATTAAAGTTTGTGACTGTTCTAGAAACTGAGGCTGTGATTTTCGTTTGGTTGCTAAAGGACCTTCGAAATCTAAACTTTTAGCTGGGGAAATAACTGTAAGCATGGACATTTTTGTGACAATTATAGAGAGGGCGAAAGCATATCAAATTGTAGGGATCCTTGGGTAACTTAAAATTGGTGAATAATAGGGCTTATAGGAAAAATCTATTAGATTCCTGGAATTCGGCTAGATAATCGGTATGACTACTGTCATGATGCAAAACTACTTCCTGGATTTAGAGCTTTAATTGATATGTCATTACTCGAAGGTATTAAGGTTATCGACTTGAGTCGCATATTAGCGGGTCCTTGGGCGACTCAGTTACTAGCTGATTATGGAGCTGAAGTCATCAAAATAGAAAAACCTGAAGTTGGGGATGATACGCGCAATTGGGGACCTCCATTTGTCAATCTTGATGGGGAGCAGGTAGCGGCTTACTTTGCCGGAGCCAATAGGGGGAAAGCATCGATAAGTCTTGATATCACTTCCGCTGCTGGTCAGTCTCAAATAAAAGACATGGTGAAAAACAGCGACGTTTTAGTAGAGAATTTTAAGGTAGGCGGGCTGGCTAAATATGGTTTGGACTATACCAGTCTTAAATCTATTAATCCTCGACTAATTTACTGCTCAATCAGTGGGTTTGGTCAAACCGGTCCATTAAAAAATGAACCCGGCTATGATGCAATGATCCAAGCTATGGGAGGATTAATGAGCATCACGGGCCAGCCAGACGAGAAAGGAGGAGAGCCGACCAAGGTTGGCGTGGCTGTTGCAGATTTGATGACTGGAATGTACGCGTCGAATGCGATAATGGCGGCAATTATTTATCGAAATAAGACGGGAGAAGGCCAACATATTGATGTGTCACTTTTCGAGTGCCAACTGGCGATGCTCGCCAATCAGGGAATGAATGTTTTAGCCGGAGATGAGGCCGTTGGCCGGCTAGGAAACGCGCACCCCAACATTGTGCCTTATCAAACGTTTGAAACCAGTAGCGGACATATTATGATAGCGGTTGGTAACGATGCTCAGTTTAAAAAATTATGTATCATTGTTGGATTAGAGCAGCTTGCATTGGATCCACGTTTTAGATCAAATTCTTTGCGAGTTGAACACAGAGATATATTGATAGCGTTATTACAAAACAGACTTCATCTGAAAACCAATGAATATTGGTTAACCAGATTAAAACAGCAAAGTATCCCTTGTAGCCAAGTAAACTCTATTAAACAGGCACTTAATAATGAGCAGAGTGTAGCAAGAAATATTGTTAAAAGGTTTAACCTAAAAGAAGGGGAGCTGTCCTATATTTCTCACCCCGTAAAGTTTTCTAAAGTACAACTGGATGATTCTAGACCACCTCCCAATTTAAAAAACTAGATTGTCTCAGTTAAAGAGATTATATAGTCTCAGTAAATATCAATTGTTACAAAGTACAGATTACTTGTTCAGTCATTTGAATTCCCTTTAAATAAGCGTTAATCTTGCATAAAGTGCTTTGGTAGGTAGTAAAATGGATTGCGAACCTTATCAAGTAAAAGTTAAGAACAAAGGTGACTTGCTTCGTTATTATGTAACCGGAAAACGAAGCATTGAAGGAGCTGTTGAGTTCTGGCACCGGATTTATCGCGACTGTGAGTTAACAGGTATTTCTGTTGTTCACGCTACTATTCTTTTATCTGGTCGGATTGCACCGATGGAAGTCCCCCTTCTTATTCGAAAGTTAGTTGAAGTAAATCAAGACAGAAAAATTACCTGCGCCTGGGTAGATCTTAACGCTGAGTCTTATGTCGATAATTTGATGGGGGAAAAAATCCCCAGACCGGATTGTATGAATATTAAAATTTTTAATTGTGATTTAGAAGCGCAAAAGTGGTTAGCTTCACAACATGCAGTAGTATAAGCTTGTAAACCAAAGGATTGCTGGTAAAACAAGGAGAAACTTCGCCTTCTAAATCGAGCTTATTCTATATCTAAGTCATTCTAAACCTAACTTAGGCAATCCCACTGGTCATTTTCCAGTAGTCTGATTTCTTCCTCCGTTAGAATTTTCTCATCATTAATCATCTGAGTGAGTTTGCTTGAATATTGCGGATAACCCAATAGAATACAACCAACTATGACATTATCTTTCAGTACAATTTTTCGATAAGCATCTTTAGTTTTAAATGCGACCTCTTGGTTGTCTTTATCGGCAATAAACTGTCCCATTGAAGTAAGTTCTACCCCAACCACCTTGAGGCCGGTAGCAACCGGTTTGTTTTGGTAGATATGATCGCCACCAAGTGCATTTATCGCTGCTGCTCGCCCTTGGTCAACAGCTATAGGCCATAATCCAGGGAGTTTGCCTTTAGTTTCGCGAAGTTCTGCAATATCACCGGCGGCGTAAACATTTTTAATATTAGTTTGTAAGTGGTTATCAACCAAGATACCTTTATTTGATTCAAGCGTACTATCTTCAAAGAGCTTTTGATTGGGCACAATGCCTGCAGCTACCAGTAGTAAATTAGCTAAAATCTTTTCACCTGTTTTGAGTTTAACTGCTTCAATGGATTCGTTACCAACAACAATATCGACCTCGGCTTGATAAATAATACTGATACCGAGCGCGGTTAAATAGGAATGTAAAATCGTTGCCGCTTTTTCGTCAAGCTGTCGTTTAAGAAGGTATTGTGATCTTTCTAGAACCGTTACTCTCATACCAATTTGGGTGAAAGCGTAAGCTGCTTCCAATCCTAGAAGACCGCCGCCGGCTATAATCACTCTTTTGCATTTATGGTCTTGGACGTAGGTTCTAATTGCCATGCCGTCTTCAGCATTACGCAAAGCAAAACAACCTTTGGTTCCCCAGTTGATTATCTCCGGTATTCTGGCATTACTTCCAGTGGTTATAATTAGCTTGTCATAGTTAATCGTTTCGTTTGTAGCTAAAGTGACTACATGTTTTATTGTGTCAATTGATTCTGCTTGAGTGTTTAACCACTGTTGGATTTTTCGTTTTTGATACCATTCATCCGGCATTAAAATCAAACTCTGCAATGCCGTTCTACCATAAATTAGCTTGCTGATCGCCATGCGATTATAAAGCGGGTATTTTTCCGCGCCGACTAGATGTATTTGGCAGTCTTTATGATGACGCCGAATGTAATCAGCAGCGGTAACTCCGGCAATTCCATTTCCGATGATAACTACTGAATGAATAGAATTGTCTTGTTCAAATTCGGCTTCTTCTTCTTCCTGTTCAACAGACTCGGGATCTAAATTAATACTAAAGTCACTTGCAAGTTTAACGCAGCAAGCCATTCTGACCCCCGATTTATATCCTAGCCGTTCTAATGTCGCAGCTTCTTCCGGAGTTTTTTCTTCAAGTGTTTCTTCTCCGTTTACAATAGCGACAGGGTCAGCGCCGCATGCTCCCATTCTGCAGCCGGAATTTATAGGGTGACCATTCGCTTCCAATAAATCCAATAACGTCATATCCGGCTTGGCAACCATTTCCTCTCCACTAGGTTGCAAGATAACCGTGGGGTTTTCGGTCTGCTTTGCAGCATGTCTTTTCAAGTGTTTCATACTCGCAACTTTGGTTTGTGCTGAGCTCGCAAATGCTTGTGATAGAAACAACTTTTCTTTGCTTATGGTTTTCCAAAGCCAAACGATAGAGATTAACGCGATAGCCGTTCGCACCGACCATATTGGCCACTGAGGCAAGGTGATATCTAGTAATGTCTGTAATGAAGAATGCATAATCACAGAGGCATACCAGTAGAAAATATTGATTGAAGCCAGCGCAAAAACAGCGGTATTTTTCTGTGGACTGAACTTAAAAATTGTTTCGAAAACTTGATAAGCGCCGACACCAATCAGACAGTAAAAACCGAACTGAAAATAAAGTTGATAGATTGGCGTCTCTGGAGAATAGGTCAAAGTGAAGTAAGCGAGCAACAAGCCGGGCATCATGCCGGCAAAGAACTTTCTATCGCTGGCCATAACGGGGTCTTGGTCATATAAATCAGCCAGATAGGCTACCTGAGGATTGAAATCAAAACAATTTCTAGTACAACCAACACAGGGTGCGCAATGGCTGTTGTTGACTGTTTTTAATGGCGTTTGACCATAGAGCCTTTGTACAGGTAACAACGGGCAAAAGCTACCGCACCAGCCGCTCTTTCCCTTAAATATCAAACCGCCAATAAAAGCGAAGCTAACGATGCCGATTAGTGCAAATGCTAATACTTCACCATCTTCGTTTAGGGTGATTTTTCTGAGGGGGATAGCAATAAACAAAAGTAGCAGGCCTACAACACTGGCATAGCGTTTTGCTTGAGCCGGTAGTTCTTTAGCAAGAGAAAAATTAAATAACCTTGGAAGTTGATTGGTTGCTGCGAGTGGACATAGGTTTCTCCATAAGCCAGGAAGCAGCCAAAATATCAGTGGCAAACTCGGTACTGCTATGCCCCAAAATATAATTAAAGTAATAGCCGAATGATTGAAAAGTCCCCAAACGATTGCTGCAAAAGCAGCAATGGAAAACAATCTGAGAATTTGCCAAGCCCAACGAGGAATGAGCGGTGTAACTTGCATAAAGTTGGCAAATACTGGTTTATTTGATTCGCTCATTGATGAGGAAAACCTCGCTTAATATTGGTTATTTCGATTTTTGAAAGTTATTATTTTTTACTCGCAGATAAAAATTTGGTTGTATCACGCAATCGAACCGAGACTATTCGGCCTAAGTCAAGCGCCACTTGCATTGCTAAATTGGGATGCTTGGCGGACAAAACGGTAAATGAATCTCTACTCAGTCGGTAAAGTTCACCATCGGAAATGGCACGAATAGAGGTAGAGCGGGGTTGGCGATCAAGAAATGACTGTTCACCAATGACGGAGCCAGCACTGAAAGTCGTGAGCCTCTCCAGTTTCCGCGAACGACCTCTGGGGATTAGCACTTCGAGTTCACCGGAAGCTATAAAGGCGAGTGAATCATCTTCATCACCTTGTTGGATAACTGTATCGCCGGCATGAAAGCGAAGGGTCGATGTAAAATCGAGTAACGTTTGCCAGTCATCATCAGTTGCCTGCTCGAGAAATACAATTGCCTCTGTTTTCTTATCTGCGGTGTCGCTGGGATATATGAAAAAATTAGAAGTATCCACTTTGTCCTTTCTCCTGGTCTATACTGGTTAGTAATACTGCCGGAGGTTGTGTTTTCGCTGAGAATTTTTTATCGTTATAGAGCACTACTGTATAAAAAAGCGCCGTCTCATGCAAATCAACAATAATTTATTTATATGGACGGGTTAAATTTAACTTTGTACTACCTTTAGTATTGTTGGTACGCAAGGATGAAGGTATGTCCAATCAATCAGGAATTAATCACGCGTTTTCTAGATGTTTGTGGCTAGTGGGTGAGTTTAGTTGTGATTTAAATCCAGTAATCGCACATTTTGAAAGGTCTTTTGCGCTTGCCAATTTTTTGGTACTAACTTTATCAGAAGAAGAATATCGAGAGGCAAACTCTCAAATCCCAGAGAACACTGTTATCGTGGTTGTGTTCGGTGAAAATTACACTCAGCCGGAAGCCTACCCGAAACGAACTTCATACTTTTCAATTGCTTTAGATGACAGCATTGATGCCGATATACTGACTCATCGACATAGCAGTTCCAAGCAATTAATTAGCGCGATAGAAACCGGTTTTGAATATCTTGCAAACCAGCAACAATTAGAGCGCTTGACTTCAGATATTATTAACGTTTCCCAAGAGCGCAAGGAATTGGGAGAAATCGGTATTGCCTTAAGCGCGGAAAAGGATCTTGATAAGCTGCTCACAAAGGTTCTTAGAGAAGGTAGGAAACTTGGTAATTGTGAAGCAGCATCGCTTTACTTATTGCTGGATGAAAAGAATGAGAGCCCTGAACTTCTTTTCAAACTCACTCAAAATAGCCGAATAGACTTCGCATTCAAGGAAAAGAAGTTTCCGTTAACTAACCAGTCTTTAGCCGGTTATGTTGCGCTGACGGGAGAGATCTTAAACATTGCCGACGCTTATGAGTTACCCCACAGTCTGCCTTATCAGTTTGATAAAAGTTTTGATAAAGCCACAGGTTATAGGACAAGGCAGTTACTCGTGTTACCTATGCGCAATCACAAGAGAAAGATTATAGGCGTTTTACAGTTCATTAATAACCGTGATCAAAATGGTGATGAAGATCCGAGCATTGGGTTTACTTATGAACGACAAGAACTGTTGCTAAGTTTGGCAAGCCAAGCGGCGGTTGCAATTGACAATAGCCAGTTGATTGAAAATATTCAGTCTTTGTTTGAAGGCTTCGTTTCGGCGTCAGTTAAAGCGATTGAGTCGAGAGATCCTGTTACTAGCGGTCATTCATTCCGTGTGGCACAGCTAACCACAGGCTTGGCGGAAACCTTGGATGGCTCCTCTATAGGAAAATATCGAGAACTTAAATTTAATCCGACACAAATTCGTGAAATTCGATACGCATCCTTGTTGCACGATTTTGGAAAAGTAGGCGTCAAAGAAAATGTTTTACTTAAAGCCAACAAGCTACATGACAGCCGGCTAAATTTTTTAAGATTAAAAATCGAATGGCAAAAACAATTATTACAAAGACGATTTTACCAAAGCTTAATTGTTACCAATGACCCTGCGCGCCTGACTCAATGGAATGATTGCGCTGAATACGAAAATTTAGAAAAAAAACTTAAGTCACTAGAAGAATTTCAAAACATTATAGAAAGAGCAAATAGGCCATCCTTGTTGGAGCAAGAAGTCGCTGAGGAACTGGAACATCTTTTAGAGTTTCAAATGGACGAAACTTATCCATTTGGCAAAACGCTGCTAAGCCAAGAGGACTTTTTATCGCTGTCGGTAAAAAAGGGGAGCCTTACACCTGAGGAACGTCTTGAAATCCAGTCTCACGTAGTCCACACACAAGCATTCCTAAGCGAAATTCCATGGACAGATGAGTTGGCCTTTATTCCCAAAATTGCGGGTTCTCATCATGAAAAAATTGATGGAACAGGTTATCCTTTAGGAATAAAGGATCCCGAAATTCCTGTAGCGAGCAAAATCATGGCAATCGCTGATATTTATGATGCGCTGACAGCTCGAGATAGGCCATATAAAAAAGCCGTAAGTGTTGAGCTAGCGTTAGACATTCTGAAGCAAGAAGCGCAAAGTGGTAAGCTATGTAATGTGATGGTTGATACATTTATTGAGGCGAAGGTGTTCAAAAGGACCAACGATGAATAGCGGGAATACTCCCTAACCCGCAAGTGAGTTGTCAGTTTTAAACTGTTGCTGATGGGTGGAAGCTAGTTACTCTTTAAATTAAATGTTAAAAAGAGTTATAAACAAAAAGCAAATATAAAATAAAAACTAAATATCTAGCATTATTAGTGCTAGGTTAGCTTGAAACTCAATATGGCGAAAACTCAAATTAAAGATAAAGAGCAAGAGCTTTCTGAGAAACGTGAAAGCCGCAGAAAGCTGAGGTTGTTTTTTCAGTGGTTACTTTTAATCGTTGCTAGCTCTTTGCTATTTGTGTTTCCACAATGGAGCCATGTTGATGACCTCTATAATGACAATTGGCGTCGGCACATAGCTAAAGAATCACAGGTCGACCCTGATATTGTGATGATTGAAATTGACGATCAAAGTTTAACTGCTTTAGAAGGGCATCTAGGCAAATGGCCCTGGCCCAGAACGGCCCATACTTATCTAGTAGAAGGTTTGCTTGCTGCGGGAACCAAAGCGATAGTATTTGATACCATTTTTGCCGAAAGAGATATTTTTCGGCCCGATTTAGATAGTTCTTTTCGCGAGGTACTCAAAGGACAAAAATCGGTTTTCCTCGCAGCTTCTTTGTTAGGTCAGGACTCTTCGGTTGATGCAGTGTCTACTGATTTGCTTCCTGATACGTTATTTGTATCTAGAGGCGAAATGGGTGAACGAAAGATCCAAATTGCGTTACCCTGGATCATTGATCTTGAGGATTGGAATATTGGGCTTATTAATTTTTTGGCTGACTGGGACGGAAAGGCAAGACGTTATCCCACCGTTTCTGTCTTAGGTGAAGCTGGTGAAAAAGACAAACCTTCCGCCGGCTCTTCGCCGAATCAAATGAAACTTCACTCGCTTCCCGGTCGAGTTGTTAGCTACCTTCAACCTTCAGTGCAGTTTCCTGATGAGTTCTACTTGAAATACAATAGCTTAGAAATTGTTCCATTCCAATCAATGCCTTATGCGGGGGCTTTTGGATTGGTTACGAGCGGGCAAGAACTTAGTATGTTTAAAGACAAAATTGTTGTCATAGGAGCAACGGCAACTGGCTTACATGATCTACGAGCTACACCAATTGAAGCGCTTTACCCTGCAACCAGCATTCTCGCGACCGCGATAGATAATTTGAAGAATCAGGAATATTTAAAGTTATTTGATCGAAACCTAGCATTTTTATCAGCGTTATTTGTGATTTCATTAGCCTTTTTAATTACGTGGCTGTTTCAAGGTTACAAAGTTCAAGTATTGCTCATTTCCTTTTTGCTCCTGGTGTATGCTGGTGTCTTACTCCTGATGAGCGATTTCTTAAGCGGTAAGAATATTCTGTTTCCAGCTGCTTCAGTTTTCCTGGTCGCTTTGATCGCGTCAGCAAGCTTAATTTTTCATCGAGGATTGAGAGAGTATTTAAATAAGCTACATACGCTAAAAACATTTTCGCGCTTTATGGACCCGACAATAGTTAAACAGTTAGTCGCCGATCCTGAATGGCATCAACAAATTGCCAATAAAACCAGTGAAATTTCTATACTATTTTCAGATATTCGCGGTTTTACAAGTTTATCTGAAAAGCGAAGCGCCGAGCAAATCATGACTATCTTAAATCAGTATTTTGACAGTCAAGTGGAAGCGATTTTTGCAACCGGCGGTACACTAGATAAGTTTATCGGTGATGCAATTATGGCATTTTGGGGAGCTCCCATTGAGGACCCTAATCATGCAGAGCATGCAATAGATGCTGCGATAAGAATGGTGGAAAATCTTATCGAGTTTCGTAAGTCCTTACCTGAAGAATTGCAGGAGTTTGATGTGGGGATCGGTATTCACAGCGGCGATGCTGTTGTGGGAATGTTGGGGTCGGCCAAAAGATTCGATTACACTGCGATCGGAGATACGATTAATCTCGGCAGTAGAATTGAAGGAAAAACAAAGGGAATTGCCAGAATATTAGTTTCTGAATCAACCAAAGTTTTATGTGAGAAAAAATGCCCAAAAAAATTCATTTTTGAGTACAAAGGAGAATTCGCCGTTAAAGGTCGTGAAGAAGAGGTGAAGCTCTATCAACCCAGTAGGAGGGAATGATATGAATTACAGAATATTGAGGCGGTTAGGAGTTGGAATTATCGCTTTTGGGGCTTGCTATGCAAGTCTTTTAATGGCCACACCGGCTAAAGTCGTAAGGGATTCATCGTTAAAGGAAAAACCCAGCTTTAAAGCAACTGATGTTGGTCAGTTAGCTAAAAATCAAGATGTAGAAATTTTACAACGCCAAAGAGGATGGTACAAAATTTCTACTCAGCCAACCGAACAGGGTTGGGTGACTTTATTACAAGTGCGTTTTGAAGCAAGCTTAAGTAAATCTGGAAGTTCAGACCTGTCGAAGTTTGTTAGTTTACGCCAGGGGCACAGTGGTGTAACCGCTACAACTGGTGTGAGAGGCATTGGGGAAAAAGATATTAAAAATGCTAAAGCTAACTTCGTTGCACTAGAGAGAGCAAAGCAATTTAAGGTTACACCGCAAGATGCCCAATTCTTTGCAAAGCAGGCGGCTTTAAGATCACAAACGATAACGTATAAAAAGAAGGAGGGTAAGTAATGAAAAGCAAGTTTATCTACAACTCCATCCTTTGCATTGGTCTGAGCTTCTTGTTGGGCTGTGGTTTAAAAGTCGGTAACTTAGACGTTGGTAAACTGGCGTCGGCAGGTAAAGGTGTACTAACTGGAAATAAGTTGTCGCTCAAAGAACAAAAAGTAATTGGCGAACAAATGACAGCCATTATCGTTGGCTCCAGTAAAATCCATCAAAATGTAGAGTTACAAAGGTACGTTAACAGAGTAGGCCAATGGGTTGCCATGCATGCTAATCCAGAAACCGAAAAAGGAGTCAACACTGAGTGGCAATTTATCGTAATTGATACGCCAGACTTTAATGCGTTTTCTATGCCTGGTGGCTATGTTGTAATTTCATCAGGCGTTATTGATCGATTGTCAAGCGAAGCTGAACTGGCTGGTGTGCTTGCCCATGAGATAGTTCATGTTGAGCAAAAGCATCAAGTGAGGGCAATTGAAAAAAGCAAAACCTATTCAAATGTCGGGGACTTGGCATTTCTTGCAGCTGATCATTATCAAACTGAAAAGCATGGTGGTTATGATCAAGATTCTTTAAAGAATCGAAAAATTGCTTCGAATTTGTTTAACGCTACTCACAATCTGTATACCAAAGGTATTGGTAGAGAAGATGAGCTTGATGCTGATGAAAAGGCGGTCGTTTTGATGGCGCGAGCGGGGTACGATCCTTACGCTTATTTGTCTATGATGCAAATTGTGGAAAGCATTGACGATAATCGTAAAACCCTTATACTGGCCACCCACCCTAAAGCAAAAGACCGTATTCATGTTGCCTTTAATGCTATTAGCCATATAGAGAATTACGTTAGTGGCACTAAAGTCGTAGAGCAACGGTTTTTGCGGCAAGTTCAGTAGAGCACTTAATTGCTGAAGCTTGAGTTATTCGAAATATAAAACGAAAAGGCTGATAACTGGCTTTATAAGGAGATAAAATGAAATTAAAAAAATTGGCAATTATTGCCTTGACCTCTTTTGCATCGGTTGGCTTTTCTACCGCTGGAATCGCAGGAGATGGTCATGGTCATCATCACGCAACTAAATCTCTCGAAGGCGCACAAGCTTATATCATCTCACCAAAAGATGGAGAAACAGTGCCTGAAACATTTACTGTCAAATTTGGTTTAAAAGGTATGGGAGTAGCGCCAGCCGGTGTTAATAAACCTGGTACTGGTCATCACCATTTATTGATTAACTCTAAGTCATTGCCAAAGCCTGGTGTCCCTATGGGAAATGACGTGAAGCATTTTGGTGGCGGGCAAACCGAAACAACGATTACTCTGCCAAAAGGCGAACATACATTACAGCTCGTTCTTGGTGATATGCTGCATATACCTCACGATCCTATGATTGTGTCAAAAAAGATTAAAATTACCGTAAAGTAATTACTAAGTAAAAAGGGTTGCTTAAGCAACCCTTTTTACCATTTTACGCTTTGACTTTTAGCTCTGACTTTTACTTGAACTACACCTCATAAATCGCTCTGACATTTCCGTTCCATCGGTTCTGTTTCACTCTAAACTCTCGGTATCCTTGCCCACGAATTTTAAATACTAATGTGTATTTTAAGTTTCTATGACCTCTTGAAATATTGTCCGCTTCTATTAGTCGAGCGTGGCGAATACCATAGCGATTCTTAATTTGCTCGATAGCGTAATAAACATTGTCTAGGGCGAAATCGAAGTTATAGAATTGGCTCAACACGCCATAGTCATCATGACGACCAGCTCTTCGGCAAGTGCCACCACCTAGCTCAATAAAGTATTGTTGTTCGGAAGTGAATTTACCTCTTAACTTGTGACCCCATGAGTCACGACATTTAAACAGTTCAATGTGACGGCCATAAGAAGGTTGATGCCAGTTTTTTTCATGTTTACGAAAAACTTTTGCTTGGGCTGCTTTGCTTTTGATTTGTGCTTTCTTTTCTGTTTTCGCGCTAACCGCGCCGGCAGAAATAAAAGAAAATAATAATGTAAAGGCTAAGTATTTTTTTAACTGAAGTCTGTTGTTCATTGCAATACCCTCTTTGCTGTATGCTTGGTATCAATTATGAACAATGCAACTGAATTGAAAATGAACCCGAAAATAAATCAGTTATATTGGTAATATTAACGAAATATTTACAATTTTTTAGTTTCTGATCTCTCGCCAATAGATCATACGGTCACTACCGCGATAGTAACCAAAACTGAGCAAACCTTGAGTGGTATCCAGGCTATTATCGCCATCCCAATCGAACTGAAGCCAACCCTGGCTAGTTAAGTTTAGGTTGATAAGTACGCTTCCGTGATCACCTGTACCCGGTGCGTTAAACCAAAAACCATTGGATATATTGGTGATACCACTGGTGACAGTCTGGCTTGCTGCCGGGTTGGAAACAGCAGTATCACCGGGATCTAGATTATCGGTGTAACTGCCGCCATCAAAACTAACATCTCCCATTATGTAATTGGTGCAACTATCAGCGGTATTGATTACCCACCCCGTGCCGTTAAAATACTCAGTAGTCATGCGCATTTCCAGGTCGACGATCTCAGGTCCATAAGCGTCGATTAATCGGGCCCTACCAAGTCGAAGTTCGATGGCGTTTGAATTAACTGTGCCACTGGTAACGGAATCCGAATCTGTCGCAGTTAAGTCAATTCTAAAACTAAATGGTGCGGCAATCAGATTATGCTGATAATCAGCATTGGTGAATGAGTAGCCGCTGGTTCCATTAACGAAATTTAAGGCGGCGGCTGTGGAGTTAACTTGTCCGGTGGCATTTGCTCCAGCTGTGACATTGTAGGGTTGTGAATTTATATCTCCTGCTGCAAGTTTGGCAAATACGCCAGCATAATTTTGGGTAACGACATTACTTGAATTTCTTGCGGTGACATTACCGCTAAAGCTAAAAGTTTGGCCGTTCCTGTCTAACCCTGTATTAACACCATCGCCAAATCCCATATAGGTAAATCCTCCGCACTGTTCCAAAAGAACAGGGGCATCGAGATTAAAGTTCGCGGGAATAAACCTTCCAATATTAATTCTCTGCCCACTCACGCTTTCACCACTTCCCATAAAGTCAGCCGTTGACGCATTGATTTGCAAAATACCGACTTCATCCCACGACTGACTGAAAGTTACCGTTCCATCGTTACCGCTTCCTACAGTTGCGAAAGAGCTAAAGTTAGTTGAAGTGGATGATAAGTTACCATTTGAATTGGTGACGACTAAAGCAAGCGGTGAGTAAGCTAAACTTCCGGATACATTAACTATATTCGGTGTTACACCGTTGTCGCTTAAATCGCCGCCGCTATCCGGAATACCATCTGAGTTAGTGTCGACAAATGGATCCGGTATACCGTTGCTATCCAAATCATCTCCAGCTTGCCACAGTACGCTGCGAACCGTCATATTAAAATTGTCACCTGCAACCGCATATACTCCGTCGTTTCCATCGTCAGCATATGGATTGCCCGCAATTTGAATATCATAACCAAATGGACGTACTACAAAAGGCGAAATACCGCCGATTATCTCATCGAGGTTTCCGGTTGGAGGTTCTCCAATGTCGATTTCGTCTTTGGCACTTACTGTGATTTGTCCGACATCATCATATTGCACACTGACCGTTGCAACTCCATTAGTAAAAGTTACGTTTTGGGCGCTTGAGGTAGCCTCAGAGGTTGCAATGTTAGTACTATTCACCTGAACATTGGTTGGACTGGTAGCAGGATTAGAGTAGGTAGACCAAAAGTTTACAGATTTGCTCCCGGTGTATTCTTCGATGATTCCACATTCTGGGGCGGATGGCGTTTGGCCTGCGGCAGTCAAGGTTAAGTCAAATGGCCGTCCGGCAATTTGTGTAGTCACCGGGTTTGGGCTAAAGGTAAAACCGAAAGGACGAAAAGTAATATTGCCTTCTGTGTTTTCGTCACTAGCAACGCCATCAGTTACATTAATGTTTGTGGTCTCTGCAACCGTATTTTGAAGATAGAGTACAACTGTGCCTCCGTCCGCTGCAGCGAATTGATAAGTTGCAGCACCATCATTATCTCCGGCGGTATCCGTTAAAGTCCCTTGAGCTGGATCACTGCTAAATCCGGTTCCATCATCGACAAACCAGTTACCGTTATTAGTCGTTAAACTCAAATTTACAGTTCCTGCGTGATCGGTAACTAGGTTATTTGTGATATCTTCTGCGCGGATGGTTATTGCTTCTCTAAGGCAATTGATGCCTGAACCGTCATGTACTACTCGGTAATGATCCGGACCGCAGTTTTTGGTAACAAATATACTGACGTTATCTATATCAATGTATTCGCCACTTGAGCGATAGCCTTGATTAATTCTAAACCTGACTCTGAAGTTTGTGCTTGCGTAAGCGGTGATGTCATAGCTGTATGTATTATCGAAGTCATTAGTGAAATTTTGTAGCGTGGTCCAATTTGACCCTCCATCACTAGAAACCGAAATATCAAAAGCATCACCATTTTCTAGTGTTCCGGAAGTATCGAGATCAACCGTGAGTGAAGCAGAAATAGCCCCCGCAGTGTTGGCTTCTCTTTCAATCGCGGGGTCGTCATTTGAGCCGGTGCTATTGATTAAACGAAGTTGGTTGCCGGTGATTTGTACTTTGCCTGAAGTAGCCAATCCGTCATCATCGGATTCAATCCAATTTCCAGTCCAAGCTGAAAGTCCATCGCTATTTGAATAGGCTGGTACATTAAATTGATCAATATAAGATTCGCTGCAGACTCCGCTGGCAACACAAGGGTGTGTTTCATTCATTACCTGGTTGACTTGGGCTGCGGAAAGGAAATTTTCATAAATTCTCACTTCGTCAATATAACCATCGAAGAAGCGTTCGGCGATATCTAAATCTTGTCCTACTTGCAGAGGGTCGTTGTTTAGAATTAAAGAGCCTGTTTCAGATGAGCGAGCCCTTTCAATTCCATCCACATAAATAACTTGTTCTCCACTCCGCCATGTTATTGCAATGTGGTGCCATTGGCCTACTGTTATATTCGCATTGGTAGTTGTTAAAGTGTCCCAGCTCCACCACCAATAAATTTGGCCGGATGAATTGATGTGAAACTCGTAATTTTCGTCTTTAGACAGAATAGATTTCAAACCGGAAGAAGGGATCACGTTTGTGTTGATCCAGGTGGTCACTGTTAGGTTGTCAGGAATGTCCAGCAATGAATCTGAAGTCGAGGTATCATCATCTCTTTGAATAAAACTTACACTGCCATTAAAAACGCCGTAACTACAGGTTCCGGGGTCTCCAGCAATTGCAGGATCAACGTTAGAGGTGGCTGCGTTAAAAGCGGTTAGGTGGAGATCATTGCCCGACTGGTCGATTACTTCGTTTGACGTACCATTCCAAATCAATTGTTCAAAACGCCACTCGCCGATGAGTCCGGTAATCGCGCCCACAGCTTGTTCCGTAATTATTACGTCGTCAACGTGCCAGTAGTCAAAATCAACACCATTACCTTGGATATAACGAAATCGCACCTGCAATCCAGCATGAAGTGCAGACGCTGGTAGCGTATAAGTTCGGTTAAATATTTCGCCAGAAGTACCGCTACCCGTGAATGTTTCGAGCGTTGCCCAAGTGCTAAATTGGTCAAAATATTCGACTACTAAATCTTCGCCGCCGTCGGGATCTTCACTGAATAAATCATCACCTCTGCGGATCCAAACTTGGAAGTTTGCCGCGGGGACAGACGCGTTAATCGTATTGCTTGTGAGAGTAACTGTGTCCCACCTCAAGCGGACAGAGGAAGTCCCGCTATTTGAAGTTTCTGTTCCCAGGCTGGCATCTCCGCCGCCGCTATCATCTTCGGTCCATTGCGCCAGGCTAGATTCAAAATCATCCTGAAATAAAATATCACCCGGCGCAGCGATCCCTGGTAATGAGATCAGCATACCAATAGCAAAAACAAGAGAGTGGGTGAGTTTTCGAATCATTGCTTCCCAAAAATACGGCTAAATAGCGCAAACCCAATAGTAAAAATATAGTCAAAACAAGGAGTTAATTCTAATTAATTAGTCTCCACTGTGCCGTTTTTATGGATAAACGCGGTTGTTGAGCCGTTGAATGCGCCTTTAGTCGTCAATACTTATTTTATTTAGGAGAGCGCTTGTTTGGCTTCCTCTACCTCTTCAGCTAGCTCATCTACATGGTGAACATCAACTTCATGGGAAAGTCCGAGCTTTTGAAACGCTGGGACTGAAGAAGTATCTAGATCTGCATATGGGTTTTTATCAGCAGGATAAGATTGCAGTTTAGCCACTGTCACAACATCTACATAGTCGGCTTGCGGTCCCCCATCTCTGGTAAAGTCGGTGCAACCAACAGGCTCTGCGCGTAATTCTTCTGGGAAATCCCAGGCTTTTAATATGGCGCGCCCAACTTTACCGTGAAGTCTGCTGATGATTTTGTCCAAAACGGCTTCGTGTTCAAGTATTTGTGGATTTTCTTCTGCAAGAGTCAGTATGGGCAAAATCCCGATTTCATGAATTAGTCCTGCCAAGGTAGCCTGATCGGGTTTCAGCCTAGTAAAATTGCTTGCTAGGACGTGGCTAATCGAAGCGACCTCAAGAGAATGCTCCCAAGAGTCTCTAAGTCTTTTATCTACTGCGTCGTGGGTTGCCTGAAACATTTGCTCCATTGCCAATCCTGTGGCCAAATTTCTAACAAATGCAATTCCCATGCGCGTGATAGCGAGCTGCAAGTTATCAACTACAACAGCGCCTCGCATTAAGGGGCTATTGGCAACTTTAATAATTCTGGCAGCTAAAGCGGCGTCTTGGCCGATAACTGAGGCTAAAGCTTGAGAGGTGACGTCAGGGTCATCGACAGCTTCACGAATTTTCAACGCCACTTCTGGCAGCGTTGGCAAAGTTAATCGGTCGTTGGTGATGGCGTCAATTAGTTCAGCTAAGAATTCTTTTTCTAAACTCATACGGCCTTAGAGCGTTAATTTTTAGTTAACTTAAGTATAGGCTCATTTTTTTGGTTCAAGTGAAATTTTTCTCTGTCTAGGCTGCTATCTTTAAGAACACATAAAAGCACACCGATTTTACCTGTATTCGAAGCAGAGCAGACGACTTCACCAACAGATTTTTCCTCTGTAGTTATTTTTGTGCCGGGAGTAACGTGAATCTCTTGGTCCGATTCAAGGATTTGCAAGTGAGTTTTTAATTTTCCCTTGTAGTGCATTCGTGCGATAACTTCTTGCCCGGTAAAACACCCTTTGCTGAAGTCAACAGCTCCAAGAGCCGGTAAATTAAGGTAGTGAGGTAGAAATAGGCCTGATGCCTCACTTGATATCCAGGGGATACCTTGTTTGGCAAGTTGATAAAACCAATCCGGTTCACCGTTACCTGGCTTAGAATTTAGTTCTTGTGAGTTTTGGTTGTCATTACGTAATATTGCGATATCAAGACTTGAATCCAGCTTAGCCGGAAATTGAATTGCTACATCTAGAAGCCCATCGCTGGGAGAAGAATTAATAGCGGCAACAAAATGAGAATTAGCGCAATCTTTGATGGTTGTCTTAAAAAACACTGCGTATTTTTTAAGATGGTTTAGAGTATTATCAATATTGTCCTTTGGAAGAACCAGTAAAAATTCGTCTCCACTTTTAGCTATCCAAAATAGGCTGATAACTCTACCTTGAGGATTACAAACTGCGGCTAAGGAGCTGCTCCCTTGCTCTACCTTTTCAGGATTTATGGTCAATTGACCTTGCAGAAACTTAATTGAATCTTGTCCGCTAATTCTGATTACGCCCAATGACGGTAGAAGGGTGGTTGATTCTTTGATATCGCTCATAGATATTGTGGCTTGTGATAATAGGGTTTGAAGAGGAAATTATTGGCTAATTGTAGCGGATTAAAGCGTAATCTTGCTATTGTTTTTAGCAATCGCGGATAAACTCTATCGAGTGCTTTTCCTTTATGTCAGGGATTGATATGATCTCAAAAGACTTGTAATTCGAAATGCACTTATTTAAACCTACTTAGCTTCGATACTATGAATTCAGATGATCAGCAACACAAAGGTCAACAATCAGATCAAAAGTCAGATCAAAAATCGGCTCAAGGTCAGTCGGATCAAAACCCGTCGCAACTCAAAATAAAAAAGCTCCAATGGCAATGCCGCCGCGGAATGTTGGAGCTAGACGTCATTTTAATACCATTTTTGGATAAACACTTCTCTTCCCTCGATTTGCAGTCGCAAGCTCAGTTTGAAGAATTACTCACGCAACCCGACCCCGATCTTTATACTTGGATCATGGGGTATGGAGAATGTGAAGTAGAAGCCTTGCAGCCTATTATCGCCACTATTCGCGAAAAAATGAATATCCATTCATAAGGGAGAAGACCTTGAAGGTTGCCGCGCGTTTTCCTGTAACCGAATCGCCTTGGCTTTTTCATCTGCTTATCTTATTTCACATCGCTTTTCCTGTTTTAGGTTATTTCACTGTTGGTTGGCACTGGGTTCTGGTATTTGTCTCCTTGTCTACTGCTTGGTCATTCTACTTCTGCCGTAAGCATTACCATTTAATTACCAATGCTCCAGATGATTTGTGCTGGAGTGGAGAGCATTGGCTGATGCAGCCGGATGCGCAGCTCGGTTCTGCGATGTACTTAACAATTTTACCGAGTAGCTGGATAAGCTCCTTTGCTTGTTTGCTGCATTTTGAAGTGGCTGGCCAACGATATTACTGGCTATTTTCCAGGCAAAGTTTGGGGCCGAGGGTCTATAGTGAATTGGTTTATTTGTGCAGGTTGACACTTACCGCAGATTTAAAGAAATCCCGTTAAATTTGCCAACTCGGAATATTTTACGTCAACATATATACCTATTTGGCTTGTATCTTTGTGCTGACATTTGTCGTGTACCGAAGTTTTATTAATCGGCTCTTGAAATGTTTTAATCGAGTTTTGAAATAATAGTATCTTTGGTGACCGGGTCGGTTTGCTTATGGTCGAGCGTATAATGTAACCCTCGACTCTCTTTTCTGCGCTGAGCACATTCAATAATTAACTCTGCAACGGTAATCAAGTTGCGAAGTTCCAAAAGATTACTAGTGACTTTAAAGTTAGCATAGTAGTCCCTTACTTCTTGCTTCAGTAATTGAATGCGGCGATGGGCACGTTCCAATCGCTTGGTCGTCCGAACTATTCCTACATAGTTCCACATTAGATGTCGTAACTCATGCCAGTTGTGAGAAACTACAACTTCTTCATCCGAATCTGAAACCTGGCTTTCATCCCAGTCTGGAATGTCGACTTGCGGATGAGGTTTTTCCTTATCTTTAATGATTTGCAGAGCGGCTGCCCGGGCAAACACTAAACATTCAAGTAGCGAGTTACTAGCCATGCGGTTTGCACCATGCAATCCGGTAAACGCGACTTCACCAATTGCAAAAAGATTGCCTATATCGGTGGCGGCATTGTTGTTTACGACAACACCTCCACAGGTGTAGTGAGCTGCAGGTACTACTGGAATAGGATCTTTGGTGATATCTATGTCCAATTTCTTCAAACGCTCATATATTGTCGGAAAATGGGAGCGGACAAATTCAGGATCCTTATGACTAATATCGAGATAAACGCAATCAATACCTAGTCGTTTTATTTCATGGTCAATTGCCCGAGCAACTATATCGCGCGGGGCAAGCTCGGCTCTTTCATCGAAACGTGGCATAAACCGTTCACCGCTGGGTAATTTCAGAACAGCCCCTTCGCCGCGTAAGGCTTCGGTGATTAAGAATGAGTGGGCTTTGCTATGGAACAAACAGGTTGGATGAAATTGATTAAATTCCATATTGGCTACGCGGCAGCCACTCCGCCAGGCCATTGCAATACCGTCGCCACTCGAAACATCTGGATTGCTTGTATAGAGATAAACTTTACTGGCGCCACCTGTGGCAAGTACTACAGATTTAGCTTTAAAGACTTCTACTTCTCCGCTACTTCTATTGAGTGCATATGCGCCTAAACATCGGTTCTTAGGTCCTATCAGTCCTATTTTATGAGAGGTAATCAGGTCGACAGCATTATATTTTTCAAACAATCGAATGTTTTTAGCTCGTTTGATTACTGAAGAAAGAGTTGTCTGGACTTCTTTACCTGTCGCGTCTTTGGAGTGAATGATACGCCTATGACTGTGGCCTCCTTCGCGAGTAAGGTGGTAACTTGTTTGTCCTGAATCGTCTTTTTCTCGGCTAAATGAAACGCCTTGTTCAATCAACCAATCTATCGCTGCTTTACTATTTTCGACTGTATATCTTACACTTTCAGGGTTACAAAGCCCGGCACCCGCAATTAAGGTGTCGTTGACGTGAGAATCAGTGGAATCATTATTATCTAAAACAGCAGCGATCCCTCCCTGGGCGTAGTAAGTAGCGCCTTCAGTCAGCTCACTTTTGCAAAGTACATTGATCGAAAAATGCTCAGATAACTGGAGCGCACAGGTGAGTCCCGCCGCGCCACTACCAATAATTAACACGTCAGATTCATGCTGAGTTATTGCTGATTTTTTCACTTAGCGACCTGATTGAAAAGGAATCCGCGTATTTTGCTTAAAATGATTGATAAAATCCAATGCTATCTGGTGATTTATAGTTGAAGTAAATGATTAATCTATGGATAGGAAAGTGCTTAGATTGACAATTTGCTGGTTAATTAATAGACGATCAAAGTCATTAGAAGCTAAAGTCTTAGAAAACGGCTAAAATTCTTATATAAAAAATGGAACTAATTCAGCGGGTTGAGAGTCAATTCATGGGATAATTGTTGTAGTTTTTGTGATTTAGCTGTGTTCTAAAGCAAAGCTTCAAACATATTTCCACGTGGGGATATCTGAATCGGACAGATTTGTTTAAAATCAGCATATGAACTTTAAGTCCAGATTCAATAGTTCAATCTGACTCGTTTGTTAAGCCCGTAGGGTTTAAGTTTTCGCGGATGGTTACAATGGCAGTATACCTGCAGTCCGTAGTTGAGTTAGTTGAATATTAATGACTGATAAAAAATAAGACGTAAAAGAAGAATTACATGAGTGATACGACCGACGCCGAGTTAGTTGAAAGAGTCCAAAAGGGCGACAAGCGGGCGTTTGATTTACTGGTTTCTAAATACCAAAACAAAATATTTGTCATTATCAGCCGATTCATCAGCGATCAGGCTGAAGTTTACGATGTTGCTCAAGATACATTCATAAAGGCGTATCGAGCGCTGCCTAATTTTCGCGGTGATAGCCAGTTTTATACGTGGATATACCGAATTGCCATCAATACTGCAAAGAATTACTTGACGGCAAAGGGGCGAAGACCACCTGCTAGTGATATTGATTCGCAAGACGCTGAGAGTTTCGGAATTGGCTCGGCGCTTAAAGAAAATGCATCTCCAGAAAAACTATTGATGCGAGACGAATTAAAGAAGGTTATTTTTGCCACGATTGATCAATTGCCTGATGATCTAAAGACGGCCATCACTCTTCGTGAAATGGAAGGCTTAAGTTATGAAGAAATTGCCGAATCTATGGGATGTCCCGTGGGTACCGTCAGGTCACGTATCTTCAGAGCTCGGGAGGCGATTGACGAGAATATCAAACCGCTTATGGGGCAATGAAAAATAAATATTGAATTTTTTGTCAATTTCTCTGAACTTTTTGTAAACAACTGTGTCAGAGTGTGGCATAAAAAAGAGATAAAGGTAACTCCTCTGGTTTAAAGGTGAAAAACCTTTGTAGAAGTTAAGAAGAGCTAAGCTGTAAAAATTAGATTGCAAAAACTAATTAGGTGGAGCTGGCTATCAGAAGGATTACATGTTTTACCTGTTTAAGGTTTAACTATTTAATGGTGGGCTAAAGGAAGTGTAGCGAGCTGTAATGTTATACTACTTAATTAGGTTTAATATTAATTAGGGTTAATACTGGGTTGAGAGACGCATTTATATGTCAGATAACAAAGATCAAGTGAGTAACGAGCAAGTCAGCAATCAAGATTTGTCCGATTTAATGGATGGCATGGTTTCTGATGAAGCTTTTGAAAGCATACTCGCTGATGAGAAACAGGGTGAAGCTTGGTTCCGTTACCATACTGCGCGAGCGGTTATGCAAGGCGAAGGTTCTGCTTTTAGCTCGTTTGATTTTACTCGCTCTGTTGCTGAAAAGTTAGCAATGGAAGCTGAACATGCAGTGGCTAGTGACGAGGTTATCGATGCTCAACCAAAGGAAGCAGAGGTTATTGAACTTGGCCGGTGGCAGCCTTGGCGTAAGCTCGGTGGAGGTCTTGCTGTAGCCGCGTCAGTTGCTTTCGCAATGGTATTCTCGGTCCAAATGATGAACAAAGCGCCTTCTGTTGAACTGCAGCCTGGAACAACAATCGCATCAGGAGTTGAAGGTCAAATTCTTCCTGAAGTTGAATTAACCACCGATGATAAGTTACAACAAAGACAATTGGACGATATCCAGCAGATATTGAATCGTTCTCGCAATAACTTCCGTGTTAATGAACAATTTGTTAGCGGCAATGAAGCTTTCGTTCAGTCCTTCATTGTTGAGACTAAAGAAAAAGATGATGTTAGTGAATTTCAAAGAGAAATTCGTAATATGAAGAAGCCTTCAGAGATGGAAAACAGCCCTGAAGAAGATAAAAAGAATTAGTTACAGGTTTAGAAGTTAAGGATTTGCTTAAGTAATTGTACTCACATTCAGGGGAAGAATCCTTATTAAAGATAACGGCGGACTTAGTTCCGCCGTTTTTTTATATGTTTTATAATCAATAATAGAGGGTTTAAACAGACCTGCCTATTAACCTAATTTCGTGAACCTGAACCTTTTATGCAAGCCACACTAACTGAAACCGGACTGGTTACCAAAATCGAAGGGAATAATGCTTGGGTTAACACCAAGGCTAAATTAGCCTGCTCCTCTTGCCAGGTCGAATCAACTTGCGGTAACGGGATTTTGGAGAAATATCTAGCAGGCAAAATATTTATTTCACTTGTGCCAAACCAATTAAATGCCGAAGTGGGTGATGAAGTCATTTTATCGGTAGCTAAATCAAGTGTAACCAAAGCGTCATTTGTGGTCTATTTTATGCCTCTTTTGTTAATGACATCCTTTGCATTTATCGCAGAAAAGCTCTTCGTAAGTGAGCCAGTTACCATTATTTCCGGAATGCTTGGTCTGTCCATTGGAATTGTATTCATATCTATTTACAATCGGTTTGTCGCCAAAAAAGAACATTTTATGCCTAAAATGGTCTCTAAGATGTCGCCAAATAGTAAAACATCTGATATCAATGTTAATGATTTCAAATCCATCAAAATTAAAAACCTATAAATTTTGAGATAAGTGAAGATTTTTGAGATAAGAGAGTCTATATGAAGCAACTAAAAGTCATCGTTCCTCTAGTACTTCTAATGCTAGTGCAATATTTCTACTTTCAAAGTCAGTTGGATGAAGTTAAGAGCCAAGACCAATATTTTTCTCAACCTTCTCAAGATGCTGCTAAAAACGTACTCCAACTTCCAGCGTTTTCGGATTTAGCTGAGCTCTCCAAACAGAGTGTAGTCAGTATTGAAGTTTCGACTCGTGAAAGAAGCAGGAGTCGTCGGCCGAACGGAATGGGGTCAGGTTTTGTAATTTCAGAAGATGGCTATTTATTGACCAATAACCATGTGACTCAGGGATCAGCGAATATTGTCGTCAAACTTGCTGATGGAACGGAGCATGATGCAGATTTAATCGGCAGCGATCCAGAAACTGATTTATCTTTAATCAAGATTGATGTTGATGGCTTAAAACCATTTGAGTTTGGTAATGTTGATGAAGCTAAAGTTGGTTCTTGGGTGGTCGCTATTGGTGCGCCTTTTGGCTTTGAGCAAACAGTGACTGCTGGAATTATTAGCGCAAAAGGACGCTCGGTTGGCGAACAATATGTTCCTTATATTCAAACTGACGTAGCCATCAATATGGGTAACTCCGGTGGACCTTTGATCAATATGGATGGAAAAGTTATTGGGGTTAACTCGAAAATCATTAGTACTGACGGTGGTTCGGTTGGGCTATCTTTTGCAATTCCGATTGATTTGGCAGTGGATGTAGTAAACCAGTTAAAAGAAGATGGAAAAGTTCGTCGAGGATTTCTTGGAGTGGGTTATCAAGAAGTGACACGAGAAATTGCGGAAAGCTTCTCTTTAAAGTCTAATCGCGGTGCATTAATCAATGCTGTATCGAGAAATTCTCCTGCCGAAAAAGCAGGCTTAAGAGTTGGTGATATTGTCACTGCGGTAGATGGTAAAAGAATCATTAACTACACAGAGTTACCATTTTTGGTTGGCCGTTTACGGCCAGGAATGGAAACAGAACTAAATATTATTCGCGATGGAGATCCTGATACCCTAAAGCTACTGGTAGGTAGCCGCGATCCGCAAGATAGAGTCGTAAGTGTGGAACCTCAGCCAGAGGGAGAAACTTCGACTACCGATAACCCTCTAAAAATAAAAGTAGCTGACGTCCCGAATGATGTAAGAGAAACTTTTAATTTAGATGAAGGGATTTTCATTGAAGATGTAGAAGAAGGCCCAGCGCAGCAAGCTGGATTGCGACGTGGCGATGTTATTCTTTCCATACAAACAACGCCGATGAAAAACGTAGCAGATTTTGAAGCGATGATGCAGAGGCTGCCGACGAGTGGTACTTTCGCTATTCTGATAACAAGACCGGGACAAGGGACAAGGTATATAGTTATAGACCTCAACGAATAGTCGCTAAGCCATATTGTTATAAACAAAAGAAGGCTTCTATTTGAAGCCTTCTTTGTAAAAAACCTTAGTTTTATTCTATAAAAACGCTTTTTAAACTCTCCATCTCTTGTTTATTTTCAAATGGTTTAATCCAATATTGGTAATTCATTGGGCTTGCTGGAATTTGATATTGTTTGTGAACCATTCTTCCCCATGAGGTGTCTCCCCCAACTCCCATCTGAGCCATATCGATATTTAAAGTTGTGAGCGCCCCCGTTTCAATTTCGGCACCGTGCTTTGAGGTTACAGGAACTAGTCCGGATGCGGACTCTTGTGCGCCTTTGTCGGAGGCAAAATCTAACTCCTGCTCTGCAAACGGCCAAGCGCTGAATGATAGTTTTTTATTTGCGGACTCAATGAATATACCGTGTCCATCTTTATCGCTAATTGCGTACCAGAAAACGTCAGATTTATTTGCTGTTTCTTGTGGTCGGGAATAACGATGAAAGTCTTGATGGATATCAGCTTGATAATGACCCACAAAAGAACCGGACTTCCTGTCAGCATAGTTTTCGCCAGGACCTCTGCCAAACCAGTTAATGTATTTAAAGTTTTTGTTTAACTGCCACTGCATACCAAATCGAGGCATTACAGGCAGTTTCTGGTTTTTATCTAGTTTAATTGCAGCGTCTACCTGTATCCATCCGTTAGCGAAAATGGTATAAGTCGTAGAGTATTTGCCTTTTACCCCAGGTAATGAATAGTCAGAGCGAAACATCACTTTACGATTTGATAGCGGCTTAAATGTCGACTTGAGCAATTGACTGTTAAAGCTAGCATCCCGCCACACCTTGGCCCATATTGGCATTTGATTACCTAAGTCATTATCGGTTGGTGGCCGCCAAAAATTACCGCGTACATTACCGTCAATTAGTTCTTTCTCAGAGTAAAGCATCGAAGTAAACTGACCCGTGTTTAAATCGAATTTAAAAGTAAAGTCGGCGCCTTGAATATTGATGACTCTATCTGATTGAGTGAGAGAAAGTTCTCCGATTCTGTCGGTATCAAGATTATCTTTCGGGGTAAACCAAGCCAGTTCAAATTGTTCTTTCGCTACTAAATGTCCAATAGGGAGTAATGGGGCGTCGGAATTTTGAAGTAGTTCAAACTCAAGAAAATAGCGTGCACCTTTTATCGTTTTTATCTTTGGAATTTTTATCAAAAGCGGTTTCGTTTTTCCTGCATCGACGTTAAATTTTTCTATTACAGCCTGTTTTATAATTTTTCCGTTTTCCGTTATTTTCCATTGAAACAGGAGATGTTCGAGTCCAATAAAATCGTAACGATTTTCGACTTCAAATTTTCCTTCAGCTAAATTTTGAGCGCGGATATAAACCGGTTGATAAACTTTTTTAACTTCAGTCAAATGAGGGTGCGGATTTCGGTCCGGATCGACCAATCCGTTATTTAAGAAATTGCCATCGGTTGGTAGATCCGGATTGTAATCATGACCATAAGCCCAATATCTTTGACCTTTGTTATTAACAAAAGCAAGCGATTGGTCTACCCAATCCCATATGTGCCCACCCTGTAGATTTGGATATTTATCAATTGTTTCCCAGTAGTCTTTTAAGTTTCCAACCGAGTTACCCATAGCATGGGCATACTCAACCATCACCAGAGGTTTGTTAGTTTTGCCTTCCGCATACTTTGTGATTTTTTCAATCGAAGGGTACATAGGTACGTAAAGATCCGAGTAATCCGCTAATCCTGCGCCCTCGTATTGAATCGGCCGCATCGGTTCGTTTTCTTTTAGCCATTTATAAGTAGTCTCCAATACCACACCGTGTCCAGTTTCATTACCTAATGACCAGATGATTACCGAAGGGTGGTTTTTGTCGCGGTGGTACATCCGTTGGGTACGAATTAAGTGGGCCTTTATCCAGCTTGGGTCATTACCGATCTGAGTGTCTTCACTTATCGCCAGTGGGTGAGATTCAATATTGGCTTCGTTAACCACATACATTCCATATTTATCGGTCAGTTCGTACCAATAAGAATGATTAGGGTAATGGCTGGTTCTAACCGCATTGATGTTGCTTTGCTTCATCAGACGAATATCTTGTTCCATACGTTGTTTGGAAACCACGTGGGCGGTTTGGGGATCTGTTTCATGGCGGTTAACGCCGCGAATTCTTACCGCTTTTCCGTTTACTAACAATTGCGAATTCTTGATCTCAATTTGGCGAAAACCAATCTTTTGAGTTGTGGCTGAAATTACTTTCCCATTGCAATCCATCAACTCGATAATCAAGGTATAAAGGTGTGGTGTTTCAGCTGACCAGGATTTTACCGATGGTAAGGTTAGGGTTTTGCTCAAGTCATTTTTGTCGGCAGCTAAACTCCAGTTAAGTCTCCTTTTTCCTAAACCGGCTTCCAAAAGATCTACCTGAACTTCGGCTTCGCAATTTTTCAGTTCTTTTAACCCTGCAAGTTTTAAATCGAGTTTAAACACTCCATCGCGATATAGGTTAGTTAATCCTGAGAGAACTCTTATATCTTGAATGTATGTTTTAGGCTGAGCGTATAAATAGACTTCTCTTTCTATTCCCGAAACACGCAACATATCCTGGCTTTCCAAATAGCTTCCATCACTCCAGCGATAGATCTGCATAGCTATCTGGTTTTGGCCGGGTTGAACGTATTTGGTTATGTCAAATTCCGTTGGTGTTTTTGCTCCCTGCGAGTAACCGACTTTATTGCCGTTAACCCATAGATAAAGGGCTGAACGGAATCCACCAATATGCATTATGATTCGTTTACCACTCCAGCTCTTCGGAATATCTATGGAGCGCTTGTACGAACCTACAGGGTTGTAGTCATTCGGAATATGCGGAGGATTAGCTTTAAATGGGTATCGCTCATCTAAATATATAGCGCGGCCGTAGCCTTCGGTTTCCCAGTTGGCTGGTACTTTGATCTTGTCCCAATGGGATGTATCAAAGCTGGTTTTATAAAAGTTTTCCGGGCGGTCCGCAGGCTTTCTAACCCAGTTAAAATCCCATAGACCGTTCAAGCTTAAATATCGGTCACTTTGTTGCATTGAGTTGGCCAATGCGGCTTCTCTTGAAGCATATTCAAAAAATGTTGCCCTTGGAGGAAGTTTATTGATTTCAACTATCTGATGGTCTCCCCAATCATGCTGAGGACGTTTTGAAGCGGCTTGAACCGTTGATTGGCCCATTAAGAAAAGACTTAAAATGAGGCTAAATGACGTTAAAGTCACTGAATTATCGTAAAAAATCCTAAAGTCGTGTTGATAGCTCACAAATCATCCCACAAGAATTAGTAAAGTGAAAAGGATACTCAGTCCAGAAACTACTCGAATTCCGAAACGGTTTCGTATATATTTTGTGCACAATGTAACTGTATTGTCCCCCGGTGTCAATTGGGAGGCATTTCAGTAAAATTTCGGAAAAGGGGAATTGTTTGAGGTATCTCGCTTATTGTGTGTTTGCTCTGTTTTTAGCCAAGTGCTGTGATAGTAGTGCTTCTCATCTGATTGATCCGAACAGTGAGTTGCAGAATATGGCTGTGCCGCTCGATGTAAGAGGCATCCCCTCAAAGCTTAATACTCAAGATAAATATCAAAACCTCTCTATTCCATCTGTGTTCCTAGACAGAGGGGCTTGGCATGGCTTTTACCTTCCACCGGAGGATAAGGGAGAGTTCTTTGGCAGTTTTAGTGGTCCAATGGTTATTGCTGAAGAATATAGCCACTACTTTAGTGATGCTCTGCACCGCTTAAATCTGTATAACGCAGGTAATAATACAAGATACGATCTGTCAACTGCAGCTGGAAGTCGGCTGTTTCTACCCGGAAAGCTTAAGCAAATTTATGACTTTAAAGATCTTAAACTCGAAATAACTTTGGAGTTTACTGATGAGAGAACCGCCATAATTTCTAACAGGGTCGAAGCAAAAAGTGATCTTTCTTTAACTTTTGAGTGGACGGGAGAGAGTTTAAAACCACATTGGTCTAAGACACTTTCTATTCAAGATAATACAGTTAAATTTAATTTAACCCGAATACGTGATACTTGGAAAACACTGCTTAATTTTTCACAACTAAGAATAACTCATCAGCAACCAATCACCGTGGTCACTGCTGACAATCGTTATAAAGTGCGTCTAAAAAATCCGCTGTCAATTTCCAAAAAGCAGTCGAAGCAAATTAATTTTGCTATTCAGTATTTTCATACTCAAGAGGAAGCCAACCATCCCAAGTGGCAGAAACCCTTCTATGCGTTGGATAGAAAGCGAGCCGAAAATGCTGCTCGTTGGCAAAGATATCTAGAGCAATTCGGCTCTCTAGAAAAGCAATATCGAGCGTTATCGTTAAAAGCTCAGCAAACTTTAATCAGTAACTGGCGGAGTCCCGCCGGAGCAATACTGCATGATTCTGTTACCCCTTCGGTTACTTACCAGTGGTTTAATGGTGTTTGGGCTTGGGATTCGTGGAAGCAGGTCGCGGCTCTGGCGACTTTTGACCCTGAACTCGCTAAAAACAACTGGCGTGCTATGTTTGATTATCAAATAACTGCTACGGATGGCCTACGTCCTCAGGATGAAGGAATGATCATCGATGTGATCTTTTACAATAAGTCTCCCGATCGCAATGGTGATGGTCCTAACTGGAACGAAAGAAATTCTAAACCGCCTTTAGCCGCCTGGTCGGTTTGGGAAATTTATCAAAACACACAGGATGTAGAATTCCTCAAACAAGCATTCCCCAAGCTAATGAGTTACCACCAATGGTGGTTTACTAATCGCGATCACAACAAGAATGGCGTGGCAGAATTTGGGGCCAGCATCGATCGAAATAATAAAGATGAAAAGAGTATCGTTCAAGCTGCTGCCTGGGAGAGCGGAATGGACAATGCGCCGCGTTTTGATTTGGACACTGGAATTAAGGTGTATGAAAACATAGGGATAAATAACAAAGTTGTGGGCTACTCCATCAATCGAGAGTCGGTAGATCTGAACAGTTTTCTATATAAGGAGAAGCTACTGTTATCGAAAATGGCTGGTTTGATCGGCAATAAGGAGTTAGCTAATCAACTGGTTGCTGAATCAAAGGCTTTGGCAAATTATATTCAAACGAAAATGTTTGATAATGAAAGCGGGTATTTTTTCGATATTGATATGCAAGGTAAATTGATTAAAGCGCAAGGTATGGGGAGCGAAGGTTATATTCCCCTTTGGGCTGGTGCCGCAACAGCTGAACAAGCTGAAAGGGTAATAAAAAATCTAATGAGTGAAAAAGATTTTAATACCCATTTGCCCATGCCAACTATGGCTGCTTCAGCTAGAAACTTCGCAGCGGAAAGATATTGGCGTGGCCCGGTATGGCTAGATCAATCCTATTTCGCGATTACTGGAATGTTGCAGTATGGTTATAGAGAGGAAGCATTGGCCACCACAAAAAAACTGTTTGCTAATGCCGAAGGCTTACTAAATAGTGAGGCGCCGATCAGAGAAAACTACAATCCATTAACCGGAAAAGGGCTTAAGGCAACTAATTTTAGCTGGTCTGCAAGTGTAATTTTGTTGTTGCTAAAAGAGTTTGAGGAGGAGTTCAGTTTTTATCGAAAAGACTAAACTCCTAAACAGGAAATAAGTTAAACAGGAAATAGTTGCCCGGCAATATCTTCCCAGTTATCCCTAGGCCCGGCTTCAGGCACCTGCTGTAATACAAAGTTAAAGTCACAGGCGGGTCTTAACAGTGATACCGCCATTAATCTTGTACGTAGTGACTCGGAATTTGAGCAGTCTAGCAATTGATAGTTTTCCAGGAGTAGAGAACATAGTTCTGCATTGCCCTGACACATAAATAACAAAGGGGTCGCAAGTTCGAGTAATTTGCTTCTTCCAATAATCGCATCACCAAAATCCAGCACACCGCTAATTTTATATTCAGAGTCCTGTTCCTCCACCATTAAATTCCAAGGATTAAGGTCCATATGGATAAAAATATCCGATTCATTACTATTCAAATCCTCAAGTACCGAATAATTGTCGGCATCATGCTGGGTCAAGTAGTCTTCTATTTGTGATACTAAAACTTCGGGCAGTTTTTTGCGTGAGTGCCTAGGCACACAATCGTCACTAAGTTTTTGGTAATAGGATTGCCAATCAGGTCTTAGCCGGGATTCTGTCGGTAACTCAAGTTGATGAAGCTCATTCATAAACTGGCCGATTGACTGAATAATCAACCTTTTATTATCAAAAGTTAGATCTGCCCACACATCTGCGAGAGAAATTCCGGGTAGCAAATCCATCACAACGTAAACCCAGTTATCGACTGTTCCATGAGCAATAATTTGTGGAACATTTAGAGATAGCTTATCTGAAATAACTAACCCTGCCTCAATTTCTGCTTGTCCCTGGTAAGCCCAATTGGGTGGAACCAGTTTAAGAATAAATGTATTTCCAAGCTTAAAAAGTACATTGCCGCCTGCTTTGACTCTTTCAGTTGATTGAAGGCTAATTTGATGTTGCTCACAGATCCTGGTGATTGCAGGGAACCAGTAATCATCTTCCATGTGATCAATAATGTCACATGCCTCACCATAGCTTGGGTTGTCAGGAAGCAAAGTTTCGCTAGAAGTCATAATTATTAAGAGTTAATGCTTATTAAATTCGCGCAATTAAAGCACAATAGCATTCGGTCTGCTAGCTCTTGAACAGAAATGAAGGGCGTAAGAGAACAATTGAGTGAACTTGAGAGGCAAAAAATAAACCTGCTAACTAAGAGATTAACATTTCAGCCACTTAGTGTTTTAAATGATGCTCCTCGTTCGATTGGCACCGAGCACAATTAATCCAGCCGGCAACGGCACCAATAACAATCCCTAAAAGCATCGCTATGCCGTAAAAACTGAGGAGTTCTTTAGTCGAATAATTGAGTTCGAAAACAAGACTGGCAAGTATTGATACAAGAATGACACCGCCGGTTATACCAGCGATACAACCTATACATATATTGCTAAATAAACCTTTCACAGCAACCCCCAGAGCACTGAAAAAAGATTGAAAAAAATATAAAGATCCCACCCAAACTGTTGCTTAGAACTATTATGGTTCTAATTCCGTGATTCTTCAATGACGCAAATCACATGCTAACGCGAAACAAAAATTGGACACTGAAATTCAGCAAAAGTTCCACATTAAGAGGTTATTCCTCTAGCAAGGAAGCCGCGGTAGGAATATTTATTTGAAAACGTACACCTTTGATATCTAAAGGCTTTATTTTTAGGGTTGAGTGTCGTTTAGTAGTTTTGACAACAACTCTTAATATTGGAAGGTGGCTCTCATTAAAGATCAACCATTCTTGGTTGGGATTTTCCTCTCTTATATGTCTTTCAAAGGCTGAAGAATTATTATCCTTGTTGCTGATAGAAACAAAAGGAATATCTGATTGATAACTAGCTTCAGTCTCAAATGGAAGATTCGCATCGAGCCGAGCACGAGGGCGGTTTTCAGAAAAGTCCGACTCTATTGCAAGTTTCTTAATTTCGCCACTTGCGAGCTGAATTTTGAGCTCTATTTGCGAAGAAACTGAATCTACGTTTTCGACTTCAACTTTGCCCTGGTATCCGTCAATTATTTGCTTACTAAAGAAAAGTCCGAGGCCTTTGCCATGATGTTTCTGGTTGCGTCTGGTTGAGTAACCTAACTCAAAAATTTTATCAAGATCATCTTCGTTGATATGAGGGCCTCTGTTGTAAACCGAGCAATTAATGTAATCTGCATCAGTACTATTTTCTAAACAGATCACCACTCGGTCGCTCGATTGTTTGAAAGGAGCTTTTGAACTGAAGAATTGGGCATTTTTGATCAAATTTTCGAGCAATAAAATAATATGATTGTGGTTGCCCAGCAGTTCTCCCGTAGCTTGAGCGTATACTGAAAATTGCTCATTGCTAAAATCAAATGCTTCTTCAAATACTTGGTGATTTATTCGCGATAGAGCAATTAAGTTACGGATTTCCTGGTCGTTGCTCAATAGAGAAAGTGTCAGCAGCAATGAAAGCTGCGGATGAAAAGTAGGAGAGGCTGGAATACTCTGGGTGATATCCATTTGTTTCTCAGCATCTAACTGCAATTGAAAATAATGTTCTTCGCGTTCGATTAATTGGTTACCAATGTGCAACGCCATATTGTCGGCAGTTGATAAATCAAGTAATGCCCAAAGATACTCCATTGCGTCAAGGGCATTTTGATATTGGGCTAGAGCATTAAGTGTTTGATTTGATAGCTTGCCTTCTTCATTACTACTTTGTTCTTCCTGTTCATAGATTGAGAGAAAGCGCTGCTGCTCAACGGCCTTTTTTAGGGCCGTGGTTACTTTGTCGTAGCTGATTACACCATTATGCCTTACTTCACTCGCAATGCCCTTAAAATGTACAAATTTTTCGTCATACTCAATAAACTCCAGTAATTTATCGCTTATAAAACCTTTCAGTTTATCGGTCTGGCCGGAAAAGGTATTGGCTCTCGCTTGTTGTTTTGCTTTTTGCTTCCAAGCTAATTCTAGTTGATAATTTAATTGTTCAAATTGTCTTTTTATTTTTCTTTTATTTCGTTGGAATAGCTGAATATCCAAAAGATATAAAATGCCAAGAACGAAAATAATTTTGTAGCTGAGAGTGGGAGAGTTTAGCGCTTCTAAAATGCTGTAATGCTCCAGTAATGTTGCATCATTTACTCCAACCAGCAGAAATATGGCGATAAGACTAGCGATAATGCTCAGCCATGGCGCGTAGAAAAAAGGAGGTAAATTTACGTAGGTTTGGCCAGATTCAAAAACTCTTGAATCCGACTCTAAATTCTTATCTTCGATCATTTCACCCATTGATAAGCCCCTTCATCACCAAAGGTCACTATACCTTTCCCTGATTTACTACTTTCGATGAAGCTCTCAATCTGCTTGCGTTCGCAGGCTTGTTCAAATGAATGGCGTAGCGTCTTTATATGTTGTCGGTAATTGGCGTAGTTAAATTTGTCGGAATTAAGTTTATCTGCCATTTGATCGGTTGAAAGAGGACTGGGAGCAGCTTCAACCAGAAATTTCAATATCTTTCTAGGTGTTGGCGCCAAGGGGCGTTGCGCGTTACTAGGGTTCATTAGTCGTTCGCCATGCCAGTATACGTTCCAAGTTGTTAAATCTATGGTCAGATTACCACTTACAATTCGGTCTATGCTGGTAACTTGGCTTTCTGATTGCATTTGCTTATGCCTCAGTAGCGCCTTGATACGCCAGGTGAGCACCTGCTCGACATTTCTTTGGTGTTTGGCAATAAAGTCTTGAGCGCTTGATTCTTCAAATGCCTTTTGTTCAATACCGGTGCCGCTATGTTCTGACAGGTAGATGATCGGTACGTCGGGCCATTTTTGAGTAATTAGTTTCGAAATACTTAATCCCGCGTCGTCATTGCCATTCATATTGGCATCTAAGATTGCGATATCAGGTTTGTTGGTAGAGTGATTTATTGCGCGACTAGCCGATTCTAGAAATTTATGCACTTCGACCTGGTTTTTAGGAGAAGAATCAGAATTATCAAACTCAAACGATTCGAGCACCGGTTTAAATTTGTCGATCCAGTGAAATTGATCTTCTACCCAAAAGATTCTGGCCATTCAAAATTCCAATATTACTCGTAGTTTGTATTCATGATATCAACAAGTTAGACAGGATGCTTCAACTCAATCTGAATAATTTAACTCAGTTCAAATATTTTATCTCAAAGCTCGGGCGTGTTTCTCACAGATTTTTCACCAGCGGCTTGCATACTCAAAACTCAATTAATAGGCCGGTTTTTTTACTATGGAACCAGCATAAATATGGAGAGTAGCAATGGCTAATGAACTATTAACGGTTTGGTCCGATAGTCCAGCAACTTCGCTGGTTATCTGGGCCGTTATCGCGATTATTATCTTTTATCTAGGGCGCAAACAAGCCCATCAACTATTCTGGACAACTGGGCATTCAATCTATGCAACCCTCAGAACTTGGGCGTTCGGATTATCAAAACTTGAAAAACGCCTGGTTCAACGGAATCGAGAAATCCTTCTCGCCAGCGGTGAAAAAGCCGCCGAGAAAGCAATTGAACGAGAGTTTACTCGAATTAATAATATTGTGAAGCGAGACCTTTCCAAGTATCCGGCTTTGCACCGTCAAATATCTGAGTCGATAGAAAAAATAGAAGTCGACTACCAGAAGTCTACCCAAGTGGCGCCCTTGCCACCTGCGTGGGGAGAGGTGGTAGAAACTATCGCTAGTTTGCCGAGCAATGGTGATCCCACAGTAGTGAAGATCTTGTCGAATATTAAGAAGGCGGTTGATGAGTCTCATTCCCAAATTTTGAAGGCCTACAAAAAATCTTCTTCAGAAAGCCATCGATTACTTGCTGGTATGCAACCTAGTTGGCGTAATATCGACAATAAACTCACCCTGGTTAACGAGAAAATTAACGCTCTTGATCAGTGCTCGAAGAATATTGACCAACAGATCGCCGATTATGCCGACATCCTACACAAAAAGGATTCGGCGGTAAGTGCATTAGGATCTTCAGCGTTAACGCAGTTTTTCATCTCTGGACTCGTTCTGGTAATTGCGGCGTTAGGCGGATTAATTAATTTTCAATTGATCGCCATGCCCATGTCAGAAATGGTCGGAGGTTCGAGTTACATTGGAGAAATGAAAACTTCTGACATTGCTGCACTAGTAATCATATTAATCGAGATTGCAATGGGATTGTTTTTATTTGAGTCTCTGAGAATAACTAATCTATTTCCAATTATTGGAACTATGGACGACAGAATGCGTCGTCGAATGATGATTGTAACTTTCGTTATTCTAACTATCTTGGCAACGATAGAAGCATCATTAGCTTACATGCGAGATTTATTAGCATTGGATAGAGAAGCATTACAACAGTCTCTAGTTAACACTGGTGCCGCAGGAGGCGTTGTTGAAGCACAATTTCGTTGGATACCTTCAATAGGTCAAATGATTATGGGCTTCATATTACCTTTTGCGTTGGCTTTTATCGCTATTCCATTAGAGAGCTTTATCCATTCTTTAAGAGTTGTAATTGGACTTATTGCTATCGGTTCAATTAGAGCCGTTCGCGTGTTGTTGAGAATGGTTGGTGGATTCTTTAAGCACCTAAGTAAAATGATGATTTATCTTTTTGATATATTCATTATGTTGCCATTAAGTATTGAACAATTAGTTAAGAATTGGCAGAAGCGTAAGTCTGGATCTGAGTCAGATATCAAAGACACTTCACTTGAGAAGATTAACTAAGTTAAGGCGAAAAATTAGAGTGAGGTGATGAAAATGAAACAGTTAGTTAAATACATAGTGAGAATCAGTTTTACAGTAGGTATTTTGCTTATCGCTGGATGCAGTGGGAGTAAGCCAGATAATCGAGCGGTTTATTTGTTATTAGACACTTCTGGAACTTACACAGAAGAATTGCAGAAGGCTCAGGTAATTATTAATTACTTATTGGCTACTTTAGACAGCGGAGATTCAATTGCAGTTGCAAGAATTGATAGTGGAAGCTTTAGTGAAAAAGATATTGTCGCTAAAGCCACTTTCGATTTAAGGCCGAGTACAGCGAATGATCAAAAGCGATTATTTAAGCAGCAAATCGATACTTTTGTAGCCAACGTCAAATACGGTAGCCGTAATACTGATATTACCGGAGGGGTAGTACAAGCTTCCGATTTTGTAAATGAAACTCAGGCTGGAGATAAATACGTTTTGATATTTTCAGATTTAGAAGAAGATTTACAAAAGGGGCACGTAAGAGATTTCCCTATCGATGTTCAAGGAATTAACGTGGTTGCTCTAAATGTTACAAAATTACGTAGCGATAACGTTGATCCTCGCGACTACAAGAAACGTTTGCTGGCATGGCAAGACCGAGTCGAAAAAGGCGGTGGTCAGTGGCGGGTGCTTAACGACCTAGAACGATTGGAACGGCTCATCAGTTATCAATAGCTTAAATATGATCCTAAACTTTTTTTAGCCGGTTAAAATAGCCGGCTTTTTTCTATTTGATTAAGTCATTCACATCTTTTCTTACGTTTTACTTCTTCTAATGATTAACCAAATCATTAGAATGGAGTATCCGACTTGGTTCTATGGTTATTAAAAGGAGATAATAATGAAAATTTTCTATTCAGTTATTGGCTTAGCACTGTTATTTGCTTCTAACATGGCGACTGCTAAAGAGCATTCTTATAATAAAGTTGCTAAGGCACATCCCACTTCAAAGCTTTCAAAGACATTAGTCGAAAATGCTAAGATGCAAGGAGAGTGTTTAGTTGGTCTTAAAGAATTAAACTATCGGAAAAAGGAAAAGTTTGATCCGGTTGCAGAATGGAGTAGTTATCGTTCAATCTCTTTACTCGAGCAATACTCACCATGTGAAGTATTAATTATGATGGAAGTCGCACAGAAAAAAATTAAGCTGCAACAGAATCCGTGATTTTGTTTAATTTTTAATTCGAATATACTTAACCGGCCCATTTAATATTACAACCAATACTTGCTTTTTGGTTGGTGTTTATGGGGCGGTCGTGAACTAAGTTTTCGATTGCATCAATAAGGTCGGTTCCTGTTACTGGAAGGTTATTACCTGGTCTTGAATCGTCAAATTGTCCGCGATAAGCACAGGCAAGATTTTTGTCGAATAAGAAAAAGTCCGGCGTACACGCAGCTTGGTAGGCTTTAGCTATTTGTTGTGTCTCGTCGAAAAGATATGGAAAGGTAAAGCCCAGGTTTTTGGATTTTTTAGCCATTTCTTCAGGACTGTCTTGAGGGTGACTTATAGGGCTATTGGCACTAATGGCAATTATACCGATTTCTGATTCATGGTATTGGTCTCCCATACGCTTCAATGCCTGTTCAATATGAATTACATAGGGGCAATGATTGCAAATGAACATAACCAATGTACCTTTTGAGCCTTTTAACTGACTTAGCGATTTCATTTCGTTTGATACCACATCAATCAAGTTGAAGTCAGGAGCAATTGTGCCTAGCGGCATCATATTGGAAGGAGTCAGTGCCATTAAAAATCTCCTCATATGTTGGAGTAGGCTATTAACTATAGAGCTTCGCTCAGTAATTAACCATAGCCTCGGGTTTCAATTGAGTATTTCAAGTTTTCAGGCCATTAAATCAACTGATTACGCGCTTTTCAAGATAGCTTTTATATTTATTTAGTTTTAAGGTACGTTTTGTACTCGAAATAAGTTTTCCCTTATGTCAAACTGCCTGCGTTTTTAAATGAATTTTGAGTATTTGGAACCCTAAAGTTAATTTTCAACTCGGGCTTCAGATCAGCAAGTTTTACTTTCGGGATTAATATATGAATAAAGACTTAAACAAAACAACTCAAACAAATGCTATTAATAATTCAAGCAACTTATTCTCCTTAAAACTCATGACAGCTGTTGTGGCGGGAGCGCTATTGATAGCAAGTTGCGGAGGAGACAAAGAAGCAAGTCGATCTTCCGAGGAAGCAAGTAACGCGCAGTCTTTGCCGATTATGCAAGAATCATCGAAAGTTGATTCGGCTGTTAATGTCTCTTCTCTGGATTCGTTATACCAGCAAGCCAGTATTGCCTTGTTCAAGGCACGAGCGCTTTCCGCGACGGCCTACGGATTGGATGCCAAAGATGCAGGCGGAGATTACTCGACAAAAATTGAACTTTATGATGCTGGTACAGAGTTAGAAATGCGTAAGGAACTCTTGGCTTTGTCCAAGAAGATTGCAGAGTTTGATGCTGAGCAAGCATCGTCAGTAGAAAAAGAAAATCAAAAAGTTATGGCAAGTCTGGTTCGTTATTTTGCCGGACACCCTAAGTTTAATATCGGCTATATTGATGTATGGATGGGATTGTCTCCGTTTGTAGTTAATCAAATAAATGGTCCGCTTATCGATGTTCCGCGATACTTGCAAAATGATCATCGAGTGACCAACGAGAAAGAAGCGAAAGACTATATTGAGCGTTTGGCCAAGTTTGATCAAATGGTAGCAAGTATTACCCAAAAGTTGGAAGCCGATGTTGCACAAGGTTGGATAGCGCCTAAGGTCGTTTTAAAAGGCGCAACTAATTTTCTAGAAGGTTTTATCAAAGCCAAACCTGAAGAGCATATGCTAGTTACTGCGCTTAGGGACAAATTAGCTAATGTTGAGTCAATTAGTACTGACGCAAAAAAGCAACTGGTTGAAGATGCAGTTAGAACTGTTTCTGAAGTTATCTATCCGTCGTATCAAGCGATGTTAGAAAGAACAAAGTCTTTAATGGATAAAGCGCCGACTGATTCGGGTATCTGGGCGCAACCGAATGGAGAAGAGTATTACCAAGACGCAATTTTACAATTGGGTGATAGTAAAAAAAGTGCCGAGCAAATTCACCAAATTGGGATTGAAGAAGTCGCACGAATTTCTAAGCAGATGGATTCCATACTTAAAGCGCAAGGTTATAAAGAAGGAACTGTTGGCGAGCGAATGATAAAGTTAAGCGAGGAGCCTCGCTTTTTGTATCCTGATTCGGACGAGGGTCGTAAACAACTACTAAATGACCTCAATGGTTACATTGCGGAAATCAATGACAAAATGGCGCCTTTATTTAAGACTAAGCCGCCTTATGATGTTGAGGTCCGTGCGTTCCCAGTGGAGATCCAGGACGGCGCTGCCGGTGGTCAGTATACTTCTCCTTCTTTAGATGGCAGTAAACCTGGGGTTTACTGGATCAATCTTAGAGATATGAAAGCTAATCCTAAGTTTTCATTGAAAACTCTAACCTATCATGAGGCTAACCCAGGACACCACTGGCAAGTGGCGTTAAATCTTGCGCAAGATGACCTTCCATTCTTACGAAGAATTGCGCCTTACAACGCGTACATCGAAGGATGGGCTTTGTACTCAGAACTAGTTGCAGCTGAATTAGGAATGTATGAAAACGATCCGTTTAGTGATCTTGGGCGCTTACAAGCAGAGTTATTCCGCGCGGTTCGTCTAGTTGTTGATACTGGGCTACACTATAAGCGCTGGACGCGAGAACAAGCAATTGAGTATATGGCAGCCAAAACCGGTTCTGCAGAATCAGATGTGGTTGCAGAAATTGAACGATACATGGCTTGGCCAGGCCAAGCGCTAGGATATAAATTGGGCATGATCAAAATCCTTGATTTGAGAGATTCTGCGAAAAGCAAATTAGGAGATAAATTTGATCTAGCTGAATTTCACGATTTAGTGTTGTTAGGCGGTGCTGTACCGATGAATGTCCTTGAGCAAAAAGTTAATTCTTGGATAGCGTCAAAAGGATAGGGCAAAAAATAAGAAAATCTAAATTTAGATAAAAGCCTCGCTTTAGTGGGGCTTTTTTAGGACTGTTAATTTTGTTCGGCAATATTTTTGAGTTCTTCTTTGTCTAGATATATTCCGATGTAATTGATTTTGCTTCCTCCGATATCCGTTACTTTCTTTATTTTCAGCCACTGTGAAAATTCTTCTCCATTTTTTCTGTGATTGGTGATTTCTCCAGACCAACTACCGGTTTCGCTGATCGACTTCCACATACTGCCATAATAGTTTTTGTCATGCTTTCCCGAGCGTAGTAAGTTTCCGGGATCTTTACCCATCACTTCATCTATTGTGTAGCCGCTACACTTTAGGAAAGCTGGATTGGCATAAATAATCTGCTTGTGCGCATTGGTCACAATCACGCTTTCATCGATTGCGTTAATAATTGATTCATTTAGATTAAGCTGGATTTTGTTACGTGTTCTTTCGAGCTCACCCGAAATTAATCCCGAAAATATTTTGAACAGGGAGCTAACTTCGTCACTATTATCTATTTTCCCATTATACAGGGCAACGATAATTCCGTGGACAATGCCATCACTATCAACAAGAGGAGCCCCAACATAACTATTCACTTCCATAGCAATAAGAAGATAGTCTTCAGGATATTGCAACTGAACATTTCCGTTGAACAAACAGATATTGTTTTTGCTTACATCGGCACAAGGTGTGTTTTTTAACTCGTAACTAAAATTATCAAGTATATTTCCTTGATTGACATAAATGACACTTGTCGCAGTCGTATATTCGCTGTCTACAGTCGCAATAAAAAGATGTTCTGCTTCAATTGTTTCTGCCAATGTTGGAACAAGACTAGCAAATAATTTTTCTCCTCTTGAAGAGGATAAACTGGATACAATCTGAGTGACTTTATCTTGAATCATTAGAATTTTATCTTGAATCTGTACAACGGGAATTTTGCTATCACTAATATCTCAATTTTAGTATTAACTAAATTGATCAATTGTACAAGCAGACAAATTCCCTGATTCGAGAAAAGCTCAAATTCAAGTGTTCTAAGACAGCTAGCGGTTTTTTCTCCCTCCAGCTGTCATTTTCATGCTAGTGGTTTCAGAGAGTTACTTGATACCCTTACAGTTTGCGTAAAAGCTGACTGTAGCGGGCCAATCGGTAAAGACGCCAAGTACACCAACGTCTTCAGCTAATACATCCAATACTTTGAGCATATCTCCATCGTTATTGATTACCGGGGTAACCGACTGGTAATACCATCCACCACCATTTTGAAGTAGTCCGGATCGTTCGAGCGTCCAAGTAATTATTTCTAAGCCTGCATTTTGGGCTGAACGCGCATATGCCGATGGTACAATTTCATTATCATGATCTAAATCGATAAGCATCCACATTGGCGGAGCTACTATCTGTATTCCATCAGCGGCTAACTTTTCCATGCTGGGCGAATAAGTAGAAGGATCACGAAAATCAAAACTCTGGTCGTTATATCTATCATCTAGGTATACTGCTTGTTTGCCGAAACGAGGTTCGTTGTCTATCCAGTATTTAACATCATCGAGATTGAATGACTGGGCATAAACGTTTTTGGGTTTTACGCGGGCTTGTTTATATTCGTTAATCATTTGCTGTGCATAATCCTCTTGCGTGTAAGTTCCCTGGAATGGCATTTCAACACTGGGAGATTTTAATTCGGGAGTCATTTTTACCTTGAGTGACTTGAACAATTCGATACTTTCTGCGTGGCTTAGTAAAGTTCCACCCTGACTATAAAGGTCGGTTCTCCAAGACGCTGTAGCGTCCATGTATTCTTCAATACTTTTCGCCCGTGGATTATAGGCATCCATTTTACCTTTTAAACTCTTAAATTCTTCAAGAGTAATATCGCTAGTACAGCATCTAGCGGCAGCGGCAGATATCATATTGCCGTCAGCGTCAAATGTTGCAGGAGAGAAAGGCTCTGAACATTTCGCAGCTAACGGAGTATCCAAAATATTTGTAGTGGTGTGTAAGTCGCATTGAGAATGACGGCAAACGAGTTGCTTATCTCCGGTGAAGGTTACATCACACTCTAGTATGCCCGCGCCCATTCTGGCTGCTGCTACGTATGACTCTTTGGTGTGTTCGGGGAATTGCATTGGAGCACCGCGATGCCCAATTGAAAAGTCAGTTTTCTTAAATCTCTTTTTGCGAGCACTGCAGTGTTTTAGTTCGTTCTTTAGATAACCTAGATCCATATCATCAACTAAATAATAGGGACGAGGTCCTAATTGTACTTTCTGAGTTTTCTTACCGTGCTTAAAATGCTTTGCTTCCATGTTTGGTTCATACGCAGAAGTTGAAAAGCTAAAGGCTATTGAAGATATTGAAAAAATAGCACCTAATGATTTAATTAATTTCATTATTCCTCCTTAAGTTGTATTGGGGTGATCGGAGAAAATAACTTATTGAGTTTATATGGCGGTTGTATGACAGGTTGATGTCCTAAAGGTGACCGAATAAATGTACAAGTGGATTCAATACGTTTTTATTCACACAGGTGAATAAATATTTTGGATTGAGATTTTATCGCAAATAAATCTGTCGAATTGGTAGAATTAAGGGCTATATAACTAGGTGATATATTTAATTTTTAATACGAAAGAGTAATCTTGCAAGATCATAATCATAATAACTTTATAAAAGCACGCCTTTAGTTTCTGAATGCCCGGCTCATAATAACAGTTGATAAGCAAAATGAGCGTTTTGGCAACAGATCCTATTCCTTATCCAATTTAATAATAACTTATCGGGTAAATTAAATTCGACTTCAGTTAGTTATAGCTAAAAGTCTATTGAGTTTAGGTCGTATTACCCCTTATTTGGTAAGGAGGCATCATGCACTATCTTATTCGAAACGTGGTTTCGTTTTCTTCATTTATACTAGCAATCATTTTTTCCTCTCAAGCTTTTTCTCACGGATATTCTGAGCAACCTAAAACTCGACAACAAAAATGTGTTGATGACGGGGGATATTGGTGGCCTGACGATGGCTCGGCTATTCCGAATGCTGCCTGCCGCGCTGCTTTTCTTGAATCAGGTACTTTCCAGTTTGTTCAGAATATCGAGTTTGCAGCCAACGTTACCGATTACGAAAATATTGAAGCGGTGAAAGCTGTTGTTAGCGACGGCCGTTTATGCGCCGCGGGTGATAATGCCAAGCGGGGGATGGATTTACCTTCCAGCGATTGGCAAAAATCAATTATTAACCTGGATGCTAATGGCGAGTTCGACTTCCTGTTTTTCGGGTCGACGCCTCATAATCCGAGCTATTGGGAATTTTATTTGACTAAGCCGGGTTTTAACTCTGCTACTCAAGTACTCTCTTGGGCTGATTTAGAATTAATCGATCAAAAAGGTGATATCCCAATCACCCAGGTTAATGGTAGAAATATGTACCAAATGAAAGTCAAAGTCCCCGAAGGCAGAGAGGGGGATGCGATTCTGTACACACGTTGGCAGAGGCGTGACGTAGCAGGCGAAGGTTTTTACAATTGTAGCGATATTACAATTAATTCAGATGGAATTCCGTCCGAATGGTTCGACAAAGGTTACTTCGTTTCACAAGGCGATGAAGCTCAGGTTAACGACGAAATCTGGTTCCGAGTTTTTGATCAAGGTGGCAGTGAATTAATTTTTGAAAAGTTGCTTATCGATTCTTCAAATCAGGTGCAAGGCGTGTGGGCGGAAGCAATCGCTTCAAAAGTGAACTCAACCTACATGAACCTGGTGCAAATTGGAACACGCTCAGCTACGGATGGGAGTATTACCTACGACCCTTCCAATGCCCTATCCAATAAAGTGTGGCTTAAAAATGCTTCGCACAGTTTTACTTTGGATATTAAAAAACCTGTTTCTAACCAACCTCCGACCGTTAACTTGGCGTCACAACATCAAACTAACGCCGGTGTCCCAATTAATATCAGCGTCAGCGCAAATGATCCAGAGTCGCAACCACTTACCTACATTTGGAATGTTCCGGCTCCATTGGACGCGACTAATAAAGATCAAGCAACCGTGTCGGTTGCGGCTTTTACTCCGAGCCAGACCAGCAGCTATTCAATTTCAGTGGATGTATCGGATGGCGTGAATACTGTTTCCGCCTCGACTGAATTGACTATCGTGGTGGCAGGTCCCGGGTGTGCTAAAACAGATCCTGATGCTGTAAATCATCCTGCTTGGCAGGCTTCTCAGACTTATCAAGCGAATACTACAGTGTCCCATCAACAATTAGTCTGGAAGGCTAATTGGTGGAATCAGAGTTCTGAGCCAAGCCAAGCAAACGATGCGTGGAAATTGTTGAGTAATGTTGAATTAGCTTGGCACGAGGGAACTTCTTTCAACGGTGGAGAAGAAGTTGACCATAAAAACAGACGCTGGAAAGCTAAGTGGTGGACCAATCTGGAACCAGGCGTAAGCTCGGACTGGCAGGATATCGGCCCAGCTAAATGTACTAACTAGCTTTTTATCATTGACCTACCGGCTAATGGGTGCTGAAATGCACCCATTGTTATTTTTGAGGATTAGGAAATTGCAATGTCAGTTTGGTTTGAAGATGTCGAATTAGAAGGAGAGTTTGTAAAACTCGTTCCTTTAAATAAAGGGCATTCCCAAGAATTAGTCGACGCGGCAAACGATGGCGAATTATGGAAGCTTTGGTATACCTCAGTTCCTTCGAAAGATAGTATTAAACAATATGTTGATACCGCTTTGGAACAACGTGAGAACAATCAATCATTGCCATTTGTTGTAATAAGAAAGTCAGATGCAAAAGTGATTGGTTGTACACGTTTTTGTCACGCAGAACCTCAAAATAAGAGAGTTGAGATTGGTTATACCTGGTACTCGAAGAGTGCACAACGATCATCAATTAACAGCGAAACCAAGTTACTTTTATTAACTTATGCTTTCGAGACTTTAGGAGCATGTGTGGTAGTCTTTCAAACGCATTGGCATAACATTCAGTCTCGTAATGCTATTGCTCGACTAGGGGCTAAGCAGGACGGAGTAATTCGCAACCATCGAATTATTGATGGGATACCAAGAGATACAGTTATATTTTCTATTCTTAATAGTGAGTGGCTCGCAGTTAAACAGTCTCTCGAGTTTAAAGTCGGCAACTAGCTTAATACGTTTAAATCGTTTGAAGTAGATGATATTTTGCAGAGCTATTTATGATTCAGTGCGGCCTTGAACTGGTTCTTTAAATTTTGTTTAAAGCTCGAATATTGTGACTATAATTAGTTGAGGATTCACTAATTAAGATACGCTATGTCTTTGTTCCGAATTATTTATGTCAGTACTGTAAGTGATGCCTTTCAAGCACCAGACATTGAAAGCTTACTAGAGAAATGCAAAGCTAATAATCGCCAACTTGGAGTTACCGGTCTGCTTTGTTTTAACCACTTATATTTCTTGCAGTACTTAGAAGGTGAAGAACAACACGTTCGAAAAATCTTCGAGAACATAAGAAAAGATAATCGGCACTCAAACATTAAGGTGATGGATAGCAATCCTGAAGATTCTCGCATGTTTGAAAACTGGGAAATGGGTTATGTTTTTCTTTCGAGGGACATGAAAGAGCTTAATTTAAGTTTTACTGACGACGAGAAGTTTTGTCCTTATACGATGGACCCAGAACAGTTGATTCAATATTTGTTAAAGTCTAAAGAATTAGTGGTTACGATTTAGATTTTTACTACACCGTATAGTTATGCTGGGGTTTTGTAAAGAAATCTAAAGATGATTGTATTGCGGTCAGAATGGTTCTATTTTTACCTTAGTCTTAACAGAATAGAGCAAAGTGCGCTATGGATATCAGTACGTCTATCAAAAATGCCTTCCTGTTTTTTCTAGTTCTTTTACCTCTAGATAATATCATTGCCCATCCTTTGGGCGACATGTTGAGCTATAAGGATAAGTTGCTCTGGGTTTATGTTTGTCCAATTAAAAGTTCAAGTCACCAAGCCTGTATAATGCAAATGGACACTAAAGGAAGCGTATCAGAATGGCGAAGGTCGATGCATTCTGGAAGTGATTGGATGTTGAGTAAATCGACTGATGACGATTTGTACTTAATAGAACGTTACTACAATCACTCAAAAGATGTACACATGGGACAGCTTTATAAATTAGCAAAGAACAATCAACTAAATATTATAATACCATGGTATGAAGACCATCACCGATTTGGCGAGAGTGGGTTTGCAGTCTTGGATTCGGGCGAGTTTTTATTTGCTTCTCGTCATCGGCTCTACACCAGGAATAATGATGGGACTAAGTCTAGTTGGCAGCTCTATTCAAGCGGTACCTCAAGTAAAAAGCAAAAAATACGACGGATACGACTCCTCTCGGATGGCCATATTTTGATTATTCAAGAGAAAGATATTGTTATTGCAAATCAAAAAGGGAAAGAAATCAGGCGATGGCAAGATTTAGTTCAACCGCTTGAAGGGCCAAAGCCATTAATGGGGAACCGAATTATGGATGCAGACTATCTGGACGGAAATCTTTATTTAGCCTATTGGGGAAATCGCCGCTTAGAGATGATTGATCAAAAGGGACAAAGAAAAACAATTAAGCAATATGATCAAAAAGGGCCGTGGTTACCCCACGCAGTAACCTTTCATAGCGGGCGAACTTACTTTCTAAGCTCGCATCTGCAAGGGGTTTCTTCTGCCCGCGAAATTTACCCTGAGCTTATTTCATTTAATAATCAAGATCTTAAGCTTGTTTGGAGTAAATAAAATTGACTGATCCATAAGTCAGTTCTTTTCGTAAGTTAAAGATAGATAAGCTAACGAGATCTACCGACAGACTTATGAACCGTACATTCTTCATTGTAACTTTATGCTTGTTGTTTAAGCCATTGCCGACAGACGCTTTTAACTCGTCTCAATTACCCGCAAAACCTATCGAAAACTTCAATTTAAATAAGTACTTAGGTACATGGTACGAAATTGCCAGAATTGAAAATAGCTTCGAAGAAGGCTTGACCAATGTGACGGCGACTTACAGTTTAAGAAAAGATGGTCTAGTCAAGGTAGTTAATAAAGGCTTTGAAATTGACGATAGAGAGTGGGACGAAGCTGAAGGTTATGCGGAATTTGCAGAAACTGACAACAAGGCTCATCTGGAAGTTACTTTTTTTTGGCCGTTCTACGCTGACTATGTCGTTTTCGAGGTGGGGACGCATTATGAATATGCTTTTGTCACTAGTGACTCGAAAGACTATTTGTGGTTGCTTGCAAGGAACCCAATTGTTGAGCAGTCGCTAATTGATCGGTTTTTAAAAATCGCCCGTGAGGGTGGATTTAAGGTGTCGGATTTAGTCTTTGTGCCACAGGATAAATATGTCTTAAATGCCCAGATTTCAGAACAGCAAAATCAAGCGAGCAAAGCCGTAAACCAGTTTGAAAAGTAGCGAGTTAATAATAGGAGAGTTTGATGATAAAGGTAGGTATCAGTCAATGTTTGACCGGCGCAAAAGTCCGTTATGATGGTGGTCATCGAAACAATAAGTTTTGTAATCAAGAGCTTTCTCAATTATTCGAATTCGTTTCATTTTGCCCAGAAGTGGGCATCGGGTTACCTATTCCAAGGAAAACTATCCGTCTAGTAGGAGATGTTGACCAACCCAGGGCTGAATTCAGCGATGGTTCGGGAGAAGACCTTGCCCTCCAGTTAAAGAACTTTGCCGATACCAATCAATCTAAGTTAGAAGAGTCGAGTGGATTCATATTTTGCAAGGCGTCTCCTAGTTGTGGTACTCAACGGGTCAAGGTATATAATGACAAAGGCCACTCACAAAGTGTTGGAGTTGGCATTTTTGCAGCCAGAGTGAATCAGCTCTTTCCAAATCTGCCAATTGAAGATGATGGCAGACTCAATGATCCTCAAATTCGAGATAGCTTTATTAAGAGAGTTTATATTTACGATGAGTGGAAGAGCTTGCGAACCGAATTAACGTTAGATGCGCTATTTAAATTTCATGCGAGGCATAAGTTTACATTGTTATCGCATTGTCAAAAAACATATCGAGAAGTTGGAGCCTTGGTGGCTAGCGCAAATAAAAAGACAGTAGAAAATGTTGCTGATCTATACTTTTCTAAATTGATGGGAGGTTTGAGTAACGTCTCGACACGAAGAAATACAACTAATGTACTGATGCACTTGCAGGGCTTTCTTAAAAAGCGAATAAGTCAAGCAGATAAGGCTGAATTAAGACAGTGTATCATGGATTATAATAACGGGGTGGAACCGATTTTGAGCCCTCTGAGGTTATTAAAACACCACTTCGGTCATCACCCTAATTCTTATATTGCCGGTCAATCTTTTCTTAACCCTTATCCAAAGCAATTGGGTATTAGAGTCAAGATGCTTTGACGATACAAAATAAAGTTACGAGTCGTTTAAATGAATGTAGTTTGGTTGAGAAGAGATTTTAGACTTTCAAACAATCCAGCCCTTTATTATGCGTGCAAGAATAAAGATGCTCAGGTTCTCGCCCTTTATTGCTTATCGATCAAACAGTGGAGTACTCATCAAGTTGGCGATAATCAGCAGTCACTAATTCTCAAACAAGCAATTGAGTTTAGAAAGGAACTTAAAAAACTTAATATTCCACTGTTGATTGTTAAAGCTGACTTTGCACAAACGCCTCGCACTCTAGATTCTGTGCTAAAAAAACTCGAGTGTAGAGAACTGTTTTTTAATATGGAATATCCACTGGATGAGCGGATAAGAGACCGAAGAGTTGTTGAAAATGTAAAGCACAGAGTTAAAGTGCATCGATTCGCAACTGATTCGATTTTACCTCCGTGGGAAATTGTTAATAATAGTGGTGAAGGGTACAAAGTATTTACACCTTTTTCAAAGGCGGTGAAATTTCGGTTACGGGACAAACCGATGTTTATTTACCCTCAACCCGGTAAGCTCTGTCGGGGTAACTTCACGAAGGGTATTGCTGAAATTGAAAGTTTCAAGTTTGATGAAAAATTAGAGGTGATCGACAAATTGCCGCTAGTGCAACCGACTGCTCGAGAGATGCCTGAAGTTAATTGTCATCAAGCCAAACGTCGCTTAGAAAATTTTTGTGAGATGCGACTGAAAAGTTACCAAGATACTAGAGACTTCCCCTTTTTGAATTCTACTTCTGGAGTATCAACAGCTTTGGCCATCGGTTCAATTTCTGCCGGTGAATGTTATTTAACTGCCGAAGAGAGTGCGAACGAGCTAGCGAGTAAATGGTTGACCGAGTTGGTATGGCGAGACTTTTATCGTTCGGTAATTTGGCACTTCCCTGATATTTGCAAGTATAAGGCATTTAATCATGTAGATGAAAAAATTCAGTGGAATCAATCCGGTGAAGAACTAGATAAATTTTACCGAGGCGAAACGGGGATCCCGATTATTGACGCTGCGATTAGGCAGTTGGTAGATACTGGGTGGATGCATAATCGGCTAAGAATGGTAGTTGCAAGTTATTTCACTAAAAACTTGTGGGCTGATTGGAGGTTAGGTCATGAGTTCTTTGCCAAACATTTATTCGATTATGATTTTGCCAGCAATATAGGAGGGTGGCAGTGGTGTTCATCAGTCGGAACAGATGCAGCGCCTTACTTTAGGGTGTTTAATCCACAGTCTCAGCAAGCCAAGTTCGACCCGAATGCAAAGTTTATTAAACAGTGGTTACCCAGCCTATCGCATTACAGTGACAAACAAATTCATGCATTTGACAAGCAAGAGTTGGATAATTATTCGATATGTAATGTCGACCTTAAAGAAAGCCGAAAGCTCTCGATTGAAAAATTCAAGTTAGCTAAGGCGAGAGCTTTCTAAGCTAAGTGTCTTTTGTAGCAAAGAACACTCTAGACTCTTCTAAATCTTTCTTGCATTAATTTTGATTTGAAAAGATAAATAGAAACGATAATATAGTTTGTGACTTCTAAGGCATAACTGATATAGCGGTCTTCTCTTGTCATAAAGTCGAAGGTTTGGATGAAGCACATAGTCGCAAGGCTGGCATTAATTACCAGCTTTGCGTTCGGTGTATATTTCCATCTTTTAAAATAGCCAAAAAGGAATACTATCCCCGAAAGGCTGATCAGTAGCCAATGAATAAATTGGGTTCCCGGCGGAAAATTTGGATTTTGCAAAGGAATTATAACCGTTGTTCCAAATAAATATTCGGTAAATCCAGCCAGCCCCCAACTGGTCATTCCTATAGAACCTAATACCAAAAGGTAAGAATAGTATTGAGATATTTTACCTATCATAATGATCCTACCTCGAACGCTGAACCGGTTAATTCTTCAGAAATATCCCATAATTTTGCTGCTACATCTTCTCTTTGAGAATATTTTGATCTTTTGGCTATCCCTGGAGTCCCCTTCATTTCTAAAAGACCTGTCGGTCCGAAATATTCACCTCCATTTACGTTTCTATCCAAAGCCGCCTTTAGGATCGGTTTTGCGGCATTTTCGGTTGAATGAAGGAAAATTGGTACGAAGGTGTATCTGAGAATGTTCATCAATATTGGCGACATGTGTTCAAACAACCCTGAGTCGGTGCCGCCCGGATGGGCAGAAATTGAAATGATTTTCTTACCTGCGTGCTGCAGTTTTCTTTGTAACTCGTCTGCGAACATCAGGCAAGCCAGCTTTGACTGCGAGTAGGGGGCATCCCACTTTGTTTGTAACTCACAATTTAAATCATCAAAATATATTTCAGATTTCTTGTGAGCTAAACTGCTTAACGATACTACGCGAGAATTTTCTGAATCTGGCATAAGCTTAATCAATAGCGAAGTTAGTAAGAAGTGCCCGAGATGATTGGTAGCAAACTGCATTTCAATGTCAGCGCTATTTCTTTTGGGAGTGTTAAACAGTACTCCCGCATTATTGACAAGAATGTCTAAGCGATCGAACTTTGACTTAAATTCTCCGGCAAACGCTTTTACAGACTCAAAGTCCGACAAATCGATCGCCATAACTTCGAGTTTAGATGAGGGAAGCTCGGCAAGAATCTGTTCTTTTGCTTGGTTTGTTTTTTCTAAATTTCGACAAGCCATTACAACATGAAAGCCATTTTTTAATAGCCCCTGGGTTACTTCATAGCCAACACCGCCGTTAGCTCCGGTGACAATTGCCACTTTCTTGTCATTGTTCACATTACCTTCCACTTTAACCTCCCAATTAAAACGCTTGAGCTAATAGATACTTTAAATTACACTGGTTAGTGTAAGATAACTGCTGTAAGAGATCAAGTTAAATTACACTTGTGAGTGTAATTTAATTTTCGCCTGAATATAAGGTACTGAAATGGTTAGAAAAAAAAGAGACACGAGCGCAAAGAGAGAATCCATATTAGATGCGGCTATTGATGCATTTATTGAGTTTGGTTTCGAAAAAACCAGTATGGATCTGATCGCAGAAAGGGCTAATTCGTCAAAACGGACCGTATACAATCATTTTTCCAACAAAGAATTATTAATTGAAGAAGCATTTAACAGATTTCTCAGAGGGGCCTTCGAAAGCAAAAACATCGAATATGACCCAGGTAAATCAATCGAAGAGCAATTGAGTGATTTTGCCGACACTAAGATGACATTAACAGAAGACTCGAGACAGTTAGGATTAATGCGCGTTACTTTATGTGCCTTTATTACTCATCCGCAAATGGCAGAGAGAGCAGTTTTATTTTCCGATTCTCAAGAAGATGGATTGGTGAAATGGTTAAAAGAAGCAACTCTTGATGGTCGATTAAAGGTTGATAATCCTGAATTAGCTGCGGAGTCTTTTTGGTCTTTGTTTGCTGGGACTTTCTTTTGGCCTCCGATTATTAGAGGTCCTGTGGAAAGAGAAAAAGGCGAAGAATTTAAGGCCGAGTTTATTCAGCTTTTTTTAGCAAGGTATGGAAGTGAATGAAAAGTTAGACTAAGTTTTTGTATACAAGGCCGGCAAGAAATCCTTTCAGTTCAGAAGTTAAAATTAGACACTAAAATTGTATTAACGACTTCACCTCGTAAACCAATTAAGTACCGGCCCAAAAGTTCCCGTGAACTTTAACGGTGCCGTAGTAATCGCCAGACACACACATCCCTGTGAGCCTGCAACTGGCTGATGTTCAACTGTTTTATCTTGAACGATAAACTCACCTGATTTGTATTGGCCTAAACTATCACTAAAGTCACCTTCGAGCACCACCGTAAATTCCTGTCCTTCATGAGTGTGTTGAGGTATTTTTGCATTTGCCGCGAACTTTAGTAATTCAACTTTAAAGTCATCTTCAGCTAGAGTTATTTCCGCTTTTGAAATACTGGGAGTGACTTTTTTCCAGGTAAAGGTGTCAAATTCACGATTGCCTAATCTCTCAAGTAAGTCTAAGTCAGCACTCGCAACGGCGCATTCCTCATAAGAACTTGACTCCTCATCTTGCTGGGTGGCGTCCACTTGAGACATTAACAGTGCTAATGCATCTTGTTCATTGAGCTCCTTCGTTTGATTTGATGCTTCTACGCTTGGCAAATTTTCTAATGTCTCACCGCCGATTAACTCAATATCATTAATCCTATTTCGGCAGGTTTCACATTGATGTTGATGAATGCCGATAGCAACTGACAAAGCAGGTGCTAGTTGGCCGGTGGAGTATTTTAATAACAATTCTATATCTGGATGGTACTTCATAATTCTTCACCTCCCATGTGGGAGCGTAATACTTTCATTGCGCTTCTAATTCGTGACTTGACTGTGCCGGGGGTCATTTCGAGTTCTTCTGCTGCAATTTGATGACTCTTGTCCTCAAAATAGACTTTTTGCAACACGTTCCTTTGCTCATTGTTGAGCAACTTAAATACAGAGAGTAAACGAGACTTTGATTTAGCAGCTTCAATTTTTTCATCAAGTTTGCCATCTTCGCCTATATGAGATTGCTCTTCGTCAGATACTTCTTCAATCTTCTTTTTGCGCAAATAATCGATACGCAAGTTTCTTACTATGGTAAAAATCCAAGTAGAAACTTGGGCCTTTGACGGATTATAGGTTTTCGCCTTTTGCCAGATTTTAAGAAAAACTTCGTGAGTAAGTTCTTCTGACTTATTCCCAAGACCTTGTTGGATATAAAAGGACTTAACTTTGGGCGCAAAGTGAAGGTAAAGCGCTTGGTAAGCTCCTTTATCTTGTGAGTCTCCAACAGCTTTTAAATGGAGCTTCCAGCGTTCAGCGTCTAGTGTGACATTGGGCTGAGTTGACATGGTCCTCGGCTTGCGATGACTTGATGATACAGGCCAATATACTAAATTATGATTGATTTGTCTTTTTTGAAGCATTCAATGAGGTCGCAGGTCGTGTAAACCTGCGACCATCTCCTTTAGTTAAGCGTTACAAAGTCATCAAGTAGAATTAAGCCTAATGGAGTGCCTCCACCTTCCGCATCTCTAGCAATGGCTGTGTAAACACCACCAGCGGATACCATGATGGTTGCTGGACCAATGGCCGCATCGTTAGTACCGGATGGTGTAACCACTACATCGTAGCTACCTTCGGCTATAGATAAGAAATTAGTGTCAGCGAGAAAAGGCACATTCGACAACGTTGGTTCAACAGTACTGATGTCAGTGCCTGGCGCCACTAAATAAATATCAACGTTGGCGGCAGTCGGGCTGCCGTGCACAACTCTTAGCTTGGCTTCAGTAGCGATTGAACGATTATCTGCGGTTAAGACTAATGGCTGAATGGAAGCTAAGTTATCAACTGCAAGCACGTTGTAGGAAACACCGGCCATTAAGTCTAAGTCTGCATTAATAACTACTGGAGTTGTTTCACCTGTAGGCACAACTTTAATGTTGTAGCTTGCAGCGGTCAGATCAACGTAGCCTGCGTAGTTCGGGAAAGCTAAGTTTGATATTAGTGGTGAGCCAAAATTATCGTTGGCTATAACATCAACTGCGGGAGCATCGGGAGAAGTATGAACTACTCTAACCGATGTAGGCGTGTTGGTGTCTAGTAATTCCGTAGCGCCGTTAGCATCAATTATTAATAGGTTGACTGGTTGAGAGCCAGGACCAACATTTTCTATCGCGGCAATCAGTAGGTCGGCGCCATCGCTGAGTGAAACTGTTCCGGAGTCATAAACAACTGCGCTCGAGTCTCCTGCCGCTGTAATTCGGATTTGATAGTCTCCAGCGGCGACTTCTGTTGCGTCTAGGCTATCCTTAAAACTAGCCGTAATCACCGGACTCGATTGAGAAAGATCTACTCCTAGAGCAGTCACATAAACGTCTACCATAGGAGCATCGGGTGCCGCATGAACTATTTGCACTCTGATATTTCCGCTAGTCACGGCAGTATCGGGCCGAGTAAGTATTAGTGCTTCTAAGTTGGCGGTGTCGTTAACGGCAAGCAC